>CAYOPZ010000018.1:0-63028 GCA_964406005.1 uncultured Bacteroidaceae bacterium
CGCCTGGGCGAATTCCCTGTTCGAGGACAATGCGGAATACGGGTTCGGGATGGCGCTGGGCGTCAACAAGCTGCGCCACAGGATCGCCATGCGGATGGAAAGCGCCATGCAGAAGGGAGTCGCAGACGCGACAGGGGATGCCTTCAGGCAGTGGATTGAGAACATGGACGATGCGGAAGGATCGAGAGAGGCGTCCGAAAAGGTGCTTGCGGCATGCAAAAAGGAAAAGAATCCCTTTGCGGAGGAAATCCTTGCACTCGCACAGTACCTGGTGAAGAAATCAGTATGGGTCATCGGCGGCGACGGATGGGCCTATGACATAGGGTACGGGGGGCTCGATCATGTGCTTGCCTCGGGCCAGGACGTAAATGTGCTGGTCCTGGATACGGAAGTGTATTCGAATACAGGGGGGCAATCGTCGAAGTCGACCCCGGTCGGCGCCGTGGCCAAGTTTGCAGCCTCAGGTAAAAAGATACGTAAAAAGGACCTGGGCATGATGGCCCTGAGCTACGGTTACGTATATGTCGCACAGGTTGCCATGGGGGCAAGCCATTCGCAGCTTTTCAGGGCCGTCAAAGAGGCCGAGGCTTACCGCGGGCCTTCCATCATCATCGCCTATTCGCCGTGCATCAATCACGGCCTGCGTGCAGGGATGGGCAAATCGCAGGAACAGATGGACAATGCGGTCAAGTCGGGGTTCTGGCATCTCTACAGGTTCAACCCGGAGCTCGAAAAGGAAGGGAAGAACCCTTTCCAGCTCGATTCTAAAGAGCCTGACTGGTCGCTGTTCCAGCAATTCCTGAATTCGGAGGTAAGGTTTACCTCCCTGAAAAAGTCATTCCCGGAAAATGCGGCCGAGCTTTTCGCATCTGCAGAGGAAAATGCAAAATGGCGGTACGAGAGCTACAAGCGTATGGCGGCCATGGAATATTCCACCGGTAAGGTGCAGGGCTGAATTCCAACATAAGCAATACATATATACAGATCCTGTGAAACCGCAGCCGGCAAATTTTGCTTCGCAAAACTTAATGCTGCTCTTCACAGGGTCTGTTCATATGTTGGAGATTTTTAATAAATTTGCAATTTAGAATCAGATTAAATTAATCGTCACGATGGGACGCCTGATTTGCCTGGATTACGGAAAGAAAAGGATAGGGGTCGCGGTTACGGACCCGTTGCGGATCATTGCAAGCGCGGTGGATACCGTACCGGCCCGGGACATCCGCGGTTACCTGCTGAAATACTTTGAGAAAGAGAATGTTGACGGGATGGTGGTGGGTTATCCGCGGAAGCTGAACAACGAACCTTCGGAAGCGGTGCGGTACATAGATCCTTTCCTGGAATGGTTCCGGGGGGAGTTCCCGGACATTCCGGTGACGCTGTACGACGAGCGTTTTACATCGAAAATGGCGGAAAGTTCCGTGATCGAGTCCGGGGTTCCGAAAATGGCACGGAGGGACAAGGCGCTTGTAGACAGGATCAGCGCTGCAATTATATTGCAATCCTACCTGGATTCGGAAAAAAACAAAAAGGAAAAAAAGACTGCAGGATGATATACCCGGTTCATGTTTACGGGATGCCGGCACTTAGGAAAGTGGCAAGGGACATCGACGGGGATTACAATGGTCTCGGGAAGCTGATAGGGGATATGTTCGAGACCATGTACCAGGCGGAAGGCGTCGGTTTTGCCGCGAACCAGATAGGGATCACCGACCGCGTAGTGGTCGTGGATGCAACGAAGGTGGAGAACGCGGAGGAGCACGGGCTGGAAGATTTCAGGCAGGCTTTCATCAATCCGCATATCATCGAGGAGGACGGGGAGGAGACGGAATTCAACGAGGGTTGCCTGAGCATACCGAACATTCGTGAAGATGTGAAGCGGCCCTCCAGGATACGCCTGCAGTACATGGATGAGAATCTGAGTCCGTTCGATCAGTACTATGAGGGATACAAGGCCAGGATACTGCAGCACGAGCTCGACCACCTGAACGGGATCCTCTTTACCGACAGGATCTCGCCCCTGCGCAGGCGCATGCTGAATGCGAAGCTGAAAGCCATTTCAAAGGGAAATACGGAGGTTTCCTACAAGATCAGGTTCCCCGGGAAATGAATCAAAGCAGCCCCTGCTTTTTGAATATTTCATCCGACTTCAGGAGCAGGTCGACGTATTGCGCCCTTTTGTAAACGAAGGGATCCCCGGTCTGCTTGTTGGAAAGTTTCCCCCGGAAATCCTTAAGCGTCTTGTATCCCTTGCCGGCCATCCATGATTCAATGTCGGCCAGCATGGTGGCGATGTAATCCGTACTGTTCTTGTATACCGTCCCGACAACCTGTACCGCATCGGCGCCCGCAAGGATCATTTTGATCACATCCCTGCCGTCCTGTATCCCGGTATTGCTGGCGATGCTTGCCCTGAGGGTCCCGTGCAGCAGGCCGGTAAACCTGAGCGGAAGCTTGCTTTCGTTTTTTTCGCTCAGGGGGAAATTCACCACATGGCTTTCACTGTCGAGGTCGATTTCGGGCTGGAAAAGGCGGTTGAACAGGACAAAGGCATCTGCTCCGGCCTTGTCCATGCGTGCGATCACGTTCAGGGGATTGGCATAGAACGGGCTTAGCTTGACGCTTACCGGTATGGATATGCTTTTCTTCACCTGTTCGAGGATACCGACCTGTTCCCTGATTATTTCCTCCCCGCTTACGGAGGGATCTCTCGGCACCGAGTAAAAATTAAGCTCGAGGCCGTCCGCTCCGTTGTCTTCAAGGAGTTTGGCATATTCCAGCCATGTTTCCCTGTAAATCGCATTCAGGCTTGCGATCAGCGGTATATTCAGGACTTCCCTTGCCTTCCTGACATTCATCAGGTGTTCCCTCGGTCCCGCATGCTCGAGCTGCGGGAAAAGAGTGGTCATTTCCGCATGGCGATCGGCATATTCGTCCAATTCCTCACCCATCTGCATGGCCTCCAGCTGGATCTGCTCCTCGAACAGGGATTTGAAGACGACCGCTGCGGCGCCTGCCTTTTCGAGTTGCTTTAATTTTTCGGTATTTGTAACAAGATTGCTGGCCCCGACGATCACCGGATTTTTCAGCTCCAGGCCCATGTAAGTGGTTTTCAGTTTGGTCATGATGTAATGATTTTGAATTGAAAGGGGGAATTTCCTCCTCTGCACCTGTTCCCGGTAAAATTAGCCAAAATTGTAAAACCTGAAACCGATATGCCGTCCTTTTTTGCATAAAGGGGAAAAGGCGTTTATATGAACCCCGATGATAGATGAACGGGCCGGGAAGGCACCTTTTCTGCGGGCGCTGATCCCCTTGCTGGGGGGAATCATTCTTGCCGGGTACAGGGTCCTGCCTCTTACTGCGGCCTGGCTTTTATGCGTCGCCTTCACACTCCTGCTCTTTGCTGCCTGCCTTTTGTGCAGGGTGTTTATCCGTCCCCGGACGAGCAGGCTTTACGGCATTGTTTTTCATCTCCAGTTCTTTTCACTGGGCATGCTTGCAGGCACGGAGAAAGGATCGGAAGACATCCCGGCAGCGACCTATACGGCGAGGATCATCGGGGATGTGACCGAAATGGAGAACAGTTACAGGCTGGTCCTCGACAGGATATGTTATTGCACGGATTCACCGGGCAACAGCCTGAAGGGCAGGGCGCAGGTATATGTCCGGAAGGACAGGCGCTGCGGGGACCTGCGGCCCGGGATGTTCATCACCGCCCGCGGAGGGCTGGCCGGGTACGACCCTTCCGGGCGAAAGAAGGGATTCGATTACGATGCATACCTGGCGGGAAGGGGCATCCTTTACACCGGGTACCTCGACAGCCTGTCATGGACGGTTGTCCGGGGATATGCGGAAACGGGGATCAGGATCCGGGCCCGGAACATACGGCGGTCCATGCTTGGAATGCTCGATGCGGGTCCCGCCGGCGGGAAGGATGACAACGGGCAGGTGCTGGCTTCACTGCTGCTGGGATACAGGGCAGGCCTGGAGGATTCCCTGGAACAGGATTATGCCCGGTCCGGTACCATTCACGTTTTGGCCATCAGCGGCCTGCACGTGGGGATCCTGTACCTGCTGCCGGCCATGCTTATCGGAAGAATGCGCCGGTCATTGCCCCTGAGGATAATCTTTTCCGTTCTGGCCATGGCCGGTTTGTGGACGTATGCCATCATCACCGGTTTGTCCCCTTCCGTTACCAGGGCCGCAGGCATGTGCTGTATCCATGCGATCGCGGGGCTGGCCGGAAGGAAGACCGGCATCATGCATGTATTGTCGCTTGCCGCTTTCATCATGGTCGTCTGCCGCCCGCAGGTGATCTTTGAGGCCGGCTTCCAGCTGTCCTTTTCGGCGGTCGCCGGGATTGCCCTGTTTTATCGCAGGATAACGGACCTTCTTACGGTCAGGGGCTGGTTCCTGAACCGGCTCTGGAGGATGGCCGCCGTTTCCCTGGCGGCACAGGCGGGAACGGCTCCCCTTGTCGTATACCATTTCCACCAGTATCCCAGTTATTCCGTTTTCAGCAACTTGGTGGCGGTTCCCCTTGTCACCCTAATCCTCTATACGGGCGTTTTGTTTTTCAGCCTGTCACCGGTTCCCGCGGTCTCCGGAATCCTGCTGGCGGTCCTTGACCGGCTGGCGCTCGTCCTGAACCGGTATACCGGACTGGTAAGCCATTTGCCGGGTGCCTGCCCGGACGAATTGTCCCTTTCGGTTTTCCAGGTTTTCCTTATGTATGGAATCATCGTGTTGCTGTATGTGTATATGGAACACAGGAAAGCCGGCTGGCTGACCGGCCTGCTTGCCCTGCTGGTCCTGTTCTTCCTGGTTTCCTGCTGCCGGAAGTACAGGCGTCTGCAATACCCGGTGTCCTTTACCGGGGAATTAAAAAATGACTGTAATAAGGATAAAAAGGCAAAAAGCTTTGGTGAAATCCCCGTATAATATATTATTTTGCCTTATAATCCGGAATTCTTCAGACCATGAGAATCGTAATTGCAGGAGCCGGGGAGGTGGGTTCCCACCTTGCCAAGATGTTAAGCAATGAGAACCATGACATCGTTCTCATAGACGTTGATGAAGAGAAGCTCCGGCAGATCGGATCCACTCATGACCTGATGACCATGCACGGTTCCACGACTTCCATCGACCTTCTGAAAGATGCCGGTATACAGAAGACCAGGCTGTTCATCGGGGTCACCGAATCGGAATCGACAAACATCACCGCCGCACTTTTAAGCAAGGTGCTGGGCGTGGAGAAAACCATCGTCAGGATAGATAATTCGGAATACCTGAGGCACGTCAATAAGGACCTGATTTCCACGCTGAAGATCGATTATATGATCTACCCGGAAATGATCGCCGCCAATGAAATCGTCGGCCTGCTGCAGCAGACCGGAATGGCCGACCTGGTTGATTTTTCAGGGGGGAAGCTCAGCATGTCAATGGTCAGGCTCGACCAGAATGACCCGCTTGTAGGAAAGAGCCTCGGAGAGGCCACTTCCGGGACCGACCCCCCCGGATTCCGCGCAGTAGCCATTACCAGGGATACGCAAACCCTGATCCCCAAGGGCGGCGACCGGTTTCAGGCCAATGACCATGTATACGTGATCACCAGCAAGACGGGCATGGATGAATTCATGAAGCATACGGGCAAGATACAGTATGACATTCACGACATCATGATCCTGGGCGGGAGCAGGATAGGGGAGAAGGTGGCCAAACAGTTGGGCAGGCACCACAACATAAAGCTTATCGAGATCGACCGGGAAAAAGCCTACAGCCTGTCCAATGCACTCGACCACACCCTCGTGATCAACGGCGACGGCAGCAATATGGACCTGCTGCTTCAGGAAGGAATAAAAAAAATGGATGCCTTTATCGCAGTCACGGGAAACTCCGAAACCAACATCCTTTCCTGCACCCTGGCCAGACAGATGGGGGTCAAGAAGACCATTGCAGAGGTTGAGAACATGGACTATATCGCACTTGCCGAGAATATGGGCATAGACACCATAATCAACAAAAAGCTCATCACGGCAGGCCGGATCTTCCGGTTCACCATGTCGTATGAAGTCTCGTCAATCCGTTGCCTGACCGGGACCCAGGCTGAGGTGATGGAATTCGAGGTAAAACCCGACGCCAGGGTCACCAGGGGCCCCCTGCGGGACATCGGCTTTCCCAGGGATGCAATTATCGGCGGGGTGATCCGGGGCAAAACGAGCTTCATTGCCGGCGGTGACACGGAAATACATGCCGGCGACAAGGTTGTGGTATTCACCCTGCCTTCGGCCATTCCCAAACTGGAAAGGTATTTTAATTAAACCGGGCATGTTCAACTTCAGGATTGTATTCCAGGTTCTGGGTCTGTTGCTCCTCATTGAAGGGATATTCATGTGGCTCTGCATTCCCGTATCCCTGCTTTATCATGACCATGAGCTTCTTTCCCTGGGCATCAGCGGGATGATCAGCGTCGTATCCGGTGGCATGCTCTGGCTTTTCAACCTCCGGGCGACGAAATCATTGAGTGCCAGGGACGGTTTTCTGATCGTTACCATAGGATGGATACTGTTTTCCGTTTTCGGCTCTCTGCCTTTTATCGTTTCAGGAGAGATATCCTCCGTTACGGATGCGTTTTTCGAAACGGTCTCCGGATTCACGACTACAGGCGCCAGCATACTCGACGACATCGAGGCCCTGCCGCACGGGTTGCTTTTCTGGAGAAGCCTTACCCAGTGGCTGGGCGGCATGGGGATCATAGTCATGTCGCTGGCCATCCTGCCCCTGCTCGGTGTGGGCGGCATGCAACTGTTCGTGGCCGAAGTGCCGGGCCCGGCTCCGGATAAGCTCCACCCCAGGATCAAGGAGACGGCCAAAAGGCTCTGGGCCATCTATATCATATTCACCGGGGCGGAGGCCCTGCTGTTGTTGCTGGGGGACATGGACCTTTTCGATGCAATATGCCATTCCTTTACAAGTATGGCGACGGGCGGCTATTCCACAAAACAGGCCAGCATAGCTTACTGGGATTCCCCCTACATCCAGTATGTGATCACCTTTTTCATGTTCCTGGCCGGCACCAATTTCACGCTGTCCTATTTCGCATTGCACCTTCGCTTCGGCAAGGTCTGGAAAAATGAGGAATTCAGGTATTATGCAGGTTTCCTGGCCGCATTTACATTGCTTGTGGCGATGATCCTGCACCTTACGGAAAACCAGCCGGCCGAAACTTCGTTCAGGCATGCTGTATTCCAGGTCGTGTCCATTTCCACCACCACGGGATTCGTTACTTCGGATTACCTGCGATGGATACCCGTGCTGGGGATCGTGATGTTCATACTGATGTTTTTCGGGGGATCGGCCGGGTCGACCGGAGGGGGGATCAAGATACTGAGAATAGCGCTTATACTGAAGAATTCGTCCATGGAGCTCAGAAGGCTGATCCATCCGAGCGCCCTGATACCTGTCCGCTTCAACGGGAATGCGGTCTCTCCCGGTATCCTGAACAATGTCTTCGCATTCGTATCGTTTTATATCATTACCGTGATCATCGGCGTGGTCGTACTGGCCGCCATGGGGTATGACCTGGGCACGTGCTTCGGCGCCGTGGCCGCCACCCTGGGCAATATCGGCCCGGGCATAGGCCTTGTGGGGCCCGTTGAAAATTACAGCCACCTGCCCGTATTCGGGAAATGGTTCCTTTCCTTTTTAATGCTGATAGGCCGGCTGGAGCTGTTCACGGTACTCATCCTTTTCGCCCCCGCCTTCTGGAGGAAATGAACCGGGTCATTCGACAGGTCCCATGCCCAGCCTGACGAGAACGGGTTCGTCCCGGGTGCAATCGATCACGGTCGAGGGTTCGTTTTTTCCATATCCCCCGTCTACGACAGCATCGACCTGCTGCTTGTACTTTTTCCAGATAAGCTCGGGATCGGTGGTGTATTCTATCATTTCATCCTCATCATGGATGGAGGTGGTCATAACGGGATGCCCCAGTTCCCTGACGATCTCAAGGGGGATATTGTTATCGGGTATCCTTATCCCTATCGTTTTCTTTTTGCTCTGAAAGATCCTCGGAATATTGTTCCGCGCACGCAGGATAAAGGTGTATGGCCCGGGCAGGCAGGCCTTCATCATCTTGAATACGGCGTTGTTGACAGGCCTGGTATAGCCGGAAAGCTGGCTGATATCCGAGAAGATGAAGGAAAAATTGGCCTGCGGCGATCTCAGTCCCTTCAGCTTTGCGATCCTGTCAACCGCTTTGTGGTTGAGTATGTCACATCCGAACGCGTACACCGTATCGGTCGGGTATACGATGATCCCGCCTTTTTGCAGAACCTCGCAGACGCGCCTGACCTGCCTCTGTCCCGGATTGTCGGGATGGATCTTTAAATACACGGATGATGAACCGGGTAAAATGCCAAAATTAAAAATTATCGGGGACATTTGCCCTGCTGTCATCCTCCGGGGTTTCTTCCTCCTCGTCTTCCCATTCCGGTTTCGTGTCGGGAGGACCGTATCCGCGGTAGAACACAGACAGGACAAGGCCCGTCAGGGCTCCCATCAGGTGGGATTCCCACGAAATGCTGTAATCGAAGGGGAAGATCCCCCATACGAGCCCCCCGTAAAGAAATACCACCAGAAGGGATATGGCCAGGAGGTTGATGTTGTTCCGTATCACGCCGCTGAAGAACAGGAAAGAGGCCAGGCCGTAGACCAGCCCGCTCGCCCCGATATGATATGCGGGACGGGCAAAGACCCAGACAAGGAGTCCCGTAATGAACCAGGTCAGCAGGAATACCCTGTAGGCAACGGGCCTGTAAAAATAAAACAGGGCCACACTCAGGAGGTACAGGGGAATGGAATTGTCTATCAGGTGCTTGAAGCCGGCATGGATGAACGGGGCTGTAACGATACCCGTTAGTCCCTTCAGCCTGAGCGGATAGATCCCCAGGTTCACATAGCTTGCTTCCAGGCCGGATTCCGTTATCCTGACCATCCAGATCAGAACAAGGAAAAAGGTGGGAAAAACCAGGCTGTGGATGAATTTTCTTTTTTCATCCATGCATTTTTACCCTTAAAGGTACGATCTTTCCGCTATTTCCCGGGCCTGAGCGATCTTACCATGGCGCCTGCCTGCCACATTTCGGACTCCCGCAGTTCCTTAAGTTCTGCCGACAGGTGTGCCTTGTAGTCGCGGTGCCCTGTTTTTTCCAGTACCACCTTTGTTTCCCGGCCGGTTTTCACCCTTTCGTACAGTTCATGGAATACCGGCAGGACCGCGTCCCTGAACCTGGGTTTCCAGTCAAGCGCTCCCCTCTGTGCCGTGGCGCTGCAATTTGAATACATCCAGTCCATCCCGTTTTCATCCACCAGGCGGATGAGGCTCTGGGTCAGTTCCTCCACGGTTTCGTTGAAGGCTTCCGAGGGGCTGTGGCCGTTTTCGCGCAGCACCTGGTACTGGGCATCCATGATGCCTGCCAGGGCTCCCATCAGGACCCCTCTTTCGCCGGTAAGGTCGCTGTAAACCTCGTTTTCGAATGTTGTGGGGAACAAATATCCCGACCCGATCCCTATGCCCAGGGCCAGGGTCCGTTCTTCAGCCCTCCCGGTAAAGTCCTGGAAAACCGCATAGCTCGAGTTTATCCCCGTTCCCGCCAGGAAATTCCTCCTGACCGATGTCCCGGACCCTTTGGGGGCGACAAGGATCACATCCACATTGTCAGGAGGCACAACACCCGTCTGCTCCTTATAGGTGATCGAGAATCCGTGTGAGAAATAAAGGGCATTGCCCTCCCCGAGACAGGGTTTGAGCTTCGGCCAGACGGCCCGCTGGGCGGCATCGGACACCAGGTACTGGATCACCGTAGCCTGTGCGGCGGCCTCTTCTATGGGAAAAAGGCTTTCGCCCGGGACCCATCCGTCGGCGACGGCCCTGTCCCAGTCTTCCTTGAATTCCCGGGCCTGTCCGACGATAACGCGCATTCCGTTGTCTTTAAGGTTCATCGCCTGGGCCGGGCCCTGTACGCCGTAACCGATGATCGCGATGACTTCATTTTTCAGCACCTCCTGTGCTTTTTCGAGAGGAAATTCTTCACGTGTAACCACGTTTTCCATAACTCCTCCAAAATTGAGATTTGCCATTTTTACTGATTTTAATTTACTACCATTCTTTTTTCCGTATCCAGTTTTTTCAGGTATTCCGAAAGCCTTTCATGGGTCGCCTTCGTGATGGCGATCCTGCCCGACCGGGTGAACTGGAGAACCCCGAACTTGTTCAGGTCGTCGAACAGGTCCTGCGTTTCGTCCTTGTGGCCTGTTTTTTCTATCACCGTGTAATCCTGCGTGACTTCGAGGATCCTGGCATTGTGTTTCCTGACCAGGCCTTCGATCTCGTCACTGTTTGTGAGCGCTTCCGTAGGTACCTTGATGAGTGCGATCTCCTGGTGTATGATCTCATCACTGTTGAGATAATAGGCCCTGAGCACATCAACCACCTTATCGATCTGTTTGACCACTTTCTCGATCAATACCTGGGTGGTTCGTATCACGATGGTGAACTTGTAAATCCCCTCTATGGCCGATTCGCCTACCGTAAGGCTTTCGATGTTCAGGTGCCTCCGGGTGAATATGATCGTGATCCTGTTCAGCAATCCGATGCTGTTCTCTGAAAAGGCGGTTATTGTGAATTCTTTTGTCTCCATGATAAATATGTAATTAATGGTATATTACTCTAAAAGAATATCCGATACGGAAGCCCCTGCCGGTACCATTGGGAAGACGTTGTCCTCTTTTTCGACAACGACCTCCAGGAGGAAGGCGCCGTCCGTGTCGAGCATTGTCTTTACGGCGCCTTCGAGATCGGCCCTTTTGGTGACCTGCCTGCCGGCGATTCCATAGCCTTTTGCAATGGTGATGAAGTCGGGGCTCTCCATTTCGGTGGAGGAATACCTCTTATCGAAAAACAGCTGCTGCCACTGACGTACCATGCCCAGGAACTTGTTGTTCAGCAGAACGATCTTCAAAGGTACCTTGTGCTGGGATACGGTACCCAGTTCCTGTATGGTCATCTGAAGCCCCCCGTCCCCGCAAACGGTAATGACCGTTTTGTCCGGCCGGCCCACCTGGGCCCCGAAGCCGGCAGGCAATCCGAAACCCATGGTACCCAGCCCGCCCGACGTTACCAGGCTGCGTGTGTATTTGAACCTGAAATACCTGCTGGCGATCATCTGGTGCTGTCCCACATCCGTGACCAGTATGGCTTCCCCGTCCGTTTTTTCATTGATGATCCGGATCACTTCTCCCATTGTAAGGCCTTCCTTTTCAGGATAAAGGTCCATTTTTATAACCTTGTCGTATTCGTGCCGGTAGGCAGTGTCGAACTGTTTGCGCCACTGCTCGTGATTGTTTTTCCTGACGAGCGGGAGGATGGCCTGCAGGGTTTCCCTGACATCTGCAATTACGGCCACATCGGCCCTGACATTCTTATTGACCTCTGCAGGATCGATCTCGAAATGGACGACCCTGGCCTGCTTTGCATACGTGTCGAGTTTTCCCGTAACCCTGTCGTCGAAGCGCATCCCGAGCCCGATAAGCAGGTCGCATTCATTGGTCTTTATATTGGGGCCGTAGTTCCCGTGCATGCCGAGCATCCCGACGTTCAACGGATGATCCGTCGGCATGGCCGAGCTGCCCAGCAGCGTCCATGCGGCCGGAATATCCGTTTTTTCGATGAAGCTCAGCAGTTCCTTTTCCGCACCCGAGAGTATGATGCCCTGGCCGACGAGCGCCAGGGGCTTTTTGGACTCGTTGATCAGCTTTGCGGCTTTCTCCACATAGCTCATATCGAGGACGGGAAGGGGGACATAACTCCTGACGTCCTTGCATTTTTCGTAACTGAATTCAAGTTCATTGAACTGTGCATCCTTGGTGATGTCTACCATTACAGGGCCGGGCCTGCCGGTTCTTGCGATAAAGAAGGCACGGGCGATCATCTCCGGGATCTCTTCCGCCTTTGTGATCTGGACGTTCCATTTTGTAATGGGCATGGAAAATCCCATTACATCCGTTTCCTGGAAGGCATCGCTCCCCAGCAGGTGGGAGAACACCTGCCCGCTGATGCAGATAATGGGTATTGAATCGAGCATGGCATTCGCCAGTCCCGTTGTGAGGTTGGTGGCTCCCGGTCCGGAAGTCACCATGCATACGCCCACCTTTCCGGTGACCCTTGCATAGCCCTCCGCGGCATGGGCGGCACCCTGTTCGTGCCGGACCAGTATATGGTTCAGCTTGTCCTTGTAATCGTACAGAAGATCATAAATGGGCATGATTGCACCACCGGGATAGCCGAATATCGTATCGACCCCTTCTTCGATAAGGGATAACATTACGGCTTCCGAACCTGTAACTTTCTTTTTCATTCCAAATAATATTTATATTAAATACCATGTTATTCAACGATCCTGACGGCGCCCTTGTCGGCCGAGGATACCATGCTGGCGTAAGCCCTGAGCGCCTCGGAAACCGTTCTTTTGCGCCCGGCAGGAGTATAGGCGCTGTCGCCCCTGGCGGATTCCTTCCGGCGCCTCTCTTCAAGCGCTGCTTCCGGGATCGCCAGGTTTATCCTTCTTTCCGGGATGCTGATCTCGATGGTGTCCCCCTCTTCGATCAGGGCGATCTCTCCTCCTGCGGCCGCTTCGGGCGAGATATGGCCGGCCGACAGGCCGGATGTGCCTCCTGAAAACCTGCCGTCCGTGATCAGGGCGCATTTGTCGCCCAGCTTTTTCGATTGGATATAGGAGGTGGGATAGAGCATCTCCTGCATGCCCGGGCCGCCACGGGGGCCTTCATACCTGATCACCACGACATCCCCCTCCCTGACCCGGTCGCCCAGGATGGCATTGCAGGCTTCATCCTGGGATGAAAACACCTTTGCAGGCCCGCTGAATGTATATACCGACGGGTCCACTCCCGCAGTTTTCACGATGCAGCCGTCCCGGGCAATATTGCCGTACAGTACGGCCAGCCCGCCGTCCCTGCTGTAGGCATGTTCTATGCTGCGTATGCATCCTTTTTCCCTGTCCGTATCCAGTTCCCTGTGCATGTTTTTCTGCGAGCCCATAACGAGGTTTTTTGCCAGCCCGGGAGCGGCCCTGTATATCTGCACTCCGGGATCATTGTCTGCGTTCCGGGCCAGGTCGTGTTTTTCTATCGACTGCCCCAGGGTCAGCCCGTCCACCCTGTTCACGCCTGTGTCGAGCAATCCGCCCTTCTCCAGTTCTCCCATGATGGAAAGTATGCCTCCCGCACGGTTCACATCCTCGACATGGTAATCCGAGCTCGGTGCCACCTTGCACAGTACCGGCGTATCCTTTGACAGGCGGTCGATATCCTCCATGCTGAAATCCACCCCGGCTTCGCGTGCGATCGCCAGCAAATGCAGTACCGTATTGGTGGATCCGCCCATGGAGATGTCCAGCCTCATCGCATTCAGGAAGGCATTGCGTGTGGCGATGGACCTGGGGAGGACGGATGCATCTCCTTCAAGGTAATGCTTTTCAGTCATCTCGACGATCCTCCCGGCCGCCTGGCTGAACAGGTCGAGACGGAAGGCATGGGTGGCCAGGATGGTCCCGTTGCCCGGCAATGCCATCCCGATGGCTTCGTTCAGGCAATTCATGGAATTGGCCGTAAACATGCCCGAACAGGAACCGCAGGTGGGACAGGCTTCCCTTTCGATTACGGAAAGATCTTCCGCAGGAATGGATTCGTCGGCTGCCAGCACCATGGCATCCACCAGGTCATATTTTTTCCCCAGCGCATTCCCGGCTTCCATGGGGCCGCCGGAAACAAAGATAGTGGGGATGTTCAGCCGCATGGCGGCCATCAGCATGCCCGGAGTGATCTTGTCGCAATTGCTTATACAGACCATGGCATCGACCATGTGGGCATTGGCCATGTATTCCACACTGTCGGCTATGATGTCACGCGAAGGCAGTGAATAAAGCATCCCGTCATGGCCCATGGCAATGCCGTCGTCGATGGCAATGGTATTGAACTCTGCCGCAAAACACCCGGATTTTTCAATTTCCTTTTTCACCAGCTGCCCTATGTTGTGCAGGTGCGTATGACCTGGCACAAACTGGGTGAAGGAATTCACAACGGCGATTACGGGCCTGCCGAAATGTTCCTCCTTCATTCCGTTGGCACGCCACAGGCTGCGGGCTCCTGCCATCCGCCTGCCCTGGGTTGTTGTAGCGCTTCTCAGCTTCTGTTCCATGATGTTTGTTTATCGTTTAAAATAAAAAAGAAGGCCATTCTATAATCGAGAATGGCCTTCATAAGTTTTTATATTAATCCATACCATTCCTACCCGTCGATCACCACGAGGCTCACAGGAAGAATGTTCAGTACGGTATGGATGTAATTTCGTATCATGTACGGACAAAGATATTTATTAAAAATTGAATACAAAATTTTTTTTAGCTGATTTTCTGACCGGGCATAAAAAAGGGCAAGCTACTTATATCGCACCGCTGCGACCGTCTGCCCTTGCTTCCTTCCGGACCTGGGGGAGTTCAACGGGAGCTGGTCGTATAAGACTTGCCCGGTCCGTAAAATTACTAAAAAAAGAATATCTTTGTTTAAGTCTACAATAACAATCCTGAATCATGGAAAATCAAAAAAACACTTCTGTATTCTACAACGGCCTCCTGTGGGGCCTTATCCTCGGTTTCATAAGCATCATTTACAGCGTATTCCTTTACATGACCGACCAGACCACGAACACGGTGCTGGGATTGATTGCATATGTGATCGTAATCGTGGTACTTGTCTTCGCATTCAGGAGTTTCAGGGATTCGGTCAGGGACGGGGTGATGCCCTTCGGGACCGCATTCGGTTTCGGCCTGGTAACCATACTGGTATCCGGCCTGCTGGGTTCTGTTTACGGCTATATACAGATGAAGGTGATAGATCCGGAGATGGTATCAAGGCTCATGGATACACAGATGGACAAAGCAATTGCGCAGGGCAGGGCTACGGAGGAGCAGATCGAACAGGGATTCCAGATGATCTCCTGGATATTCAAGCCGTTCATGGCGACAGTCATGGGATTCATCAGCAGCGCCTTTATAGGCACCATTATCGTACTCATCATGGCGGCCATATTCAAGCGTGAAGAGGATGATTCTGCGGGTTTGGAGGAGGCCGCCGAAGATGCCGCCGTGGCGGAAGAAACTGCATAGATATGATTTTCCCGTCCGTATGGATATAACCATTGTCGTACCGGTCTATAACGAAAAGGATTCCCTGAAGGAGCTTTCGGAATGGATCAGCGGCGTCCTGGCATCACAGTCCCTGTCATACGAGATCATTATGGTGGATGACGGAAGCGCCGACGGGTCGTGGGAAGTCATCCGGGAACTGGCTTCTGAATACAGGGAGGTAAAAGCGATACGTTTCCGGAGGAACTACGGGAAGGCGGCCGCCCTGCATACGGGATTCCGGGCTGCTTCGGGGGAAGTGGTCGTGACCATGGACGCGGACCTCCAGGATAGCCCCGAAGAGGTTCCGGAAATGGTAAGGATGGTCCGCGAAGAGGGTTATGATCTTGTTTCGGGCTGGAAGAAAAAAAGATACGACCCCCTGACCAAGAGGATCCCGAGCCGGTTCTACAACTGGTTTGCCCGCAGGGTTTCCGGGATAAGGCTCCATGATTTCAACTGCGGGTTAAAGGCATACCGGAACGAGGTCGTCAGGAGCATAGAGGTCTACGGGGATATGCACCGTTACATTCCTTTCCTTGCCAAAAAGGCGGGCTTTGCAAATATCGGCGAAAAGGTGGTAATGCACCGGAAAAGAAAATACGGCGTGACCAAATACGGCCCCCAACGCCTTATCACAGGATACCTCGACCTTATTTCCATTGCCTTCATGAACCGGTTCGGACGGAAGCCCATGCACATCTTCGGGACCCTGGGCACGGGGATGTTCGTGATCGGTTTTCTGGCGGCCGCATGGCTCGGGGGGCAGAAACTGTACCGTACCTTCAACGGGATACCCATGGTAAGGGTGACAGAGAGCCCCTATTTCTATCTCGCGCTTACCGCAATGATCATCGGCACCCAGCTTTTCCTGGCGGGCTTTCTGGGAGAGCTGATCTCGAGGAGCTCTTCGGAACGGAACGTATACCAGGTAGGAGAAAAAATAAAGCTTTAGGTTTTGAATGTCCTGTGCATAGGCCCGGCCTATCCGTTAAGGGGAGGGATAGCCAGTTTCAACACGGCTCTCTGCCGTGCTTTTGACAGGGCCGGTCACAATGCATCGGTTGTTTCGTTCTCCCGCCAGTATCCCGGTTTTTTGTTTCCCGGCAGGACCCAGTTTGAAAGCGGCGGTCCGCCCGGCGATGTCCGCATTGCCCCGGTGATCGATTCCTGTAATCCTGTTTCATGGCTGAGAACGGCAGGGTTCATCCGGAAAGAGGACCCTGATCTCATCGTACTGCACCACTGGATGCCTTTTATTGCATTGGGAACGGGATCCGTCGTACGCCGCTTCCGGAAAAAATCCGCGGCACCCGTAATCGCCGTCGTCCACAATGTGGTCCCCCATGAGAAACATGCCGGATGGAAACTGCTGACATCCCGCCTGCTTCATGCCTGCGACGGTTTCATCGTGCTGAGCCGCTCCGTACTCGATGATCTGGGTGCATTTACGGAAAGCACCCACGTCAGGTTCATACCCCATCCCCTCTACGACGTTTTCGGGGATCCCCTGGAACGTACCGAGGCAGCCGGAAAGCTGGGTCTCGACCCTGCCGGCAAGTACCTGCTGTTCTTCGGAATGGTTCGCAGATACAAGGGGCTCGACCTGCTGATCAGGGCTTTTGCAAGGATCAGGGACATCCACCCGGATGTGAAACTGATCGTGGCCGGGGAGTTTTATGCCCCGAAGCAGCGGTACCTGGATCTCATCCGGGAACTCGGACTGGAAGGCCGGCTTGTCATCAGGGACGAATTCATCCCTTCCGGGGAAGTAAGGTATTATTTCAGCCTGGCGGACCTTGTATGCCAGCCTTACCTTACGGCTACCCAGAGCGGGATCACCCAGATCGCATATCACTTCGGAGTCCCCATGCTGGTTACGGATGTCGGGGGGCTTGCGGAGATTGTCCCGGCGGGGAGGGTGGGCTATGTCACCGGGATCGATGAAACGCAGGTGGCGGAGGCCATCACGGACTTTTTCAGCCAGAGCAGGGCGGCATCGTTCAGGCGGAACATAGGTGAGGAAAAGAAAAGATTCAGCTGGGATGCAATGGTCTCGGGGATTGTGGAAATGTCCGCGCGAATCAGGAAGTCATGAGCCCGCCTCCCGTATTTGTACGGCAGGGTCTGCCTTGAGTATTTCAAGGACCTTCCTGTCGACGGGAAAGGTCAGATCATCCTCTTCCAGGTCTGACAGGGCCGCCCATCTGAAAGACTGGCTCCCTTCTGCCGGTCCGGGAAAATCAAAGGCCTTCTGCGAGGCGCGGAATCCGGCTCCCCGGGGCAGGCCGGCCCGGTAATAGATGCTGAGCAGCTGGTGGTCCCTGAAGAACCATGCCTTCTGGTAAAAATCCGTGGTATAATAATGCCGTACATCGACCAGTTCAAAGCCGAACTCTTCCATGGCTTCCCTTTGCAGGCATTCAAGGGTGCCTTCCCCGTGTTGCATTCCCCCTCCGGGGAATTTTACCATTTTCATGCCCTGCCGGTATTCGTCGCTGAGAAGTATTTCGAGCTTTTCATTGACGATGAGTGCATATACCCTGACGACGTATTTAACGGCTTCCCGGTCCATGCTGTGCAATATAATGCATTATTTCCTTCACCCGGCCGGGCGGGAACCATTCAATGTCCGGATCCCCTTTGAACCAGGTGAGCTGGCGCCTTGCATACCTGCGGGTATTCCGTTTGATCAGGGCCACTGCCTCTTCCAGCCCGAGGCTTCCGTCAAAGTGCGCGAACAGTTCCCTGTACCCGACCGTATTCAGCGCATTCATATCCCTCAGGGGGAAAAGGGCACGGGCTTCGTCAAGCAGGCCCCGGGCCATCATTTCATCCACCCTCCGGTCTATCCTCCGGTAAAGGACATCCCTGTCAAGGTTCAGGCCGATCTTCAGTATCCTGAAATCCCTTTTTTTCTTTTCACGTGTCAGGAAGGAGGAATAGGGTCTGCCGGTCATCGCTGTGATCTCCAGGGCTTTCAGAATGCGTTTCGGATTTTTCAGATCGATGTTCCGGTAGCTAACCGGGTCGAGTCTTCTGAGTTCGAACCGGAGGCTTTCAAGTCCTTCCCGGTCAAGTCTCTCCCGGAGTCCGGCGCGGATTTCCGGCTCGACGGAAGGAATGTCGTCTATCCCTTCACAAATGGCCCGGATATAGAGTCCCGATCCGCCGGCAATGACCACGGCCGGATGTTCCCTGAAGAGCCTTTCCAGGACTTCCAAGGCTTCCGTCTCATACATGCCGGCATTGTAATGCTCCCTGACCGACCTGTGCTGCAGGAGATGGTGCCGGACGGTTTTCAGGCGGCCGGGAGAGGGGACGGCAGTGCCGATGCTGAGTTCCCTGTAGACCTGGCGGGAATCGGCCGATACGATTTCGGTATTCAACCGGCCGGCCACCCTGATCGCCACATCCGTCTTTCCCACACCCGTCGGTCCCACTATGAAAATCGCCAGTCTACTGTTCATCCGGGTTGCTGTCGTCAAAGGTGTTATACCCCAGTTCATCCAGTTCGTCGGGGCCCGGCATTTCTTCGCTGAAGAATCCTTCGCCGGCATCCGTATCTTCTCCGGGACCTCCGGGGCCTTTGTACATCGTGTCCATGAGAATTTGCTGCGGGGCCTGTCCTTTTTTAAAGGAGCAATGCGGATAACGGACCGAGGGGTCCGGCCGGGACGTCCCGGCAAGTTCTATGAAGAACAACCTTTCGTTGAAAACATCGAATACATATAACAGCTTGTCATGTACCTTACTGATGTGATCACGGATGAGGGTATGATCCATGACAAGCACGCCGGCATTTTCCTCGTCGGACAATTCGAAGAGGGCGATTTCCTGCTGTTTCTCCCATTTGTCATTGCAGACGAAGAAGGATGCGATCTGTGATTTGTCGAAATGCAGGTGCTCCTGGATGGCCATGTGGAACTGAAAGAAGGTCTGCTCATCCAGTATCTCAAAATCACGGATAAACTCATCCCGTTCGTTTGATATTAACCTGAACTTGAGGACCATATTCAGTTTTCATACAAGTTACTCAAAAAAATCAAAGTATCCATATCATCCGCGTAATCCCAGGGTTCCGGCCTCTGTGACATCCCGGGCGGAACGGCGCGTATGCCTGCGTCCCCCGGAGCCACCACGCACTGTATCTTTTCGTTATGGACGCCAAGCTCCTTTTCCAGGCTTCCCGTATCCCTGTAATAATCGTAGAAGAGCGTTCCCACGGGTGAACTGAAACCCTTCCCGCGTTTCAGTATCAAAAAGCCGTTGTCGAGGTGTTTCACCCGGTTCATCAGGTACACCGACCGGTAAAACTGGTAATTGTTGGCGTATTTGTTGTGGTCGGTCAGCCCGGCGTATTTCTCCATGGCGCTGAAGAAAACGTCGAAATCATATTTTTGGGGGACATACATCTTGGCGACATTCCTGCATCCCAGGCCGAAATAAAGGAATATGTCATCCGCCAGCCCGGACAGCTCCCCTTCCGACTCGCGGCCCGTAAGCACGGCCACCCCGTTCCGGTTCTTCCTGAAGATGTGCGGATAGCGGCCGAAATAATAATCGAAATAACGGCTTGTGTTGTTGCTCCCGGTGGCGATGATCGCGTCCGGCTTTCCCAGTTTCCCGTCCGTAAAACGGATGAATTCACCCAGATCCGGACAGTGGGTTATCAGCCTGTCTGCCAGGAAGGGCAGCAGCTTGTCATCCTTGCCGGAAAGTCTTCCTGTGAACCTGCTTCCGCTGAGCAGTATGCAGAGGAAATCATGAAACCCGGCAAGGGGGATGTTGCCTGCCAGCACAGTGCCCACCTGCAGGGGTCCGGGAGGATCGAACGACCTGCCGGCATATGAGGCAAGCCATTTCTCCATCCTGTCCCGTTCAAGCAGCCGGGAGATCTCATTCAGGGCAAAAGATATGTTCCCGGGGGTGAACCAGGGATTCATCTCCCCGGCTTCCTCCGAGCATTTTTGCATTTCAGGCGAATGTATCCAATCTCCCTTCAGATCTTTCCCGAGGCTGACAAATGCCTCTATCCGGTCATAAAGGTTCAATACGGTCAGTCAACTATATTTTCCCAGGGGAAGGTGCTGAAGAAGGTCGCAAGCCCTGCCCCGATCACGAGAAAGTAGATGATCCCCACAAGGATCATTAATCCGTTCACACACAGGCCGATGATCCCGCATATCTTACCGGCATTTACATTTTTAAAGGAATTTTCGGTATATGCCTTCGGGTCGGCTTCATACAGCCGGGTCGCCTTTGACGACATTGTGACGGCGAGGATGCCCAGGACCACCCCCACAAATCCTATCCCTCCGCAGCAAAAGGTTGTGACAAGGGAAAAAATACCGAGGATCAGTATCCCCTGTGAATTCGGAATGGCAACTTGCGTAACGGGTGAAACGGGTGTGTTTTTTTGTTCTTCCATAACATTTTTTTTATTGGTTGATAATAAGTTTGACAAGAAAGTTCGCCAGGATGACCGAAATGTTGACGATATACATGATCTTCAGCACCTGTGCACCGTGGCGGAACTTGAATATCAGGTGTATTCCCAGAAATGAGAACATGGCAAGCAGGGGGATCAGGGCGGGGAACATGGCAAGGCTCTCCCCCAGGTTGCCTTCCAGGAGTGCAATCAGGGAGCGCTGCAATCCGCAGCCCGGGCACAGTGTTCCCGTCTGCTCGTGAAACCTGCAGGTTCCCATATGAGATTCCAGCCATGATACAAGATGATGAAACATAATCCTAAGCCTTGTTTTCCTGCTTGATGAGGTTAAGTGCCGAGCCGGCCCTGAACCATTCTATCTGCTTTTCATTATAGGAATGTCCGGCGCTTAGCCGCTCTGTCGTACCGTCACTGTGATGCAGTACGATTTCGAGGGATTGCCCCGGACTGAAATCATCCAGGCCGGTGATGTCTATCAGGTCATCCTCCCTGATTTTATCGTAATCGGCCTTGTCCGAGAAAGTCAGTGCGAGCACGCCCTGCTTTTTCAGGTTGGTTTCATGGATCCGGGCAAAGGACCGGACCAGGACCGCCCTGACTCCCATGTGCCTGGGTTCCATGGCCGCATGTTCCCTGGAAGAGCCCTCGCCATAGTTCTCGTCCCCGATGATTACGCTTCCTATCCCTTCTTTTTTGTAAGCCCTGGCGGTATCCGGGACGGGAAGGTAGTCACCCGACAGGTGGTTTTTGACCAGGTTTGTCTTCTGGTTGAAAGCGTTGACAGCCCCGATCATGAGGTTGTTCGAGATATTGTCGAGGTGGCCGCGGTAACGCAGCCACGGGCCTGCCATGGAAATATGATCCGTTGTACATTTTCCGCTCACCTTTATCAGAAGCCTCAGGCCCGCCATATCTTTACTTTTCGATGGCTCGAATGCCTGAAGAAGCTGCAGGCGTTCGGACCCGGTGTCCACCCTGATGTCGATCCCGGCGCCGTCTTCGACAGGCGCCACGTAGCCGTTGTCCTCCACAGCAAAACCATCCGGGGGAAATTCCAGCCCCGCCGGTTCGGCCAGCATTACCTCTTCGCCCTTTTCATTTGTCAGGGTATCCTTCACGGGATTGAAGGTCAGGTCTCCGGCAACGGCCAGCGCGGTAACGATTTCCGGTGATGCCACGAAAGCGTGTGTATTCGGGTTCCCGTCGTTGCGCTTGGCAAAATTCCTGTTGAAGGAGGTGATGATAGAATTCTTGCCGAGCCGGTCCGCATTGTGCCTTGCCCACTGCCCGATGCAGGGCCCGCAGGCATTGGCCAGCACCACGCCCCCGAGATCCTCGAATACCTTCAGCAGGCCATCCCTTTCCATGGTGTACCTTATCATTTCCGAGCCCGGTGTCACCGTGAAATCCGATTTGGCCTTAAGGCCCCGGCTTAACGCTTCCCTGGCCACGGATGCAGCCCTTGTTATGTCCTCATACGAGGAATTTGTACAGGAACCTATAAGACCCACTTCCAGCCTTGCAGGGTACCCGTTATCCCTGACGGCATCCGCAAACTCTGATAGGGCCCATGCCCTGTCGGGCGAGAAGGGACCGTTGATATGGGGTTCGAGGCTGGAAAGATCGATATCGATCACCTGGTCGAAGTAAGCGGAAGGATCCGCATATACTTCCTTGTCTCCCTTCAGGTCTCCGGCAAAGGTGTCGGCCATGCCGGCGATCTCCTTTCTCCCCGTGCCTGCCAGGTATTCTGACATTTTCCTGTCGTAACCGAAAAGCGATGTGGTCGCCCCGATCTCCGCCCCCATGTTGCAGATGGTTCCCTTTCCGGTGCAGGATATGGAATCGGCGCCATCCCCGAAATACTCGAGGATGTACCCTGTGCCCCCTTTCACCGTAAGTATGCCGGCCACCTTGAGGATCACGTCCTTGGCGGAGGCCCACCCGCTCAGACGGCCTGTCAGCCTGACCCCGATCAGCCTGGGGAATTTCAGTTCCCAGGGCATGCCCGCCATGACGTCAACGGCGTCGGCGCCGCCAACCCCGATGGCAACCATGCCCAGCCCGCCTGCATTTACCGTATGTGAGTCGGTCCCTATCATCATGCCGCCGGGGAAAGCATAATTTTCGAGGACGACCTGGTGTATGATCCCCGCTCCCGGCTTCCAGAAACCGATTCCGTATTTGCGTGATACCGATGCAAGAAAGTCAAATACTTCCCTGTTCATCCTGCCCGAGACCCTGAGATCCGTTTTCGCACCTTCCTTTGCCAGGATCAGATGATCGCAGTGCACGGTCGAAGGGACGGCGACCCTTTTTTTCCCGGCCTGCATGAACTGAAGAAGGGCCATCTGTGCCGTTGCGTCCTGCATGGCCACCCTGTCGGGACGGAAATAAACATAATCCCTGCCTCTCTCGAAAATGCCGGATTCCTGTTCTTCATCCAGGTGCGAATAGAGTATTTTTTCAGCCAGCGTAAGCGGTTTGTCAAGGCGCTTCCTTGTCTTTTTAATCTTTTCGGGAAGATGACTGTATACCGAACGGATCATTTCAATATCGAATATCATGTCAGAAAGGATTTTGGATTGATTGATTCCGGATACTAAATTATAATGTTAATCCTAAAATTATATGATTTGATGATTATTTCGTATTTTTAAAATGAGAAGGGAATAAAAAAAGTCTTTGTAAATGAAATATTTTCAGGCACTTAAGAGGTATCTTTATCTTTATTCGGAAATTTTCAGGATAAGCGTCAAATCGATCCGGACCAATATGGTCAGAGCGGTCCTTACCATGCTGATTATCGGGTTCGGGATCATGGCCCTGGTGGGCATTCTGACCGCGATCGATGCCATCAGGCATTCCATTACGGAAGAGTTTTTAAGGATGGGGGCAAACACATTCCTTATCGAAAGCAGGACCATGAACGTCAACGTTGAAGGTGAGAGAGCACGAAGAAGGAACTATGATTACATCACCTATAAGCAGGCAAAGGATTTTAAGGAGACCTACATGTTTCCCGCCATGGTATCTGTGTGGACATACGCCACAGATATCGCAACCGTCAAATACCGGTCGAATAAAAGCGATCCGAATGTGGCGGTCATCGGAGGAGATGAGAATTATCTTGCCACGGCGGGGTATGAGATCGACCGGGGAAGGAATTTTTCCGCACAGGAGGTCCAGATGTACCGGAATTATGCCATTGTCGGCCAGGACCTTTTAAACAAGCTGTTCGACAGGAACGAAAATCCCATCGGCGCTGTCATAACGATTGGCAGCGGCAGGTACAAGGTCATCGGAACCCTTGCCACCAAGGGTTCGTCAATGGGGATGACCGGGGACCGTCTCTGTATATTGCCCTACACGAACGTAAGGCAGTATTTCCCCAGGCCCCGGATGAGATTTTCCATCAATGTCATGCTTACGGATCCCCTTATGATGGAGGCGGCCATGGGAGAAGCGGAGGGGGTCTTCAGGCAGGTCAGGAACCTGGATGTGAAGGACGAATCCGATTTCCGTATCACCAAGAGCGACAGCATTGCCAGTATGCTCATCGACAACCTGAAGTTCGTAACCATTGCAGCTACCGTTATCGGCATCATTACCCTGTTCGGCGCTTCCATCGGCCTGATGAACATCATGCTTGTATCGGTCACCGAGAGAACGCGCGAGATCGGGATCCGGAAGGCGATCGGTGCCAAGGCGGAGATCATCAGGCAGCAGTTTCTTTTTGAAGCCGTGCTGATCGGACAGATGGGAGGTGCCATCGGGATCATACTCGGAATTCTTGTGGGTAACCTCGTGAGCCTGCTTGTCGGAACTTCCTTTTTCGTGCCCTGGGGATGGATCATACTCGGCGTGGTGCTGTGTTTTCTGGTGGGGATTGCCTCGGGATTCATGCCGGCGCAGAAAGCGAGCAAACTGGATCCCATACTTGCACTGCACTATGAATGAAAAAAATCAGTAATTTTGGGTATGGAAAATCTTGAGATTCCTCCAACTTCCAACACTCCGCATGTAATACTTGATGCTGAGAACAGGAAGTTGTCAATGTCAGGAAGATCCATACCCGAAGATCCGGATGTGTTCTATGCCAGGATTTTCAACTGGATCGACCAGTATTTCGGCGAAACGGAAGCCGAAACGGAGTTCGAGTTCAGGCTTGAATATGTCAATTCGGGGTCCTCAAAATACATACTCGAACTGTTGCGTGAAATCAGGCGGCTCAGCGGCGATAATAAGACCGTTAAGGTGGTCTGGTTCTATGAGATCGATGACGAATCGATAGAAGAGCTCGGGCAGCATTACCAGAAAACGGTTGACCTTCCTTTTGAGTTCAGGGAATTCATGGACGAGGAAGAAGAATATGAATGACTGAACGGGTCCTGTGAAACCGCAGCCGGTAGATTATTCGAAGAGTTTCAGGATCAGGTCGACCACCCTGCAGGAGTAACCCCATTCGTTATCGTACCACGACAGCACCTTGACCATTTTCCCGTTGACCATAGTACTCAGCGCATCGAAGATGCTTGAATGCGTGTTGTGAATGACATCCACGGAGACAATGGGGTCTTCCGTATATTCGAGGATCCCTTTCATGGGGCCTCCGGCGGCCGCTTTCATGGCAGCGTTCACATCCTCTATGCCGGCCTCCTTCGCCAGTATCGCGACAAGGTCGACCAGCGAGCCGGTCGGCGTGGGCACCCTGATCGAGATCCCGTCCATTTTTCCCTTCAGTTCCGGGATGACCTTGCCTACCGCCTTGGCCGCCCCGGTGGTTGTCGGGACCTGGGAAAGGGCTGCGGAACGTGCCCTTCTCAGATCGGAATGGGGACCGTCAAGCAGCATCTGGTCGTTCGTATAGGAATGGATCGTGGTCATGTATCCCATTTCGATGCCGAAACTGTCGTTCAACACTTTTGCAATGGGAGCGATGCAGTTCGTGGTGCATGATGCATTCGAGACACAATCGTCCCCGGGTCTCAGTGCGTTGTTATTCACGCCAAGCACGATCATATTGTCGATCTGGTCCTTTGCAGGGACCGTAAGGATGACTTTTTTGGCTCCGTTCTTAAGGTGATCCCCGTACCCGCCCTTGGGGCCTTCCTTGGTTCTGAATACTCCGGTTGACTCAATGACCACATCGGGCGTTTCGGCCCAGCCTATGGAGGCCGGGCTCCTGTCGGCCGTGACCCTTGTTTTCATACCGTTGGCGATGATGGATTCCTCGTTCCAGGATACCTCTCCGGCGAATTTCCCCTGGGTGGAATCATATTTCAGCAGGTGGGCAAGCGTTTTGGTATCGGTAATGTCATTGATGCCGACAAGGTCCAGTTCAGGGTGCTCCAGGGCCAGTTTGTAGACATTCCTTCCGATTCTTCCGAAGCCATTGATCGCAACTTTGATTTTTGCCATGATTCGTGTTATTTTTTTTGGTTAACTCTTTTTTTTGCGGCAGCAAACAATTAAAATTTGCGAAAGCAAACAATTATGATTTGCGAAAGCAAATAAATATAATTTGCGATTGCAAACATATATATAAAATGCAATTCTTCAAAGAAGAAAGTGAGGTAAGAAATCTAATAGATCAGCTCGTCTGCATCCATTATTCCGCGTGCATCGACCACCCTGCCGAAGCGGTAGCTGACAAACAGTGTCAGGAAAAAGAAATTGTTTTTCTCAATGTCGGTGGCCATGATCTCGATCCGTTTCGGAAACAGATCCAGCGACACGCCCGTTTCAAGCGCATGGATGGTGACATCGCTCGTACTGTACTCGAACGACACCCCGGCCCTGGCATAGGCTCCCGGGACCACGGAGATTTCCTTGATCCCCTTGAAGAAAGAGGCTTTCCCGTAGATGTTGTCCCGGAACATGTCCGCACTGAATTTTTCATCCTCAAGGTAGGCTTCGTTATAACCGCCCGATACGGTTTTTATAACTTCGTAATAAATGGGTTTCAGGATGCCGAGAGCCGGGCCGACCGAAAAATACCGGCGGATGGAAATGCCCCCGCGGTCAATTTTGCGGAACATCTCGAATTGCTTGCCCCAGCCACCCTGGATATTGACAAAACTGTTCACCTTGCCAAAAACAAAGCTCCGGCTTTTATAATTGTAATTGTTACTGATCTTTACTTCTTTGGGATGTTTTATGCTGGCGAGGTTGATCTCGTATATGGTTTTCCTGCGTGCATTTATCCGTTTTGCATAACGGCCGCCGGCGCCGAAGCCGTTGGAATTCAGCATGAGTCCCAGGGACCTTTCATTCCGGTAGAAGATCCTCGGTTGTTCCAGAAGTTCCCCCTGTGCAAACATTGCAGCACCGGGCAACAGGTAAAAACATATGCCGAGTATCCATCTTTTCATTGTTTCCCACGGGATTGAGGATGTCCGTTCTACAGCAACAATGGTTACGGAATGCCTCCTTAAATATAACGGGACATTTCGATCACCGAATGCCCCGTCCTGGATAAATCAAAAATTTCTGTATTAAAGACCTGCATTTCACAGACCCTGTCTTCCTTACCCCCTTTCTGCCTGCTCCGTATCGGCTTTGGCATAGGCAGGACAAAGTTTCTTATTGCAGGCCGATGATGCCAGCGCAAACAAGATAACGAGTAAAACCAAAACTACTTTTGCCTTTTTCATCTCTTTTATCAGGTTTGTGAGATGTTAAAATTACAATTTTTTTTTAATTGGACGGTGTTATACAATTGTTAAAAGCATTTTCGGGGAATATTTTTAGTTTTGCCATCTGAACCCTCATAATGCACAGTTATGATACAAACGATTCTGAATCACAGGTCTATCAGGAAGTACACGGACAGGGACATTCCCTCTGAGGTCATGGAAAGGATACTCGAAGCCGGCAGCCGGGCATCCACTACCGGCAATATGCAGGTATACAGCATGATCGTAACAAGGAAGAAGGATCTAAGGGAACAATTATGGGAAGCCCACTTCAGACAGGACATGGTGCTCCAGGCGCCGGTACACATTACTTTCTGCGCCGATTTCAACCGTTTTAACAAATGGTGCCGGCAGCGCAGGGCGGAACCGGGATACGATAATTTTCTTTCCTTTTTTACTGCATCCATTGACGCGCTTCTTGCCTCGCAGAATGTCGCCCTGGCGGCGGAGGCATCCGGGCTGGGCATCTGTTATCTCGGGACAGCCACGTATATGGCCGGCAGGATCATAGATATTCTTGGCCTTCCCCGGGGGGTCGTGCCGGTTGCAGCCATGGTGCTGGGATATCCTGCGGAGACACCGCCGCTGACCGAAAGGCTGCCGCAAAAGGCGGTCGTACACGAGGAAACCTACCGGGATTTTTCTGCCCGGGACATTGACGGGATCTATGCCGAAAGGGAGGCTTCGGAACTGACGCGCGAACTGCTCGAGGAGAACAGGAAGGAAACGCTGGCGCAGGTGTTCACGGACAACAGGTATACCCGGAAGGACAATGTCCATTTCTCGGAGCAATACCTGGAAGTGATCCGGAAGCAGGATTTTTTCAACCAGTGATGCCCGCCAGGGCGGTCCGGAAAAATATTCGTCTTTTTTCCGCGTTTATAATGGAAAGTTGTATTCCTGCCCGGTTTGTCCCGCGAACTCATCCATACTGTGCTTTGCCTTATGCTTCTGCATCCCCTGTCCGCACAGGAATACTCCCTGAATATACTTACGGGAGACGGGCCGGAGATCAGGGGAATACCCCGGAGGCCGGTGATCGCCGGGGATTCCATGCAGATATACAGGATTCTCGGGGAATCGGTGAGTGCGGCCCATGAACAGGGATTCCTGGCTGTTTCGGTTGACAGCCTGGTGTTTGATTCCCTTGATGTCAGTGCATATGTCCGGCCCGGGCCCAGGATGTCCTGGGGCAGGCTTTCATTTGATTCCCTTGACAGGCAAACACTGCGCAGGGCCGGCATCAGGCCAGGACGATTTTCATCGGGGTATACCGGGGTGCGAAAACTGGCAGGGATGCGGGAAAAGCTGGTCACTTACTATGAAAATACGGGCTATCCCTTTGCCTCGGTTTATATAGACAGCATGGAAATCAGGGATGACCGGATATCGGGACAGCTGAAGGTCAGGAAAAACGGCTTGTACCTTTTTGACAGTTTGCACATCAAGGGGGAGGTGAAGATCCACCCCGCCTACCTTGAGAGGCTTACCGGGATCGAATCCGGCTCGCCTTACAATGAAGAACGGATCAGGAAGATGTCCGCACGCATACGGGAATCGGCTTTCCTGGAAGAGATCCGTCCGGGTGAACTTGAATTTTTCAGGGGAGGGGCGGATGTTTACGCTTATTTAAGGCAGACCAGGGCCAACCGGGTGAACGGGATCATAGGGATACTGGCGGATCATGAGCACACCGGGAAGATCCTGGTTACGGGAGACCTCAATCTTTTCCTGGTCAACTCTTTCGGCCGTGGAGAGTCGTTCTATTTCGGATGGAGCTCCCCGGAACCCCTGACCCAGAACCTTGACATTCAAGGGGCATATCCGTATGTTTTTTCTTCCGTGGCCGGATTGGGTTTTAATTTTCAATTGCTCAAACAGGACACATCATTCCTGACCCTTAATCCCGTGGCCGATCTGAGGTTTTACCTGGGAGGAAGCAGCTATTTCAGCATATTTTACGATTATTTCAGCTCCTCTGTAATCGGTTCGTACGGGCCTGAAAATCCGGTGAACCTTCCGTCCCTTACGGATGTCACCAGCAGCATGTACGGGCTCGGCCTGGCTTTTAACAACCTGGATTACCCCTATAATCCGGCAAGCGGCTGGGACATACAGGCCCGGCTCGGGATCGGGTCCAGGAAGATCCGGGAAAATGCCGGTATACCGGATATCGCGTACGAGGGCGTGGATATGAACACCACGAAGGTGCGGTCAACCGCCGCTGTTTCCTTTTTCCACATCATATCCGGCCGCTTTGTAGTGCACCTGGTCTCCAGGACCGGGTTTATCCGGAACGATCACCTGTTTGAGAATGAGCTTTTCAGGCTGGGCGGGATCCGTTCCATCAGGGGAGTGGACGAAAATTCCATTCGTGCATCGGCATACGGCCTGGGCACCGTCGAGGCAAGGTTCCTGTTTGAAAAGAATTCTGCGGTTTATGTTTTTTTTGACGGAGGTTACTATGAGAAATCCCTCGAAGACGATTTCAGCCATGATTTTCCCCTGGGGTTCGGGACCGGCCTGCAGCTCCGCACGGGCGCCGGCATTTTCCTGCTTGATTATGCCCTTGGAAGGCAATTCGGCAATCCCGTGAACATTGGAAAAGCAAAGATCCACGTCGGGTATGTGAACAGGTTCTGATCCGGGTCCGCCCGCTGAGATTGTAACTGATTTAATACTATCTTTGTCCACTGTAGAAATCCAAAATTCTCCTTTCATGGATGTGACCGTACAAACTGCAAAAGAACTGGGCCTGGCTTCCGCGGAGTTCGAGATGATCAGGGGATTCCTGGGCAGGACACCGAACTTTACCGAGCTGTCGATTTATTCCGTTATGTGGTCGGAACATGCATCGTACAAGAACTCCATCAGATGGCTCCGGACCCTTCCCCGTGACGGGGAGCATCTGCTTGTCGGGGCGGGTGAGGAAAATGCCGGCCTGGTGGATGTGGGGAACGGGTGGGGCTGTGCCTTCAAGATCGAATCGCACAATCATCCCTGTGCCATAGAGCCCTACCAGGGCGCTGCCACCGGTGTGGGGGGGATCAACCGCGACATCTTTACCATGGGTGCAAGACCTGTTGCACAGCTTAACTCGCTCCGTTTCGGGGATCCGGAGCTGGACCGTACCAGGTGGCTGGTCAGGGGCGTTGTAAAGGGAATAGGTGATTACGGGAATTCCTTTGGCGTGCCGGTGGTGGGAGGCGAAGTGTCCTTTGATCCCTGTTACAATACAAATCCTCTCGTTAACGCCATGTCCGTAGGACTTGTAAAACAGGGGGAGATGATTTCGGCCGTTGCCAGAGGGGCGGGCAACCCGGTATATATCGTGGGCTCCTCCACAGGGAAGGATGGCATACACGGTGCTACGTTCGCTTCTGCGGATATCACGGAGGATTCCTCGGACGATATCCCTTCGATACAGGTAGGCGACCCTTTCATGGAAAAGCTACTGCTGGAAGCCTCCCTCGAACTGAACCGGAGCGGCGCCGTCATAGGCATGCAGGATATGGGCGCAGCCGGCATTATCTGCTCCACCTCCGAGATGTCGGCCAGGGGGGGCAGCGGGATGCGGATCGATCTGGCAAAAGTTCCCCTCCGGCAGCAGAATATGGAGGCCTGGGAGATACTTCTGTCGGAATCCCAGGAAAGAATGCTGGTTTGCGTGGAAAAGGGCAGGGAAGGGATTGTTGAAAAGATATTTGAGAAATGGGACCTGAACTGCAGCATTATCGGAGAGGTCACCGGCGGGGACAAACTGGAGTTTTACATGGACAAGAAACCTGTGGCGGAGGTACCGGCCTCGTCACTGGTACTCGGGGGCGGAGCTCCCGTATACGAAAGGGAATACAGGGAACCGGCCTATTTCAAGGAATACGGCAGGTTCAGCATGGACGATGTTCCCGAACCCGGGGACCTGAAGGAGGTATCCTTCAGACTCATCAGCCATCCGAACATTGCCTCGAAAAGATGGGTGGCCGAGCAATACGACACTATGGTACGGACCAATAACATGTCGACCAACTTTCCCGCCGACGCAGGGCTGGTAAACATAAAGGGCACGGACACAGCTCTTGCCCTTACAACCGATTGCAATTCACGCTATGTACACGCGGATCCGAAGGCCGGGACCATGATGGCGGTGGCGGAGGCGGCCAGGAACATAGTCTGCAGCGGCGGGGAGCCGCTGGCCGTCACAAACTGCCTGAATTTCGGCAATCCCTATAACCCGGAGGTATACTGGCAGTTTGTCGAGGCCGTTAAAGGCATGGACGAAGCCTGCCGGAAGTTCAACACGCCGGTTACGGGCGGGAATGTCAGTTTTTACAACCAGGCCAGCACGAAGGGAAAGACGGAGCCCGTGCATCCGACACCCGTAATAGGTATGCTCGGGATCGTCAGGGACAAGGGCCATATGATGTCGCTCGATTTCAAGGAAAAGGGAGATGTCATTTTCCTGATCGGCAAATCCGTGAACGACCTTGCGGGCTCGCAGTATCTGTACAGCATCGCCGGGGTAAAGGAAAGTCCGCCGCCCCATTTCGACCTGGAATCCGAATACGTGGTCCAGGAGGCTGTGAAAGGATTGATCCGGGGGGGAATGATACGCTCCGCACACGATGTCTCGGAAGGCGGGCTTTATGTCACGCTGGTTGAATCGGCCATGCCGCGCGAACTGGGATTCGACATCACCTGCCCCGCCGAGATCCGCCAGGATGCATTCCTGTTCGGGGAATCGCAAAGCCGCATCGTAGTCACGGTAAATCTTTCCGGGGAGACGGCATTCATCGATCATATGATGGACCGGAAACTTCCCTTTTCCGCACTCGGTCATGTAACCAAGGGAGAACTGCGGATCGACGACGTATCATTCGGATTTATAAGCGATGTAAAAAAGAGTTATTTGACAAGCCTTGAGAAAATCCTGAACGAGTGAAAAGGCTTTTTCCGTTAACCGTACTTCTGCTTTTTGCCGCCTGTGTATCCGGACAGGTGAAGAAGGTGCCCAATAAGCTGAATTATGACGACAAATGGATACATTTCGGGTTCATGGTGGGGCTGAATAAAATGGATTTCGGGTTCCGGCGGCCCGACCTTACCCCGGATACCATGCTTTTTGCGGACGTCAGCCGGCCCAACCCGGGTTTCCAGGTCAGCATCGTCTCCGACCTGAGGATGGGGGATGTATTCACCCTGCGCTTTTTGCCCGGCATTACCTTCGGATCCCGCTCGCTGTACTATTACGACGACAACAGCCAGCTTATGGACAAGCAGACCCTCGAGTCGAATTTCCTGGATTTTCCTCTTCTCGTCAAGTACAAGTCGAGGCGGGTGAACAACTACAGGCCATATCTTATAGGAGGCTTCAACACCCGGTATGACATGGCGGCGCGGAAGGATTATGACAGCGAAAGCGGAGTGCATGTCAGGCTGGAGCCTCTTGATTTTTACATTGAAGGGGGATTCGGGATCGACTTCTTTCTGCAGTACTTCAAGTTCTCTCCCGAATTGAAGGTATCGGCAGGCTTCAGGGATGTCCTCGTGCACGATCCCGACGGTCCGGGCACGGGCACCGGGAAGTACGTGTATTCCATAGACCGTCTGACTTCCTATCTCGTTATGCTCTGTTTTTATTTCGAATGAGCATCACACGCCCTGCCTCCTGAATTCCGCACAGAAAATGGCCGCGGCCACGGCGACATTGAGGGATTCCGCATGTGATCCGGGATCGTGCCACGGGATGCTCAGCCTGCTGTCGGCAAGCCTGAGGAGCCCGGGCTCAAGGCCCTGCGATTCGTTTCCCATCAACAGTAATCCGGGCCCGGCGACCCGGCTCCTGAAAAGATCGTCGCCTTCCCTTACCGTCGCATATACCCGGTAATCCGGGCCGGCCTTTAATTCCGCGAGCGTCTCCTGAAGGTCCCTGTGATATACACGGACCCTCAGGAAGGAGCCCATGCTTGCCCGGATGACTTTCGGGTTGTAGAGGTCCGCGGAATCCGCCGAACATATGACAGACCTTATTCCGAACCAGTCGGCAATGCGGATGATGGTTCCCATATTGCCGGGGTCCTGAAGCCTGTACAGGCCGATGCTGAGCCCCCTGCGGATCGTTGCGGATTCCCACTGCTGATCCGGAATACGAACGATCGCAAGTGCCCGGTCCGGTGTCTGCTGGGAAGAGACCTGCCTGAGCTCACCGAAGGTTGTTTCAATGACTTCGCAGGGGCCTGAAATCCCGTCCCGGTTTTCTTCCAGCCATTCCCGGGTTGCCACTATGCTGTGAATCCTGAAACCCTGGCTGTCGCCGGGAGAAGTTCCGAGCAATTCCTTCAGTAGCTTGTCCCCTTCCGCGACGAACAGGCCTTCCGACCGGCGTATTTTTTTTTGTGAAAGACCTTTGATTAACTTTTTCCTGTTTTTGCTCAACATAATCAAAGATACCTATATTTGCTTCCAAGATAAGAATAATCCGGATCATTGCACCTCCCCGCGATTCATACCCAAGGCTTCAGGATGCCGGCCGTCCTGGCAGGTATTGTGGCCCTCCTGATGGCTTCATGCAGCAGCACCAGACATGTGCCCGAAGACCGTTACCTGCTCGGAAAATACAGGCTGAAGGCGGACGACCCCGATGTACACGTCAGGGAAATGGATTCCTACATAAGGCCCCGGCCCAACAAGAAGGTCCTTGGCGTCAGGTTTTATCTCGGCCTGTACAACCTGTCCGGGGAAAAGGACAACGGGCTTAACCGCTGGCTGAGGAAGATCGGGGAAGAACCCGTTCTGTACGATCCCTACGAGGCAGAAAGGAACAATAAACAGCTCGGGCTCTATATGCGGAACAGGGGGTATTACCATGCCAGGGTCGGCGATACGGTTACTTTCAGGCGCCGCAAGGCACGTGTTTCCTATGAAATCAATGCAGGGGAACCTTACAGGATAAGGTCAGTGCGTTATCATCTTGAAGATACCACGCTCCGGTCGCTCATCCTGCCCGATTCCGTCAATTCATTGATCGTTCCCGGAGACCTGCTGGATGTGGACCGGATGCAGGAGGAAAGGGACCGGATCGAAAAAAGGCTCAGGAGGCGGGGGTATTACAGGTTCAACAAGGACTATATATATTATGAAGTGGACAGTTCACTGAATTCCGGACAGGTCGATCTGACAATCGGGGTCCGGAAGTATATCCTGCCCACCGGTGACGGCTATTATAATGTCGTCCCGCACCGCAAATACAGGGTGGAGAAGGTGTACATCTATCCCGGGTACGACCCCCAGCAGGCCATGGAGGATAACCAGGCCTATCTCGAAAGACTTAACCGGCTTGAGTACAAGGGGTACGATTTCCTTTTCGAGGGGGATCTGAAGGCCAATCCGGGCATCGTTTCCCAGTCGGTATACATCATCCCGGGCGAGCTGTACGATTACGAAATGGTAGAACAGAGCCATAAGCACCTTTCCTCCCTCAGGATATACAAACTTGTGAACATTGTATTCGAGGAGGAGAATCCGTCGGACCCTTATATCCGGGATGATTATCCCCTGAACTGTCACATACAGCTGAGCCCGGCCACACTGCAATCCTATGCCGTGGAACTCGAAGGGACCAACTCGTCCGGAAACATAGGAATGGGAGGAAATCTGAGCTATCAGCACAGGAACCTTTTCGGCGGTGCCGAAAATTTTCAGTTCAGGGTTTCCGGAGCCGTCGAGACCATACGCGAGGTCAAGGAAACGGGCTATGGCAATATGATAGAGCTGGGTACAGAAGCCAGGATAAACCTGCCCACCTTTTTGCTTCCGTTCAGAACGGAACAATTCATCAGGAAGTTCAATCCCAAGACAAATACTTCCATATCCTACAATTACCAGCGAAGGCCGGATTATACGCGATCCGTATTCAACACCACCTTCGGGTATAACTGGCAGGGGAACGACTATACCACACATATTGTCAACCCCCTTCAGTTGAACTTCGTGAAGATGATCGATGTCTCCCGGGACTTTGTCGACAGCATCCGTGCCACCTATCTGAAGCACAGTTTTGAGGACAGGCTCATACTCGGCATATCCTACAGCTGGATCTATTCCAACCAGGATATACAGAAAGCCAGGGATTTTATTTACCTGCGCACCCATTTCGAATCGACGGGCCTGCTCCTCTCGGGCATTGCAAACATTGCAAACCGGGAGCAGGATTCCCTCGGGAGGTACAAGCTGCTTGGAAACGAATTTGCACAGTACCTGAAAGGAGAGGTGGAATTCAGGTATTTCAATTTCCTCAGTGAGAACAGCAGTGTCGTATACCGGTTTTTTGGCGGGATCGCATACCCCTATGGCAATTCCGTGGCCATCCCTTACGAGAAGCAGTTCTTCTCCGGGGGGGCGAACGGGATCAGGGCCTGGCAGGTGAGAAATCTTGGCCCGGGGTCCTACAGCGGTACGGTCAGCCGCTACCCCAATACGACTGCGGACATAAAGCTGGAAGCCAACATGGAATACCGTTTCAAGCTGTTCTGGCTGCTGGAGGGTGCGCTGTTTGTCGATGCGGGGAACATCTGGTCCCTTACCCCTGAAGACGAAAGGGAAGGAGCGGAATTCGCCCTGAACAGTTTTTACAGGGATATTGCGGTGGGCACGGGACTGGGACTGCGGATGGACTTTTCCTATTTTATATTTCGCCTTGACCTGGGCTTTAAGACCCGTGATCCTTCGGCCGCAGAAGGGGAGCGCTGGATCCCCCTTCAGGAATCCTTATTATCGCCGCAGTTCAATCTCGCCATAGGATACCCTTTTTAAATAATTCAACTTCTGTTTTTACTTTATGCCCGAACTTAGTATTTTTGCGAATCGTAAACCCAAGGCAAAAAAATATTAACACCATAAAAAATCCTCAAATGTCAGCAAAAGTCTTAGATGTAGTACAGGCCGGGGTAGTCACCGGGGAAGATGTACAGAAAGTCTTCCGGAACGCAAAGGAAAACGGATTTGCCATACCCGCGGTAAACGCCGTAAGCACCAATTCCGTAAACGCAGTGATGGAGGCTGCAAAAACTGTGAACTCTCCTGTGATCATACAGTTTTCGAACGGCGGTTCGGCCTTCTGGGCAGGCAAATCACTCGACAATTCGAATCAGCAGGCTTCTGTTGCCGGCGCGACCATCGCCGCCAAGCACATTCACCACCTGGCCTCCATTTACGGAGTCCCGGTGATCATACATACCGACCATGCTGCAAAGAAATTGCTTCCCTGGATAGACGGACTGCTTGATGCCGGGGAAAAACATTTCGAGGTATGGGGGAGGCCCCTCTACAGTTCCCATATGCTTGATCTTTCAGAGGAACCCATCGAGGAAAATATCGAAACATGCAAGAAATACCTTGCAAGGATGAGCAGGATGGGGATGACCCTCGAGATCGAGCTGGGCGTTACCGGGGGTGAAGAAGACGGGGTGGATCATTCCGGCGTTGACAACGCCAGGCTGTACACCCAGCCGGAGGAAGTGGCATATGCCTACGAGGAACTCGGGAAGATAAGTGACCGTTTCACCATTGCGGCGGCCTTTGGAAACGTACATGGCGTTTACAAGCCGGGGAACGTCAAGCTGACCCCGGTAATCCTCCAGAACTCCCAGCGTTACATACAGGAAAAGTACAATACTCCGGAAAAACCCGTCAACTTTGTCTTTCACGGGGGGTCCGGCTCAAGCCGGGAGGAGATCCGTGAAGCGGTCAGCTACGGGGTGGTCAAGATGAACATAGACACGGACACGCAATGGGCCTTCTGGGACGGGGTCAGGGCTTACGAGGCTGCCAACAGGGATTATCTCCAGGGACAGATCGGGAATCCTGAGGGTGCGGACAAGCCCAACAAGAAAAAATACGATCCGCGGGCCTGGCTTCGTGAAGGGGAAAAGCACGTAGTCGAACGCCTGAAGACCGCTTTTGAGGACCTGAACTGCATTGACCGGAATTAAGCCGGTTGCGAGATTCCCCGGAAATCACCATTAAGGGCATATGGCAGTTACACCGAATTCAGGAAGAGACAGTTTTACCAGCAGGTTCGGGATCATTGCCGCCACTGCGGGATCTGCCATAGGCCTTGGCAACATCTGGCGTTTCCCCTATATAGCGGGCGAAAACGGCGGGGGTGCATTCCTTGTCGTATACCTGTTCTGCATTGCCCTGATAGGCACGCCGGTGATGATGTCGGAATTCCTGATCGGGCGTGGTGCGCAGAAAAACGCAGTCGGCTCGTTCAAGTCCCTGGCCCCCCGCAGGCCATGGTTCCTTGTGGGGATCCAAGGTGTGGTCTCCGCCTTCATAATCCTCGCATTTTACGCCGTGGTGGCCGGATGGACGCTGGGATACATGATAGAATCGCTGAGATGGCTTATATTTCCCGGGAAGTTCGGATTCGGGGAAATGTCCACCGCCGAGCTTACGGATTATTTCACCGGCAGCTATGCTGCCTTCCTGAAGGGGACATGGAAGCCGGTTATCCTGTTCATTGTCATGATGGCCGTGACCGCATGGATAGTGATCTCAGGGATCCGGGAAGGAATAGAAAAATATACAAAGATCCTGATGCCCTTGCTGCTGGTGCTCCTTACGGTCCTGGTAATACGTTCCGTAACGCTTGAAGGGGCCAGGGAAGGGGTGGCCTTCCTGTTCAACCCGGATTTCAGCCAGCTCACGCCGGCCAACATCGTCGAAGCCCTGGGTCATGCCTTCTTTTCTCTATCCGTGGGGATGGGGACGCTCATTACCTACGGCTCGTACATTCCAAAAAAGGAAAACCTGACCACAACGGCGGTCAGCGTGGCCGTTGCCGACACTTTTGTAGCCGTGGTCGCCGGCCTGGCCATATTCCCTGCCGTTTTCGCTTTCGGCATCAGCCCGGATTCGGGCCCCGGACTGGTCTATATCACAATTCCGGCGATCTTCCAGCAGTTGCCGATCGGGGCATTCTGGGCCATGCTTTTTTTCCTGCTTTTATGCCTGGCAGCCCTGACTTCGACAATTTCCGTGCTGGAGGTGGTCGTGGCTTATTTTGCGGAAGAGCTGGGCCTGCACCGCAGGAAGGCCACATATCTGGCTGCTTTTTCCATAGGCCTGCTGGGCCTCCTGTGCACTATGTCCTGGGGGCCCCTGTCGGGATTTAAAATCGGGGGGAACAACATTTTCGACCTGTTCAATGGATCCCCCTCTTTCCTTCTTACTTTCGGAGGATTCTTTATTGTCGTTTTTGTCGGCTGGTTCTATGCCCGGGATAAGCGCCGGGCGGAAATGTCGAGCGGGGGACGTTACAGGATCAGGCTTTATCCCCTGTTTGTTTTCCTGGTCAGGTTTGTTGTACCACTGGGCATTGCGCTTGTATTTCTGAACGCCATCGGACTTATCCGGTTCTGATATATTCATATGCTGCGAAGATTCCTCAGGGAATACCTTTCCTTTACAAGCGGTGAAAGGAACGGATTCCTGGTACTGGTCATTCTTTTGTGGGCTGCGATCCTGCTGAGGATCTTTTTGCCGGTATTCATCCGGCCGGTCCCTCCGGATACGGGGATGCCGGCAACGGAGACCGGCCCGCCCGCCGGGGCAGCCCGGGATTCCATACATTATTACCCCTTCGATCCGAATACGGCAGGCTATGACGAACTGGTTTCCCTGGGCATACCCGGGAGGACGGTGCAAATCCTCATTAATTACAGGAATAAGGGAGGAAGGTTCGACAGAAAGGAAGACCTGCTGAAAATTTACGGGATGACCAGGGAGGATTATACCCTGCTGGAACCCTTTATCGCGATTGAAACGGGGCGTCCGGATCCCGTCCGCAACAGGGTTCCCGGCCTTCCTGCTCCGGCGGGGAATCCCGGGCCTGTTCGACCCGGCCGGGCAGAACGGGCTGTCCCGGTGACCGAAAGGTTTGACCTGAACCTTGCCGATACCACAGCGCTTAAGTCCGTCCGTGGCATAGGACCGGTTTTTGCAGGGCGCATCGTCAAATACCGTGAATTGCTCGGAGGCTTTTATTCCGCGCACCAGCTGAGGGAGGTTTACGGACTTTCCGATGCACAGTTCGATGAACTTACAAGATGCACTTATGCGGACCCCGGCGGATTGCGGCCGATGGACCTTAACAGGGTTGAAAAATCCGTACTGTCCATGCATCCCTACCTCGACCCCTACCAGGCTGCTTCATTGATCTCTTACCGCAACACAATGGGGGCTTTCCGGGATTTAAGTGAAATATCCGAGAACCATCTCCTTCCCCCGGACGTATTCATAAGGATACTTCCGTACCTGGAAATTTCCAGATGACTTTTTAACTTTTTTTATCATTCCGGGTCTGGATTATGTCCCGGGGAATTTGTAATTTGTTAATGAAAATTTATAAATTTGCGGCTCAATAAAAAAGCAAGTCATGATTGTTGTTCCGATCAAAGAAGGTGAGAACATTGAGCGCGCTTTAAAAAAGTTTAAAAGAAAGTTTGAAAAGACAGGCACTATTAAGGAGCTGAGAGGACGGCAGGCATATGTCAAACCCTCTGTAAAAAAACGGCAGGTTAAGAAGCGTGCAATGTACATTCAGAAATTACAGGACCTGGACCAGTAATAAAAACATCAGAACCACAGCTCGTTCCTCCGTTTAATGACCTTGGTATTTTGCCGGTTTAATAACCGATTCCCTGCAGACTTTATGGATTATAAGAAATCGTTCCTGAATTATCTCCGATTCGAAAAGAGGTATTCGGAACATACCATTGTATCATACGCAACAGACCTTGAACAATTCGAAGTTTTCCTCGGTGGCCCCGACGGTCAGGTTGACCTGGCGTCAACCGATTTCAGGGGCGTACGTTCCTGGGTGGTACATATGATGGAATCAGGCCGGTCCGCAAGAACCGTAAACAGGAAAATAAGCACGCTAAAATCATTCTATAAATATTTAATGAGGGAACAGATCATCCGCAGGAATCCCATGAATAAGGTGCTGAGCCCGAAACCGGATAAAAAGCTGCCCGGTTTCGTGGAAGAGGAGAAGATGAATTTACTGCTCGAGGGGTTCCGGTTCGGGAATGATTTCAAGGGGATCCGCAACAGGCTCATCATCGAGGTTCTTTATATTACGGGAATGCGGCAATCCGAACTGATCGGCCTTGAGGACAGCAGCATAGACCTGCACGAATTGAGCATCCGGGTTACAGGCAAACGCAACAAACAGAGGATCATCCCGTTCGACAGGGCTTACCTTGAAGCATTCCGGGAATATATCAGGCTCAGGGAACAGGAGTACCCGGACCGGGGGTATACCTGTTTTTTCATAACCGACAGGGGCCTTCCGATATACCCGAAATTCGTATACAGGGTGGTTACCTCCTATCTGAGGCTGGTCACCACCATGGATAAAAGGAGCCCCCATGTGCTGAGACATACTTTTGCCACCCATATGCTGAACCGCGGCGCCGACCTGAACGCGATCAAGGAACTGCTGGGCCATGCCAGCCTTTCAGCGACACAGGTCTATACGCACACAACTTTTAAAAAACTCGTTTCTATATATAAACAAGCTCATCCAAGGGCATAAAAAAAGGATCAATTATGGATATCAAGATTCATTCAATCCGGTTCGATGCAGATCAGAAACTGCTGACGTTTATCGATTCGAAAATCAGAAAGCTGATCCAGTATGACGATGACATAATCGGGGCGGAAGTCTTTCTCCGGCTGGACCGTTCCCAGGACCTGGAAAACAAGGTTGTCGAAATCAGGCTTTCCATACCCGGAACAGAGCTGTTTGCAAAGAAACAAAGTAAAACATTTGAGGAATCCACAGACCTCTGTGTGGAAGCCCTTAGAAGGCAAATAATCAAGCGTAAAACAAAACTCCGAAGGGCCTGAAATAAAGCGGACTTTTTTTTTGTGATATAAATAAAATATTTATACATTTGCGAACCGATTTTCAAGGGTGTTCCGCACCCTTCGTTCTTTGATGTGCCAATGTAGCTCAGCTGGTCAGAGCAGCTGATTTGTAATCAGCAGGTCGGGGGTTCGAGTCCCTTCATTGGCTCTGACAATAGGGGAGATACCAAAGCGGTCAACTGGGGCAGACTGTAAATCTGCTGGCTGATGCCTTCGTAGGTTCGAATCCTGCTCTCCCCACGCGAAAGTGTGGGTGTGAGAGGGTATCTTACCATCGAGGGCACATCTGTTATTAAATGCTCCGATCCAGCTGCATCCACATTTACCAGGCGGGAATAGCTCAGTTGGAAGAGCACAACCCTTCCAAGGTTGGGGTCGCGAGTTCGAGCCTCGTTTCCCGCTCTGAGCGGCCGATGTAGCTCAGGGGTAGAGCGCTTCCTTGGTAAGGAAGAGGTCACGGGTTCAATTCCCGTCATTGGCTCTTTTTTCAAGATGAATGATGAAATAAAATATTCAATTTTCTAATATTTAATTGTTATGGCTAAAGAAAAATTCGAAAGGACCAAACCGCACGTCAATATTGGTACCATCGGTCACGTTGACCATGGAAAGACCACATTGACTGCTGCCATTACCATGGTACTGAACAAGAAAGGTCTGGCTAATATCAAGGATTTCGATTCCATTGATAATGCTCCCGAGGAAAAAGAAAGGGGGATCACCATCAATACGGCACATGTTGAGTATGAGACGGAAAATCGCCACTATGCACACGTAGACTGCCCGGGACACGCCGACTATGTGAAGAACATGGTTACAGGCGCCGCACAGATGGACGGTGCGATCCTGGTTGTCGCCGGGACGGACGGCCCCATGCCCCAGACACGGGAGCATATCCTGCTTGCCCGGCAGGTGAACGTTCCCAAAATCGTTGTTTTCCTGAACAAGGTGGATATGGTCGACGATCCGGAATTGCTCGAACTTGTCGAAATGGAAGTTCGTGAATTACTCGATTTTTATGAGTTTGACGGGGATAATGCCCCCGTGATTCACGGATCTGCCCTTGGCGCCATGAACGGTGAAGCAAAGTGGGAGGAAAAGGTCGTTGAGCTGATGGCTGCGGTGGATGAATATATTCCCGTACCTACCCGCGATATCGACAAGGCTTTCCTGATGCCGGTCGAAGATATCTTTTCCATTACCGGAAGGGGAACCGTTGCCACGGGAAGGATTGAAACGGGCGTGGTCCTGAGCGGAGATGAAATGAACCTGATCGGTCTGGGTGCGGAAGGAAAGAAGACGGTCATTACGGGTGTCGAGATGTTCCGCAAGATACTTGACCGCGGTGAAGCAGGCGATAACGTAGGATTGCTGCTCCGGGGCATTGACAAGAAGGAGATCAAGCGGGGGATGGTGATCGCCAAGCCCGGATCCATTACGCCGCACACCAAGTTCAAGGCAGGGGTTTATGTACTGAAAAAAGAAGAAGGCGGACGTCATACTCCATTCCACAATAATTACCGTCCACAGTTCTACCTGAGGACTCTTGATGTTACAGGGGAGATTATTCTTCCCGAGGGACGTGAAATGGTGATGCCGGGTGACAATGTAGAGATCACCGTAAACCTTATCTACCCGGTTGCCATCAACAAAGGCCTTCGCTTTGCCATCCGTGAAGGAGGCCGCACCGTAGGTGCCGGCCAGGTAACAGAAATTATTGAATAGTCCATAACAAGATAATTTTCAATAAATTGGCCAGGGTTCGGTCCGGCATGCGGTCCGGACTCTTGGTGTGTTTCCACAAAATGGCTTACGGGTGTAGCTCAACTGGTAGAGCATTGGTCTCCAAAACCAAGGGTCGGGAGTTCGAATCTCTCCACCCGTGCAAATTATAGAAGATTATGCGGATCAGAGCATATTTTGAAGAGACCTGGAACGAACTGATTCATAAAGTATCCTGGCCGACCACATCGGAGCTGCAGAACAGTGCCATTGTGGTAATGATCGGCACGGTGATCATTGCCCTCATAGTTTTCGCCATGGACGTGAGCTTCAGGAATATTATGGAATTTATTTACAGCCTGTTTTATTGATGTTTAATAATTGAGATCAATGGGTGAGATTGAAAAGAAATGGTATGTGCTCCGGGCCATCGGCGGGAAAGAAAAGAAAGTGAAGGAACTCATTGAGAGCGAGGTGTCCAGGCTCGATCTCCAGGATTATGTTTCCCAGGTTCTCATTCCTACGGAAAAGGTTTACCAGATCCGCGGCGGGAAAAAGATAAGCAAGGAACGAAACTTTTTCCCCGGTTATGTGCTTATCGAGGCTTCCCTGGTAGGAGAGGTTCCCCATATCCTGAAAAATGTTACAAACGTCATAGGCTTTCTGGGAACCAAGGGGGAAGAAGCTCCCACACCGCTCAGAATGTCGGAAGTGAACAGGATACTCGGGAAAGTGGATGAACTTGCCGCCAGTGAAGAGGAGATCAATGTTCCTTTTTTCGTGGGAGAGAATGTAAAGGTCATCGACGGTCCCTTTAACAGTTTCACGGGTGTCATTGAGGAGGTGAACGAGGAGAAGAAAAAGCTGAAAGTGATGGTAAAGATCTTCGGCAGGAAAACACCCCTGGAACTGAGTTTCATGCAGGTTGAAAAAGAAGGATAAATAAAGTGCTTTTATAATTAACCGGAAATCGTAGAAATAAATTATGGCGAAAGAAGTAGCAGGAATAATCAAGTTACAGATCAGGGGAGGAGCTGCAAATCCATCTCCCCCGGTAGGACCCGCGCTGGGTGCGAAGGGAGTGAACATCATGGAATTTTGCAAGCAGTTCAACGCAAGAACACAGGACAAAGCGGGCAAGTTGCTTCCGGTGATCATTACTGTTTTTTCAGACAAGTCATTTGATTTTATTGTGAAGTCCCCTCCTGTTGCCGTTCAATTGCTTGAAGCGGCAAAGACCAAAAAGGGTTCCCCGGAATCGAACAGGGAAAAAGTCGCATCTGTTTCATGGGAGCAGGTAAAGACAATCGCCCGGGAAAAGATGCCGGACCTGAATGCCTTTACCGTCGAATCTGCCATGAAAATGGTAGCCGGAACTGCGCGCAGCATGGGGATCACCGTTCAGGGAGATTTCCCGTCAAATCTTTAATCTCTGAAACACGATGACGAAACTGACAAAGAACAGAAAGCTTGCACAGGAGAAGATAGAGGCGGGAAAGCTGTATAAACTAAGTGAGGCTGCAGGCATGCTCAGGGAGATCACTTCCACAAAGTTTGATTCGTCCGTGGATATTGACGTCAGGCTGGGCATTGACCCGAGGAAATCCAACCAGATGGTCCGCGGGGTGGTAACACTGCCTCACGGGACCGGTAAGGAAGTCCGGGTGCTCGTACTTTGTACGCCCGATAAAGAGGAAGAGGCAAAAAAAGCCGGTGCGGATTTTATCGGACTGGATGAATATGTGGACAAAATTGAGAAGGGATGGACGGATATGGATGTGATCATAACCATGCCCCCTGTGATGGGGAAAGTGGGTAAGCTCGGCAAGATCCTCGGCCCCCGCGGACTCATGCCCAATCCCAAAAGCGGCACTGTTACCATGGACATAGGCAAGGCCGTGGAAGATGTTAAGAAAGGCAAAATAGATTTCAAGGTGGATAAATTCGGAATCATCCATTCCAGGATAGGGAAGGCGTCTTTCAAACCCGAGCAGATCGTGGACAATGCCAGGGAATTTCTCAATACCATCGTCAGATTGAAACCGGCGGCTGCCAAAGGAACCTATCTGAGGAGCGTCTATCTTTCGAGTACGATGAGCCCCGGTATTAAAATCGACACCAAGACCACGGAGGATTAGCATCATGAGAAGCGAGGAGAAGAATAACATGATTGATAATCTGGCTGAGCGGATCAATAATGCCAGTCATTTTTACCTTGCCGATATTTCGGAATTGAATGCTGCGGATACATCGGATCTCAGGAGAAAATGTTTTGAAAAGGAGATCGAACTCGTGATGGTGAAAAACACTCTGCTGAAAAAAGCGATGGAAAAATCCGACGGCAATTATGAAGATCTCTACGATACATTGAAAGACTCAACATCCATCATGTTCTGTAATACCGGGAATGTCCCGGCCAAGCTGATCAGGGAATTCAGGAAAGAACATGACCGGCCCGTATTGAAAGCCGCATTTGTTGAGGAATCAATATATCTCGGTGACCAGCAGCTTGAGATGCTTTCCCTGCTCAAGTCCAAAGGGGAATTGCTGGGGGATGTCCTCGCCCTGCTTCAGTCACCTGTAAAAAACCTCCTGTCTGCGATCCAGGCAGGCGGCGTTGACCTGGCATCTGTGCTGAAAACAATTGCCGGGAAAGAAGAAAACAGATAATTCATACAATTTAAAACAATAGAACAATGGCAGACGTGAACAAAATTGCAGATCAGCTTGTAGAACTGACAGTAAAAGAAGTGAATGAACTTCTGGGTGTTTTAAAGGAGAAGCACGGGATCGAACCTGCGGCAGCCACAGTAGCCGTAGCAGGAGCACCCGCTGTCGGCGGGGAAGCCGGCGGTGCTGTAGAAAAGAGTTCATTTGACGTGGTCCTTACCGCACCCGGCGGGGCAAAACTCCAGATCGTAAAACTGGTTAAGGAATTGACGGGCCTGGGCCTGAAAGAAGCCAAGGGGGTTGTTGATTCTGTTCCTTCACCCATCAAGGAAGGTGTTTCGAAGGACGAAGCTGAAGCGTTGAAAAAACAACTGGAAGAAGCCGGAGCTGAAGTTGAACTTAAATAGTTTGCTTCCTTTCAGGGTTTGTACCAGGGGCCGGCCGTCCCGGAACGCCAGGCCTTTTCTCATATTCAGTACCAGTATATCAAGTTCTTTAAATATTTAAATACATGGCCGTCAAAAAAACAGACGAAAGAATCAATTTCTCTGCCGCTAAGAACCAATTACAATATCCTGATTTTCTGGAAGTACAGCTAAAATCCTTTACCGAATTCTTTCAGCTTGAAACAACAACGGAAAGCCGTAAGAACGAAGGACTTTACCGTGTTTTCAGTGAAAACTTTCCCATCACGGATACAAGGAATAATTTCATCCTGGAGTTCCTGGACTACCAGATTGACCCGCCCAGGTATTCCATAGAGGAATGTATCGAACGGGGACTGACCTACAGTGTTCCCCTCAAGGCAAAGCTGAAGCTGTATTGCACGGATCCGGAACACGAGGATTTCGATACCGTTATCCAGGATGTATACCTGGGGACCATTCCTTACATGACCGAAAGGGGTCTGTTTATCATCAACGGTGCCGAACGGGTGGTGGTATCCCAGCTGCACAGGTCACCGGGTGTGTTCTTCGGTCAGAGCATTCATGCGAACGGCACCAAACTGTATTCTGCCAGGATCATTCCCTTCAAGGGATCCTGGATTGAATTTGCCACCGATATAAACAATGTAATGTATGCTTACATTGACAGGAAAAAGAAACTTCCGGTTACCACATTGCTCCGGGCCATAGGGTACGAAGGGGATAAGGATATCCTGGAGATCTTCGACCTGGCCGATGAGTTCAAGGTTTCAAAAACGGGCCTGAAGAAGGTGGTGGGCAGGAAGCTGGCCGCCCGCGTCCTGAAGTCATGGGTGGAGGACTTTGTCGATGAGGATACCGGCGAGGTGGTATCCATTGAAAGGAACGAGGTGGTGATCGACCGGGAAACGGTGATTGAAAATGAGCATATAGACCTGATCGTGGATTCGGGGGCCAAGACCATTCTCCTGCATAAGGAATCACAGAACCTGGCGGATTTCGCCATCATCTACAATACCCTTCAGAAAGACCCCTGCAACTCCGAGGAGGAAGCCGTGTTGCATATCTACAGGCAGCTCAGGAATTCCGAACCGCCTGATGAAGCTACTGCACGTGATGTGATAGACAAGCTGTTCTTCTCGGACAAACGGTATGACCTGGGAGAAGTGGGACGCTACAGGATCAATAAGAAGCTGGGACTTTCCACGGAAATGGATGTCAAGGTACTTACGAAAGAAGACATCATCGAGATCATTAAGTATCTCATCGAACTTATCAATTCCAAGACCGATGTGGATGACATCGACCACCTGAGCAACAGGCGCGTGAGAACGGTCGGGGAACAGTTGTCTAACCAGTTCAGCGTGGGGCTCGCCCGCATGGCCCGTACCATAAGGGAAAGGATGAATGTCCGCGACAATGAAGTGTTTACCCCGGTCGACCTGATCAATTCCAAAACCCTTTCTTCCGTGATCAATTCCTTTTTCGGCACCAACCAGCTGTCGCAGTTCATGGACCAGACCAATCCCCTGGCCGAGATGACGCACAAACGCAGGATGTCGGCGCTGGGCCCGGGAGGGCTTTCAAGGGAGCGGGCGGGTTTCGAAGTCCGGGATGTACATTATACGCATTATGGCCGGCTGTGTCCCATTGAAACACCGGAAGGCCCGAATATCGGGCTGATCTCTTCGCTCTGCGTATATGCAAAGATCAATAACCTTGGATTCATTGAAACCCCTTACCGCAAGGTGTCGGAAGGCAAGGTAGACCTCAGCAACAGCGGTGTGATTTTTCTGAGCGCGGAAGAAGAGGAAGCCAAGATCATTGCCCAGGCCAATGCTCCCATAGACAATGGCGGCAGTTTTGTGAACCCCAAGGTAAAGGCCCGCTATGATGCGGATTATCCCCTGGCAGAGTCGGAAACCGTGGAATTGATGGATGTGGCTCCCAACCAGATCGCTTCAATTGCCGCCAGCCTGATCCCCTTCCTCGAACATGACGACGCAAACAGGGCGTTGATGGGATCAAATATGATGCGGCAGGCTGTCCCTCTTGTAAGACCTGAGGCACCGATCGTCGGCACGGGCATTGAACCCATCGTTGTCAGGGATTCCCGGCTGCTGGTCGTGGCTGAGGGTGATGGCACGGTCGAATTTGTTGATTCGAACGAGATCGTGATCCGTTATTCCCGCAATGAGGATCAGAAGTTTGTAAGTTTTGACGATGACATCAAAAGATATAAACTTCCGAAATACAGGAAAACAAACCAGAACACCTGTGTGAACCTGACCCCGATCGTCAGCAAGGGCCAGAAGGTCAAAAAGGGCCAGATCCTGACGCAGGGCTATGCAACGGAATCCGGCGAGCTTGCGCTGGGCAGGAACCTGAAGGTGGCTTTCATGCCCTGGAAGGGGTATAACTTCGAGGATGCCATCGTCGTTTCAGAGAGCGTAGTACGCAATGATGTGTTTACATCCATCCATATTGACGAATACCTGCTCGAGGTGCGCGATACAAAACGGGGACTTGAAGAGCTGACATCCGATATCCCCAATGTAAGCGAGGAGGCTACAAGGAACCTCGACGAGCATGGATTGATAAGGATCGGAGCCCATGTGGAACCGGGAGATATCCTGATCGGAAAGATCACCCCGAAAGGGGAATCCGACCCGTCCCCTGAAGAAAAGCTGCTTCGGGCCATATTCGGCGACAAGGCAGGGGACGTAAAGGATGCTTCCCTGAAAGCGCCTCCTTCCCTTGAAGGTGTTGTCATCGATAAGAAGTTGTTCTCAAGGTCGATGAAGGACCGGAAGTACAAACAGGCTTCCAAGCCCATCCTTGACAAGATCGAGGAGGAGTTTACCGGGGACGTTGAAGAAATCAGGACCAAGCTGGTTGAAAGGCTTTTTACCCTTGTGAACGGGAAAACTTCCCAGGGAGTAAAGGATTACCTGAATGCCGATATCGTTCCAAAGGGTACCAAGTTCACACAGAAAATCCTCCAGGAGATCGACTATCTGAATGTGAATCCGAACAAGTGGACCACAGACAAGAAGAAAAACGATACCATACGTACACTTCTCCATAACTATACGATCAAGTTCAAGGAAGTGGAAGGATTTTTCAAACGAAAGAAATACAACGTTACCATAGGGGATGAGCTTCCAACGGGCATTATTCAGATGGCGAAGGTATTCGTAGCCATGAAGCGGAAGCTGAAGGTGGGTGATAAAATGGCCGGAAGGCACGGGAACAAGGGGATCGTTGCCAAGATCGTGCGCCAGGAGGACATGCCCTTCCTGGAAGACGGAACCCCTGTCGATATCGTACTGAATCCGCTGGGCGTGCCCTCAAGGATGAACCTGGGCCAGATCTATGAGACGGTGCTCGGATGGGCGGGTCAGAAACTGAACCTGAAGTTCTCCACTCCCATATTCGATGGTGCCAAGATCGAACAGATAAATGAATATACCGGGAAAGCGGACGTTCCCCAATACGGGAAGACCTACCTTTATGACGGTGGGACGGGCGAGCGTTTTGACCAGCCTGCCACTGTCGGTGTGATATACATGCTGAAACTGGGTCATATGGTTGACGACAAGATGCATGCGCGGTCCATCGGTCCCTATTCCCTGATCACGCAGCAGCCGCTGGGAGGAAAGGCACAATTCGGCGGACAGCGGTTCGGGGAGATGGAGGTGTGGGCGCTTGAAGCTTTCGGTGCGGCAAATATCCTTCAGGAATTGCTGACTGTGAAGTCGGATGACGTGATCGGGCGCGCCAAGGCTTATGAAGCCATTGTGAAAGGCGAAACCATGCCCATGCCCGGCATTCCCGAATCCCTTAATGTGCTGCTGCATGAATTGCGCGGGCTCGGATTAAGTATGAGCCTGGTTTAAACAAAATCAAAACAAATACATATGCCCCTTAAAAGAGATCCCAAGGTCAAAATCGATTTCACAAAAGTGTCCATCGGACTGGCATCCCCGGAGGAGATCCTCGAGCGATCCAGCGGTGAAGTGCTGAAGCCCGAAACCATTAACTACAGGACCTATAAACCCGAACGGGACGGACTGTTCTGCGAACGGATCTTCGGCCCTGTGAAAGACTATGAATGCCATTGCGGGAAATACAAGCGGATCCGGTACAAGGGAATTGTCTGTGACCGCTGCGGGGTGGAAGTCACGGAAAAGAAGGTGCGGCGCGAACGGATGGGCCACATTTCCCTTGTCGTGCCCGTTGCCCATATATGGTATTTCAAGTCGCTGCCGAACAAGATCGGATATTTGCTCGGACTGCCCACCAAGAAACTGGATTCCATCATATACTATGAAAGATATGTCGTGATCAATCCGGGCATAAAGAAAGAAAATGGTGTCCAGTACCTCGATTTTCTGACCGAGGAGGAATACATTGAGATCATCGACAGCCTTCCGAAGGAGAACCAGTTCCTCGAGGACAACCACCCCGACAAGTTCATTGCAGACATGGGGGCGGATGCCCTTCATGCGCTGCTCGGCCGGCTCGATCTCGACGAACTGTCCTATTCCCTCAGGCATAAGGCCGGTACGGAGACTTCCCAGCAAAGGAAAAACGAGGCCCTTAAAAGGCTCCAGGTAGTGGAAGCTTTCCGTGCTTCGAAAGGGGTCAACAAACCGGAATGGATGATCGTCAAGGTGGTGCCTGTCATACCTCCGGAATTGCGGCCGCTCGTTCCCCTGGACGGGGGAAGGTTCGCGACATCCGATCTGAACGACCTTTACCGGCGGGTCATCATCCGCAATAACCGCCTGAAAAGACTGATAGAGATCAAAGCCCCCGAGGTCATTCTGCGAAACGAGAAAAGAATGCTTCAGGAAGCCGTGGATTCCCTGTTCGATAATTCGAGAAAAGCCAATGCGGTGAAAACAGAAGCGAACAGGCCACTTAAATCATTGAGTGACAGCCTGAAAGGGAAACAGGGAAGATTCCGCCAGAACCTGCTCGGTAAAAGAGTGGATTATTCAGCACGTTCGGTGATCGTGGTGGGGCCGGAGCTGAAGCTGCATGAATGCGGTCTTCCGAAGGATATGGCGGCGGAATTGTACAAGCCCTTTATCATCCGCAAGCTTATCGAACGAGGCATCGTCAAGACGGTGAAATCGGCCAAGAAGATCGTGGACAGGAAAGACCCGGTGGTCTGGGACATCCTTGAGAATGTCCTGAAAGGCCATCCCGTTCTGCTGAACCGCGCACCTACCCTGCACCGCCTGGGCATACAGGCATTCCAGCCTAAACTGATAGAGGGGAAAGCCATACAGCTGCATCCCCTTGTGTGCACTGCTTTTAACGCCGACTTCGACGGCGACCAGATGGCGGTACACCTGCCCCTTGGCAACGCGGCCATCCTGGAAGCCCAGATGCTGATGCTTGCTTCGCATAACATTCTCAATCCTGCCAACGGTGCCCCGATATCCGTTCCTTCCCAGGATATGGTGCTCGGGCTGTATTATATAACCAAGGCAAGAAAGGGGACACCGGATCATCCGATGAAAGGGGAAGGGCTTGTCTTTTATTCACCGGAGGAAGCATCCATTGCCTACAACGAAAGCAAGGTTGACCTGCATGCCATTGTGAAGGTCAGAATACCGAAAACCGGTGAGGAAGGAAAAACAGAGCTTATTGAGACCACGGTAGGGCGCGTGGTCTTTAACCAGTTCATTCCAGAGGGCGTGGGTTATATCAATGAAATCCTGACCAAGAAATCCCTGCGCGACATCATCGGCGAAGTCCTGAAAAAAACGGGCACTGCTGCGACTTCCAGGTTCCTGGATGACATCAAGGAACTGGGATATGTCATGGCTTTCAAGGGAGGACTCTCCTTCAACCTCGACGATGTAATTGTTCCGAAGGAGAAAACGGACCTGGTGGACGAAGGTTATACCCAGGTGGACGAGGTGGTGAGCAATTACAACATGGGATTCATAACCAATAATGAAAGATACAACCAGATCATCGATATCTGGACCCATACCAATGCAAGGCTGACACAGACCCTCCTGAAGAGCCTCAGCAGCGACAATCAGGGATTCAACCCGGTATACATGATGCTTGACTCCGGGGCCAGGGGGTCCAAGGAGCAGATCCGTCAGCTGTCGGGGATGAGAGGGCTTATGGCCAAACCCCAGAAGTCCGGGGCTACGGGTTCCGAAATCATTGAAAACCCGATCCTTTCGAATTTCAAGGAAGGACTTTCGGTACTGGAATACTTCATATCCACCCATGGTGCGCGGAAAGGCCTTGCGGATACGGCGCTGAAAACGGCCGATGCCGGTTACCTGACCCGGCGCCTGGTCGATGTGTCACAGGATGTGATCGTTTCGGAATATGACTGCGGCACATTGAGGGGCATCGTTGCCACCGCCATAAGGAACAATGAGGAAATCGTCGAATCATTGTATGAAAGGATACTGGGCCGGACCACCGTTCACGATGTTTATCACCCGATGACCGGTAAAATGATCATCGCTGCGGGGGAAGAGATAACGGAGGAAATTGCCCGGCTGATCGACGATTCCCCTCTCGAACATGTAGAGACGCGTTCCGTTCTGACCTGTGAAGCAAAGAAGGGCATATGTGCCAAATGCTACGGGAGGAACCTTGCCACAGGCAAGATGGTCCAGCTCGGCGAGGCCGTGGGCGTAATTGCCGCACAATCCATAGGCGAACCCGGTACACAGTTGACACTGAGGACTTTTCACGTTGGAGGTACGGCTTCCAATATAACTTCCGAATCGAATGTCATTTCGAAATATGACGGTATTGTTGAAATCGATGAACTTCGTTCTGTAGAGAAAACCGAAGACGGGAAAAAGATGGACATTGTGATAGGACGTCTTGCCGAACTCAGGATCATAGACAAGAATACCAATATCCCCCTGACCACGCATCCGATTAATTACGGTTCGAAACTCTTCGTGAAAAACGGCGCCGGGATCAAACGGGGAGACCTGATCTCGGAATGGGACCCCTACAATGCGGTGATCATCTCGGAAAGCACAGGGAAAATTGTTTTTGAATCCGTTATCGAAGGGGTAACCTACAGGGAAGAATCCGATGAACAGACAGGGTACAGGGAGAAAGTGATTATTGAGACCAGGGATAAGACGAAGAATCCCGGGATCAAGATCCTTTCAGACAAAAAGGACGTACTGAAATCGTACAACCTGCCCGTGGGCGCCCATATCATGGTAGGTGAGGGAGACAAGGTCAAGACGGGAGACATCCTCGTCAAGATCCCGCGTGCGGTAGGTAAATCGGGAGATATCACCGGAGGCCTGCCCAGGGTTACAGAGCTGTTTGAAGCCAGGAATCCTTCGAATCCTGCAGTTGTCTCGGAGATCGACGGGGAAGTCACCTTCGGCAAGATCAAACGCGGAAACCGCGAGATCATCATCAAATCCAAAGCGGGAGAAGTGAAAAAATACCTGGTGCCCCTGTCAAAACAGATTCTCGTTCAGGAGAACGATTATGTCAAGGCAGGCACGCCCCTGTCCGACGGGGCCATTACACCGGCGGATATCCTGGCCATCAAAGGTCCCACCAAGGTCCAGGAGTACATCGTGAACGAGGTACAGGAAGTTTACCGAATGCAGGGTGTGAAGATCAATGACAAACACTTCGAGATCATCGTCAGGCAGATGATGCGCAAGGTTGATATCGAGGATCCCGGGGATACGAAATTCCTTGAAAAGCAGGTTGTTGACAAGTGGGAATTCATGGATGAGAACGATTGGATCTTCGGCAAGAAGGTGATCGTGGACCCGGGAGAATCGGAATCGCTTAAGTCGGGACAGATCATAACGGCGCGCAAGCTGAGGGATGAGAATTCCGTGTTGAAAAGAAAGGACATGAAACAGATCGAAGCGCGGGATGCCGTCCCGGCCACGTCCAACCAGATACTCCAGGGAATTACAAAGGCCGCCCTGCAAACCCAGAGTTTCATATCCGCCGCATCTTTCCAGGAAACCACCAAGGTACTGAACGAAGCGGCCATCTTCGGAAAAGTGGACGGACTCGAGGGACTGAAGGAAAATGTAATCGTGGGGCACCTGATCCCTGCAGGCACCGGGGTTCGGGACTACGAACGGCTGGTAGTCGGTTCCAGGGAGGAATACGATGCACTTGTTGCGTCCAGGGAAGCTGAAGGCGAGGATGCATCCCCGGTAATGGAGGAAGATCAGAAAATCATAGATTGATAACAGCCATGGAAGAAAAGAAGGACCCGAAAAAGAATCAGATATCCATCGAACTGAAAGAGGACATTGCCCAGGGAGTATATTCCAACCTGGCCGTGATCACACATTCAAGTTCCGAGTTTGTGATCGATTTCATCCGGGTTATGCCCGGAATACCGAAAGCGGATGTGAAAAGCAGGGTTATCCTGACACCCGAACATGCCAAGCGTCTGCAGCTCGCATTGCAGGATAATATAGCCAAATACGAGAGTGTGCACGGGGAGATCAAGAAGGTGGAAGGATCCGGCAACCCCCTGATTCCCATGAATTTCGGCGGCCCGACCGCTCAGGCATAATGTCCTGACAGACAGCCATAAAAAAGGGTTGCGGAACACTTCCGCAACCCTTTTTTGACTCATTTTAGATAGGGCCGATATTATGGAGTATAAAGGGAAAACTTTTATATTTGTCCCTTTAACAAAAAAACACACGGAATGAAAATTCTCGTATGCATCAGCAATGTTCCCGACACGACGACAAAGGTCCGCTTTGTAAGTAACGATACTGCTTTTGATACCGGCGGCGTGCAGTGGATCATCAATCCCTGGGATGAACTGGCCCTGACCAGGGCCGTGCAGCTCAAGGAGGACCCGGCTGTCCCGGTTGACAGGATTGTCGTCATCACCGTCGGTCCGGCCGGTTCGGAACCCACTCTCAGAAAAGCCCTGGCCATAGGTGCAGATGAAGCCATCAGGGTGGATGCGGAACCCGCCGATGCGTATTTTACCGCCTCACAGATTGCCGGAGCGGTAAAGGATGAAGGATTTGATATCGTACTCAACGGGATAGAGTCAAGCGATTATAACGGATCCGCAGTGGGCGGCATGCTGGCTGAGATCCTTGGCATACCTTCCGTATCGGCCATTTCGTCCCTGCGTGTTGAAGACGGGAATGTTCTGATCAGCCGCGAAATAGACGGCGGGAAGGAAGAACTCGGCATACCTGTCCCTTTTGTCGGGATCGTGCAGAAAGGGATTGCCAAAGAGCCCAGGATTCCTGCCATGAGGGGAATAATGATGGCCCGGCAGAAACCACTGCGGGCAGTCCCTGCAGTGGATGTGAAACCCTTTACCGAAACCGTGAAATTCGAGTTGCCCGCTCCCAAGCAGCCCTGCAGGATGGTTGACGCGGATAACGTAGGGGAACTGGTCCGTTTGTTACAAAACGAAGCAAAAGCCATCTGATATGTCCGTACTGGTATATACCGAAAACTGGGATGGAAAATTCAAGAAGCGCTCTTTTGAGCTGGTTTCTTATGCCTCCCGCATTGCAGCAATGACAGGATCCGGGGTGACCGCAGTTTCCATCGGAAGCGCAGATGATGAAGAACTGAAGAAACTGGGCGATTACGGAGCCGGAAGCATCCTTTCGGTTCCTTACAGCGGTGGCCTGGATAACCAGCTTTATACGGAGATCATCACTTCCGCTGCAGAAAAGACCGGCGCGAAGCTGCTTGTTCTTTCCCATGACAATACGGGGAAAGCGCTGGCACCGAGATTGTCGGTCAGACTGAAAGCCGGGCTTGTTTCGGGCGTTACTGCATTGCCCGAATCGACCGGTCCCCTGGTTGTAAGAAGAAAGGTTTTCAGCGGAAAGGCATTTGCCCTTGCCAGGGTACTGACAGACACTGCGGTCCTTACACTTGCGCAGAATTCCTTTGAAGTAACCGGCACCGAAAACAATGCAGGCATCGAGGCTTTTGATCCGGGCATTGACCGGGGGATTGCGAAAACGGTCGTTAAGGATGTGCAGAAGCAAACGGGGAAGATCCTGCTTACGGATGCCGAGATTGTCGTCTCCGGGGGCCGTGGCATGAAATCAGGGGACAACTGGCAGCCCCTGGAAGAACTGGCCGGGATTCTTGAAGGGGCGCTTGCCTGTTCCAGACCCGTATCGGATGAGGGCTGGAGGCCTCATGAGGAGCATACCGGCCAGACAGGCAAGATCATTGCGCCCGACCTCTATATGGCCTTCGGAATATCCGGGGCAATACAGCATCTTGCCGGGGTGAGCTCATCAAAATGCATTGTGGCGGTGAATACGGATAAGAATGCCCCGATCTTTGAAGCCGCTGATTACGGGATCGTGGGCGATGCGTCAAAGGTTCTCCCCGAACTGATAAAGGAGATCAAGGCAATGAAATCCCAGTAAAAAAGGGCCGCCGGTATGTTAAAACAGGCACTTTTCATTCTGACCCTGCTAATCACACTGCTTGTTTTCGGATACACCTGCCGGAGATTTATCGGGTTCTTCAGGCACACCAGGCCCGCCCACAGGATCGGAGATCCGGGGCGCCGTTTCAGGGTCATGCTGGGCGTTGCCTTCGGGCAGGCCAAGATCTTCAGACGTCCTGTAATAGGACTTGTTCACGCACTTGTTTTCTGGGGGTTCTGCGTGATCCTGATCGGAAGCATTGAAATGGTCCTGGACGGGATCACCGGGGCGGAAAAGATCTTCCATCCCCTTGGCATCGTGTATGACATTATCATGGCCTCGGGTGATGTATTTGCACTGATCGTAGCCATTGCAACCGTTGTATTCCTTTTCCGCAGGCTCTTTATGGACATCAAACGGTTTTCGGGGACTGAGATGAAGCCCGTCTCGCACATTGATGCGAACATCGCCCTTACCCTGATACTGCTCCTGATGATATCCCTCCTGGGCATGAACACTTTCTATGTCAGGTCGGGCCTCCAGACCGGCCATTCCATATACGGGTACTACCCGGTCAGCAATGTGCTTGCAGGCTGGCTGGGAACCCCGGAAAACCTGAATGTGATTCTCCATGAAACGAGCTGGTGGGTCCATATTGTGCTGATCTTCATTTTTGCCAATTACCTTCCGTATTCCAAGCATTTTCATGTATTCATGTCCGTTCCCAATGTTTTTCTGAGCCGCCTGGAACCGCTCGGGAAGCTGGATTCAATGGAGAATGTGACCAGGGAAGTCCGGATCATGATGGACCCGGAGAAAGCTTTTGCAGCACCCGCAGAGGGTGAAGAAGCCCCGGCTGCGGAACGCTTCGGTGTGCTCGATGTCGAGGATGTGAACTGGAAGAATTACCTCGACTCACTGGCGTGTACGGAATGCGGCCGCTGTACAGCAGTCTGCCCCGCCAATATTACAGGGAAGCTTCTTTCGCCGCGCAAGATCATCATGGATGTCAGGGCAAGGATGAAGGAAAAGGGACCCGGCCTGGTAAAGCACGGCAAAGACTATTCAGACGGCAAATCACTTGTGCGGGGATATATATCGGAAGAAGAATTATGGGCCTGCACCCTCTGCAATGCCTGTGCGCAGGAGTGCCCGATCAATATCAACCATCCGTCGCTGATCGTCGACATGCGCCGTTACCTGGTCATGGAGGAGTCCGCAGGACCCGCCGAACTGAATGCCATATTCTCGAACATCGAAAACAACGGTGCCCCCTGGCAGTTTTCCCGGGAGGACAGGATGCTGTGGGCGGACCGGGAAATCCCGTTGATGGCCGACCTTGCGGCGCAGGGGGAAACTCCCGAATATTTGCTGTGGGTGGGAAGTGCAGGAGCATTTGACGACAGGTACAAGAACGTGTCAAGGGCTTTTGTGAAAATACTGGAACACCTGGGAACATCATATGCGGTGCTCGGCACCGAGGAATCGTCAAGCGGGGATGTGGCCAGAAGGGCGGGAAATGAAATGCTGTTCCAGATGCAGGCGCTTATGAACATAGAGTTGCTGGACGGCTACGGGATCAAAAAGATCCTGACCTGTGATCCCCATGCATTCAATACCTTTAAGAACGAGTACCCCGATCTCGGAGGGAATTATGAAGTGGTCCATCATACCCGGTTCCTTCGTGACCAGATCGCTTCCGGGAAACTGGCAATCCCTTCCGATGCCCTTTCCGGAACCACGATCACCTACCATGATCCCTGTTACCTGGGCAGGGCCAACAAGGAGTACGATGCACCGCGGCAGGTGCTTGAGGCCTTTGCTGCCGGGAAAAGGGAAATGCGCAGGTCACGGAGCTATGCTTTGTGCTGCGGGGCCGGCGGAGGGCAGATGTTCAAGGAAGCGGAAAAGGGAGATAAGGAAGTTTTCATCGAAAGGGTCGAGGAGGCACTGGAAACCGGTGCCCCGATCATTGCAACGGCATGTCCCTACTGCATGGTGATGATGACAGACGGCCTGAAATACAAAAACAGGGAAGAAGAAATCAGGAATTATGATATAGCCGAACTGGTGGTAATGGCCGCGGGATTGTAATATCGCGGGGGTGCATTACGGGCCGGGCAGGGCGATCTAAGCAGAAAATAACTAAACCGACAATCATGGACAACAAGAAATTAATCACCGGGGGCGAGTTTATGGTGAAAGAAACGGATACCGGGGATGTCTTCATCCCGGAGGAATTTGATGAAGAACAAAAAATGATCGGGCAGACATGCCGGGATTTCCTCGATACCGAAGTTTTTCCCGTACTCGACCGGATCGACGCCCAGGAAGAGGGCCTGATGCGTGAACTCCTTCAGAAATCCGGGGAGCTTGGCCTGCTTGCCATATCCGTCCCGGAACAGTACAACGGATTCGGACAGTCATTTGTCACTTCCATGTATGCCAGCGAGATCCTGGGGGCCGGGTATTCCTATGCAGTTGCTTTTTCCTGTCACACGGGAATCGGGATGCTTCCCATCCTGTATTACGGGAATGACGGGCAGAAGCAGAAATACGTCCCACGGCTGGCTTCGGGAGAGATCATCGGCGCCTATTGCCTGACAGAGCCGGGTGCAGGGTCGGATGCAAATTCCGGCTCCACTAAAGCCGTATTGTCTGAAGACGGCAAACATTATCTGCTGAACGGCCAGAAAATGTGGATCACGAATGCCGGCTATGCGGATGTGATGACGGTTTTTGCCAAGATTGACAATGACCGTGTGTTAAGCGCTTTCATCGTGGAGAGGGATTTTCCCGGAATTGTATTCAATCCCGAAGAGAAGAAAATGGGCATAAAGGGTTCCTCCACGAGACAGATCTTTTTCAACGATTGCAGGGTACCGGTCGAAAACCTGCTGGGGAAACGGGGAGAAGGATACAGGATAGCCCTGAACATACTGCACATGGGGAGGATAAAACTCGGCGCAAATGTGATCGGATCGGCAAAGAAGGCCATAGACCAGACCGTTGCCTATGCCAATGAAAGAAAGCAGTTCAACTGTCTGATATCCCAGTTCGGCGCCATCAAGTACAAGCTGGCCGAGCAGGTGATCCGTACATTTGCCACGGAATCCTCGGTTTACCGTGCAAGTCAGGCCCTTGACGATGCCATCGCCTATTATGTCGGCAAGGGTGAGGACAAGGGAAGGGATACCATGGAGGCATTCAATCATTTTGCGATCGAAGCGGCCGCCATGAAAGTTTTTGGCTCGGAAAGCCTCGACTATGTAGTTGACGAAGCTGTACAGATACACGGGGGAATGGGGTTCTCTGCCGAGATGCCCGTCGACAGGGCATACCGTGATTCGAGGATAAACCGGATCTTCGAAGGCACCAACGAGATCAACCGCCTCCTGCTCGTGGATGCCATACTGAAACGCGGGGCCAAAGGCGTGCTTCCCCTGATGGAAAAGGCGGAAAAGGTTCTCGAAGAGGTAAAAAACCTTAAGGAAACAAAGCCCGGTAAGGAGGATTATTTCGCGGAAAAAAGCAGGTATGTCAATAACTTCAAGAAGGTGGCCCTGATGCTGATGAAGGCGGCTTCCGAAAAGTTCAGCCGCACACTGGTCATGGAACAGGAGATCCTGAACAACATATCCGACATCGTAATACAATTGTATGCTGCAGAATCCGTCATGCTGAGAGTCAAAAAGATGGAGCCCCTGAAAGGAGAGGAGGGGATAAAGGTATACAGGGATATTCTCGATGTTTTCGTATTCGATGCGGCCGCCAGGATCAACAAGTATGCGAAGGATGCCGTTTATTCTTTTGCCTACGGCGATCAGAGGGAGCTTCTTGTCAAGGGGATCAGGCATTTTACCTGTACGGACGTGGTGCCTGTCAATGTCAAGGAAGCGCGGAGGAGGATTGCGAACCACCTGATCGACGAAAACAGGTACTGCTTTTAAGATCAGATCCTGTGAAACCGCAGCCGGCAAATCCTTACTTTGAAGCGGATATAAAACCGCAGCTGGAAATCAGAGATTTAAGGCTGCTCTTTATATCCGCTTCAAACCAGAACCGGTAATCTGGAAATCAGGGATTTAATGCTGCTCTTCCTGTTTTCGTCATTGGGACACCCTGTATTACCTTGATATCAACTATCATTAATGCCATATAGCATTGTACAGCCTTTGGGCTGACCAATCGGCCAGGAAGAACGGTAGAGAAGCGGAGAGATAGTTATTTTCCAAATAGATTTTTCTCCTGCTCGATCTGTTCCCTCTCCCTTTGTATTTCAAGTTCTAACTGTTTTGTTGTAGGAAGATACAGCTGGTATTTGGAAGCAAAGATCTGCTTACTTTCATTTAGCAGGCTGTATTTTACGATGGTTTTGTTCTTTTCAGTGCACAAGATCAATCCTATGGTGGGATTATCGCCCGGTTGTTTTAACTGATCCTCAAAAAACCGTACGTAAAAATCCATTTGACCGATATCTTGGGGTGTTAGTTTTTCTGTTTTTAATTCGATAAGCAAAAAGCACTTGAGGATGCAGTTGTAGAATACCAAGTCAATATAAAAGTGATCATTGTCCGTTGTGATTCGATATTGACGATCGACAAAAGAAAATCCGTTTCCCAGCTCAAGTATGAATTGCTGCAACTTCCTGGTTAATGCCGATTCTAACCTGGATTCTGACAGGTTCTCACTCTCTTTTACATCCAGGAACTCCAGTACGAAAGGATCCTTGATGATGTTTCCAGACTGCATGACCTCGTTGCTCTTGTCGACGTCCAGCATAAGCTTTTTCACATCTTTACTCACGTGTAATCGGTCGAAGTACAAAGAGTTAATTTGCCTTTCCAACTGCCTGGTGCTCCAGTTCCCGGTAATGGCTTCCTTCATATAGAACTCTCTGGAATTTTCTTTTTCAACCTTCATCAGCATCCGGTAATGGGTCCATGATAATTCGGAACGCACTGCGTTCCATTTTGGGAACTCCCTGTAAAACTGGCGCATGTAACGAAGATTACGACTACTAAAGCTTTTACTATAAAGATCAGTTAGCCGGGTTGCCAATTCTTCCAGCAAGGCACTGCCATAATTTGCCCGGTCCTTACCCTTTTGCTCTTCTTCCACGATCTCCCTTCCAATATTCCAGTAGGCTCGCAGCATTTCAGTGTTAGCCGTACGGTAGACCTTATTTCGAGCTTCGTCAAGTATCTTTTGGATTTTTTTCAGAAGCCGGCCGGTGTTCTGGGTTAAGTCCTTGTTCATGTCATGGCTTTAATTCTTACATGTATTAATTGCGTGCAGGTTGGCATATCAGCCCTTTATGTTGGAATATTAAGTATACGGGACACCCGGAAACGTCAAGTTTGCAGTCCTATCTCACAGGTTAACAGGAATTAAAATAATTAGGCGGAAGAAAATGACGAAAACAGGAGATTTAATGATGCTCTTTATATCCGCTTCAAACTACAATTAGTGATCAGTACCAAATTTTAATGTTGCTCTTCACAAGATATAATCCGGCACGGGAATAAAGGGAGGTTGTATTATTTGACGCGAGCACCGGGCAGAGTCTCGGTACTTTAGTCGAAAATTTGTCACAGTGCGAGGAGGGTATGACGTGCTTTTTGCTGTCATGGCACAAATTTTATTGAGTGCAGACGCAGTCACGGTACAAGTTTGATCGGAGGCAGGAAATTATCAAGGTGAAAAATTTCTATTGGGGGCAGATGTGTGAGTCCGGTACATTGTTGAATACTGGTCTTAGTAAGTAGCACAGAATCATGTAAAAAGTATGACAAAACAACTTACCTTTATTGTTCGTGTTAGCAATTGTGTTTTATTCAAAATATCAATTATCAAATTATTAATGGGCCATTTAATAAATTCTGAGAACATGGTATTACAAGGGAAATCTGTGATTAGTTGATTATGTTTTGCGCTATATGATTAAATTAATCGCCAGTTTGAGTTTAAGAGGTATTGTGTCAACTACATTGTGAAACCTTGTTGCTAACAAGAATGTAACTGCAGTCGGTAAATTCTGGTTTGTCTTATATTTATATTTACAGGTATTATGTATAATCAAATCCTGTGAAACCGCAGCCGGCAAATTTTGCTTCGCAAAACTTAATACTGTTTTTAGAGAAAGCAGATAGAAAGCCGCAGCTGGAAATCATAGATTTAAGGCTGCTCTTTACATTTGCCTTCTCAGCCATATAATTGCAGCTGAAATCATAGATTTAATGCAGCTCTTCACAGGCCCCGCTGATCATACCAACTAAAATGATTTAATACAATAAAAATGAAGGATAAGCATACGTTGAAAATAATCATGGTGGGGGCGGGAAATGTGGCATGGCACCTGGGACCCGCCCTGCAGGGAGCCGGCTGCGATGTCATCCAGGTATACAGCCGCAGCATGGAATCTGCCGGCAGG
>CAYOPZ010000019.1:0-61051 GCA_964406005.1 uncultured Bacteroidaceae bacterium
ATAAATAATATGATGTCCCGGTAGGGGGAAGATTAGAGCTTCATGTGTCCTTTATTGATTTCATCGACCATGATCCTTATCCCGTCCTCGTTCAGATCGAGATCCTCGATAAAATCATAGTAATTTTTCCACTCTTCCTGGGAAAGATTATAATTCTGAAGGGTTTCCTGTAAATTTTTTTTGGTACCGCTCTTTTTAGTCTGCCTGTACAATTCAATAAAAAGCTCTGCTGAAAGTAACATAATCCCTTGAATTTAATCTCGTTTCGATATGCCGAAGATAAGAATTATTTGAATAAAAATTATTAATCTGTTGTTAAAAGACAAAAAAACAGGGGGCCGGGTTGCGTAATGGTTGATTTTTTTTCAGGAAACCATCATTTTCGGACCCCTTGCGAATGTTAACACACACAGGTCGTGTTTTACCCTTACGGGGAATAAATTACGGAGAACTATTCGATGTTGGGTTGCACGAATAGTTGCATATTGTCAATGTTCAGCCCGAGCAGGTTCCCCATTCCCGGATATTCCGTATATACACATCCCGCATCGATATTGATCAGGCTGCTTTCCTTGTCAAACAGTGTGCCCCTTATGGTCTCAAGAGGTGTGGGCGTATGACCATGAATGATCTTTTTCCCTTTCGCCAGTCCCCTGTCATATTCAAAATTACGGCTCCAGATCATGGCATCCATGTCTTCGAAGGGACGCTTACCGTAAAAATTGAAACCGGCATGTACGATAAAACAATTTTCCAGTTCCAGGAAATAAGTGGTGCCGCTGAGGAAGTTCATGTATTTTTCGGGGATTTTCCGGTCTCCCGGAAGGCTTAAATATTCCACAGGGCTGATGCCGAAGGATTCAAGGGTCGCCCCGGCCCCGTTGTTCATCCAGGGCTCGAAATAAGCGTCATTCCAGAGGGACTCGATCAGCATCTCTTCATGGTTTCCCCTGATGAAATCCAGTTGGTAACCGTCTTCTTTCAGCCCGATCAGATAGTCAAGCACTCCCTTGCTGTCGGGTCCCCGGTCAATATAATCACCGATGAAGATGATCCGGTCTTCACGGGTCATCATGATTTTCTCTTCAAGCAATCCTTTCAGGGATTTACTGCATCCGTGGATATCTCCGATCGCAATACTTCGCATCATTTTCCGGATCAGGGATCTTGTATTTCCGCCGGGGCGGTAAGTCCTTTTAATTTACGAAAAATCCCGGATTAAGTTGGTTAACTGGACCCTGTTTTTTACGCCTGTTTTCAGGTAAACATGATGGATATGGTCTTTCACCGTCTGAAGTGAGATAAACAGGGAATCGCTAATGTCCAGGTTGCTTTTCCCCTCACAGATCAGGCGAATAACCTCGGTTTCCCTTTTGGAGATTTCATAGTGCCGGATAAATTGCTCAAGGCAATCCTTGAAATCTGTGCTTCTTACGGCTTCCACGAAATTCCTGTCAAGGTGCAGGGTCTGGAAAAACACGGGAAGAAGATGAATGCTGAAAAAAAGAATAACAAACCCGTATCCGTAAAGCCTGGAACGACCGGCCAGGTTGATCAGTACGATGGTCCCGGCCGCGAACAGAATGTAAAAGTACCCGAACAGCCTGATACTCATCCGGTCCTGTTTATCCAGGGGGTTGACCGATTCGAGTAACAACCGGGTCAGCGCATATCCGTACACAACAAGTGAGATCACGGAAAATGCGATAAGCATGCTTTTTCTTATGATCTCATATTGATCGAGGCCCAATGCCTTTCTCTCGACGAGAATGATCCCAAATGCTATATAGGCAATTGCCAGAAACAGGAAAGAAATGTTGAATCCCGTGGATATTTTCCTGTTTACCAGTTCCTCCGACAGGCGAATGAACATATACCAGGACAGTATTAGAAACGGAAAACCGATATAACTGAAAAACAGGGAGGATGATTCTATCGTTTCGATATCAACATTCCGGCTTTCGAGGTAGACACGTATCAGGGTCGGACCGATCAATCCGTAAATCCCGAATACAAAGAGGAATATCAGGTAGAAAAAGTAGCTTGAAAGGTAGGGAAGCCTGTACTTTCTCAGGAGTTTATGGGTCAGGAAAATGACAAGGATTCCGGAAATAAGGGAGCCTGCGATCAGCAGTATTTGGAGGGATTCTCTCATCCTGGCCTAAACTTTTACGAATTTATGTAAAATCTATAAACCGCTGCCCGACTAAAGTAGGATTTTACTATGCCATCCGGCTGTCTGCAGGCTGTTATTGTCGAACTTAAGTAGTGTTTTTAAAATTCCAACTTTGGTCGGTTAAATGGCCTGCACATCAGACATATATTTGATCCTGTACAAATTCGGATTAAATCAAAAACTCATGGAAACAACACAGACAGATTCAGCTTATGTAGCCAATACTACGGCAGGTGACAGTTACAGCAAGGGCTGGAACCTGATCTTCACAACTTTTGTGGAACTGCTTGTGGTGACGCTTGTATACATGGTGATAAGCATACCCACCAATATGGTGCAATTCAGTTTTCACTCAGACAATGAATTTCATTTAATGCTCATTCCACTTGTTCTGCTGTCAATCGGTTACGGTATATTTATCGCAGGGCCCATCGGCATGAGTGCGGACTGGATCTTCCTGAAAGCCGTAAGGCGGGAGAAGATCGAGATCAAGGATATGTTCGCGGTTTTCGAGAGGAATTACTGGAATGCGGTGATTGCGGGACTGGTAACCACAATCATTATCGTGCTGGGAGTTTGCATGCTGATCGTGCCAGGGATCTTCTTCGCATGCCGTCTTGCATTCGTGCCCTACCTCGTAATCGACCGGAAAATGGAAGCCCTGGAAGCCCTGAAGGCAAGCTGGGCCATGACAAAAGGACACGGATGGACCATTTTCTTCATGGGATTCCTGGCCATTTTCATATTCCTTGCCGGCATTATAGCCTTGTTTGTCGGTGCGATCATTTCGGCTATGTGGATTTCAGCCGCATTTGCAGTGCTCTATCATTCGGTCTACCTTAAGAAAGGCATTCCCCCGACCAACGGCGCCCTTCCCGCCCAACCTGAATAATAGGGAATAATTGATCAGATCCTGTGAAGAGCAGCATTCAAACTCTGATTGGCCGGCTGCGGTTTCACAGGATCGGATCAAATGTACATTGCATCCGGCACATCCTGCTCTGCAATATTTCATTCAATTTTCTTGAGAAAGCAGATATAAAGAGCAGCCTTAAATCTATGATTTTCAGCTGCGGTTTTATATCTGCTTTCTGAGTGAAACGGTCCTGGATTACAAATTAGGTTTTGCCGGTTGCGGTTTTATATCCGTTTCACAGGATTTCAATACAGTTGTTCGGTTATTACTCAGCCTTGAAATTATAGAGGGGTCTCAGGGTGTCGGTGATCTCCACGGTGTCTTCGATATACCGGAGGATCTCGCCCCGGGGTTTGTAAGCCTGAGGGGCTTCGTCGAGGGTCTTCGGGGTAACGGTCGAAGTCCATACTTTCTTCATGGACCGGCGGAATTCTTCCATATCCAGCTGTTTCTTCGCCTGATTCCTCGACAGTCGCCGTCCCGCACCGTGCGGGGCGCTGTAATTCCATTCGGAATTACCTTTTCCAACGGCGATCAGGCTTCCGTCCCGCATGTTCAGCGGTATGACAAGCTTTTCTTTGTCGTGTGCCGATACGGCTCCCTTCCGGATGATATCATCGGAGAAGTTGATGTAATTGTGAATGGTCTCGAACTGTTCCTCAGGCCCTGGAATCTCCAGGTGACGCAGGATACGCCGGCACATCTCCGAACGGTTCAGGCGGGCATACTCCTGGGCAAGCTTCATATCCCCGATGTACTCTGCACGGTCTGCTCCTTCAAGGTAGGCAAAATGTCTGGGGATTTCACTGCCTTTTTCCAGGCAGATACGGATGGCCTTGTCCTGGTGCCAGGTGGCGACCTGCAGGCCGAAATTACGGGATCCGCTGTGTATCAACAGCCATTTTTCACGGTTGCTTCCTTCAGCAACCTCTATGAAATGGTTACCCCCACCCAGGCTTCCTATGCCTTTCAGATGATCCGTAAATCCTATCCCGAGTTTTTGGCAGGTTTTTTCGAGTTTTCCCGCAAAATCGTCTTCAAAATCCTCCCGCCGGGCAGACTTGTTGCGTTCAAAGCCGTACGGAATGCTTTTGCGGATGAATGAATCCAGCTTGTCGTATGAAATGTTCGTCCGGCCGAGCCCGGTCACATGGATCCCGCATCCGATATCCAGCCCGATCAGGTTGGGTACGACCTTTTCCCCGAGATTGGCCGTATAGCCGATGACACAGCCCTTGCCTGCATGAACATCGGGCATGATACGTATCCTGGCATCGCCGAATATTTCCTGGTTGCAGAATTCCCGGATCTGCCTGTGCGATTCGGCATCGACGTTGTCATTAAAGACCAGGGCGGTATTGTATGTGCCATGAATTTTCATTTCCATACAAAGATACGGAGTCGTGGTTAAACAGGGTAATGAATCCTGAGAGCGCATTGACTACATCGGGCTTCAATCCTGCAGGCTAGTCGTAAGCGGGACAGGGCACCTGGGATCTGGATCTGCGGTAACTGCCCTGCCTGCTGCCGCCGTCTGCTTCCCGGCAGCCGAAGATCAGGTTGATCCCGAAGCGAATATTCACGAGCCTCGCATTGTAGGGCCACAGAATGCCTGTGCCGGTATCCCTGACATAACGGACGGGAATATGATCGGTGACGAAATAAAATTGCGCGCCGTTGCCCCCTATGGCCACGCCGAATCCGAGCTGGTCGAATTTGTAGTTTGAAAGTGTATAGCTCAGGGTGCCCTGAAGGAAGGGCAGGGGACTGTAATTCCCTGCCAGGGTCAGAGCAAAATGCGGCCTCCGGTCGAACAGCTCGGTGCGCGTGACGGCGGAGACATTCAACCCGGGTAAAACCCGGTAAAAGCCTCCGGCATAGATCTTAGTGGTAAGAAAAGTGAAATAGGGCTCCGTGCTTGCCTGAAACTGAAAGGATTCCAGAACGGAATCCACTACCGCTCCGAAAAAATCCGTGGATCCCTGTGTGTCGACATACTGCCTGAGGTCGAATCCCGTGAAGCGAATGGCTGCATTGGCATCAAAACGGTTGACAGCGGATTTCCAGCGGATGAATCCAAGGTCGATAATGCTCGCGGAGAGGGTGAGTTCATCCGAATATTCATATATCACACCCGCATCGAAGGCGGCGCCATGATTGCCGTTGAAAATGAAATCCGACAATATGGATGAGAAAGATCCGGCAAAATCCAGGCCATCCACGAGTCCCTGGTTGTCAATTGAGACATCCACGGGAAACGAAGCCCTGATCCGGTAATCCGATTCTGCCTGAAGGGCGATGGGATCTCCTTCGGTAAATACGGTCAGATCGGTGCGCCGGCTGGAAAGATTGGCCGCCCCCCTGAGGTATTTCAGGCTGACACCCGCATACAGCCCCTCCACGATGGCTGTGGATGCCCCGGCAGCAAACTGGAAGTAATTCGTGGCGTCTGCACCGAGCCTGCTTAGATCAAGGTCCCGCGGTTCACCGGAAGACAGGTCCCAGTTCCCGTCCCTCATGGAGATCAGGTCGCCGGGAATGCCTATCCTGGCTTTCGTGAAATTGGATATATTGAAATGCAGGTAATAGTCCCCGATCCTGAATCCCGCTCCCAGCAGGTTCACCTCCAGGTCAAGCCTGATGTAGTTCCTGTTTTTCAGTTTCTTCTCCAGCTTGTCAAGATCGATGATCAGGGAATCCGCCCGGTTGCCGGTCCCGTAATGTATGGCATCATGATACCCGAAACCCGAACCGGACCAGGAAAAACCGGTGCCTGACAGCAGGGGCAGCTCGATGTATGTACGGCAACGGTAAAAAAGAGCGGGATTGGTATGTATGGCCTGGGGAACGGAATGCATGAAATACAATGTATTGTCCTGGGCATGAAGGGGAGGGAAAACGCATGCCGGAACAAGAACCGCCAGCAGTAGTGAATATTTTCCTATCCGGATTCCTGCTGCCATTAAAAGTTTTCCGAATTCACATCCAGTTCTGCGATGGCTCCCAGATGTGCGGTAAAAAAATAATCCGTATAAAGCCTGACATTGACAGGCGGAATATTGTCATATCCTGTGGTTGTAAGCCTGCTGTACAGGAATATATATCTTGTGGAAGAGATGTTGTCGATCCTCTCCCGATCCATCTTTATCTCCACAGGTTCCGCTTCCAGGGGATCGGCTTTTCCGTCACCGTCTGTATCCGTCGCGCCCGGAACCAGCCTCAGGGGATCCTGCAGGTCCGTAAAGAGGGAGTCAAGGACAAGCCCATTTTCGTCTGCAAAAAAGACCTGCATAAAAATGTTCAGCGGCAGTCCGTTTGTACAATTTAACCGGAAGGTCAGGCTTTTGATTTCTTCCGGCGGATTGTCGTAAAAATCAGCGAAGATAAAATCAAGGGTGTCTGTGATCAGCAGGAAATCCGCATATCCGTATAGCGGCAGTGCAAGGCCGGCCGTGACCTTCAGCCTGCTCGTATCGAGCAGGAAATTGGAATGTGTGTTCCCGGCCGGGTTGCAGGTGCCGGAAGCCCCGAACATGATGCTGGCGGGCGCAGTTTCGAGAACATCGAAAAGATTGCAGTTACCTGCTGTAAGCACAATGCTGTCCCGTATGCTTTGGCCTTCCTGCCCCGTGGAAGGATAGCCTATGATCCTCGGATTGCCCGCGGAAGGGACACTGTCTCCCGTAATAAGTGTGACCTGACCGTCCCGCCCGGTAGCCTGGAATTCTGTCATTTCCACCTGTACAGGGATCCCGAAGGAATTGGATATCCCGATTTTCAGGCGGGCCTCTTCAAAGTGAAAGACCCCTTCCGGAACGTCGTCATAAAGGTTGAGGGCAAAGGACCTGGTCTGGACCGGAATATCGAATTGCCCCAGGTACCCGTAAACCACTGAATAATCTATATCGGAAAGCCGGAGGTCCAGGGAGGCGATGAGTTCACCGGGCTGGATAATCCCGGACGAGGGTGTCAGACTTGCAATATAGACAATCACCAGTTCATTGCGGCCCGGACCCGTATGCTCCAGCCGGATGGTAAGACCGGTAAACGTCCGTGAAACATTGCCACCGTTCAGGGGTATGCCTGCTGCAAAAGGGTCATCAATGTTCTCAAGTCCCTGGATATATATGCTTACAAGTCCGTCGCAGGGTGAAGCAGAAGAGCAGACAATATCCATGGAATCCACAAAGATACTGTCAATCTCAGCATCCGGTGCAAGTGTTATATCCAGAGGGATTCTGATGGTATCCTGGATGTCTGCGGTTTCGGGGAAAAGGATATCGTCAAGAACGATGGGAGATCCGGTGTTGTTTACAATGCTCTCGGAATGGGTAACATCATTGATTGTGAAAAGATCCGCCGCCTGAAGGGAAGATATCTCTTCCTCATAGATCATGGTAATGAAACCGTCTGCAGCGACAATAAACCGGTCCGGAAGGACCGAATCCCTGAAAAGTTCTTCCAGCTCGTAATGTATATACCCGACAGGCGCTGCCACTCCGGGTGAGAATTGTACGGACGTATCGAGGACCTCCGCTTCGAATTCCTCCTTAATGCAGGATGTAAAAAGGGAAATCACTATTAGAGCCGGATATAATGGTCTCATGGTTTAAACCGGTATTTGGCGCTGGTCAATTCTTCATTTGTCAGAAGGTCAGCGTGAAAACAGTTTCCTTATCGGGAACGGAATGGGCGGTGATGGTGCCGTTGTGGAGGCGGAGGATCTGCCGTGAAAGGCTCAGGCCGATACCGGACCCGGCTTGCTTGGTCGTAAAGAAGGGGATGAATATCTTGTCCAGCACATCCGGAAGTATTCCCTTCCCGTTGTCCTGGACCTGCATGGTCACACGGTCCCGTTTGTTGAGATAGGCATTGATCTCGATGGTTGGTTTTTCCCTGTTTTCAACTGCATGCAGTGAATTCCGGATAAGATTGATGATTACCTGTTCGATCAGTTGCTCGTCGGCGGATAACTGGATGTTCTCGGGCTCAACACTTGTGATAAAGTCAACCTTGTTTGCCTTGATCTCTTCCTCCATCAGCAGGTGGATGTTTTTGAACAGTTCCTTGACAGGGAACCTTTTGAAATTGGGTTTCGGGATCCTTGTCAGGTTCCTGTAAGTATTTACGAAATGAAGAAGCCCCGTGCTTCGTTTGCTGATCGTTTGCAATGCCTGCAGTATTTCCATCACCGTATCCATATCCATATCCTCCTTCACATTGCCTCCATCCGCAATTCCTTTCAGCATGATCTCGAGGGTGGAAGAAAGGGAGGCGATCGGCGTGATGGAATTCATGATCTCGTGGGTCAGTACACGGATCAGTTTCTGCCATGCCTCTGTTTCCTGTTCTTCGAGCACACTCTGGATATTGTTGATTGTTGCCAGAACGATCAGTTTGTCCTTGACCTTGAATTCAGTTGCATATATGGCCAGCTGCAGGATATCATCCTCATCCCGGACCTTTACCAGTGCATTTTCCCCGGGGCTTATATCGATAAGGGTGTTCACCAGTTCCTGGCTGACCTGTCCCAGCCCCTTGACATTTTTCAGACTGTGTATCTGGAAGAGCTGCTTGGCGGCTTTGTTGATCATTTCAACCGTTCCGTCCTTCCGGTAGGCAATGATGGATACATCTATATTCTGTACAACACTTTGAAGGTAATGGAAATGCTCTTCTTTTTCGGAACGGACCTTTTGAAAATCGTCGATCACATCGTTGAAAGCGCGGTTAAGCTCATCGAAGGATGCACCCATGCCTTCGATCTTGAAAGTGCGTGTGAACTCGGAAAAACGGATGGATTCCAGAAAACTGGTCAGGTCACGGTTGGTCCGGTCCACATAACGGATCAGGGAATACACCAGGAAGATTATAATGACTCCGATCAGAACGGGAGTTACACGGAAATCCCAATTCAGTGAATAGAAGAAAAGGAAATTTGCCGCTGCCAGCAGCAGTATCCGGATGACGATATTGATCCTGAAATTTTTATAGGTCATATTTTTCCATTCTCCGGTACAGGGATGTTCTCGTCAATCCAAGATCTGATGCAGCCTGTGTTATATTCCCCTGGTGCTGCTTCAGGACCTTGTCTATAACAGACTTTTCAATGTCTTCAAGATTAAAGGTCTCCAGTTCCAGGTCACCGGATTTCTTTCCAGGTGCGGACAACGGGAAGTCATCCGGTTCAAGCTTGTTCCCTTCACCCATGATGATTGCCCTTTCAATGGCATGCTGCAGTTCACGCACATTTCCCGGCCAATGGTACTGGTTCAGCTTTTTCAGGGCATTGGAGCTCAGTTCCCTGATGCTTTTCTTGTATTTTTTCGCATAAATATTCAGGTAGTGGTCGGCCAGCAACGGAATGTCTCCCGTTCTTTCCCGCAGGGGAGGCAGGTGAATTTCCACCGTATTGATCCTGTAGAGCAGGTCCTGCCGGAAATGGTTCTCATGAACCGCGTCGTAGATATCCGTATTCGTTGCACATATAAGGCGCACATCCACCGGAATGACTTTGGTGCCGCCTACCCGGACGACTTCCATCCGTTCAATGACGGTCAGTAATTTTGTTTGCATTGCCGTGGACAGGTTGCCGATCTCATCCAGGAACAGGGTGCCGTTGTGTGCAATCTCAAACCGGCCCTGTTTCGTTGCCTTGGCGTCTGTAAAGGCGCCTTTCTCATGTCCGAAAAGCTCGCTTTCGAAGAGGGTCTCTGCGATGGATCCCAGGTCGACACTGATGAAAACTTCTTTGTTTCGCGGGGAATTCCGGTGCAATGCCCTTGCAACCAGCTCTTTTCCCGTTCCGTTTTCGCCGAGGATCAGCACATTCGCATCGGTGGCGGCCACTTTTTTAATGGTGCTGAAAACCTTCTGCATTTCAGGAGAATTCCCGACAAATTCATGAAAGGGCTGGTCATAAAGAGCCGAGATCTCCTGTTGCCTTGACCTGAGACCCCTGGCTTCTATCCTTGACTTTCTGAGCTTGATCGCAGAAGAAACGGTGGCCAGGAGCTTTTCATTCTGCCAGGGTTTAAGGATGAAATCGGTAGCCCCGGCTTTGACTGCCTTTACGGCTTTTTCGGCGTCCCCGTATGCCGTGATGAAACAGACGACAGCTTCGGGATCGATTTCCAGGATTTTTGCCAGCCAGTTGTAACCTTCCTGCCCGCTGATCGCATCCTGGTTAAAATTCATGTCGAGCAGAATGACATCATAATCCTGGGCGGCAAGCAGTTCAGGGATCTCCTGGGGATTGCTGACCGTTGTAATGACTTCCACATGCTGTTTCAGCAAAAGCTTCAGGGCAAACAGGATATCCTTATTGTCATCCACTGCCAGTATTCTACCGACTTTTGTACCCATGGTTGATGTATGTTGATGATTCGTATGCAGTGCTTCAGGAGCGACTGGGAACAAAATTAAAACTATTTTTTGATTGTTCGGATTCGTACTGTTGTTGTATCATATTCAGACACGATGATTTAATAAAAAAATAATATTATTGTTGTAAGTCTCGTTGATACAGCAATTTAGAACATTTGGCACAATAAATGGTTATACCTGTATCCGGATACATATGTCCGCCCGTATTGTACGACCGTCATGATCAAAACAGAAGGATTAACCAGGGTTTATCGCACGGATGAGGTTGTAACAACCGCCCTTGACAAAGTAAGCATGGAGATACACGGGGGAGAATTTGTCGCCGTTATGGGGCCTTCGGGTTGCGGAAAATCCACATTGCTTAATATACTGGGACTCCTGGATAATCCGACCGGAGGAGCGCTTTATTTTAACGGTACGGATGTATCCATGTTCAGGGCGAGGTACCGCACAAACATACGCAGGGGCAATATCGGGTTTGTCTTTCAGAATTTTTACCTCCTTGATGAACTGTCCGTTTATGAAAATGTTGAATTGCCCCTGCTGTATCTGAAGGTCCCGTTATCCGAGCGGAAGCGAAAGGTAAATGAGGTCCTCGAAAGGATGAAACTGCTCCATCGCAGGAAACAATTCCCCCGGCAGCTTTCCGGAGGACTGCAGCAGCGGGTTGCCATTGCCAGGGCAGTGGTTGCCAGACCAAAACTGATCCTTGCGGACGAACCCACAGGCAACCTGGATTCCACCAACGGGGAAGAAGTCATGACATTGCTGATGGGTTTGAATAAGGAGGGTACTACTGTGGTTATCGCGACACACTCCCCGGCCAACGCTGAAAAGACCCACAGGATCATACATCTGTTTGACGGCCGGATTGCCACCGGAGACATCAGGCATTCCCTGTAAACCATCCCGGGCAGTTGCGTTTCCCCGAAACGTCAACAATATGATTGCACACCCCGCGTTTAACTGGTACATCGCCCGGATTCCGGAAGGATTTATCATTACTTTTACCGGGTTTGATCATGAAACCGGATTTCGTTCATATTTGCTGTTTGACGGTCGTTCTGGCTGCTTTCCTTGCCTGTGAGCGGTATGAACCGTATACCTCACCGGATGCAAGGCTGAGATTCTCAGCAGACACGGTTTTTTTCGATACCGTATTTACCACGATCGGCTCGGTCACAAAGGAAGTAAAGATTTACAATACCTATAACCGGCCTCTTGAGATTGCACGCATTGACCTGGCCGGGGGAGACCAGTCCGTTTTCCGGCTGAACATTGATGGCCTGGCCGGCAATTCCGCAAGTGACGTCGAAATACCCCCGAACGATTCGATCTATATTTTCGTAGAGGTTACGCTCGATCCCAACAACCAGGATTCCATCCTTGTCATACAGGATTCCATTGTATTCAATACCAACGGGAACATCCAGGACATCGACCTGGTGGCATGGGGACAGGATGTTCATATTTTCAGGGGCGATACCCTGCAGACGACCACCTGGCTCGATGACAAGCCATACCTGATCGTGGATTACCTTCTGGTCGATTCCCTGCAGACCCTGTCCATTGAGGAGGGCGTGCGCATTCACCTTCACAGGGATGCATGGCTGGTGATAAAGGGAACGCTCGAGGCAAAAGGATCCCTGGAAGATCCAATTGTCATACAGGGAGACAGGCTGGAGTCTTTGTACGAAGACATCCCGGGACAGTGGGGGGGGATATGGTTCTGGCCGGGGCTGAGCCGGAGCAACCGTCTTGAAAATGTGATCATTAAAAACGGGATGTACGGGATACGGGCCGATTCCCTGGTATATGCCCCGGAACCTACCGTGACCCTCGAGAATTGCCGGATACTGAACATGTCGGCGGCCGGCATACTGGGATCGGGAACCCGGATCGAAGCCGGAAATACACTGGTTGCGAACTGCGGTCAATTTGCTTTGCTTATGCGGTGGGGAGGCGAATATGTATTCAGCCACTGCACATTTGCCAATTACTGGAACAGTTACTATTCCAACCGGACCACCCCTGGCATCGGGACAGTCAATTATTACGAGGCCCTGGGGGGCAGCATCCAGGTCAGGAAATTCGACGGGATCACTTTCGGAAATTGCATTGTTTACGGGAACAGGGAATTCGAATTTACAGTGGATGATTATCCCGGTACGGAAACACCCTACTATTTTGATCATTGCCTTCTGAAAGCGGATCCGGGGGTATTCGACCTGGCGGACGAATCCCATTTCCGGGAAGTGATCAACGGGGAGGACCCCGGGTTCATGGACATTAAAAACCGGGATTTCAGGCTCGATACATTGTCTCCGGCAAAGGACCGGGGCCTCCTGGACATTGCCCTTCAATATCCCCTTGACCTGGCCGGAGAAAGCCGCCTTGCCGACGGTCATCCCGATATCGGTGCCTTTGAGCGCATCGAATCCGGTCCCTCCGAATGATATTTCAGCCCGCCCGTCATTAATAGTAGAAAAATCATTGGTAGCGTCTTACCGGATACTGCGAAACCGCAGCCGGCAAATCTTGCTTCGCAATATTTAATGCTGCTCTTCGCAGTATCCGGTAAAATGCGAAACCGCAGCCGGCTTTTTGATCAGATCACACTGACAGCCTGTAAAAACTGCGATCAAGGATTTGCCGGCTATTGTTTTACAACTGGGAAAGCAGATATAAAGAGCAGCCTTAAATCTTTGATTTCCAGCTGCGGTTTTATATCTGCTTTCACAGGTTCTGATCAGGTAATTGAAGGCAGTGAAACGTCTGATATAGATGAGAAGGAAGATCATATTTATTGCCGTATTGTTGCAGTGTGCGCTGCTGGGTGCGCAGGAGGGCAGGGGAGACCTGAGGTTCGTGTGGTACAACGTGGAGAACCTGTATGATCCGTTCGACGACAGCCTGACGCTTGATGAAGAGTTTCTTCCGGAGGCTGAAAGGCACTGGACATGGCGGCGCTTCGAGGAGAAGATAAACAGGATATGCAAGGTAATCGCAGGTGTTGGGGGATGGAAACCGCCGGGGATCGTGGCGCTCGGAGAAGTGGAGAACAGCTTTGTCCTCAAGCGGCTCTGCAGGGAAAGCCTCCTGCTGAAATACGGCTATCGCTGGATACATGAGGATTCACCGGATCCCAGGGGAATTGATATCGGACTGCTGTACCTGCCCGCTGCATTTTTACCGCTGAATTACACTTATCACAGGGTGGAAATTTCATCCGATCCGGACGAAGGGACCCGGGATATCCTTCATGTCACGGGCGTGGTGAATGATACGGATACCCTGCATCTCGTCCTGAACCACTGGCCTTCGAGGTGGAGGGGGCAGCTGGAAACGGAACCCGGAAGACGGATTGCGGCCTGCCGGGCAAGATCCCTGTTCGATTCCATAATGAAGGCGAATCCCGGGGCGAAGGTCATTGTCGCGGGAGATTTTAACGACGAGCAGGAGGATCCGAGCATACGTGAAGTTCTGGGGGTGGTTCCCTGCGAGGGAATCACCGCCGATACGGGTCTCTATTCAATACGCACGAACGGCACCGGTACTGTCACGGGAACCCTGAAATACAGGGGACGATGGTATGCATTCGACAGGATCTTTGCCAGCGGCAGCCTTCTTTCAGGAAGCGGCCTGTCTGTTAGGTGCGACGGGGAGCAGGTCTACCGGCCTGCATTCCTGCTGGAAAGGGATGTGCAATGGTTGGGATCGAAGCCCCTGAGGACATGGAACGGGTACCGCTACAGGGGAGGATTCAGCGACCATCTGCCCGTGTATGCGGACCTGTGGTTCGGGGAGTAAACCGGGAGTAGGCTTACCCGGGTTTTTTGACTATTGTCAGTCCGAGTTCCCTTCCCTTTTCGAGCATAAGCCGGCGCGCTTCCTTGTAGTCATTCCTGATGATCCCGTCCAGGATGGCCTCCTTGATGGCATTCTTGATAATCCCCACAGGGCGGGAGGGCTGAAGGCCGAATGTCTCCATGATCTCCTCCCCGCTGATGGGAGGCTGGAAGTTCCGGATGGAGTCTTTTTCTTCAAGGGCGGCGATTTTTTCCCTTACAATCCTGAAATTATCCAGGTGGCGGCGTACGGTTTTTTCGTTTCCGGAGGTAATATCGGCCTCGCACAGCGTCATAAGGTCCTCGAGATCGTCACCCGCATCATAGACCAGCCGGCGGATTGCAGAGTCCGTGATGTTCCCGGCAGACAGGGCTATGGGCCTCAGGTGAAGCAGTACGAGCTTTTGTACGTATTTCATTTTTTCATTCAGGGGAAGTCTCATTCTCCTGAAAATTTTCGGAACCATTTTCGAACCGATGAATTCATGCCCGTGGAAGGTCCATCCGGTCTTTTCGTCGTACTTCTTTGTCAGGGGCTTGGCAATGTCATGCAGCACGGCTGCCCAGCGAAGCCAGGGATCGTCCGATACCTCCGCCACATTGTCTGTTACTTTTATGGTATGATAGAAGTTGTCTTTATGCTGCCGCCCGTTTTCCTCTCCCACGCCTTTCAGGGCGTGGAACTCAGGGAAGATCAGCTCGAGCAGCCCCGTTTCGTCCATCAGTCTGAATCCCGCGGAAGGTTTGTCAGACTTCAATATGCGGTTGAATTCATCGCTGATCCGCTCCCTGGAAACGATCCCGATCCGTGAACGGTGCCGGCGGATGGCTTCAAGGGTCTTCTTTTCGATGGTAAATCCCAACTGGGTGGCGAGACGGATCGCGCGCATCATTCTCAGTGGATCATCGGAAAAAGTGATCCCGGGATCGAGGGGGGTCTTCAGGAGCTTCCCCTCCAGGTCATCGAGTCCGCCGAAAGGGTCGGCCAGTTCCCCGTATGTCGGGCCGTTCAGGGAGATGGCCAGGGCATTTATGGTAAAATCGCGCCGTTTCTGGTCATCTTCCAGGCTGCCGTCTTCCACGATGGGCTTCCGTGAATCCTGCCGGTAGGATTCCTTCCTTGCACCGACGAATTCGATTTCCATTTTCTCATGAACGACCTGGGCCGTACCGAAGCTGCGAAATATGCTCAGAGGGGAACCCGGGCCCAGTTTGTGTGCGAACTTCCTTGCAAATTCAATCCCGCTGCCCAGCACTACAATGTCAATATCCTTTGTTTCCCGTCCCAGCAAACAGTCCCTGACAAAGCCCCCGATGACGAAAACTTTCAATTCCTCCCGGTCTGCAATGTCTCTGATTATATTGAAAATCTTATTATTAAGACATTTCTTCATATATAGATATGACAAATTGTTAGTCACATGACAAAATTACAATATTTTCACGAGTAGATTGTGGCATACCGGGGTATTCTCCCGTGCTTATTTAGAAATTATATAAATGGTCCGGAATTTGAGAATTGCTTCGTATTTCGTACTTTTGTATTTAAATATTTATATTAATCCATATTAAATCAAGCAGCAATGACCGAACATCTTACGGCGGATACTTTCAAGGAGAAGGTATTCAACTATGAGGAGAACAAGGAATGGAAATATGAGGGAGAGAAACCCTGCATGATAGATTTTTATGCGGATTGGTGCGGACCCTGTAAAATGGTTGCACCGGTACTTGAAGAGCTCGCGGAAGAGTATGACGGGAAACTGAACATATATAAGGTTAACACGGAGGAAGAGCGGGAACTCTCCGCCATTTTCGGGATTCAGAGCATACCTTCCCTGCTTTTCGTCCCGGCCGAGGGACAACCGCAAATGGCGATGGGTGCATTGCCGAAAGAGACATTCAAGCAGGCAATCAAGGAAGTACTGAAGGTGGAATAAGACCCTTTCCGGGTAATGGGGATTTTGCCGGCCGTGTGCCGGCTTTTTTTTTGCCGTGTGCCGGCTTATTTTTACCATGTACGGTCTTTTTTATACACACGAAAATATTTATATTTGCAATACTTCTCTAAGGGGGTGCCTTAACACACCGGGCTGAGATCATACCCTTAGAACCTGATCCGGATAATGCCGGCGCAGGGAAATTAGAAAAAATGGCTGTGATCATTTAAAACTGAATTCAATGAGAGCTTCAACACTGGCTGTTACTATGGCCATGGTGGTTGTCATAACGGCCATCATGCCTGTCGTGGCGTACGCACAATCCAGCATTTCCGGCAGGGTTACCGATGAAAACGGGCAAGCCCTGGTCGGTGCAAACGTTTACGTGGAAAAGACTTTCCAGGGCGCTGTAACGGATGTCGACGGCGCATTCACCATCCGTTACCTTCAAAACGGATCCTATGAAGTCCGCGCTTCCTATATGGGCTATGATCCCGTAACAAAGGAAATTGATCTGAAGGAGGATGCGCAGCTGAATTTCATGCTTACCCGTGCAACCATTCTGGCTGAAGAGGTAATCGTATCTGCGACCAGGGCGGGCAACCGTTCTCCGGTAGCTTACTCGGATGTCGGCGGGGAGGAGATCAGGGAACGGGATCTCGGACAGGATATCCCCGTACTGCTGAGCCTTACCCCGTCCATGGTGACCACATCCGATGCAGGGGCGGGCATAGGTTATACCGGCTTCAGGATACGAGGCACGGATCTGAACAGGATAAATATAACCATCAACGGCATCCCGTTGAATGACGCCGAATCGCACAGTGTATGGTGGGTGGATTTGCCTGATTTCGCCGCGTCTGTCGAAAATGTCCAGATCCAGCGGGGTGTCGGGACATCGACAAACGGTGCGGCGGCTTTCGGCGCAACGATGAATTTCCGGACATTTGCCATGAATCCGGAACCCTACGGGGAATTTACAGGGGCAGCCGGATCGTTCAATACCTGGAAAGCAAGCCTTAGTGCGGGAACGGGCTTGCTGAACGACAGGTTCACGCTGGATATGCGGCTGTCGAAGATATATTCCGACGGCTATATCGACAGGGCATTTTCAGATCTGAAATCGTTTTCACTGTCAGGGGCATGGTATACGGAAAAAAGCCTGTTGAAGTTCATTGTCATCTCGGGTGCGGAAAAGACATACCAGGCATGGGGGGGCGTACCGTCGGTCCGCCTGAACGACGATCTGGAGGGCATGATGCTATATGAACAACACGGCCACTATACTCCCGAACAGACAGCTCAAATGATAAGCTCCGGTTCCAGGACCTATAATATATACACTTATGAGAATGAGACGGATAATTACAAGCAGGATCATTACCAGTTGTTATATTCACGGGAACTCGGACGGGAGCTGGTTTTGAACACCGGATTACACTATACTTACGGAAGGGGGTATTATGAACAGTACCGTCCTGATGAAGACCTTGATTTATACGGAATTGATGACATCGTTGCCGGGCCCGATACGATCCGAACCACAGACCTGATCCGGCAGAAATGGCTTGACAACGACTTTTACGGCCTGATCTGGTCGCTGGATTACCGTCATGGCAGAGTGGATGCACACCTTGGAGGCGGATGGAACAATTATGACGGGAGGCATTTCGGAAAGGTGATATGGGCCAGGTATGCCGGGAATTCCGAGATAAACCACGAATGGTACCGGAACAAAGGAATAAAAAGCGACTGGAATACCTATTTAAAGGTAAACTACCAGGCGGGGAACGGGCTCGGGTTATACGGCGACCTTCAGTACCGGTCCATAGGGCATGACATTGATGGGGTGGATGACGATTTGAGTGACATTACCCAGAGCCATGCTTTTCGTTTCCTGAATCCCAAGGCCGGCGTCACATTCGAGGTAAGTAACCGGCAGCGCCTGGCGGCTTCCGTATCGACAGCCCACCGTGAACCGAACCGCGCAAACTTTGTGGATGCGGATCCTTCCCAACCGGTGCCGGAACAGGAGAGGCTTATCGATTACGAGGTGTCATACAGGCTGCTTTCAACGAGAAGCACCCTGGAAGCCGGTCTTTATTACATGGATTATGACAATCAACTGGTGCTTACCGGTGAGATCAATGATGTTGGAAATCCTGTAATGAGAAACATGAAGGACAGCTACAGGACAGGCATAGAGATCATTGCAGGGATCATGCCCTTTGAGCCGCTGCGCTGGGATGTGAATCTGACACTGAGCAGGAACAGGATCAGGCACTTTACGGATTATGTCGACGACTGGGATAACTGGCCGGACCAGGTAACAAACTATCTGGAAGAGACCGATATCAGCTTTTCACCCTCTGTCGTGGGCGGGAGCACAATCACCTGGGAACCGGTCAGGGGATTGAAGGCAAGGCTGTTTTCAAAATATGTCGGCAAGCAGTATATTGACAACAGTTCATCTGAGGAATATACACTCGATCCCTATTTTGTCAACGACCTGCAGATCAGGTATACGGTAAATACGGATATGTTTAAAACCTTGAGTGTTACCCTTTTGATCAACAATATCCTCAATGAGGAATATGAATCCAATGCCTGGGTTTACAGGTATTATCTCGGGGGTACGGAATACAAAATTGACGGATACTTCCCGCAGGCGGGCATCAATTTTCTGGCGGGCGTGACCCTGGGGTTTTGACGGGCGCACACGGGAAAAATACTTAAATTTACCGGAAAGCCAGTCATGAGGATAATCCGGTCTGTTTTTCCCGTCATTCTGTTGATTGCCTGCTCACGGACTCCCCGCGGGAGAGAAAACATATTCCGGTATAATGCCTCCCAGGGGATCGCGACCCTTGATCCTGCCTTTGCCCGGAACCTCGACATCATCTGGCCCGTGAACCAGCTGTTCAACGGACTGGTTCAGCTTGATGCAAGGCTGAATGTAGAGCCCTGTATAGCCCGTTCATGGGAGATCAGCGGGGACGGCAGGGTTTATACATTCCACCTGCGCGATGACGTTTATTTTCATGACGATCCGAATTTTCCCGGCGGGAGGGGAAGAAAAGTGGTTGCATCCGATTTTGTATTCAGCCTCGGCCGGATCATGGATCCGGAAACCGCTTCGCCCGGGGCATGGATATTCAATTCCATAGACAGGAACAGGGAGAATGGTTACAGGGGTTTCAAAGCCGACGGCGACAGCGTTTTGCGGATATGGCTGAGCAGGCCGTTCCCGGCATTTCTGGGACTCCTTACCATGCCTTATTGCGATGTCGTGCCTGAAGAGATCGTCCGTTCCTATGGCGATGATTTCAGGAGCCATCCGGTCGGAACGGGTCCTTTCCGTATGAAGCTGTGGAGGGAAGGTGAAAAAATGGTCCTGGTGAGGAATGATAAATATTTCGAGACGGATTCTTCAGGGCGGAAACTTCCCTATCTGGATGCCGTGAACATTACTTTCATCCGCGATAAGCAATCCGAATTCATGGAATTTATGATGGGGCGCCTGGATTTCCTCTCGGGCATACACCCGGTCTATAAAGATGAATTGCTCACGCGCAACGGGAAACTGAATCCCGGATATGCCGGCCGGGTAAAAATCATCAGTGAGCCATACCTGAACACGGAGTATCTCGGGTTCCTTCTTGATACATCGAAAGAAGTTACGACCGGGAGCCCCTTACTGAACTCCCTGGTCAGGAAGGCCATTAACTACGGTTTTGACAGGGAGAAGATGATGCGGTTTATGCGGAACAATATCGGGACCCCGGCAACTGCAGGGTTCATACCGGAAGGTATGCCGTCTTTCCGGGCAGGGGCAATATCGGGATATTCATATGCACCTGACAGGGCACGCGAACTACTCTCCCAGGCCGGTTATCCCGGGGGAGAGGGTCTTCCTGAAATAACCCTGACGACGACTTCAGATTACCTGGATCTCTGCGAGTATATCCAGCATGAGCTGTATGAAATAGGTATCAGGCTGAAAATCGAGGTGAATACGGGAGCTTCTTTCCGCAATCGAATGGCCAATTCCCGGCTGGAATTCTTCAGGGCATCCTGGGTCGCCGATTATCCGGATGCGGAAAATTATCTTTCCCTGTTTTACAGCAGGAATTTCAGTCCCGCAGGACCGAATTATACACATTTTTCTGATCGGCAGTATGACAGCCTTTTTGAAAATGCATTGAGTACAGGGGAGGAGGAGCTTCGATTCAAAATGTATAGAGCTATGGATCAGATGATTATAGATAAGGCAGTGATTGTCCCCCTGTATTATGACCAGGTTGTAAGGTTTGTTCCGCAGGAACTGGAAGGACTGGGATCAAATCCGATGAACCTGCTGGACCTGAAAAGAACATACTGGTTACAGGGGGCGGAATGAAGCGATAATTACAGAAAGGTTGTATATTTGCCTCAGGGATGATATGTATTCGGCGGATTACTGATCACATCAATACAAAATCACAACCCATGTACAAAAAAGTCTGGGAAGCCTGCAGATCCTCGGTTTGCTCCATTCAGTTCATCAGTGACGCCGGCACCCGGATTACCACCTTTACAGGCTTCAAGGTAAAAAACCTTCTTATAACGGACGATGTTATTGACGAATGTGAAAATCCGGCAGTGGTGGTGCTTGGCTTCACAGATGACGGCCTGAGCAAATCTGCAGAGATGGAAATGTCCTTCAGGGAATTTCTGAGCTTCAGGGTTGATATCGGGAAAAAGATCAATCCCGGCTTTGCGCTGTTCGATATTAAAAAGGAAACGTTCAGGGAAATCCCTTCCCTGAGGTGCAGCAACAGGCTCGATTACACCGTCGGCCATCCGATTGCCGTACTGGGTTACCAGCTTGAACAGGAAAACCTGGCCCTTAAGAGCGGAATCATTTCCTCCCTGTTCAGGCATGAGTATGGATTCAATACGATCCAGGTGGATTGTACCATTAAGCAGGGAAACGCCGGGAGCCCCCTGATTGATGCAGAATCACTTGAAGTGATCGGTGTGATCGGATACAGGCTTACTTCCATTGCGCGATCCTACAGGGCCTTGATACGGATCATCAATACAAACCTGAAGGTCCTGAAGGAAGCGGAAGGCAAGATTAATATGGAAGACATTGATCCCATACAGGTACTGACAGCCAACCAGAACCAGATCAAGTACATCGCAACCGAGTTTTTCAAGACTGCCAACATGAGGGTCGGAAACGCAGTTGAATTAAGTCCTCTGGCAGATTATTGCCCGGATACAGAAGAGATCAGCTCCATAGACCTTGAATTGAATATTGACGGTTAGTCTTCACCACCGCCATCCAGACCGTCAATGACCTTCCGTATTTCTTCCTCGGTGGTCCTCAGTTTCTTTTTGCATATCTCAAGAAGATCCGCAACCCTTCTTACCTTTTCGGTGAGCGCATCCACATCGAGTTCTCCCGATTCGATTTTTTCAAGGATATCTTCGATCTCCCTTATGGCATCCGTATAAGTGGTGTCTTTCGGCATTGATTTATTTCTGAAGTGGCAGTGTGAATGAAAATGTGCTTCCTTTGCCGGGTTTGCTTTCGACCCATATCTTTCCACCATGCATTTCTGTGAATTCCTTGCAGAGGATCAGTCCCAGTCCCGTTCCCCGCTCTGCTGTCGTTCCTGGCATGGTGGTAACGGTGCTGTTGGGATAAAACAACCGGGTTGCCTGCTCTTCTGTCATCCCTACTCCCGAATCCTTTACCGAAAGTATCAATTCTTTCCCGGATATTTCACTCAGGATATTTATTTTCCCTCCTTTATGGGTAAATTTTACCGCGTTGTTGATCAGGTTCCTCAATATGGCGGATAAAAGGTGTTTGTCGGTATAGGCGACTGTCCTTTCGGGAACTGAAACGTCAATTTTGATGTTTTTTTGTTTTGCCTGTATACCGAACATATCTACGGTTTCTTTCAGGATGGGATGGATTTCATTCACTTTCGGATCGAATTCAATGTTGCCGGATTGCGACCGGGACCATTCAAGGAGATTTTCTACGAGCAGGTGTATGTTTTTTGCGGCTTCATTGATGATCTTGCTGTATTTCCGGATTTCGTCGAGTGTGCAGTCCGACGACTCTCCGGAGATCAGCTCGCTGAGGCCGAGCAGGGCATTCAGCGGATTTCTCAGATCATGGCTGATGATGGAAAAGAATTTATCCTTTGTGGCATTCAACTCCATCAGATGGGTTTCAGAATCTTTTAATTTCTTATTGGTTTTTTCAAGCTGCTGGTTCTTTTCTTCCAGCAACCTGTTTGTTTCCCGCTTGAACCTGTTCTTCTGGAAATAGATTACAAATACGAATATCCCCAGTAAAGCCGAAGCACCGAACAGGAAGATAAGGATTTTCAGTCTTGTCTGTTTCAGGCTGTTGATCTCGTTTTCCATCCTGAGAAGCTGGATTTCCTGGTGAAGCTTCCGGGCATTGGACGAAATCTCCATTTCCTTGATGCTCATCCGGTCTTCCTCGGACAGTATGCTGTCCCTAATGTTATTATACAATTTATAGTATTGAAGGGCTTGCCCCTCATCTTCCATGGTTTCATGGTATTGGGCGAGGTATTTGTAGATTTCCCTTTTATCGGTCAGGGAGTTGACCGTCTCCGCATAGGCCAGGCCCTCCATGAAATAATTAAATGCGGTTTCATATTCTGCTTTTTCCAGATGGAGATGCCCGAGGTTGCCGAAGAGAGTAGCCATCATTGCTTTGTCATCCAGGCTTTTACTGATCTCAAGTGCACTGCTGTAAAATTCCCCGGATTTGTCGTAAAGTCCCATCGTTAATGTGACCTCCCCAAGGTTGTTAAGTGCAATCGAAGCATCGGTCCGGTTTTGCGTTTCCAGTGCAAAATCATAGGCATCTGTCAGGTATTGGTAGGCTGTGTCAAACTGTTCAAGATCAATATAGGCAGTACCGATATTATTCAGATTGCTGAACATATACTCGGTATTCCCGAGAATATTGTAAATTTCCCGGGCATTTTTCAGGTAGGCCAGGGCATTCTGATAATCTTTCAGATCGATGTAAACTGCTCCTATATTATTGTATAGTATGGCAATACTGCTGCTGTCCTTCAGTTCCTCATTAAGGGCAAGTGCCCTGAAATAATAATCCATTGCACTGGCAAAGTCTCCGATCAGGTAAAACGCGATCCCCATCATGTTCAGCGGGGTTGCCATTAACTCCCTGGATTCCAGTTCTTCGGCAACATTAAGTGCATGCGAGGCCATCAGCAGGCTCGTATCATAGGAACGCTGCCAGTACAACTCCGAGATGTCACAAAAGATTTCCACCTTTTCTTCAGGCCCTGCACTGTCAAGGAGGTTCTCGAGGCTGTCGAGCCGTGACTGCGGCAGAGCAGCGGCTGGAAAAAGGAAAACAGTAAGCAGTATGAACGAAAGCGTCCGAATCATGAAATGGCCGGTCCTAACCCTACAGGCGAATGTATGAATTAATTTTCAAATTTTGTGCCTGACTGTATGCTCCGTCACCGTTTCAGTATCCGGGTCACAGCGCTCTCAAGCCTGCCTTTTCCCAGGGTGGTCTCTACCGGGTCCCCTTTTTTCATGGCCCCTGCATCCCTGATCACCCTGCCTTTATATCTGGATATGGAATATCCAAGCTTCAATACCTGTACGGGATCGACATTCATCCTGATCCTGTCCAGTTTTTCAAGCCGGCTTTTCTGTTTCTCCAGTTCCATGGCCACTGCATGCCTGATGCCTGTTGAAAGCCTGTCCGTTTTTTCTTTAAGATGCCCGAGGCGCATGCCGGATACGGAAGCCGCCTTTTGATTCAGCATCTGTATCCTGAGCCTGAAGCCGGTCAGAAGATCTGTACCGGTCCGGATCACCTGCCTGCGGAGATCCTCCAGTGTGGCTTCAAAATCTGCCAGTGAATCGATCAGGTAACCTGCGACCGCGGTAGGGGTTTTAAGCCGGGTATGAGCGACAAGATCGGTTATGGTGTCATCCTGCTCATGGCCGATACCGGTTATCACCGGAAGGGGGAACTGGGAAATGTGGAAGGCCAGGTCATAACTGTCAAAGCACGCCAGATCCGACTTCGGCCCTCCGCCGCGTATGATAACGACCAGGTCAAAGACCCCTGCGTACTTAAAGATCCTTTCCAGTGCCGATATAATGCTTGCTTCTGCCTTGTCCCCCTGCATGACAGCCGGGAACAGCTTTGCATAGAATACATAGCCGTGGGGATTGCCGGCCAGTTGGTCCGTGAAATCCCCGTAACCTGCCGCGGTTACAGATGAAATTATGGCGATTTTCTGGGGCACCGGAGGCATGGGCAGCTGCCTGTTCATGTTGATGATCCCGTCTTTTTCAAGCCGCATGATGATTTCTTTTCTTTTTTGTTCCAGGTCCCCCAGTGTATAGGACGGATCAATGTCGAGGATGTTCAGGCTGAGCCCGAATACGGAGTGATACTCGATACCGGCCTTCACAAGGATCTTGATGCCCTTTGCAAGAGTGTAACCGGTGGCGGTTTCGAAATAGGGTTTCAGCATGCGGTAGGTGCTGGCCCAGATGTTCCCGCGCACCCTGGCCACAATCCTGTCCGACTGCCTGTCTTTTTCAACGAGGTCAAGATAGCAGTGCCCGCTTGAATTCTCTGTCAGTTCACTGATTTCCCCTGTTACCCACAGGGATTCGGGGAAGTTTTTCAGCAGGGTCTCCCGGATGCCATGCTGAAGTTCCGACAGGCTCATGGTTTTCATGTTGGCGGTCTTTTGCATTATTCTTTGATAAATTTACTGGCGAAAGTGCCATGTTCCGTATACAGCATCATTGTATATATCCCAGGGGCGATTTGTCCGAGGGGAATGTCAGCATAGGGGCTTCCCGCCGGAAGGTTTCCGGATACCACACTTCTGCCCGATATATCAAGTACCCTGTAAGCGGATGTTCTTTCGGGGGTATATGTCAGCGCAAGCCGTAGCTGATGTTTTGCGGGATTCGGATAAATCCGGAAAAGCCGTTCCTGATTTCCTGTCTTCCCTGTGCCTGTGATGTAATCAAGGGCGAGCGCAAAATCCGGTTTGCCGTATCCCCGCCGGGAATCGGGCCAGGTATACATATCCGCACTCCGGCGAATGGTTTCCATAAGCTCGTAATTGGAGATTTCCGGATGGTTTTGCCAGAGACATGCCGCCAGTCCTGCAATAATAGGGGCCGAAAAGGAGGTCCCGTTTCCCTGGTCCACAGATCCCCCCGGGCGCAGCAATGATACGGACGTCCCCTGTGCAACCACGTCGGGCTTGATGCGTTCGTCCCGGGTGGGTCCTTTTGAGCTGAAAACGGCAACGGATCCGTCAGGATTCAGGGCACCGACAGAAAGAACGCTGTCCCCGTCTGCCGGGGCGGTGATGTACTGCCAGGGATCGGTATCCCGGCCGGAGTTCCCGGCGCTTACGACGACAAGGATGCCTTTGGATGCAGCCAGGTCAGCGGCCATTGTGACAAGCGCCGTATTCCCGTCCATATCCTCATATGTATAATCCGCTGCCGGGCAGGTGAATTCATCGGAATATCCCAGGGAACTGTTGATGATATCGGCGCCGGCGCTGTCCGCCAGCTCCGCCCCGGCCAGCCAGTTCGCCTCTTCGATATGAAATTCCGACCTGTCGTCTTCGGTCTGGATCAGCCAGTAGGAGGCGGCAGGCGCACTGCCAAGGTACATGCCGGGAACATTGCCCCCCATGATCGACAAAACGCTTGTACCGTGTTCACTCAGGGCGTATACACTTTCTCCCGGTTCGACGAAATTCCGGGTTCCAAGGATCTGCCTGTTGATATAAAGAGAATCAAAGCCAGGGAGGGAATCCGTTCCTTCAAAACCCGTATCCAGGAGGGCGATCACCATGCCCTCGCCCCTGTATCCCATTGCGTGCAGTAAATTTCCATGCAGCATTTCAATCTGGTGGTCCGAGGACAATTCTTCCGTTTGGGCAGATGGCAGCCATACGGATTTGTTCCGGACGGATTTGGCAGGGCAGGGTGGCTGGTAAAGGGTATCCACCCGGTCCACAAAGGACCATGACCTGAGGGTTTCCGCAAGGTCCGGGTCTGTCGTTTCGGCAACAACCCCGTTCAGCCATTTGCTGGCGTACAACACCCGCAGGTTTGTATTGCTTATGCTGTCAACATATACCGGATTGACAGGCAGGTCATTCCATTCGACAGGTATGCCGTATCGCAGCCTCCTTTCCATGGCCCTGGGGGACAGGAACTCTTCAGGCCTGTCGACCGAATACGGTGTGCCCTTCTTATTGCTGAGCTGTACCCAAAACCTGAAGACATTTCCCTGTGCATGAATTCCGTTGGCCAGCACGGAAAAGACAAGGATCAGTCCCGGTAATGCTTTCATAGGCGATCGAAGAAATTATCGAAATCCACTTCGGGAATTTTACCCAGGTTTTCTTCAACCTCCTTCATGTACTCTTCCACCCACCGCTCCAGGTCTTCCCGGTTGAGTATTTTCCCGTTGTCATATTCCAGTTGGTTTTCCAGTTTGCCCTCGTTGTTGTTGAAGTTCCAGACACCGTCCATTTTCCCATCCCTGTAATTTCCCTGTATGACAGGGAATTTATCCCTGTTGTAGACAAAATACGGGCCATTCAGCTTTCCCTCCAGGTAAGAAGCGGACAACCTCAAGGTGGAATCCTCGTAGAATTGCTGCCATTCACCGTTCTTTTTGCCATGTTCCCACATCATGGTTTCCGCTACGGGACCTTCGGGGTAGTATTTGACGGACGGTCCGTGCTTTTCTCCTTTCCGGTAGTTTTCAAGGTAAGAAAGAGCGGATGTATAATAGGAATAATACAGCCATGTACTGTCTTTTTGCATGCCGACGTATTTCCCGATGGCCGCTATTTTACCGTTCTGATAATAAAGTTTCGCATAGACATCGTCCGCACCACCGATATAATTGAGATCAGCCTGCTTCTTTCCGTTTTCATAAAAGCGCTGCATCATCCCCACGGGCCGGTCGTTCCTGAAGAATCCTTCATAAACAGGCCCGCCGCCGGGATACTCCTTCTTCCAGAAGCCCTGTTTCATGCCCTGGCCGTCCGTCTGGTTCCAGAGGGTGTCGGATGTCATGCATTCAGCCGGAAAGGAAATGCATGACAGCAGGGCCAGGGTGATAAGCAGGGGCATTATTTGACTTCTTCAAAATCTACGTCTGTTACTTCCTGATCGTCTTTTGAATCTTTGCCCGACGCTTCTGCTTTGGCCTGCTCTTCCTGGCTTCCGTCAGCCTGTTGTGCCTGGCTTGCCTTGTATATTTCCTCCGAAGCTGCCTGCCACAAAGTGTTCAGCTCGGCCGTTGCCTTTTCGACGGCATCCAGGTCCTGGCTTTTATGTGCCTGTTTGAGCGTTTCCAGTGCTTTTTCAATGGGCTCCCTCTTTTCGGCCGGGATCTTTTCTCCGAATTCCTTGAGTTGCTTCTCTGACTGGAATATAAGGCTGTCTGCCGTATTCAGCTTGTCTATCCGCTCCCTGGCCTGCTTATCTGCCGCTTCATTGTCTTTGGCCTCTTTCTTCATCTTTTCAATCTCATCATCCGTAAGACCTGTAGAAGCCTCGATGCGTATGCTTTGCTCCTTTCCGGTGCCCTTGTCCTTCGCTGATACGTTAAGGATTCCGTTGGCATCTATATCAAAGGTGACCTCCACCTGGGGGATTCCCCTGGGAGCGGGTGGAATACCGTCAAGGTGGAACTTTCCTATGGTTTTATTGCCCTGGGCCATGGGTCTTTCCCCCTGCAGCACATGAATTTCAACCGAGGGCTGGTTATCCGCCGCTGTCGTAAAAGTCTCGGTTTTCTTTGTAGGGATGGTCGTATTTGCTTCGATCAGTCTCGTCATAACGCCACCGAGGGTTTCAATACCCAGTGAAAGGGGAGTTACATCAAGCAGAAGCACATCCTTGACTTCCCCTGTCAGAACACCTCCCTGTATGGCGGCCCCGACGGCTACGACCTCGTCGGGGTTGACACCTTTGGACGGTGTTTTGCCGAAGATTTTCTTTACCGTTTCCTGAATGGCAGGGATCCTTGTGGAACCTCCGACAAGAATCACCTCGTCGATATCCGATGCCTTCAAACCGGCGTCTTTTAATGCTTTTTTGCAGGGTTCAACCGTTTTTTGAATAAGGCTGTCTGTCAGGCTTTCAAATTTCGCCTTGGTAAGTGTCTTTACCAGGTGCTTGGGTATACCCTCGACAGGCATGATGTATGGTAAATTGATTTCCGTGCTCGAAGAACTGGAAAGCTCGATCTTGGCTTTTTCTGCGGCCTCCTTCAGCCTTTGCAGCGCCATCGGGTCCTTGCGCAGGTCAATGTTCTCATCCTTCTTGAATTCTTCGGCAAGCCAGTCAATGATCATTTCGTCGAAATCATCGCCCCCGAGGTGTGTGTCGCCGTTGGTTGACTTCACTTCAAACACGCCGTCGCCGAGTTCCAGGATGGAAATATCAAAGGTTCCGCCGCCCAGGTCAAACACTGCCACCTTGATGTCCTTGCTTTTTTTGTCCAGCCCGTATGCAAGCGATGCTGCGGTCGGTTCATTGATGATCCGTTTGACCGTGAGGCCGGCGATTTCACCTGCCTCTTTTGTTGCCTGGCGCTGGGAGTCGCTGAAATATGCCGGTACCGTGATCACTGCTTCCGACACCTCATGCCCCAGATAATCCTCGGCGGTCTTTTTCATTTTCTGCAGGATCATGGCGGAAATTTCCTGGGGTGTATATTTCCGGTCCCCGACCTTCACCCGCGGTGTGTTGTTTTCTCCCTTTACAACCTGGTAGGGAACCCGGTTGATCTCCTTCTGTACCTTGTCATGGGTTTCTCCCATGAAGCGTTTGATGGAAAAAATGGTATTTATTGGATTGGTGATTGCCTGCCGTTTGGCCGGATCGCCGATTTTCCTTTCACCGTTCTCCACAAATGCCACCATGGAGGGAGTTGTCCTCTTTCCTTCACTGTTGGGGATTACTACAGGTTCGTTACCTTCCATGACCGAAACACATGAATTTGTTGTACCCAGGTCTATTCCAATAATTTTACTCATTTTTCAAATATGTTTTCTGGTTTTGTAACAATTTCCGTTTAATTTTCAATCATTGTGCCATTGTACAAATGATGAAATTATGGCATCAGAAAAAGGCCCGGATGGCCGCGTGGATCAAGGATGTGACAAAAAGTCAGTCTGAGGTGAATGTGTTTTCGGGATTAATTTTAAACTTTGCATGATCATTTTAACCTGAACCACTAATAAAAATCCATCCAAATGGCTCTACATGAGATCGTGAGAAGGATCACAACGCATGTGCTTCATGAGATGAAGCTGAAAGGGGAAAAAATTGCCATGCTGACCGCATACGACTATTCCATGGCAAGGATACTGGATGAGGCAGGGATCGATGTCATCCTGGTTGGTGATTCCGCATCAAACGTGATGGCGGGGCATGAAACCACCCTGCCGATCACCCTTGAACAGATGTTAAACCATGCTGCGTCCGTGGTCAGGGCCGTAAGACGGGCCCTGATCGTGGTTGACCTGCCGTTCGGGAGCTACCAGGGCAATTCCAGGGAAGCCCTCGCCTCTGCGATCCGGATCATGAAGGAAACAGGGGCTCATGCCGTAAAGATCGAAGGGGGAGCGGAGATCCAGGAATCCATTGCCAGAATCCTTTCTGCAGGCATTCCTGTTATGGGGCACCTGGGCCTCACGCCGCAGTCCATTCATAAGTTCGGTACATATGTCGTCAGGGCCAGGGATGAAGATGAAGCAAAAAAACTGGTGGAGGATGCCCATGTTCTGGAGGATACCGGTTGTTTCGGAGTAGTGCTGGAAAAGATCCCGGCCAAACTGGGCAGGCAGGTTGCATCCGAGCTGAAGATCCCTGTGATCGGAATAGGCGCCGGTCCGGATGTAGACGGGCAGGTACTCGTATTGCATGATATGCTGGGCATCACACAGGAATTCTCACCGCGGTTCCTCAGGCGCTATCATAACCTGCATGCCGAAATCAAGGGAGCTGTGGAAACCTATATTCAGGATGTCAGAACCGTCCAGTTCCCGGATGAAAAAGAGCAATACTGAGCGGCTCTCCCTTGAAAGAAGACCTGAAATATGTGTTCGCATTCCTGATCCTGATCCAGGGTCCGGGACGGCTCAATGCCCAGCCGTTCACACCGGAGGAATACATTCGCAAATACCAGGACTGGGCCATTGACGAAATGAAACGAAGCGGCATACCTGCGAGCGTAACACTGGCACAGGCACTGCTGGAATCAGACAACGGGAACAGCACCCTGGCGGTAAAGGCAAACAACCATTTCGGAATCAAATGCCATGACTGGAACGGCAGGAAGATATATCATGATGACGACAGTGAGAATGAGTGTTTCCGGAAATACCGATCAGCCAGGCAATCCTATCAGGATCATACCGATTTTCTGATGAACAGTCCCCGGTACTCGTCACTTTTCGAGCTCGAACACACCGATTACACGGGATGGGCAAACGGGCTGAAGAAAGCCGGATATGCCACATCACCCGGATATTCAGACCGGCTGATCAGTATCATTGAGAAAAATAACCTGGACAGGCTGGACAGGGGAAGAAGGGTGCGGATCGATGAGGCAGAGCCGGCTGAAATCGCTGATATCGAGGAATTCGAGATTTCGATTGAGCACCGGAAAATACTTCAAAGAAACCGGATCGACTATATTGTGGTAAAGGAGGGCGATACCTATCAGAGCATTACAAGGGAACTTGACCTGTTGCCTTTCGAACTGGCCAGATACAATGAGATACCGAGGGATTCGAAGCTGGTCCATGGCCAGGAACTTTACCTGCAGCCAAAACGCAGCAGGGCTTCTGTGGAATATCCAACCCATACTGTGAAAGAAGGCGAGACCATGTACAGGATCTCCCAGATGTACGGGATCAAACTGAAAAAACTGTACGACAAGAACCTCATGCAGGAAGGTGAAGAGCCTGAACCGGGGACGGTATTGTCACTCAGAAAGAATATCCGGCCCGGAAAGCAGCAATAGGGTTCACAGGCAGGTAAAAGCACCGCTGGCCTATGCTGTCCGGATGCGTGAAGGATCCTGAATGCCTCTCAGAAAATCTTCGGCGGACATTCGCTTCTTCCCTTCTATCTGGAGGGAGGTGATGTGCATATATCCGTCACGGCAGGCGATGAGCAGCCGGCCGGGCTCTTCAATGACGACAGATCCCGGGTCATCGCCCGTGGCAATTTTTTCTTTTTCTGCAGAGAAGACTTTTAATATTTTTGACCGGCCTCCCGTCTCTATCCGGGTCCAGGCAGCCGGCTGCGGTGACAGGCCCCGGATGTGATCGTAAACCTTTGAAACCGGTTGTGCCCAGTTGATCCTGCAATCCTCAGGGTGAATCCTGGGCGCCGGTTTCAGTGTACCTGCTCCGGGCAGTAAATCTGACTGGTATGTTACCGGGGGGGCTCCCTGGAATATCATGCGCACCGTCTCCACCAGCGTTTCCGCTCCCAATGTCATCAGCTTGTCATGGAGGCTTCCGGCAGTATCGTTTTCCGTGATGGGGATGCGGCACTGCAGGATGATCTTTCCCGTGTCGATCTCCTTTTCAATAAAGAATGTGGTTACCCCGGTTTCCTTTTCCCCGTTGATGATGGCCCATTGTATGGGTGCCGCTCCCCGGTATTGGGGGAGGAGCGAGGCATGGAGGTTGACGGTTCCGAGGGGAGGCAGGCCCCATACCTGTTCAGGCAGCATCCTGAAAGCCACAACCACGATCAGGTCGGGTCGTAATTTCCGGATCTCCTCAAGAAACCCTGGAGATTTCATTTTTTCGGGCTGAAGGACCGGCAGGTTATGGAGGAGGGCATAATCCTTCACTGCCGATGTTTTGATCCTTCTTCCTCTTCCGGCGGGTTTATCCGGGCCGGTGACCACCGCGCATATATTGAATTTTCCTGCGCGCAGCGCATCAAGGCTGGCAACGGAAAACCCGGGTGTGCCCATGAACAGTATTCTGGGTTCCGGACTCATCTAAAGGGGCTCGTTTTCGTCATCCAGGTTGTACCGGGCAAGATCGAGGAAATGGCCCATTTTGTCGCGCTTGGTTTTCAGGTAGAATGCGTTGTGCTTGTTCGGTTCGATTTCCAGGGGAATGTTTTCTGTGATCGTCAGGCCGTACCCCTCCAGACCGGCCCGTTTCACGGGATTGTTGGTCATCAGCCTCAGTTTCCCGAGTCCCAGTTCGGCCAGGATATTGGCACCCACTCCATAATCCCTCTCATCTTCCGAGAAACCCAGGTCGAGGTTTGCTTCGACCGTATCCCTGCCCTGCTCCTGAAGCTTGTAGGCCCTGATCTTATTGAACAGACCAATGCCCCTGCCTTCCTGGTTCATATAAATGATGACTCCGCGGCCTTCTTTTTCGATGAGCTCCATGGCTTTGTGCAACTGGGAGCCGCAGTCACAGCGGTAGGAACCGAAAATATCGCCTGTGATGCAGGAAGAATGGACCCTGGTAAGGACTTCATCCTCTTTGGTCCATTCGCCCTTGATCAGGGCAATGTGTTCCAGTCCGTTCGATTTCTGGATAAATGGAATGAGCTTGAAATGGCCGTATGTTGTGGGCAGATCCACCTCCACTCCCTTGATAACTATGCTTTCAGTCCGCAGCCTGTATGCGATCAGGTCCCTGATGGTGATAATCTTCAGGTTGAATTTTTCGGCGATTTTCAGCAATTCTGGAAGACGGGCCATTGTCCCGTCCTCGCTCATGATCTCAACCAGGGCTCCCCCGGGTCTCAATCCCGCCAGACTGGTCAGGTCGACAGTGGCCTCCGTATGACCTGTCCTTCTCAGTACACCCTTTGACCTGGATTTCAGGGGGAAAATATGTCCCGGTCTTGCCAGGTCTGCCGGCCGGGTCGCAGGATCGATCAGTGCATAAATGGTTTTGGCACGGTCACTCGCAGATACGCCTGTCGTTGTACCATGCCCGATAAGGTCTACCGATACGGTGAAGGCAGTTCCGTGCTTGCTGGTATTCTTACCCACCATAAGGTCAAGTTCCAGTTCCGCACACCGTTCTTCGGGGAGGGGGGAACAGATCAGGCCACGGCCGTACTTGGCCATGAAATTTACCATTTCCGGGGTAATGCATTCCGCAGCAGCTATGAAGTCACCCTCATTCTCACGATCCTCGTCGTCCACGACGATGATCACTTTACCCTTTCTGATGTCCTCGATGGCTTCATCGATCGAGTTAAAAACGCCGGTATCAGTGATCCGATCTTCTTGTGGGCTGCCAGACATTTGTTTCAGTTCCTTTTACAAATTTCAGAAAACCCGCCAGCAGGGCAAGGTTCATACCATAGAAATGGGTAATGAAGCGCAAAAGTACAATATGTAAGCCTATTTTCCTTAATAAATAATCAATAATTGGGCTGATCATGATGACCCCGTGTATATAAAGGATCATCCTGTAGATCGGATTCTCCAATCCGAGAATGATATTGGAGGCAATGGTCGCCAGAAGAAACAGCGGGCCCAACCAGCGCAGTACCTTGTGTGAGAAAAAGCTGAAGGCAAGACCGGTAAAGGGAGGCCAGAGCAGTTTGTAAAATGTTCTGAGATTCTGGAAATTTCCTGCGGAGATCCTGATCTTCCTGCGAAATTCCTCCGCCAGTTTATTAGGGACGTTCTCCTTCCCTATGGCTTTCATTTCGAGGATACACTTCCTTTTTTGTTCGAGCACTTTCATGGTGATAAAGAAATCATCCACTGAAAAACCCGGGGGGACTTTCGTAAAACATTCATTCCGGACCGCATATGCTGCCCCGTATGCGCCTATCATGCTGCCCCATGCCTTCCCTTCAAAGTATTTAAGTTTGATCTCTCTTGACATGAATGACCATTCCGGGTAAGATATCCCGGATTTGTCTATCCGTGTATTGATGATGTTTGCTCCGACAAGGCCTATTTCTCCGTTTTTGAAATGCTTGACAAGTTCAAAAAGGGTATCCGGAGTAAAAAGGACCTTGGCATCGGTAAGTACAAGTATCTCGCCCATGGCTTCTTCCCTCAGCTGATTGATCACCGCAGGTTTGCCCCTTCTCTCCCTGAAGGGGAAGAATTGTAGCGCCTCGTTCTCATTTGAGTTGACATTGAGGACCTCGTTGGTCTTGTCATCAGATCCGTCGGATCCAACGATCAGCTCGATCCTGTCTTCGGGGTAGGTGGTATTGAATACGCTCCTGATTTTTTCATTTATGACTTTTTCCTCATTGTATACAGCCATCAATACCGAGACAAAAGGAAGGTTATCCCTGCTTGTGAAGATTATGTCATTGTCCTTTTTGTATTTTGATAACAGGGTAATTATAAAGGGATAAAATATGTAGGAATGCAGGATGGCTACGACGGAAACCCAGAAAACTATTTCCCAGAACATCTCATCTGCTCTTTATAAAATGAGATAAGTCTTTTAGTGATGGCGAAGTTATCAAAATTTTCCGTAACGAATTTCCGGGCATTGATTCCCATATCTTTCATCTCTGTCAGATGGTCTGAAAGATGCAGGATTGCACGGATAAAATCATCCGGCGTATCGGCGATGAAAAGATGCCTGCCCGCTTCGACGCCCAGTCCCTCCGCGCCGGCGGAAGTGCTGATCACTATCTTGCCCATGGCCATGGCTTCCAGAATCTTGATGCGGATTCCGGAACCGGAGAGAAGGGGGACGATCAAGACGTTATGTTCCCGGAAAAAACCGGTGGCATCCTCCAATTCTCCCCTGAGTGAAATATTCGGGGGCACGGTCCTTCGGGCAAAATAGCCGGAGGAATTCCGGCCCGCCAGCGACAGGGTCAGTTCCGGCCGTTCCCGGAGGACAGCCGGCCAGATTCCCCGGAAAAACCAGTCAAGGCCTGCCTGGTTCGGGCTCCAGTCAAGCGCACCGATAAAAAACAATTTAATCCGGTCAAGCTGATCGTTCACAGGGTATGATGAAACATCCAGTCCGGCCGGACATACCAGCACGGGCATCTCTGCGGATATGGCATTAAAATCCGGTTCATCAGCCCTGGAAATCGGAACGAGCAAATCAAGCTGTGTCAGCGTTATTGTTTCCAGCCTGCGGATGCGTTTTGCCATGTTCTTCAGGTAGATCCTTCTGACCGGGCCTGTTTCCCTGCCGGCGGTCTGCTCCCAGATCCGGTGTTCAAGGTTATGTGCCCGCAGCGAGATTTTTGCAGATGACCGTCTGCGGATAAAAGGTATGTACCAGGCAAGATAGGGGCCTTCCAACTGCACGATATCATATTGCATATCCATGAGGCATTCTTCCATCTTCAGCCTGAAATTTCTTGAAATAAAGCGTTTTGCGATATAGGGATAGGAGGAAAACAGGAAATTGAACAGCAGGTGCACAGGCCGGATTGCCGTGTTAACATCTACGGCAGCCAGGTTGATTCGTTCCCGGATTCCGGAGGGGATGCCCTGCATCGGGGAATGATGTTTCGGGGTATTCATTGCCAGGAATGTGACCCGGCATCCGGAATCCGCAAGACCCAGGGCAAGGTTAAGCGTTGCTATGGCGCCTCCGTCTTTTGCCGGCCAGGGTACTTTCGTACACAGAATAAGGATATTCATGAAATCAATCCGAACTTTTTGCGCCAGTAACGTATCCTCCTGGTGATTTTTCCGAAAATGGTATGATAGGTCTCCATATTCAGCAAGGCTGAGTCGGTCATGGATTTATACGTGAGCCAGATGCCAATGGGCAATAGTATGGCTGACGAGAGCCACATTCCTTCAAAGGGGGTCAGGGCACTGTCCCTGGCAAACTGTTCGCCGGACATGGAAATCACATACCACAGAAGGAAAAACAATACGGAAATGATGGTTGGCATTCCAAGTCCCCCTTTCCTGATAATGGCACCGAGAGGTGCCCCTATGAAGAAGAAAATGAGGCAGGCCAGGGAAAGTGTGAACTTTCGCTGGATCTCGATCTGGTATCTCCGGAGCCGTGCCACGATTTCCTCGGATCTCGAATTTGTATTGGAGATATTGTTGAGTGCAGCCCTGGCCTGCGACGCTGCCTGTATAACCACGCTTTCCTTGCGGTTGTTCTCCATTCCGGAAATCACGCTGTCGAGGTTTATTCTGTAAGTTATGAATTCCTTCTCCAGGGTATCGGTATTTAACCGGGGACCTAATCTCCGGGGGTTGAAGTAGGTTTCCGCGGAAAGCCTGTTGTTCAGGGACGAATGCATCTCATTTATTTCCCTTTCCAGGGAATCCTCGTATTGGCGAAGGGTGGCAAGGCTCATCATGGAATATTGGTTTTTAAATAAGGATTCGTCCGTACGGTCCAGTCCGAATCCGGTCAGTTCAATGAGTATGGTCTGTTCCTGGAAGGAATCCCTTCTGTCCGGGTATGTGAAACCCGGCTTGTTTTTGTTCTCCGTATTCATCTCTTCATAGGAACGGCCGCTGTATAGGGTGAAGACCAGAAGCTGGTTATCTTCGGATACTTTCATATATCCTGAATCCGCCAGGGTAACGAGCGTATTGCCCCGTTTTGCCGTATGGTCATATATCCGTATCCCGTACAGCATGTTGTTTTCGGGATTCTTCCTGCCTATGCGCATGCTGTATCCTTCTATGCCGTTGTAGAAAATGCCCTCCACGATCTGGAATTCGGGCCTTGTCCGCTGAATGTCATAGAGAAGGGATCTCATTTTCAGATTGGCCACAGGCAGGACGTAATTGGAGTACAGGAATGCGCCTATGCCCAGGAAGACCGTAAGGACAATGAGCGGCATCATGATCTTTAGAAGCGAGATACCGGATGATTTCATGGCCGTCAGCTCGTAAAACTCGCCCAGGCTGCCGAAAGTCATCAAAGCAGCCATCAGGAGGGCAAGCGGCAGTGCCATGGGGATCATGGTTACCGTGGTGTAGAGCATGAATTCCGAGACTACGGGGAATTCCAGCCCCTTGCCGATCAGGTCATTGATGTACTTAAAAAGGAATTGCATGACCATGATAAAGATCACGATGAAAAAGGTCAGCACGAACGGGCCGATAAAAGACTTTAACAGCAGTTTATGCAGTCGTTTTAATCCGAATCTCATTTTAAAGTCCTATGACATGTTTCAGTTCGGCGATTTGCGTATCCCACAGATCAATGGCATCGTTTTTTTCATCTTCTTCGGCAAAATCTGTGATCAGAAGGGATACGTCACCCGTGAGTTCATCCCTGATGATCCTGAATTCGAAATAGGCTTGCTCGTCCTGGTCATCCAGCCAGCGAAACCGGATACACATGTTGTTCTTTTGTTGAACCACTTCTGCCTTGTGCTCGGTTTTTCCCCAGAAGAAGGTATAGACACCGCTTTTGAGGTTTACGTTATCGGCAAACCATTCGGAGAGGCCGGAAGGTGTGCTTAAACGGTTAAACAGAACTTGCGGGGAGGAGTTTATCGGATATTCCAGTTCATATTTCGTTTTCATCAAGTTTGGCCATAATTGTTGCTCTTTTATGCAATATAGCAAAATTTCCAGGAAATCCGGAATCGTGCATAACCCTGCGGTCCGGGCGGCTTACGCAAAGGTGGATAACTTTGGATACACTTGTTTTTCATTTTTTCTATATTTGGAATAAGTCAGTCATAATTTCCGTATGCGACAGGTGGCATGCATAATTTTTTGCCTGGTGTGCTGTTTGCCCCGGGCATATCCCCAGGATAAAAGGGAATTCAAGAGGACCTTTCTCGACGCGGAGTATTTTATGACGATGGAGGATTACGGTGAAGCGCTTCACCTTTATAATGAGTTGCTGAAACTTGACCCGGAGAATGCCAACCTTCATTTCCTGGCCGGAGCCTGTTACCTGAGCATTTTCGGGGAAAAACACAAGGCCATTCCACATCTGGAACAGGCCGTGCTTTCCATGTCAACAGGGTACAGGGAAGGATCGTACAAGGAAAGGGATGCACCACGCGAGGCCCTGTTTGCACTTGCACGGGCATATCATATTAACAACCAGTTTGACAAGGCTATAGAGAATTACGAGGTGTACAGGAATGTCATGTTTAAACGGCATTTTGCAGACATCGAATTTGTAAACAGTCAGATAAAATCCTGCGAACTGGCCAAAAGCATGATCGCGAAACCTAAGGACGTAAAATTCATGAGGATGGGAGGACTGCTCAATCCGTTTGTTTCGGGTTATAACCCGGTCGTTTCGGAAAATGATTCTTCCATAATCTATATGACGGACAAACCTTTTTACCGGGCCATTATGAGTACCAGCCTCGGGGCCGGGGGGTGGAGCGAGCCGGAGGTGATCAACGAAGAGCTCGGGTCTGACGGGGACACTTATCCCACAAGCCTTTCATCTGACGGCCGGGAGCTGTATCTGGTAAAGAAGGATTACATGAACTCGGATGTATACGTGAGCCACCGCGAGAACGGGAAATGGTCCGTAATGGAGAAGCTGAACCAGAACATCAATACAAAGTATTATGAATCACATGCCAGCATATCGGTAGACGGAACAAAGCTGTTGTTCACCAGCGACCGGCCGGGCGGACAGGGAGCCCTCGATATCTGGATGTCGGAACGCTCCCGGGACGGGGAATGGGGGCCGGCCGTAAACATGGGCCCGAAGATCAATTCTTTTTACAACGAGGAAACACCTTTCTTTACCGGAAACGGGTCTGAAATATTTTTCAGTTCCCAGGGGCATGCCACAATGGGGGGATTTGACATTTTTTCATGTGAAAAATTGCCTGACGGGTCATGGTCCTTTCCCGAAAATATCGGTTACCCCGTCAATTCCGCGGATGACGATCTGTTCTATGTTCCCCGCAGCAACGGCTGGCGCGGCTACTTTTCCACCATTTATGATTCCATCAGCACGGACCGCAATATTTATGCAATCCGGTTTAATCCGCCGGAAGACGTTCAGATTGCCTTCCGCAGGCAGGAAGTCGGACCGGGAACGGAACCTGAACCTAAACTCACCTCCGTAACCGATTCATCCGCCGCAGGTCCGGCGCAATCGGCTGCAAATACCTCGGGTCAGGTGGCGGATACCGTAAGCAGGGGGATCGTGCCCGGACCCGTTGAACCCGGCGAATACTTTATACTGAACAGCATTATGTTCGCTTTTGACAGTGACAGCCTGAATGAGAATGCCCGGTCCGAGGCAGATCGCGTTTATGAGATACTCCGGAAATATCCGGAAATCGAGCTCGAACTGACAGGTCATACCGATGCCGTGGGTCCTGACAGGTACAATCTGGAGCTTTCATTCAGGCGTGCCCGGAGCGTGGCCGGATACCTTGCCGGCCGGGGCATAGCCGCTTCCAGGTTGCACGTGACCGGTGTGGGTGAAAGCAATCCCATTGCCATCAATGTATATGAAGACGGAACGGACAGTCCCGAAGGCAGGAGGCTCAACAGGCATGTCTCGTTAAAATTTCTGAACCTTCAGGACGAACGTGTAAAAGTAGCCGATATTTTTGTTCCGGATGAGTTGAGGCCAAGAAGCGAAAAGGGCTTTACAATCCTGCTGGTAGAAAGTGAGACACCTCTGGATACCGTTCCCGAAGAAGTTTCCGGAGAAAAGACCGCGCTGATCATCACGGACGAATCCTTTCTCTATACTGCAGGTAATTTTACACAGAAAGATTCTGCTATGAAGTATCTCAACGAGGTGGTCGACAAGGGTTACCCGGATGCCGGCATGCTTGAAAGAATAGACCTAGAGAGACTGATCGCAGATCTTTCCGGTGGGAACACGACCGTCAGTGCCAGCTATACCATTCAGATCATGGCATTGAAGAATCCCGTGGAGGTCAGCTATTTCAAGCCTCTTGAGGGGGTCGTCATGTATTCCGGGAATGACGGTCTTCACCGCTACGTATACGGTACCTACCAGGGAATAGAGGAAGCATTGAAAGTTCTGCCTTCCATCAAGGAAATGGGATATAAGGATGCCTTCATAATGAGCATTCTCCGTTACAGGAAATAAATCGCATGACAAGGATGATCCCTCCCTATTTCCTGCCGAGAATATAGGGGAGGGTATCCGTGAGACTGTTTAAATAGCCAGAAAGCAGGGGTTTTATCCCGCTTTTTTCGATGTTTCCGCCGGAAATACCCAGTGCGGCAAAGCCTGCCAGACGGATGGACAGAACGCCGGCCGAAGAATCCTCCAGCCCGATGACATTTTTTCTTTTATCCGGGGGCATTTCCAGGCCAATCCTTGCGGTTTCGGCGTAAAGCCATGGATGAGGCTTGGGGGCCAGCTCCCCGAGCGTGCCTGTCTGGCCTTTTCTGAGTGCATGTCCTGCCGTAATGATGGCATCGTAAAAATCCAGGGGATCCCCGAGGCCCATGGTACGGAAAGCCGATATGATTTCCGGCCAGGCCTTTTCACGGAGTCCCGAGGTTACAAGCCCTATTTTGATCCCTTCGGATTTCAGTGTGAGCAGGAATTGCTTCAATCCGGGACTGGGAACGAAGGCGTCCTGACTGCCTCTTCCCTCGAGGATTTCCTTCATTTCATGGCGGGTGATTTCGAAATACAGCCTGCGGGCTTCCTCCACGGTTCTGTCCGGGCAATACTTCCGGATACAGTATTCGAGGTGCTCGGATACGGAATGGCCTGAAACATGCGGTTCATCCTCCGGTTCAAGCCCGAAACCGGGATCGCCGAGCAATTTTGCCGTAGTTAGCTGGATGATCCGGATCCAGAATCCTTCACTCCTGATGCTTGTCCCGTCCAGGTCCATCAGTACTGCCTCTGCGGGCGGTTCGAATTCCGCTTCACGAAGTTCGTACAAAGCAGGGTGCCCGAGCTGTGATTTGACAAAGACCAGGGTCTTATCATCGAAGATGATGAATTCAGCTTTGTTGTCCCTCGGGGCAAGGATGCTTCTTACACCCTCCCTGCCGCTGAAAAACAATCCGTTTCCCCCGGAGGGGATCTCACTGAACTCTTTTTTTGCAGCCGAAAGGCTAATTCCCAGTCCGGGTATACTGTCCATGAAAAGGTTTTTTCCTTCACCTAAAAATAAAAAGTATAACGATATGATCTCCCCGTCGGCCTGCCTAATTTTCAACGGGATCTCTTTTTGAGTTTTTTAAAAATCCAGTTATATTTGCAAGCCGCCCGCGATAAACGCATACAGATGCGTACCAATACACAACACCCGGACGATTCCGGCGAGATAGCTCAGCTGGTCAGAGCGCATGATTCATAATCATGAGGTCCCGGGTTCAAGTCCCGGTCTCGCTACAAGGAAAAAGCCTGGCACAAAAGTGCCGGGTTTTCATTTGATATGGCGTCAAAAGCTTGCTTTTGTACAGCTAAAGCTGAGCAACACCGGTCTCGCTAACAAAGGAAAGCCCTGCACACAGTAATTCAGGCACCTGTAACAGGTGCCTGAGTTCGTTATAATGGTGTCGGAGCCTTATTTTGAAGTCTGAAAATGCCTAAATGTAATTATCTCCCGGTAAGAAGTGCACAGGCGAACATTCACCAGGAAATTATTCTTTTAAAAAGCGAACTTCCAAATTTACAGGGTCTGGACTCTCCATGTTCAGCTCAAGACAAAGAATACTTCTTGTACTATCTGTATATTCGGTCTGATGCATTGCAGCATCAGGCATATTATGGAGTTCTTCACTTCCCGCTATGCTTTTAAAACCCGTTCTTACATCCGGGAATTTCCGGCTGCCTTCAATCCGGATTCTTTTAGTTTCATTGACCGGGATCGAAATCTCATACCTGGGATTTCGATGATTCAGCCTGAGTTTTATAGTATCCATTCCTTCAGTTACAGGCCTGGCATCAATGACCATACCTTTTTTACAAGCTAATCCGAAAGTCCTGAAGAACAAATTATCAATAACCCAGTTTCTGAATAGCCGGATTTTTTTTGTTTCTTTCTCATAAATTATAAACCGTTCAACATCCATTGCCTTTTCGTCCCAATTTACATTCTCCGTTGCAGCCATGATTCTTTCCTGTAAATGAACAGGTCCGAAATATTTTTCTTTCAGTTGCCCGAATTCAAACCTGTTGGAAATATACGCTTCATTTGCTTTAAATAATCCGGACAGGAAAATGATATCATAGAAGTCCCTACCCTTGGACCTTTCCAGGATCGAGCACAGTTTTGTTGATAATATAACATCTGCCGGGGTAGCGCTTATCGGTGTGAAAACTTCAAATTTATTGATCAGTACATGTTCAGGTTCATAATCAAATTCACCATATGTATGTGCCTCTGCATCGATCTTTACCAGGAATTTTTTATTCGGATCATCATGAAGCCCCATGTTTTTTAATAATCCGGGGAAATTAATAAATCTCGTAAAGGCTGTGCGGTTCGGTTTTTTTTTAGTCCTGTCCTTATCTATTTCAAGATCATATCCTTCCTTTTCAAGTTCCTTGCAAATGATAAGGCACATATCTTCATGAGATGGATCAGTGTATTCCCCTTTTATATCAAAATCCAGGTCTTCTGAGAACCTGTTATTGTTATGAATGATCCTTAAGTTGGTTCCTCCAAGAAAAACTAAATTGCCTGCCCATCGGCTGTTAAAGATAATCTCAAGCATTTTAAACTGCAGATATTCTTTAAGTATTGCTTGGTGAAATCCAATCTGGTCAAGTTCAACAGGATATGATTTTTGTATTTCCTTGAATGAGATCATATCTGAGCAATCTTAAATAATGTGAATATCCTTTTTTCGAGATTTTTGTTTTCAAATTTTTCCAGGTATTCATATAGTTTTGGTTTTTCCAGTTCATCATGAAGCACGGTTGTATTAAATCGTAATTCCAGAATATCATCTTCTGTATTGTATTTCGTATTTATATAGAAAAAGTCAAGGATCGCCTTTTCCATTTCTGCAATTTTTACCTGATGAGGAAGTTGATTTGTTCCTTGAATTGTACCTGAGTTGGAATTTATCGCATGCAGTTTAAATCCAAAGTACAGTTTTGGTTTAACAGCGTTGTAATAGAAGCTCCCAAATACTGTGCTGTATTGCTCCGTCTTATTTGTTGTAATTGAAGTAGAAGAAAATACACCTTCAGGTATCACCTGATACCACGATAAGGCAGTTTCCAGGCTCAAGTATGAGGGAGAATGAATTTTATTGGCGATCAACCAGAGAAATTTGTTATTCTTCAAATATTCAGGAAAACAATACCATTTATTTCTGATTTTCACGATCAGCTTTTTATCCTGCCATTCTGAAAGTCTTCTCCTGTCAAATTCCGGGAATTGATTTTTGATGTCATTGGTTGAAAAGACTCCCAGATTATATATGCTGATTTTAAACTCTGAAAATTTCATCTTCGTATAAAATGTACAAAAATAACATAAAATAGTAATAAACCAAATTAATAATCTAATAATATCCTTAAAATAACATAAAAATGTAATATAAATAATAATATATTTCTTAAAAAGGTTAAAAATAACATAATAAAGAAATATATTAGTTAATATCATCTTAAAAATCCGAAAAAATATATGATTATCGTTTTTTTATACGGGTTTAAAAGAGACAGGCAAGCTTGTTCCTTTCGGATGCTTATATTTACGCTGAAATTGCATATTATGAACGAACTGAAGAATATCCAGCGGAGGCTCGGTAAACCATATGAGGATCTGGAATACCTGCTGACCTGCCTGAAGGAAGTCCTTGCAGAGAACGGGGAGGAATCGCTGGTTCACCATATTCCATGGATCAATAAAAAAATTGAATTCGGCGACAAGCTTGTGAATGCCAAGATCCTGCACCTGTATTCCATCTGCTTTCAGCTGCTGAACATGGTTGAGGTAAACGGAGCCATGCAGAACAGGAGGAACATCGAAGAACAAAAATCCTATTCGGGAGTGAACGGGCTATGGGCGAATAATCTCATGCTGCTCAGGGACAATGGGATCGGCCAGGAAAAGATCATTGAATGGCTGGGCAGGATCAGGGTCGAACCCGTATTGACGGCCCATCCTACGGAAGCAAAGCGTCCCGTTGTCCTTGCGCACTACAGGGAGCTTTATTTGCTGCTGTTGAAACGGGAAAATTCCATGTATACCCGTTTTGAACAGGAAAACATCAGGGATGACATCAAAATGGTAATAAACAGGCTCTGGCATCTGACGGATATCCACATCAAGAAACCGGATATTCATTCGGAGTTGAGCAATATCCTGCATTATTTTACCGCAGTGTTCCCAGGTCTTATCCGCGGACTCGACCAGCGGTTGAGACGCGCATGGCTGGAAGCAGGCTACGATCCGGCTTTAATTGATTCCTTAAAAGAATATCCAAGGCTTACCTTCGGGAACTGGGTGGGCGGCGACCGTGACGGTCATCCCCTGGTAACTGCTGAGATTACCCGCCAGACCCTGGAATTGTTCAGATCCCATGCATTAAGGATGATACGGGATATCCTGAACGGCTTATCCAAGAGCCTGGGTATATATTGTACCGTTAAAAACGTCGGAAAGAGGCTGCAACAGAGAATACAGGAGATTGCCGCTGAAGCCGGACCCGAAGCTGCAGACATAACCCACCGCTTCCGTGAAGAGGCATTCAGGATGTTTATCCGGCTGCTGATACTTAAGTTGCCCTGGAGGCCGGAAAATGACTCAGGCCTGCAGTTGAAAAGTGATTTTTATTACAGCCATTCGGGACAGTTGACCGGAGACCTTCTTTTACTGGAAGAGGTATTGATCGACTATGGAGCAGGTACGCTTGCGGTTAAGGAAGTGAGACCGGCAGTGCGTATCATTGAATCGTTCGGTTTTCACCTGGCCCGCCTGGATATAAGGCAGAACAGTGCTTTCTACGAGAAGTCCCTCTCTCAGTTGCTCAAGGCATCCGCACACTGTGAATTTGAGAAATGGACCGACCGGGAAAAGCTTGATCTGATCGAAAGAGAACTTCAATCGAACAGACCCTTTGTCAGGGGAATCGATAACGTGGGGAAGGAGGCGAAAGAAAGCATAGATACCCTGCAGGTCATAAGTGATCATATCGCCAGTCATACGCATCTTGCCATAGGTTATCTCATTGTGAGCATGACCCGAAGCGTTACAGACCTTTATACGGTATACCTGCTGGAAAGGGAGGCAGGGTTAACGGTATGGACGTCCGCAGGAATGGCTTCCGTACTGCCTGTCGTACCTCTTTTCGAAACCATTGACGACCTTGTCAGAAGCCCGCAGATCATGGAGGAGTTTCTTGCCCATCCGGTCACAAGGAACAGCCTTGAATATCAGAAAAAACAGAACGGGGAGCAGGATCTGATACAGGATGTTATGATCGGATACAGTGACAGCAACAAGGATGGAGGGATCATTACGAGCGCATGGCGCCTTTACAGGGCACAGGAAGAGATATGCAGGATCGGCGGAAAAACGGGTGTGCGGATACGTTTTTTTCATGGCAAGGGCGGGTCTATCAGCAGGGGCGCAGGACCTGCTCACTGGTTTATCAGGTCATTGCCGTTCAGAAGTGTGCAGGGTGATCTGCGCCTGACGGAACAGGGAGAAGCCATTGAGAGAAAGTATGCGAACAGGGGAAATGCAATCTATAACCTGGAACTCCTGCTGGCTACAACCACCGGAAATACATTGCTACAGCATTTTACTTCCCGTGATAATGCTCCTCCTTCGGACATCATGGATTACCTGTCAGGGGAAAGCAGGAAAGCCTACCATGACCTGATCTCGGATGCGGATTTCATAAGGTTTTTCAGGGAAGCCACCCCGATCGATGTAATCGAACAAAGTAAGATCGGATCACGCCCCAGCCGCCGCAGCGGGAGAAGTACCATTGAAGATCTTCGGGCCATACCCTGGGTCTTCAGCTGGAACCAGTCGAGATTCAACATCACGGGTTGGTATGGTGTAGGATCCGCCCTGGAGAAAATGAGAGCGGAGGAAAAGGAAATGTTTGAAGCCTTCAGGGAGCAGGTACAGTCCAATGCCTTCATCAGGTATGTGCTGACCAACGTGGATACCAGCCTGAACACAACGGATGAGGCCATTATGGAGGCGTATTCACGGCTTGTCATGGATGATAAGATCCGGAGCCGCATATTGGATAAATTGTTCACGGAATTAAGGAAAACAAGGGAAATCCTGGACGACATCCTGGTTAAACCAATCAGAGAGAGGCGGGTCAATCATTATTACTCGACACTTTTAAGGGCTTCCGCGCTGGAATACCTCCACAAAAGCCAGATATTGCTGCTTTCCCGCTGGCGAAGCCGGGCCGGAGACAGGATCAGGGCCGACGCGGACGAAACGCTTAACAACCTGATGAGATGTATCAACGCCATTGCAAATGCCATGGGCAATACAGGGTAAAACTTAACATACAAAACAGGCTGAATATGCATTGATTTTTTATTTTTACTATGTATTTCCAACATTACTTTTATGATTAACCAACATGGCGAAGAAGAAATCCAAAAAGAAGTCAAAAAAGAAGGATCTTAAGAAGAAGGAATTAAAAAAGAAGAAGGAACTAAAAAAGAAAAAAGACCTTAAAAAGAAAAAGCTTAAAAAGAAAAAGCTTAAAAAGAAAGAACTTAAGAGGAAAGAGCTCAAAAAGAAAGAACTCAAGGGGAAAGAAAAGAAAAAGGATATTACAGGGAAGGTTACCGGCAAGACAAAAGCAAAATCCGAATCCGGAAAACCGGGGAGTGCAGTCGGCTCCCGCAGCTCAGATTATAATGTGAAAGACGCTTTATCAAAACTGAGATCCCTGAAAAGCCGGGAAGAACTGGATTTTTTTATCAGGGGAGAAGAGAGGGTCACCATTCTCCGGTCAATACCGGCTGCAAGGAAACGTATAGGGTAAGATACTATCCCTGTTTGAACAGCTCCGAATTGTCGATGAAGAACCGGTATTCCCTTATTTTGTTTCCTTTCAGTTTGAAGGTGTTTGAGAAATCCACCGAGAGTTTGGAATTGTCATAGCGGGTGTAGGTAACATTCCCGTTCACAAAACGGATTCCTTCCAGTTCCCATATTTCCAGGTTTTTATGGCTGATGCCTTTGATCGCCTGGAAAAAACCGGCAACAAAGTCGAATATATTGTTCTTTCCGGAAATCACCGGAATATTGGCAAACCTGAATTCGGCATTCTCGTCAAAATAGGACGCAAATGTCTTGGTGTCAAAATCATCTATGGCTTTGAACAGGTCAAGTATGTCTTCCCTCGTCATTTTATAAGGTGTTGCTCGGTTTGCCTGCATGCAAGGTAACAAAATATTGACAAAACAGGACTTCCATATCTTTTGTTTAACACCTGCATGGTTCAGGACCGGTTGGATACGGGAGCAGGTAAATTATGAATTATGATTTATATGATATATTTTTATTCATCCGTGGTTCGTCTGTCAAATCCCCCCGCATCTTATGGACTGGACAGATTTTCATACTTTTTTCCGCCTGATAGAGGACGATGCCATGAGCCTGTTCTACAGAGGTGATTTTGTAGATGAGGTCACCAGCCGCCTGATCGACCTTTTGGAATCTAATTTCAGGGAAGGCAGGGAACAGATAAGCATCCGCAAAAAGGTATCCTTTCTGATGGCGGAGTGCTTTCAGAATGTGATCAGGTACGGTGAAGATATGGTATCTGACGATTCAATACAGGACCGGTCAGGGTATTTTATGACCAGAAACTACTATACAAAGTATTATATCGCTTCCGGGAATTTGATTGAGAGATCAAAAATCCCGTTTCTGAAAAATAAGATTGAAAACATCAACAAACTCACCCGTGATGAACTCAAGATGCTTTATATGAAAGTCCTGGATACGGATGATTACAGTGCAAAGGGGGGCGCAGGACTCGGCCTGATTGAAATGGCCAGGAAATCGGGAAGGAAACTGGAGGCGGAGTTTGAAAAGATCAGTGATATACTGGCTTATTTTTATCTCCAGATGATCATTGATTCAGATGAAAGCAACCTGGTTGAAGTTAAAAAAAAGGGTTTGCATATAGACCATTCCATACTGTTGAACCAGATCCTGAGGAAGAACAGAACCATCATGGCCTATCATGGGGATTTCAGGCAGTATACAATTCTGCCGTTATTGAATATGATTGAAAAAAACCTCATCCTGAAAACGGCAAAATATTCAGCCTTCAAGGCCCTGTTTCATATACTTGTGGAAGTATTGCAAAACATCATGCATCACGGACATTCGGTGAACGGCAAACGAAAGGGAGTCTTCACCATCGGGATATACGGCCATCATTTCACTGTCAGTGCGGCAAACTTCGTGGACACCGTCAAGGTCCCGGCGCTTAAGGAAGTCCTGGATTTCTTCCTGGAAAAAGACATCGATGCGTTGAAAGATCTGTCACAGAAGATACTAAGGGAAAGGAACGGTGGCCCCTTTGGCGGCTCCGGCCTGGGCATTATCGATATCATCCGGGCAGGTTCGGAAAAACCAGCCTATGTTATTGTGCCTGTGGATGATACAAAGTTCCTTTTTTACCTTAATGTCAAGGTATAGCTGTTGGGATACCTGTCTTATAACCAATGTTCAACCTTAACCAGCAGGATTTTATCCAGGCACATGAAAATCACCGACAGCAGAACAAAATAGTTGATCTTCCTGAAGTACGTTCCCGGCTTGAAACCGTTGAGGGAGTTCTGCAGAATGGGAAGGAATGTAATCAGAAGCCAGCCCGCCGCAATCCATAATCCCACCCTGGAAAGCAGGGAGTTCAGCGGTCCGGCAAGCGTGAACAGGAAGGTAACCGCAGCCGTGCCCAGCACCCAAATATAGATCATTCGTCCTATCTGTACCGGTTTCATGAATCCCGACAGTGAAGGAAATCCTGCATTTTCATATTCCCTGCCATATTTCATGATCAGCAGCCAGAAATGCGGGACCTGCCAAATGAAGAAGAAACCTGCTATGGGAAGCACTGCAGAAGAGTCAAGCGTTCCTCCCGCGCTGATCCATCCGATGACAGGAGGAATGCTCCCGATAAGCGATCCGGGGATAACGGCCCATGCAGTCAGTCTTTTAAGATACGTATATATCACATTGTACCAGAAATAAGCAAACCATCCCAGCAGGAGCCCCTGAAGTTGTGCACCCGCAAAAAGCAGCAGTGACCCTGAAAGACTCAGAACAAGTGTGACTGCGATGGCTCCGGGTTTGGAAATGCGGCCGGAAGGAATGGGACGTCCACTGGTCCTGGTCATCCTGCTGTCGTATCCGGCCTCCTGGACATGGTTCAGTGCCGAAGCTCCGCTGGCAAGGAGGAATATACCCGGGATTGTCAATAACAGGCGGAACGACAGATCTGTTGTATACAGCAGGTACCCCGTTACAGTGGTCAGACTTACGAGCGATGTAATCCTGACCTTGCCAAGTTCAAGCCATATGGAGATCCTGCCGGGCATAGCACGTTTTTATGGTGCTAAAATACCGGAAAATTCCTTGGAGGCATCTCCAACAGGTTCCTTTTCCTGCAGTTACATTCTTTGTCCTTCCTGCCTTTTTTGCAGTTGCAATCGGGTTTACAGCTTTTTACAGTGAGTTCCATCACGGTCTATAGGTTTTTATTTCGGACCGGGGGATAAACAAAAAACAGGGTCAGCGCTGCGCCCAGCATAAAGATGAATACGATTATGGTCAGGTGTCGCTGTTTGATATCTCCTGCCGGTTCATAGTTAAAACAAATTTTCAGAAGTTTTGTTATGGTTGGGACCGATCTTTCCCTGGCAGCTTCCCGGATGGCCATCTTGAACTCCATGGGATTGAAAGATGTTCCGTACATGTATTTGGTGATTTTCCCCCCGGGACTGACAATTACGATGGCTGCGGGATGCAGAATATCCTTGCCGTTCCTGATTACCGAATAACCCAGGCAATCCAGCAACCCGTCGATTGTTTTCCTGTTGCCCGTAAGGAAGTTCCAGTACCGGGCAGCCATTTCGTCATTTGCCAGTTCCATGTAGTTGCTTTTCTTAACGGCGGCAAGGTAAGGGTTTTCACTCTCATTAAAACTGATGTTGACAAACCGGAAATCCTTTCCGATCTCAAGGTCTGTCTGTTTCAAAAGGGTTGCAAGGCCGTTCATGATGGGCGTACATAAACCGGGACAGTCATAATATACCGGGGATATCACGGTCGGCAGGCTGCCGGTCATTTCCCTGAGGTTGACAGGGACGGAATCCTCGGTCATGAATAACAGGGAGTCCGGCAGATAGGTGTCAAGATGCTCCTCGATGGCCACGTAACCGTTTCCCATGCCGGTTTGTGACACCGATAAAAGGAATGCTGCCAGTATCATTGTATTACGTATCCTTGTGGCCGGCATCGGGTTTCATTTTTCTTTGTTTGTAGTAGGCAAATGCAGATACGCTGAATATGACGGCCAGGGTATAATAAACGAAAGAAGGGACCGGCACGGGATCCCCGGCGGCATAGGAATGCATGCCTGACAGGTAATAGTTCACTCCGAAATACGTCATCATAACGCTGGCATATCCCAGGACAGATGCCAGGTTGAAGGCGAATATTCCTCTCAGCCCGGGGACGAACCTCATGTGGGCGATAAAGGCATAAACAAATACGGTGATCAGCGCCCAGCTCTCCTTGGCATCCCAGCCCCAGTACCTTCCCCAGGATTCGTTTGCCCAGATACCGCCGAGAAAGGTCCCGATGGTAATCAGTCCGAGTCCTGCAATCAGGGTCATTTCCGATATGGTGCTGAGGGACCGAACGGATGATCTCACGGTTTCCCGGTTTTTTCCTGTCTGCAAACCCATCAGGAGAAGATTCAGGAACCCTATCAGGGCGGCAAGACCGAGAAATCCGTAGCTGGAGGCGATCACCGCCACATGGATGGTCAGCCAGTAGGATTTGAGGACCGGTACAAGGTTGGTCATTTGCGGATCCATCCAGCTCAGGTGCGCTGTTAAAAGGATCATCCACGACAAAACCGCTGTAACTGCCATGGGTGTGGGAGTCCGCCTGGAAAAAAGCACTCCGGCCAGCATGGTGGCCCAGCTGATATAGATCAGGGATTCATATCCATTGCTCCAGGGTGCATGACCCGAGATGTACCACCGGAATGCAAGCCCTGCGGTATGCATCCCGAAACCGGCCAGTATGAGTATGACCATCACACGCCTCAACCAGTTCAGCCGGGTCTTTGAACTCAGAACATTAACGAGCTGGACAATCAGAAGCACCAGGCCGGTGGCGAAATAAAACGTTGAGAGCCTGTCGAATACATTAATGCGGTTATAAAATATCTCGGCTTTTTGTTTAAAAGCGGGCGGGATGATGTCTCCCCCCATCCTCTCCTGAAATAACCTGATGTAATCGAGGTATTCATCGGCACTGCTCCAGTCCCCGGTATTCATTCCGGATACGACAGACTCGAGGTACAGGTTGGTAATATTGGAAGCGAACAGGGAATCGTCCCCCGTATAGACCGCGTGTATGGTCAAGGGGCTGTGCCAGGTATGTGCAGGATCATTCCTGTCCGGAAGGATTCTCAGGATCGAACCGGAATAGATCATGTAGCAGATGTTCATCCGTTCGTCCACCCTGAGGATTTCCGTGTCGAACTTGCTCCTGTCCGAAGCTTTTTTACGGTAGGCTTCCTGTACCTGGTCCAGTATCCTGTATGCATTTTCGGGATCCTCCTGGAAAAAGTCGGTAAAACAGGCGTATTTCCCTTCTGTTCCCAGGATGTCGCTGATGCCCTCGTGGGAGATCCTTATCATGGGAACGTTTTGCCAGTGGATGGGATCGGCAAGCATTCCGAGCAGGACTTCCTCGGGAGAAGCCCCCTCCATGCGTGTTCGTCGTGCAACCTTCCTCAATACTTCCGATGCCAGCGTGTTTACAGGTTTAATCCGGCCCTGGGAGTCCTGGACGAGGATTTTCCCGAAAGCCTTTGCGTGTTTGTCCGGAATATCAAGGCGGAGGGTGTCGCCGGCAGCAGATACTCCTGTTGAACGGAAGAATCCAAGCGAAAGGAACACAGCAAGCAGAACAAGGGTTTTTCCCCGGCCGGAAGCCAGCAATTGTTTACCGAGCATGCGGAACCTGCTGTTCGGATTGACAAGACTGATCAGGATTCCCGTGAAGAGGAAAAAATATCCCAGATAAGTGACCAGTGTCCCCCAGCGATCCCTGTTGACCGAAAGTACCGTACCCATTTCATCCGTATCATAGGAGGCCTGGTAAAAACGGTATCCCCCGTAGTTAAGGATGTTATTCATATATATCCTGTGTTGCATCTCGACCTGCTTCGCCTGGTCCAGCAATTTCACCCTGCTTTCAAAGGATGACGGGCTTTCAGAACCGGGGTAGCGTTTCAGGATGAAATCCTCGAGTTCCAGGGAGAAAGGAAGTACACGGGTGACGGATCCATAGGACATGAAAAGTTCCCGGTTTCCGATTGAAACCTGTCTGGGTTCCCCGCTCATGTTTTTCCCTCCCCACAAAGTGACGTCCCTGGTTTCCCCGGAAGTTTTAATCCTCAGGGAAAGTGCCGTGGACCCGCCCGATTCTCCTTCCTGCTGCCTGACTGCAAGTACTTCTGCGGCCGGCTGAAAATCCGAAAGGGCAAGGCTGAGGGAACCGAAATTGAAGACCGACATGGGCTGGAAAAGGTGTTCCGTGTCCCGGGCCAGGGTGTCTTCTGTCTGGTCGGTCATGTGAAAAACATATACAGGGTAGGGGGCCGTAAACAACAGGGAATCGCCGGCGGAACGCAGCCTGACACCGTCCGGATTGTTCCTGTTGAAATGGAACAGCTGGTCTCCTATCCATTTGCTCTCGGAATCGTAAAAGACAATGGTTGTCCTGCCCGAGGAAGTTGAAAGCGCAAGCAGCGCGGCAGGTTTCCCTCCGGCTGAGGATTTAAGCATGGGGCGAGCATTCCTCAAATGATCGAGATATTGTATCCGTATGACGGATCCGCCGGTACGGATTCGCATCAGGTTTTTCGGATTGCTGATCTCGGAGAGATGGATTTTTTTTTCACCCCGGAATGTGCGCTCATCCGAGATGACCTGTACGTTGATGTATGCCTCGTCGGATAAGACCAGGCTTGATCGCGCCCCTTCCCTTATGTGCATGGTCCCGGTAAAGCCGGTATACCTTGTGATGCCGGCGCCCAGGATGACCAGTATGAAAGCGAGATGAAAAACCAGGATGGTTAGTTTCCCTTTGCGGAAAACCCGGTGGGTGATCATGCTGCCTGTCAGATTGGTGATTGCCAGGATAAAGAGCAGTTCAAACCAGGTTGCATTGTAGATATGTGCCCTGGCCGTTTCCGTGCCGAAATCATTTTCAATAACCGTAGCCATGGCAATACTCAGGGCGAAGACGATAAAGAGTACCGCTGTCAGGCGGAATGAAAAAAGTATATTGGTGATGTTTTTCAAAAGAGATCTGTCGAACAATTGGCCGCAAATTTAAAGACAAAAAAGTCTTTTTAACCTTTAACGGAACTTTTTTTTTAATAATTGTCGCAACATTGTATAAATGATGTATTTTCATAGCATTGTAACCCTCCATATTAAAACTACGTATATAATCTCCGGTTACTGACAGTGAATTCAATATGAGCGTGAAAGGGTTCATTTCGAAAGGTTACCTGATGGTGACCTTTGCCATATGTGCCGTTCCGGTTGCAGGTCAAATGGGGACAAGACAATCCTTTTTTGAACTTGAACCGGGTGCCGGTCCCGTCTTTTTAACGGGGGATATAGGATCCGTCGGTGTCGGAGGCAACCTTGGCCTTGCCCTGCGATACAGGGTGCAGGCACACCTTGCCATAAAAGCCACTTTGAGCGGAGGTATGATATTTGGTTCTGATGCAGGTACTGAAAATGAAAGCAGGGGTTATAAGTATTATACCTATTTCGGAGAAGTAACCGGCCAGTTGGAATTCTGGATGTTAAAAGAGGGCCGGGGCTTCTCAAGCACAGGGATGAGGTCTTATAAACCCAGGATTCGACCCTATATATACGCAGGTGGCGGACCTGTATTTTATTTTCCGGTACATTACCACGAGAATGCCGAAGAGCTCGAAGAATTTGATCCCTACACCATTATGCTGGCTGCAGGCGCAGGTTTTCTCTACAAGATCAATGCTGACTGGTTGTGGGGATTCCAGGCCGGCGGAAGGCTGGTGCCCAGCGATTATCTGGATGGATTTTCTCCTCCCGGCTCCAATTCCAATGATTCGTATTATACTGCCCAGGTAACCCTTGTGTACAGGTTTTGATGCTTTTGGATCACGCTAATTTTATTGTAATCTGAATTTTAACACCTCTTTACCATCTCCCTGTAAGAATTATTTCTATTTTTGTGGTTTCTACGAACCGGCGGGTATAATGATATACCAGACTGAATATCAGTCAAATATGCACATATGATATTTAACTGTACTTACAGGAAGCTTATTATCTTCCTGTTCCTTGTTTCCCTTATCCGTAGTCCGCTTTTTGCCCGGGATTCGTCATCCCCGGTTGTCATACAAAAACTGGAAGGTTCGCTGGTATTTGACGGGATGCCTGGCGAACCGGCCTGGGAAGCCATTTCTCCCTTTCATATGGTCATGCACAGCCCTGTTTTTGGAAATGAACCTTCGGAAAGTACCGATATAAGGGTGGCGTACGATGATGAATACATTTATGTCGGCGCTTCATTTTATACCAGGGATGCTTCCCTGATCCAGTCTTCATCAAAACAACGGGATGCGACCGGGGGAGGCAGTGACTGGCTGGGGGTGCTTTTTGATACCTATAATGACAATGAAAATGCTGTGATTTTCTGGACCAACCCATCGGGCCTGCGGACCGATATGAGCGTAGCCAACGATGCCGTGACAAGCCGTCCCGATATCCTGCCGATAAATACCTCCTGGAATACTTTCTGGGATGTAAAAACACAAGTAAATGACGATGGATGGTTTATTGAAATGCGCATTCCGGTATCGAGCCTGAAGTTCCAGGTTGTTAACGGGGAAGCAGTCATGGGCATGACACTGATAAGGTCGGTTCCCTACCTGAACGAGATTTATACCTACCCGGCCATTACCAATGATTTCGGCCAGTGGAGCGACATAAGGGCCTCCCGTGCCCAGGACGTCGTTTTCCGGGATCTTACATCCCGGAAACCCCTGTATGTTACGCCCTATGTGATCGGAGGGGTAACCCAGTCGAATTCCCTGAACGAAGCCGGGACGGCTTACGATTACGCGAGGAAGGATAAGCTCGATGCCGGACTGGACCTGAAATACGGGATAACTAGCAATCTTACCCTTGATGCTACGCTGAATACTGATTTTGCACAGGTTGAAGCGGACGACGAAAAGGTAAACCTGGAGCATTTTGCCCTTTATTTCGAAGAAAAACGTCAGTTCTTCCTGGAAAGGGCCAGTCTGTTTGATTTTAATACAGGAGGACAGTCTACTTTATTTTACAGCCGGAGAATAGGGCTGGACAGGGATTTCAATCCTGTACCCATCATCGGGGGGTTACGGTTGACAGCCCGTGAAGGTCAGTGGGATGCGGGATTGATCAATATGCAGACAGCCGCCTCGGGAGATCTGACTTCGGAGAATTTCGGCATTTTGAGAGTGAAGCGAAGGATGATCAATGAAAATTCGTATACCGGCGGGATCGTGACTTCAAGGCTCGGCACGGATGGAAGTTACAATGAAGTATACGGCCTGGATGCATTGATCAGGGTAACCGGGAATGAATATCTGAAGCTCGCCTGGGGACAATCCTTCGAAACGGGACAGAACAACCGGCCTTTTTCATTGGATAATGCAATTTATGTTGTAAACTGGGAACGACGGAAAAACGTGGGTTTTTATTATGGCCTGTATGCCAGCGGATCAGGAAAGGATTTTAATCCGGGCATAGGTTTCCTGCAACGCGGGGACTATCGCCTGTTCGGGAGCAGGTTGAACTATAGATGGCTGATGGGTGAGGATTCACCCATATTGAATCACGGTCCGGGATTAGATCTGTTTGCATTTTTCAGTCAGAGCCATGGAGCCCTGGAATTCGTGAATGACCGTTTGTCTTATCAGGTTCTGCTTAAGAACAACTGGATGTTCAGTTTGGATTTCAGCTACAGATATGACAATTTGTTTGAACCGTTCGTAATTGCCGATGATGCCAGTGTGCCGGTAGGAGAATACTATTATCCCAATATGCAGGTGAGGATTACAACGCCCATGACAAGATCCGCCTGGTCCGGGATTTCGGCAGAAGGAGGAAGATACTTTGACGGCAGGTATTTATCCCTTACCGTAACGCCCACCTGGAGTCTTTCTTCAAGTTTCACAGTCAGCGGGGAATATCAGTACAACAATGTGGATTTCAACCAAAGGGGCCAGCACTTCATAAATCATATAGGACGTTTGAAAACACTGTATATGTTCAATACGAAACTTTCCGCAAGTGCCTTTATACAATACAACTCTTCGGAAAGCAACGTAATGTCCAATTTCCGTTTTCGCTATAATCCGAGGGAAGGGAATGATTTTTACCTGGTTTACAATGAAGGCACGAATACGAACCTGGAACGGGAAACCTTAAGCATCCCGCGAATGGCCTCACGGACCATTCTACTGAAGTACACCTATACTTTCAGGTTCTGATCCAGTGAATCCTTATGCTGTTCGACGAGTTTACATATCTGAAACCTGAAGACTCGGCTCCGGAACTGGAAATCGAAACCCTGGACAGGGAGATCATCCGAACCCGGGATAAAAGCATCCTGTTCATTAACTTTTTCATTATTCCCTGCAGGCATTGCCACAAAATGCTGGAATACCTGGAAGAGAATATATGGCCTGATTTCCGGGAGAAGAACATCCGGCTGGTATCCATAGGACGGGATCATACGGTTGAGGAGCTTACCGTCCTGAGAAACAATGGAAATTACAGCCTTCCATTCGCAGCAGATCCTGACAGATCCGTATATTCCCGGTTTGCTGAAAGAAAAGTTCCCAGGAATTACCTGTTTGATGCGGAAGGGCGGCTCGTACACCATACCCGTGGTTTCGATCCTGAACAGATGCAGACACTGACGTTTGTCCTTGCAAATCTTATTTCCCGAACGACGGATCACGGGCGACCGTCGCCTTTTCCTAAATGATCAGAAAAGATTAATTTTGTTTTAAGCGCAGGGAAAAATTTACTCTTCATTTATGTTTACAAGGCCTTCTTCATTCAGTGTATTGTACGGAATCCAGAGAACATTCCTTTCCGTACTTTACATGATCAGTGTATTAGCCTTGTTCTGGCTGCTGTTTTTCCTGCTGCACGACATTATCGGAGCAAACGGTGTGGTCATCGTTTTGTCCTCCATTCTGTACCTTGTCCTGGTTGTCATCCTTTACGGTTTCATCCATGTCATCATGTACATCCCTGCAAACCTTGCAGGTGCGTTTGATCCCCTGAAGAACGATATTGCCCGGCGCCAGATCAGCTCCTCGCAGGACCTGGCGGACAGGCTGGCCGAATTCATGACATCCTTTTTCAACTTCGCTTTTTTTGACATTGAGTGCACCATTGTAAGGATCCGGGACCAGGACAGTTCACATCCCCGCGGATATATCCGCCGGCAGGACAACCCGGTACTGGATGAACTCGAAAATATATCGAGGGAAACACTTGACACTTCTTACTGCGGCAAAATCAGGTCTGACAGGGGTGCTTTGCATCTGTACCTCACGCCCCTTGTATTCGGAGAGGAATGGCTCGGATACATTGCCGTAATGAGCAGAAGAAGGCTCGGGAAAGTGTTCCGGAATCTTCTGACCGAATTTGAGAATGATTTTGTAGATGATCAGGTGATCCATGTACTCGGTACCGGGCAGGCAGCCCGGGGCTGAAACCAATTACACCCGGAAACAGTATGGCATTGCACATAACCGTATCGATAGCATTGATGTTTGTAAGCTGCCTGATCATCTGGAGGTCCGCGGCAGGATTTGGGATGGCATCGGATTTCCTGGGTCGAAAACTTACATACGGAATAAAAGGGGCTACGATCAACGCCATAGCTTCTTCCATGCCGGAGTTCCTTTCTTCCTTCTTCTTCCTGTTTTATCTGAAAGATGTGAATGGTTTTTCCGGTGGACTGGGAATCACTGCCGGGAGTTCCATATTTAACCTGCTCGTCATTCCTGCCCTGGTAATCCTTATCGTGCCGGTCACAAGTCCGGGAAAGGCGGTGGAAATTTCCAGAAAAGTGTTATTCCGGGATAGTATTGTATTGGTTTTTACCATTTTGGTTCTTATTATAGTCATTGACCAGGATCGTTTGCGGTGGTATCACGGTTTGGTTCTTGTGCTGGTTTACATCCTGTACATTGCCCATATGTTTCTTTCAATGAGACGGATCAGAAAACCTTTGTCGCCCCCGCCTGCCGTAAAAAGGAATTTCTCCGATGAGAATGTGATTCTGAAGATATTGAAGCTGAGAATCGAATACCTCGTTCCGGGCAAAAGGGAATTGAACAATAACAGTTCATGGATCCTTTTGACCATCAGTACGATAATTATGTCATTCGGGACCTGGCTCCTGGTCTTCGGAACGAAAAATCTCAGCGAGGCATTGAACATACCCATACTGTTTATTGCGGTCATCCTTTCGGCGGCGGCATCCAGTGTGCCGGATACCGTCATTTCCGTCAGGGACGCCCGCAAGGGCAATTATGACGATGCCATATCCAATGCCCTCGGAAGCAATATCTTTGACATATCCTTTGCCCTGGGGCTGCCCTTGTTTCTATATACACTGATATACGGGAACATTAAAATGGAGCAGAACGTCGTTGAGCTGAGTGCAGAGCTGTGGATGTTTCTTCTTGTCACCACTTTTCTGGGTTGCCTGATTTTCCTGAGCGGGAAACGGATGACAGGATCAAGGGCTTATATGTTCCTCGTCATATATTTGATTTTCCTGCTGTATATCATCGGGCAGGCGCTGCATCTTCCTTTCATGGATCGCTTTTCACAAACCCTGTTTCACTTTGTAGACTGGCTGAAATCCCTTTTTTAACCCGGACCGGGCTTTTTTCGGCCGGTTTTCTTATTTTCGTGTCATTATGAATCTGAAGCAGATCGCAGGAGAAAAAGCCGTAGAATATGTCGAAGACGGTATGATCGTGGGGTTGGGTACCGGTTCTACCGCATATTTCGCCATCCGGAAAATTGCCGAAAAGGTGCGTGAAGGGATGAAGATTACGGGCGTCTGCACTTCGATCGCTACCCGGGAACTTGCAGAACAGTGGGACATCCCGGTTGCGGATGTTGATGAAGCAGACCATATAGATCTGACCATTGACGGCGCCGATGAGGTGGATCCGCAGGGGAACGGCATCAAGGGCGGGGGAGGGGCGCTGCTTTTTGAGAAGATCGTTGCCTCGGTTTCCGATCAGAATATATGGGTGGTCGAGGAACGCAAACGTGTCAGGCAACTGGGAACCTTCCCTCTGCCGGTCGAGATCTTACCCTTCGGACATACACTGGTGCACAGGATTTTCTCTGAAAAGGGGTACCGCCCGGAATGGAGAAAAAAAGGGGATAAAATGTTCACTACAGACGGGAAACATTACCTCGCCGACCTGCACCTCGGTGTGATCGAAGATCCTTTCAGGCTTGATGCCGACCTTAAAAACATCCCCGGTGTGGTCGAACACGGGCTGTTCCTGAATACCGTAAACAAGGTGATCTGTGCCGGCGTGAAGGGAACCGAGGTCATAACCTTCAGGTAGTGTGTTCCCTCCATTCCGCAATCCGTCGTTTGTATGTCAAGCTTTGCTGAAAAAGCCATCCGTTTTTATACAACGCTTAAAATCGGGACTCCCCTGCCCGGAGGCGTTGAAGTAATGAATCCGTATTTGTTTCAGCCTGTGGTTTCTGCCCTGGATGCTTTTTTTACCGGCTTCTACAACGACAGCAGGTCCCGGACCGGTATTCTGGGCATAAATCCGGGCCGCTTCGGGGCAGGCATAACAGGAATTACCTTCACAGATCCTGTCAGGCTGGATGCGGAATGCGGTATCAGGAACCCCTTTAAGAAACGTGCCGAACTTTCTTCCGTATTCATATATGATGTTATAGAAGCTTTCGGCGGTGTCGAGGCATTTTTCGGGCGTTACTTCCTGTCTGCCGTCTGTCCGCTGGGCTTTGTCCGGGATGGGAAGAACATGAATTATTACGATGATCCGCAACTGGAGAAGGCATTGAATGAATTTATCCTATCCACATTACGGGAGCAGATCGCCCTGGGATTGAGGACCGGCGTGGTGTTCTGCCTGGGAGAGGGCAGGAATATGAAATACCTTACAAGGCTTAACAGGGAGCACCGGCTGTTCGGAGATATCATCCCCCTGCCTCACCCCCGCTGGGTAATGCAGTACAGGTACAAACACCGGGCTGAATTTGTCAGGACATACCTGGATGTTCTCCGGTCCCTGCCTGTGTAAGGAGTGCAGGCTGAATTATTTTCCTATTTTTACACCGGAGAAATGCCGGAGCGGTCGAACGGGGCGGTCTCGAAAACCGTTGTACGCCTTGTGCGTACCGAGGGTTCGAATCCCTCTTTCTCCGCAAACCATAATACAACC
>CAYOPZ010000020.1:0-55752 GCA_964406005.1 uncultured Bacteroidaceae bacterium
TACGGGATCAATGCTCACGCGCGCTGTGGGCTCTACCCATACGACCGCCGTGTCAATGTCCCCGCTACATTTCTCTACATCATCATTGTCCCACGTGTAGGGCGTGATGATAAACAGTACCTCCTGCGCCGCGTCATTCGTGTTGCTGATGCTGTCGGTGATCGTAAATCCAGGGGCAAGATCATACTGGCTCCCGCTGGTCACATCTACACCGCCCGGAGCATCTACCGTGTACTTGAACCGTACCGCGTTGGTGGCCGTCGTCGGTGTCGTCAGCGTGATGCCTACACGAGACTCGTTACAGATCGTATCCTGTACGGGATCAATGCTCACGCGCGCTGTGGGCTCTACCCATACGACCGCCGTGTCAGCTATTCCTTCACAACTTGAGGGGCCAGGACCGGTCGGAATGATCCTGTAGATAACAGAATCGTAATTACTGGTCGGGTTGGTAAGAGTCTGTTTGATCGTATCGCCATCTAGTGTGGTGGAGGCACCTGTAATGTTTCCCGTATATAACAGATCAAGAGCAAATGTGGTTCCCGTAACATCACTGGTAAGGACTATATAGGTCGTTTCATTGTTGCACAGCGTGTCTTCCGAAGGCGTCGCTGTGGCAGTTGGCAGGGGATTCACGATCCAGGATTCTTCATCTACATTGGAACTGCAACCTCCTCCACTGCAATCTCGCCGGCTTTGTACCCTGTTTGTACCTGTTACCGCCGTAAAAACAGGTATCGTCGCAGACCATCCGCTCCATGAACCTCCGTCATCCGTTGAGTACCGGTATTCATCAGTACAGCTACCTGATCCGCCACTCCCCGGTGTACTCACTGTAATCGTCAGGGTATCTCCTTCACAAACCTCGGCCAAATCCGGTGACTTCGTTATGTCGGGGGCTACAGGCTGGGATGCGATCGTCAACGTGACCGTGGTTGCCGAACTCTCACATCCATTGGTCGTTTGTGTAACATAATAAGTATAAGCGCCAACAGCGGTATGTCCTGTCGGAAAGGAATCTCCGAGATGGACAAGATTCGTAAGGCCGGCATCATCATACCACCGGATATAAGAACCCGTGGCGGTTAAATCGGGTACGGTTGTTCCGTAACATACATTCACATCCGATGCCGAAGGAACGGTTGGCAGGGGATTGACCTTCTGTGTCTGACTCGCGTCGGCCGAACAACCGTTGCCATCGGTATATGTATAAGTAATAAGATGATCTCCCGCACCGGCAACAGAGGGATCGAACTCAGGACTTGTGGTAATACCTGTCCCGGAATACATTCCACCTAAGGGATATCCTCCCGTCATATCAAATGCAGCCTCATCTTCACATACTGCAGGTAAATAACTGTTGGAAGTCTCCCCTGAAACAGAATAAAAGGTCCCTGGTGAATTCTGATTGTAATACTCGGTAGCGATCCAGTCCGGAGAGCGAAGGTTGTCGGAAACCCTTAATTCATCAATCCTTCCATTAAAATAAAAGTCAGATTGAAATGGTTCTCTGCCGATTTTAGTTGTGCCTGTTGAAGTGCCCAGGACACCATCAGTTGTATAGGGTCTGTCAACACCGCCGTTAACAAACGTATACAAAGTATCTCCGTCATCGGAATAAGCCCCCACTACATAGTACCAGGTACCTGTTGTGAATGTTGTCCCACCGGGAGCATCCCTGTTTAGGAAAGGCTGATTTGAAGAATTCCTGACTTCAAATTCAAGCTTATTATTTGTATAAAGTCCGAATTTATATCCGCCGTTAATATCATCCTGATTACCAATAATTTTCTGGTCGATGTCAAGCGAATTCAAATAAACCCACGCAGAGATTGTAAGTTTCCCGGTGATATCCAGATCAGATGAATACGGGGTTATATCTGCATATTGACCGGAAGTCCGAATAAATATCCTCGCATTCGCAATCTTTCCTGTAATATCGCTTGTACCATTATTCGTTGCATCATGAGAATAAACTGTGCCGTCATTCAAATCCCCGTTAAAATGCCAGACCCCTTTATAATGATTATCCCAGGTATAAACGCTGGATTGGTCGGAAGTAACTGCTTCATTCCCATACAACATTTTGATCTCCGTATCGGATGTTACTGACAGGGACGGAACCTGCACCCAGACGATGAGCTGCCCTGTTGACGCATTATATTGCTCAACCTGATGATTTAACCGGTCATAATTGTCATTGGTGAAAATGATATCATAACCATTGGGATTTTCAACATGTCCTCCGTTTCCGGTTGTTCTCAGACTATCATCCGATGCAATACTTATCAATACCGGAAAATCATTTAGATCGTATGAACCGGAAACCTGGTTATGATCAATCGTAATGGTCTTTTGATATGAATACCCGAATGTAACGGTCGGCAGGGAATTTACAGTTGTGGTAATTCCTGCAGTGGTATCCTGACAACCCCCTTCATTTGCTACCACAGCCGTGACTTCCTGTCCATCCGTAAGGCTGGTTGTTACATAAGTGTCCGATGATCCGGGGCCCTGAACGGAACCTCCATCCACAAAAAATTCATAAGTCACACCCCCGCCAGCTGTAAATGTCACCTCATCGCCATCACAGATGATATTATCGGCATCACTGCTGATAAGTGTTCCGGTCGGAAAATCATATACCGTTACTGTAATATCATCGCTTCCCGTGCATCCTTTGCTGTCTGTTACGGTATAAGTCAAGTCGAATGTACCGTCGGAGGCACTTGTAAAAACAGGAGTCTGAATATTGATATCATCCAGGGAATCTGCATCTGTTCCCGTCCATAAATGGGTTGTATATACACCGGTACCACCTGAAGGATTACCGTCAAGGCTCAATCCTGTTCCCTCACAAGCTAAAGCAGGGTCAGGAGTGATTCCTGCGATCGGAGGAACACCCACTCCCACGGTGATATAATCGCCATCGCTGATATCAAAGTTCGTTAATTCATACTCATTTCCACCCGCCGAGGCAAGATCATATACCGTGGCACCGGCGGTAAAATCCCCGTCAGCATCGACCAGGATCACCTTTCTTGAGCAGTTAGTCAGGTCTGCAGGCAAGGATGAAAAATCTATTGTAACCGTTACTGTTCCGACATCGCCTGTTTCATCGAATCTCCATTCCCGTTCAATTCTCCGTATGCTGTCGCCTGGCGGAGCTTCTGTCGTTGTCCAATCTGAAAATGATCCGTTGTCATGTCCGAACAGTAAATAGTCACCGTCTCCAAGCGAGGAGGGCGTATCGATCTGAACCATACCGGCAGATTGTGCTGCGGTATTCTGGTTGGATGCATCTACCCTGCCAATCCCTGATACATCATAATAGTGGGTGGATTCGTAACTGAAATGGTCGTTCCCTGATGCCGCAATACTAATCCCATACTTTGCAGATAAATAGTTTTCGACAATGATGTGTTCCGCTGAATTAAGCTGCTTGTCATAGATGATCATTTCAGCTATATAACCATTCATATAGTTGGTTCCTGCGGATCCATTCCACCTCCGACCAACATTAAGTGTATTGGGTGCACTAATTGAACCGGGCGATCCTGATGGTGTTAATGTTTGAGAAAGTCCGTTCAAATACAACAAGTGATAAGGACTGCTGGATATATGAAATGCACTGATTATTTTATTTGCGCCGGCAGGAAGTGAATCCTGAGGAGCATCATAATAACCTCCTCCGGTCCAGCAATAGTAAGAATTATAGGCAACACTATAATCCCTGCTGATTGACGCATTTGCGTCCGTACCACCATTCCCGATATTTAATGCATAAGAATAGGCATCTGTATTATCAAATCTAAGAACTGTAAAAATTGTAAATGGAGCATTCAATGTTCCGCCGAGAGATCCGGAAAAATACTGATCGTTGTCAGGATCAAAACTGACAACCGGAAATCCGTTCAGGGTATTTTCAGAAAATGTGGGCTGGTTGTCTCCGGTTCCCTGCGTTACATCATTCCCATTCCCGGAAACATCTTCCCATGTTTCAATTGAGCTCCCATCGGTAAGGCCGGTTATTGAATCGGCACGCAACCATAATTCATTGTCCGAACTGTTCCCGACACCACCGGGGCCAGACTGTGCTGCAGCAGTTGACGGAAAAGCAACAAATACAGCAATTGTGGTTATTCCGTATAGAATGGTCCGATATATCCTCAATTCCGATACAGGCCGTATTAAACGAAAAACAGCAGAATGAATCAGTGGCGATATGTCAAGTTTAGTTGTGATCGGTTAATTATCAGTATATAAACAATAAAATTCCCTCTCGATCTTTTTTTCTTTTTTTTTAAGATCGACGGAACCATTTAAAATATTTTCGGGGTCCGCAACAACCCCTTTCAGGATCTGCGGACCCTGCTCATTTACAAGTCTTTATTATGACCCAAAATCTGCTCTCCGGGTTGCATTTCCCGGGTCCTTTTTCGGGTCCATAACGGAGTTTAAAATACAACTCCATATAATTCCTCTATATATACCTGATAATGAATAGCTTTAAAAGGGCTTAAATTATATGATTTGTACGAGTGGTACAATAAAAAGTTGTCTAACAATTATGAAAAAACAATTTACTGTCAAACCGGGACCTATTCCCTGAATATTTCGTGCAGAACGGTCAGGGATCTTATTTTTCCAAAACCGTGAAGGTGCAGCCTGTAAAAATCCATCATATATTCAAGGAATCGCATTCTAATATCCTGATTTATAGATATTTCTGAAATATTGTTGAATGTGGCGCCAAGCAGCCGGTGCAGAAGAAACGAATTGTCCGTATCAAAAAAATCCGGATGCAGGTTGAAAGATCCGGTAAATTGTCCGTTCCGCATATCAAATCCGTTATTTTCCTTGCTGAAATTGTCTTCAGGGTAAAAACCCAGGTATTTCGTGAGCCGGACCAGGAAAACAAGGTGAAAGTTCCGGGTATCTTCTCCGGATATATCAAGTATCTGAAAACTGCTCTCCAGGAAGTCAAACAATCCCCGGGCCGGGTCTTCTTCTCTGAGAGCCCTGTAAAGCACCTCGGCCAGGAACATGGCCTGGCTGCCCCTGTAAGGATCAAAAGGTATCCTTCGGTATGGAATATAATTCCGGATCTCTTTCAGTCTCTGCAGGTCCCGGCCTTCTTTATGGTATACTTCCATTTCCAGCAAAGTCAGGGGCTGCAACAGGTTGCTCCTGAACCTGGAATTCTTCCCCTTGATGCTGTTCACAAGGTAAGCCTGCCTTCCGAAAAGATCCGTGTAAACGTACAGGATGGCACTGCTTTCCCTGTATTTTACATGATGCAGAACGATTCCCCTGACTCTATGTATCATCTGATATGCCTGAGTAGTTAAATCTGGGGAAAATATGGGAAATTTGCAATAAGCTGCAGGATAAAGTCCGGCGGATGGTTTCAGGCAAGGAAAGAAAAACGGCAGTTGTCAATGGATCACAAGAAGCTTGGCAATATGTGTTTGTGAACCGTCTTCGTTGGTGCAAAAGATCATATAAACCCCGGTCTGAACCCGGTCGCCTGAGAATGTTCTTCCGTCCCATATTGCCTGTCCCCCGAGAGAATTGGTTTCATAGACAAGATTGCCGCCGATGTCCGTAATCTTAACATTGACATTGCCGACCAGCCCCGTAATCACAATATCTCCGGTATGATTTTCCCTGACCGGATTGGGGTATACATAGACATCATCGAAGGATTCCCTGCCTTCGATGGCAGTGCTCTTATAGGAAATCAAACCCGCATCGGTAGCTATATAGACGTTCCCGTTATCACCATTGATGGCAATGTCCATGATGTTATTTGAAAGCAGGGGGCTGTTCTCTGCTGTAAAATGATGAATCTCTTCAAGGCCGTCTTCCGATAAAAGAAAAACCCCGGCTTTTGCTGTTCCTATCCACTTGCGGTTTGCCCCGTCAATGGCTATGGCGGTAACCCTTTCATTCTGCAGCAGTATATCCGCAAGCCCCGACCCGTCGTTTCGCGGGACGATGATCCTCTGCCCGTAAAACCTTTCTTCTTCAAAAACCATGGACGGATTGTAATACACCACAATGCCCGTTTCCGTCCCCACCCAGATAACCCCATCTTTATCCTCCGCAAATGAATATACCTGGTTGTCGATGGTCACTCCGTCAGCATCCACGACATCGAATTTCCTGTACCGGTCGTCTGAAATGTCATCAAGGGTGCCGTTAACAGTAAAGGCGAAAAGCCCCTGATTCCGGGGACACAGTATCCACTTGTGGTCGTTCCGGGTATTGATGATCCTGCCCAGGGTACTTACATCCAGCTGTCCATCCATATCGTAACTGGCCCATTGTCCGTTTGCTTTCCTGACGGAAACGGGTTCTGCAACCCCCGTATTTGTAACCCAGAGGTTCCGGTCCCTGTCGAAGACCGTTCCGCCCAACCGGTAATAAATTTCATTGGTATCTGACTCGACATCAATGCTCTGAAGGGTACTGTTGTCAGCCCTGAAGACCTGTATAAGTTCGCCGTTGCGGTATTCCAGGAGTCCGTATCCCCAGGAGGCTACAAATACATGGTATTTATCCGCAGGGTCTGTGGTAACCTGGATAAGGTCCCTGTATTCAACGCTGCTGGACCCATGCCATTCACCCTGGTCCATCACATTTAATTCAGCATGGTTAAATGTATTGTTCCAGGCGCTTGTGACACCGCCTGCCACCGTATAAACAATGTTATCCATGATGGAAACCGACATGACCTCGTTGCTCAGAGGGCCATTGGGAAGGATTGTGGTGACATTCTCCCCCTCTGCACGTACCATCCCGGAGAATCTGTCCGCCACCCAGAGTATGTTGTCCTGGTCCTCAATAGCATAACCCGGACCGGACAGGATGAGATCACGGACTTTATTCCGGCCGGCATCATACAATGAAACGTGGTTGCCTTTAACCACGACCAGCTTGTCATTACTTTTGCCGAGCTGTGAAATATGACCTGTTTCAGGGCCCTGAAAGCTATGCCATGAACCCGATTCATAATAATAAAGGGAATCCGCATCCCCGGATTCGTTTCCCAGGCTTGTATAGAGACTGCCCCCGAACCAGGTTATGGCGTTATATATCCCCCCTGGATAAGGAAGGTCCTGGATCCTTGACCAGTTATTGTAATCGATCAGATTCGGACTGTTGATGTCCGCCCTGAATACTCCCTGTTCTGTGGCCGCATACAGCCAGGTTCCGTCAAATGCCATGTCATATACATTGCTCTGGCCTCCATTCTCGCCAATGTAGTATGTATCCAGGATCTCCCGTTTCTCAAGGTTCAGGACAACAATCCCGAAACCGCAGGACAGGTAAGCAAAATCGCCAACGACCATTAAATTATTTATGGTCTTATTGCCTGTGAGCTGTTTTCTTTTTATATCCGGCATATTATATACCTCTGCGCCTTCAATCAGGTCAATATTGGCATTCCTGTAACCCACGATGAGAATGCCCCTGTCCCCGGCGTAGACAACGGAAGAGACTTCCTGGTCCGAAAGACCCTCAACCTTGGTATGTATACCGACCGTATGGTCGTTCCTGTCATAAAAGAACAACCCGCTTTTTGTCGCACAGTAAATCCCCTTGCCGGCATCGGCGACCTGCACTGCTTCCGCGAAGGACAGATGTGATTTCCAGTTCCCTATAAGCTGTTGACCTTCAACAAGGAAAACCGGATGCAGTAAGACAGGCAGTAATAAGATGTATTGTATCCTGATGCTTCTCATGAGAATACGGATGGCATTCCTACACGGGTAATAGTACGATGAATCCCCTGACTTATTGTATCGAATTGACCTGAAGGAAACGGACCAGCCCGGATATGGCCCGTGCCCTGTGACTTAACCTGTTTTTTTCTTCAGGAGGCATTTCAGCAAACGTATGCCGGCATCCATCAGGCAGGAAAACCGGGTCGTATCCGAATCCATTGCTACCCCTTTTTTGGCCGGTAATGATTCCCTCGACAATCCCTTCGAAAAAATGTTCCTTCCCGGCAAAGACCAGACAAATCACGGTACGGAATCTTGCCCTGCGCCCGGATTTCCCTTCCAGTTGTTTAAGCAACTTACGGACATTCGCTTCGGAGGCCGTCTCGTGGCTGAGCCGGTCTCCCGTCATTTCCGCGAATCTTGCAGAATATACACCCGGAGCTCCCTGCAGGCAGTCAACTTCGAGACCCGTATCATCCGCAAAACAACTTTTATTAAAAACATTATAAATATGCCAGGCCTTCTGGGATGCATTTCCTTCAAGTGTTTCCTGTTCCTCGGGCACCGGGTCAAAAAACTTCAGATGATCAAGGTTCAAAATCCTGTATTTCCCTTCCAGAATGGCACTGATCTCCGCGAATTTATGAAGATTATGCGTTGCAAATATGAGTTCCTCCATGGATTCTGATTAAAAAGACAAAACCGCAAAGCCCTCAGAAAACATTTGACTTTGCGGTTCCGTAATAAATTCCTTCAGCGATATCAGCCACCCATTCCCCTGAATCCGCTGGCAATCTTTCCCGGCCTGGGATTAATGCACATCACAGGGATCTGGTATTTATTGGAAATGATGATCTGTTCATTGGCACCCAGTACATAATCTGCAAGATTAATGTCCTTTGTGGTCATTATCAGCAGCAGGTCTGCATTGATTTCATGTGCAAATTCTATGACCTCATGGGTAAAGTCCGTTTTGTCATGTGTGGCGGTATGTATTTCATAAGGAATTTCATTGCCTCTCAGGAATTTCTCGGTAAAAACCAGATTGGACTGAACTCCTTTTCTGAATTTCTTATCCGTCACCTTATCCTTAATGATGTAAAATTTCGAATTATACAACCTTCCGATATGGTAAATCCAGTTGATCTTCTCCTTGTTCTCTCTCCTGAAATCCAGCGGGAACACAATTTTCTCAAATCCATGTGAAGTAGGAGGAGCCTGCACGACGATAAAGGGAACCTTTGACCCGGCTATTACTTTCAGGGCCCAGCTTCCTATAAGTTTCTGCATTCCTTTCATACCGTGCGTACCCATGATTACCATTTCCGCATGGACCTCATTCGCAATTTCCGAGATGGTGGTGAATATGGTACCTTCCCTGACAACGGCACTCACTTTTACATCGGACTTCTTCTCCGTGTCCTGTGCCCGGGCGTCCAGCTTCTTTTGAGCATCAGGCACTTCCTTTTCTTTCTTGACAATATGTATAAGCGATACTTCGGTATTCAACAGCTTTGCCAGACTTACCCCGTGATCAAGAGCAAATTCGGATTTTTCGGTAAAATCCCAGGTAACAATTACGGGTCTTTTGGCTTGTTTTGTTTCCATATGCGATATTCCTTTTATATTGAGAACAGATTATTTATTATCGACAATATCCAGAATAAAAAAATCTAATATTCGAAAAAATCTTTACCTTCAGGAGCTTATTACGAATTTCATAAATTTGCCTGTGCAGGTCTTTTCCCCAAATGTTGACAAAGACAAGTTATGAATTTTCTTCACATCTTGAGAAAATTTGGATTCATTTTTTTTATTCTCAGCTTTATTCCTCTCCCGGCAAAATCTTTGTCAGATTCTCACTTTCAGGAACTTGGACAACCACATGTTAAAGTATACCATCTCCCGGACCCATATCATTACGTAAACCGGTACAATTCTATTGTCCAGGATAAGGATGGATTTCTTTACATCGGATCAAACAACGGGGTATTACGGTTCGACGGGGCGACCTGGAATCATATCCCCGGCTCCGGTGAAGTGACCGTTCTGACGGACGGATCCAAGGTATATACATCCAGCGGTGAAGGAGTCGGATACCTGAATCGCGGTCCGGAAGGTTCACCTGCTATTAAAAACCTCGTACCGGCCGAAACATTACCGGCAGAAATCAATCAGTCCGTCTTCGCGGAAAATTACATGTATCTACTGACTGACAGCACATTGTTATGCTGGCAGGATGAACTGAAAAAGGTCGATTTGTCATTTCTTCCCGAAGCGATATTTGTTGACGGCAATTCGCTTTTGCTGTATTCCCCGTACCGGGGACTGATGCGTTACGAAGAAAATCAGCCGGTGACGATTTTCCCGGCGGATGTGATCCCCCTGGAGAAAATATCGGCAATCCAAAGGTCGGGCAATCAATGGTTGCTCGTTGACGGCTCATCTGGTACATCGGTCGTACTGAACAGCGAAACCTTTGAAGCAGTCCCCGGGAAGATAGACCCGGTACTGATATCATCGGTATTCTCATGCAAGCAGGCCCTGTCTGACGGAAATATTGCCTGGGGAACACTCAGGGCAGGCATCCTGGTAAGTGACATCCGTGGCAATATCATTTATTCCATTGACCGGGACGACGGCTTGTATGACAACCGGGTCAAAGCCCTGTTCACGGATTCTTCGGGAAACCTGTGGGCTTTGCACGACCATGGGCTCAGCAGGATGGAAATCCCGACGGCTTTTACTTTCTACGGGAGCAACAGGGGACTGCAGGGAAACATCAGGGACCTGCTTCGGTTCGACGGGACAATGTATGCTGCCGGGAACCAGGGATTGTTCAGCCTCGATGCCTTCCCTTCGATCATTCCCGGCCTTCCGGATGAATACAGGTTTGCTCCCGTTGAGGATATCCCGTATGACTGCCGGCAACTCAGCCATACAAAGGAGACCATTCTTGCAGCCACATTACAGGGGGTCTTCGAACTGGGAAAGCATCAGGTCAGAAGGATACTGGACCGCCCCGTGAATGTATTACACTATTCTGCGAGAAACGATGCAATACTTGCCGCCACCGATACGGAAGTCCTTTATCTTGCCGGACCTGAATGGTCGGACCCTGTGTCCCTGTCCATACCTGAAAGCCACATCCGGGAAATATATGAAACGGATGACGGATACATCTGGCTGGCATCATATACGGGACAGATTTTCATTTCCGAACAACTCCCGGGCCGTGGCGGCCCTCCTGTTTTCAACCGGATCGAATCAGACCTGTTCTCCGGTACCGTTCCCCTGGACATCCGGTTTTTTTCATTTTCCGGAAATCTCTGCATGGCTTATGACGGAATCTATACGTATGATCCGGATACCGGGGGATTCATCCGTGACAGCCTTGTCGACCTGACCGGAATTACAGAAAAATCCCATATCCGTGAAATCACCGGGGACCATGAAGGGAATCTCTGGATCAGCACACAGGGTTCAGGAACAGGCCCGAACGAGGTTTATTTCACCAGGCAGGAGGGAAAAAATGAATACAAGCTGCACAATATCAACTACCGCCGGTTCAACACGCAGATCATAAACTGCATATACCCCGATACCGACGGGATCGTATGGATAGGAAGCCATTCGGGACTGACACGTTTCGATCCGGCTTCTGCCGGCCTCGTAAGGCCCGGTTTTCCCGCTCATATTGCAGAAGTAAACCTTCCGGAAGATTCTACACTCACGTATGACTATATCCTGTCGGATGGATTCCTGAAAGATCATAAGAACGGGCTTGTAAGAATTCCCCATTCCAAAAACCGGATACAGTTTCATTACCTGTCAACGGATTTCAACAGCGAGTCTATGCCCCTGTTCCAGTATAAAATAACCGGCCTGCAGGAAACCTGGTCTGATTGGAGTGAAAACAGTCTCGTAAGATTCGACGGCCTGGCCAGCGGCACATATGAGTTCACGGTCAGGAGCATGGATATATTCGGTTCCCTGTCTGCCAGCGATTCCTTCCGTTTCAGGGTGATGCCTCCTTTTTACTCGTCGATCTTCGCCATGCTGTTTTATATTATGCTCTTTCTACTGTTCCTGTATGCTTTCCGGAAATGGAGGACCTTCCGGAACGTCAGGGAAAGGTACAGGCTGGAAGAGATAATCAGGGAAAGAACGGAGGCCCTGGTAAAGGAAAAGGAGGAAACGGAAAACCTGCTTGCCAATATACTTCCCAGGAAAACTGCCGAGGAACTGAAGTTAAAAGGCAAAGCCACTTCAAGCAAATTCAAGATGGTTACCGTGCTGTTTGCCGACATCCAGGGATTTACCAAGATCGCCGAACAGATGAACCCGGACAAATTAATAGATGAGCTGGACCGGTTTTATTTCCATTTCGATACGGTTGTTGGGAAATACAATATTGAAAAAATCAAGACCATCGGTGATGCTTATATGGCGGCCGGGGGGATTCCCGTCAAGAACAGGACCAATCCCGTGGAAGTTGTTCTGGCAGCACTTGAAATGCAGCATTATATGCATGAACTGAAAAAAACCAAAACCGATATATGGGACCTCAGGATCGGGATACATACAGGCTCTGTAATTGCCGGAGTGGTCGGGCAGAAAAAATTCTCCTATGACATCTGGGGAGATGCGGTCAATACGGCCAGCCGTATGGAATCCTCGGGCGAGATAGGCAAGGTGAACGTATCCACCACGACCCATGAACTGGTAAAGGATTTCTTTGATTGCGAATACCGCGGGAAAATGCCTGTAAAGTATAAAGGCGATATCGAAATGTATTTCGTAATCGGCCTGAAAGACGAATTTCTCCTGGAAAACAAAACCGGTCCGAATGAAAGATTCCGTACCCGTATCCAGCTGCTGAGGCTGCTGGACCTTGAAGAATATATTCTCCAGCGGCTTGATAAGGAACTCCCGGAAAACCTTTTCTTCCATAATACAGAGCACACTGCACATGTCTATACGCAGGTCGAACTTCTCGGGAGGGGCGAACATGTAAGTGAAGAAGATCTGCTTATGCTCCGGACTGCCGCCCTTCTTCATGATACGGGTTATATAGATAAGTTCGACGAACATGAGGAAAGGTCGGTTGAACTTGCCAGGGAGATCCTTCCTGTTTACAGGTACTCGGATGAGCAGGTAGACAGGGTATGTGACCTTATCCTGTCTACCAGATTGCCTTTTCAACCGGCCGGTCTGCTTGAAAAAATTATGGCGGATGCCAATCTCGACCATCTGGGCAGGGTCGATTTCCTTATTCAGTCAGATAAGCTTTTCCAGGAATACAGGGTCAGGGGAAAAATAAAAACCAAAAAAGACTGGAATCAATACCAGATCGATTTCATAGAGAAACATGATTTCTTCACGGAAATCGCAGATAAACTGCGCGAAGTGACGAAAGAACAGCAAATTGAGAACATCAGGCAGTTCTCCTGATCCGGAAAGCCCCAAACAACTGCTGCCCGTTGCCTATTTCTGGTATTATGACTATTTTTAATCGTTCTGACAGGAATGCAATCTTTAATTAAGATGACCATGAATATTGACTGGGGGAATCTGCCTTTCGGTTACATGCCAACCGATTATAATGTCCGCTGCTATTACCGGAATCAGCAATGGGGAGAACTTGAGATCTCAAGCTCGGAGTACATTCCCATGCATATGGCGGCCACCAGTCTTCATTACGGGCAGGAATCTTTCGAGGGGATGAAAGCCTATATGGGAAAAGACGGGAAAGTGCGTATTTTCCGCTGGATTGAGAATGCGCGGCGAATGACCCGCAGTGCCAAAGGAATCAAGCTTGCCGTGGTGCCGGAAGAATTGTTCCATAAGGCCATCGTGAAAGCGGTTCAGCTGAACATGCGCTACGTTCCTCCTTACGGCACCGGCGCATCCTTGTATGTCAGGCCTTTATTGATCGGTACCGGAGCCGAGATAGGTGTCAAACCGGCCAGGGAATACCTGTTCATTGTATTCGTAATGCCGGTTGGCCCGTATTTTAAAGAAGGTTTCAAACCGCTTGACCTGATGATTTGCAGGGATTATGACAGGGCCGCACCACGGGGTACGGGACATATAAAAGTAGGCGGAAATTATGCCGCCAGTCTGTTATCGCTTGAACAGGGGCATGAAAGAGGTTTTGATTCCGTCATCTACCTCGATGCACTTGAAAAAAAATACATTGACGAATGCGGTCCCGCCAACTTCTTCGGAATACTGAACAAAACATATATCACCCCGGATTCACATACCATCCTGCCGTCTGTTACGAACATGAGTCTCCAGCACCTTGCAAAAGAGATGGGTATGAAAGTGGAAATACGTCCGATTCTCCTTGATGAAATCGGTGATTTCGAAGAGGTGGGTGCCTGCGGGACAGCTGCCGTAATCACCCCGATAAAAAAAATCGTTGACCCCGAAACAGGAAGAACCTACGAATTCTGCAAGAACGGCAAACCCGGCCCGGTTTCAGAAAAACTGTACAACCTGCTTACGGCCATCCAGTACGGAGACAAGCCGGGTCCTTCCGGGTGGATTGAAATTGTGGATTAAATTGTAGCTTTGCAATCTGATTCCGGTACATGAAAATGAGAGAAAACAGTATCAGTAAAAGAAAACTGCGCAGCTCCTATGTGACGTCCGTGATAAGTATATCACTGGTGCTTTTCCTCATCGGACTGTTCGGACTGCTGGTCCTGAATGCAAACCGGCTTGCCACCCATGTGAAGGAGAATATCGGTTTTTCCGTGATCCTGAAAGAACAGGCAAAGGAAGTCGATGTCATTCGCCTCCAGAAAAACCTGGATGCAAAACCTTATGTCAAATCCACCGACTTTGTCACGAAAGAGGAAGCTGCCCGTCAGACTGCGGAAGACCTGGGGGAGGACTTCATTGAGTTCCTCGGATACAATCCGCTGCCGGCTTCCATAGATGTGAAATTATATGCGGCATATGCAAACCCGGACAGCATTTCTGCAATAGAAAAGGAATTGCAACGGTTTGAAGAAGTACAGGAAATCATGTACCAGAAGTCATTGATCCATCTTGTCAATGAAAATGTACGGAAAATCAGCCTGATCATCCTTGCTTTCAGCGTACTGATGTTCTTCATCGCAATTGCATTGATCAACAATACCATCAGGTTATCGGTCTATGCCCGGAGGTTCCTCATCAACACCATGCAACTGGTCGGAGCCACACGGTCATTCATCAGGAAGCCTTTCCTGATGCGGAGCGCGGGACACGGGATCTATGCAGCCATCATCGCCATCCTCCTGCTGACAGGTGTAATATACCTGATCCAGAAAGAATTTATGGAAGTCATCGGCTTCAACGATGTAAATATCATCGGAATCCTGTTTATCTTCGTGATCTTTTTAGGGATCATCCTAAACTGGATCTCAACTTTGTTTGCAATTAATAAATATCTCCGGATGCAATCCGGAGACCTCTATTACTGATACAAAATATGGGCAAAAAGAAAACCAAACAGACCGGTCCCGGGTTTCCCCTGCAGAGGGAAAATTACATATTGCTGATGATTGGATTTGTGATCATCGTCATTGGTTTCGTGTTGATGACAGGAGGCAAAGCGAAAGATCCCACCGAGTTCAATCCTGATATCTTCAATTTCAGGAGGATCACTCTTGCCCCCATTATTGTACTCTTTGGGTTCGTATTCGAAATCTGGGCCATCATGAAAAAACCAAAAGAAGAGAAGCAGGATTAAATGAGCTGGCTTGAAGCGTTGATCCTTGGACTTATTCAGGGACTTACGGAATTTCTTCCGGTGAGCAGCAGCGGGCATCTTGAACTCGGAAATGCAATCCTCGGCATTAAGGCAGGAGAAAACCTGACCTTTTCCATCGTGGTACACGGGGCCACGGTACTTAGCATAATTGTAGTATTCTTTCGTGACCTGAGAAAGCTGCTGGTCGATTCCATTCGTTTCAGGTATAATGAATCGACTGCCTACCTTTTAAAGCTCATTGTTTCAATGATCCCTGTCGGGCTTGTCGGCATTTTCCTTAAGGATAAGGTGGAGGCCCTGTTTACGGGCAATGTTGTATTTGTCGGAACAATGCTGTTGGTAACTTCCATCCTGCTGATGACTTCGCATTTAACACGTACCACCGGAAGGAAAATAAGTTATCTCGACGCCATTCTGATCGGCGCTGCACAGGCAGTAGCGGTGATCCCGGGAATTTCCCGTTCAGGGGCAACCATTACAACAGCACTGTTCCTTGGAAATAACAGGGATGAAGCCGCCAGGTTCTCATTTCTCATGGTTATCGTTCCCATCATCGCAGCCAATCTTCTGGATCTGCCCGAAAGAGGAGCCGACCCCAACGGGAGTATTTCATTGCTCCCCCTGCTTGCCGGATTTACCGCAGCCTTTGTGTCAGGTTTAATTGCCTGCAGGTGGATGTTATCCATTGTCAGAAAAAGAAAGCTATTGTATTTCGGGATCTATTGCCTGGTGATAGGCACCGCATCCATAATTGCAGGGATCATCCTATGACGGGTATCGACAAACAGACGGATTTTGAACAAGGGGCCGTTGTATTGATCGACAAGCCGGTAGACTGGACCTCATTCGATGTGGTGAAAAAAATCCGCAATGTAATATGCAGGAAACTCAGGATCAAGAAAATCAAAGTCGGACATGCAGGAACATTGGATCCCCTTGCAAGCGGACTGATGATCATATGTACAGGCAAAGCCACAAAACAGACAGCATCATATCTTGAAATGGATAAGGAATATATAGCCACCCTGAAACTCGGCCAGACCACACCTTCTTTTGACCTTGAAACGGAAATCGATCAGAATTTCCCTACCGGCCATATTACGGAAGAGCTCATAGTTTCCACGCTTGAAACGATGAAAGGAGAATCAATACAGGTTCCGCCCGTTTTTTCCGCCAAGCGACACCGGGGAAAAAGAGCCTACGATTATGCCAGGGAAGGGAAACCACTTTCAATGAGACCCCATTTGGTTCATATCCGGGAACTTGAAATGCTCGGGTTTCATAACCCGGAACTTACAATCCGTATCCGGTGCAGCAAAGGCACCTACATCAGATCCCTGGCAAGGGACCTGGGTGCTGCATTGAAAAGCGGCGCACATCTCACCGGACTGCGAAGAACCGAAATCGGCAGGTATTCTGTAAATGCGGCCATCAGTCCGGAAAAATTTGCAAAAACCCTTAACAATTTGTAACAAATCGTGTTTTTGTACGTATAAGGTGACTCGATTCATTCAAAAAATCTTATGAAGTTATCCCAGTATAAATACAACCTGCCGGAAGCGCTGATTGCACAATATCCCTCCGGTAACCGCGATGAATCCAGGTTGATGGTTTTGCACCGGGAGTCGAGAAAGATAGAGCACAGGGTTTTCAATGAAATCCTGGATTATTTCAACGACCATGATGTGCTTGTATTCAACAACACCAAGGTTTTTCCTGCACGCCTGTACGGCAACAAGGAAAAAACCGGTGCGGAGATTGAAGTTTTTCTTCTGAGGGAATTGAACCGCGATCAGCGCCTCTGGGATGTTCTGGTGGATCCGGCGCGCAAGATCAGGATCGGCAACAAGCTATACTTCGGAGAAGACGATATGCTTGTGGCCGAAGTAATCGACAATACCACATCACGCGGAAGGACGCTTCGTTTCCTCTTCGACGGGGATTATGAAGATTTCAAAAAAACCCTTTACAAACTGGGTGAAACACCGCTTCCCAAGTTCATTCAGAGAGGCGTGGAACCGGAGGACAGGGAACGTTACCAGACCGTATATGCAAAACACGAAGGTGCAGTCGCCGCACCTACAGCCGGAATGCATTTCAGCAAACAGCTCTTAAAACGACTCGAAATCAAGGGTTGTGAATTCTCCTTCATAACACTTCACGTGGGTCTGGGGAATTTCAGAACGGTGGATGTTGAGGATCTGACCAAACATAAAATGGATTCTGAACGGATTATCATTACCGATGATTCCACAAAAATCGTAAATGCCGCCAAGGACAGAAAAAACTGTATCTGTGCCGTGGGAACAACGGTAATGAGGACCCTGGAAAGTTCCGTATCCACAACAGGATACCTGAAGCCTTACAACGGTTGGACAAATAAATTCATTTTCCCGCCTTATGAGTTCAGCATAGCCGATATGATGATATCCAATTTTCACCTGCCCGTATCCACGCTTCTGATGATGGTCTCGGCCTTCGCCGGATATGAATTCCTGATGGACTGTTACCAGGTAGCCATCAAGGAGAAGTACCGCTTCGGCACGTATGGCGACGCAATGTTAATTCTGTAATATGCCGATCCTAAGCTCCATTGTCAACTGGCTGAACATCAAGAGACTCCATCAGATTGACCTGTTCCGGAATTACCCCGCAGATGTTCAGCGCGAGGGATTGTTCAAACTGCTGGAACAGGCCGCTGACACCTGGTTCGGAAAGCAGTACGGCTTTGAACGGATCAGGACCATAAAAGAATTCCAGGAACGGGTGCCACTGGCCAGATATGAGGACCTGCAACCGGTTATCGCCAGGATTATGGAAGGTGAACGAAACCTTCTCTGGCCGAGCGAGATCAAATGGTTCGCCAAATCCTCAGGTACGACGAGCGACAAAAGCAAATTCATTCCTGTCAGCTGGGAAGCGCTTGAGAATTGTCACTTCCGTGGAGGAAAAGATGTGATCGCAATATATGCCCAGAATTATCCCGACAATAAAATGCTCAGCGGCAAAGGACTGACACTGGGCGGCAGCCACCAGATCAGCAGCTACTCAAACCAGTCCTACTACGGGGACCTTTCAGCCATTCTTATTGAAAACCTGCCTTTCTGGGCGCACTTCATCCGTACCCCAAGCCAGGAGGTGGCCCTGCTTGACGAATGGGAAGAAAAGCTAGAGGTCATCACCAGGGAAACCATCCGCGACAATGTTACGAGCCTTGCCGGAGTACCCTCGTGGAACCTTGTGCTGATCAAGCACATACTTAAACATACCGGGAAGACCAACCTGCTCGAGATCTGGCCGAATCTCGAACTTTTCATCCATGGAGGCGTCAGTTTCATTCCCTACAGGGACCAGTTCAATAAACTGATCCCGTCGGACAAAATGCACTACCTGGAAGTTTATAACGCCTCCGAAGGGCACTTTGCCATCCAGGATGTGCCCGGCAGGGACGATATGCTACTGATGCTGGATTACGGGATCTTTTATGAATTCATTCCTGCGGAAGAAGTTTTTCAGGACAATCCCAGGGTTCTGGCCCTTGAAGAAACAGAACCCGGAGTGAACTATGCCATTGTCATCTCGACCAACGGAGGTTTATGGCGTTACATAATCGGCGATACGGTGATATTCACTTCCACCTTCCCTCATAAAATAATAATCTCAGGACGCACCAGGCATTTCATCAATGCATTCGGGGAAGAGGTGATCATCGAGAATGCAGAAAGAGCACTTGAGATTGCCTGCAGAAAATCAAATGCCGTTCTGAGTGAATTTACTGCAGCACCCATTTTTATGGGAGATGATGTGAAAGGCTCTCACGAGTGGCTCATCGAATTTGAAAAAGCGCCTGCCGATATGGATTATTTTACCAGTGTCCTGGATAATGCCCTTTGTTCCATCAATTCGGATTACGAGGCGAAACGCTATAAATCCATTACCCTGGAAATGCCGACTGTACGAAATCTTCCAAAAGGTACGTTTTACAGATGGTTGAGTGAAAAGGGAAAGCTCGGGGGACAGAACAAGGTTCCCCGTCTTTCCAACGATCGGAAACTGGTCGACGAGATCATGTCAATGCAACCGGTACGCAGCTAAATGCTCATATCCCTTATCATATCGGTTCTCCTCGGCGGGACCCAGCCGGCAGATTACCGGTTTATAGCTTCCGTGGAGGCCGCCGGCCGGATTCATCGTACGGATCCCATCGGAAACGTCTACATCGCAAACGGCAATAACCTTAAAAAATTCGACGGAGAACAGCGCCCTGCTGCAGATTATACGAATTCCAACCTTGGAGATATTTTTTCGGTCGATGTTTCGGATCCCCTCCGGATCCTGTTGTATTTCAAGGACCATAACCAGATCGTATGGGTGGATAATTACCTCAGGGAGATCCGTAGTCCGGTCTTTCTGGATGCCATCGGAATCGATCAGGCAAAGCTGGTTTGTTCGTCCAGCCAGGGAGGATTCTGGGTATTGAACGGATTGAACAACCGGATCCGGTATTATGATGCGCGCCTGCAGTTTGTTTATGAAAGCATAAGCCTGAATGCATTGACCGGCCCGGACATAAACCCGAGCCAGATGATCGAGAAAAACAGGCAGCTGTACCTGAATATCCCCGGCACCGGGATCCTGGTTTTCGATCTCTTCGGAAATTACCTGAAAACCCTGGTTGTAGATGCACCGTCAGAATTCCAGGTAACCGAACGTTATCTTTACTATTTTAAGGAGGGTCAATTGTATAGTTATCATCTGATTACCGCTGAAGTTATCCCGGTGGAGCTTCCCGACAGCAGGGACGTTCTATATGCGGAGCTGCAGCCCGGATTCATGTATCTATTCACAGAAAGGGGCTTTCGTGTTTACTCCCTGCAATAATTCCCGTCAGGCAAAAATGGATGGAATTATTTTTGTACATTCGTGGGATTCACGGCTGTAAACAAGGATCACCATGTATATCGGGATTGCAGGCAATATCGGTTCCGGGAAAACCACTTTGGCTTCCCTGCTGGCCAAGCATTACAAATGGGACCCCCGTTATGAGGATGTGGATGACAATCCGTACCTGAATGATTTTTACCAGGACATGCAACGTTGGTCCTTTAACCTTCAGATCTATTTCCTGAACAGCCGGTTTAACCAGATCATTGAAATCCGCAAATCGGGCAAGGATGTGATCCAGGACAGGACAATATACGAAGATGCATACATATTCGCCCCAAACCTTCATTCAATGGGGCTGATGACAACCCGTGACTTTGAGAATTATTTCACCCTGTTTAATCTTGTCAGTTCCCTGATCGACCCCCCGGACCTGATCATCTACCTGAGGGCATCCATACCCACCCTGGTCAACCAGATACAGAAGCGGGGAAGAAAATATGAAAGCAGCATACGTCTCGATTACCTGAAAAGACTGAATGAACGCTACGAAGCATGGATTGAATCATACAATCTCGGGAAGCTGCTGATCATTGATGCAGACAATCTCAACTTCCCTGAGAACAAGGATGATCTGAGCACAGTGATTGATAGAATAAACGCAGAATTGCACGGGTTGTTCTAGTCGCTGCATACCTCCGCAACCATCTCCTTCACCCTTGCCCATCTTTCCCGGTCCAGCTTGGCCCCGATCACTTCCGTAACATATGCCCCCAGGATGGATCCGACTTCCCCGCAGGTTTTCAATGTCTGCCCTACGGACAAGCCGTACAGGAAACCTGCAGCATACAGATCCCCGGCCCCGGTTGAATCAATGCTGTTCACTTTCCGGATCCCGATTGTGTATTCTTCCCGTCCGCTTTTCACCATGGATCCCTTGCTGCCCATCTTGACAGCGGCAATACGTACCATTTGGGACATCCGGTCCAGTGCACCCTCCCCCTTCCTTCCGGTCAGGGATTCTGCCTCGCTTTCATTGGCCAGTATGATATCCACATAATCCAGTATGAGGGATTCGAGCAGGTCGCGGTAATCCTTTACCACATTATAGCTGGCCATATCTATGGACACCGTAAGTCCGTGTGATTTTGCAAGGCGGAGCGACTTGCTGATCAGCTCCCTGTTCTGTACGAGGTATCCTTCGATGTGAAAGTACTTATACCCTTCAAATATATCCGAGCTTATATCTGTCTCGTTCAAATCTACGGCAGCACCCAGGTAAGTGGCAAATGTCCTTTCCGAATCCTTGCTTATTAGGGCAATGGAACGGCCCGTTTCTTCCAGGCTATGAAACAATACCGGTTCGATATGGTTTTCTTCCAGGTCCTTTTCAAAAAACTTACCCAGGTTGTCTTTCCCGATTTTACCGACAAATCCCGTTTTTACCCCCAGATGTGCCAGTCCGTGTATGGTATTGGCGGCGGATCCGCCTGAAGATTGCTGTTTCTGAAGACCCAGGGTACCGGCCAGCAGGCGGTTCGAAAATTCTTTTGAAACCAACTGCATACTTCCTTTGGGAAGGGCAAAATCCCTGAGGGTTTTGTCGCTCTTCAGAAGGGTCATCACATCCACCAGGGCATTGCCCATTCCCAGTACTTTGCTCATGGATCGGAGGCTTGAATTAATTATACAAATATATTGGATATTTCACATTAACCTAGTATTTTCGCATGGCAAATCCAAGCCCTTCCTCAGTAGCTCAGCTGGTTAGAGCATCTGACTGTTAATCAGAGGGTCGCTGGTTCGAGTCCAGCCTGAGGAGCATCGCCGTACCTTATTGAATAATGTACCGACATTCAATTCCGGGCAGTCCTGTACCATCTCAGTCTTCTTTTCGGAGTCATGTATTCCGGGTCATGAACAAAACGCACGTCTTCGATGGTATAGAATGCATGGGGATTGAACTGTTTTACCAGTTCAACCACTTCCCCGATCACCTTTCTCTTCAGGATAAGGAAAAGGATCCCCACCTCGCCGTCCCTGCCCTGACCGTTGGAGATTGTTACGCTGTACCCCCTTTCACGCAGGGTCCGGACCAGGTCCTCCGCATCCGCCCGGGTGATGATGCGCAACAGTTCATAGCCCAAAGCAATCCTTTCCTCAATACGCATGCCCACATATGTGCCCATCGCGAACCCTGCTGCATAGCCGACATATGTAAGCCAGTTATCTAGATTCTCCATGATCCTTGTGATTGTGATGATCCAGATCAGTACCTGGAAGAATCCGATATATGGAGCCAGCCTGCGGTAACCCTTCGAGACCATGATAACGCGGATCGTATCAAGCGACACATCCGTGATGCGTGCAAGAAAGATCAATAAGGGAAGTATGATATAGTCAAAATATAATGGGTCCATACTGCATTATCTGTCACTGAACAATTGCTGCCATCTTTTGGCCTGCCTGTTCTTCCAGTTCCCCTTATGATAAATATAACTTGCGATAAGCGGGAGCACCGTGGTGGCCTCGGCGTAAACCATCTGCTCGTATACGGTATCCACCTTGCCCCATGACGATGCCTCTTTTAGTGTCGATCCCGAACATGCGCCATCCCTGGCATCTGCCACTGTGATTTGTACTGCATACCTGTGCGCCGGAACCTCCATGCCCAGGATTTCGGCACATACGACAGTGTCCTGGACAAAATTCTTGGGGACTCCCCCGCCGATCATGAAAAGACCGCTCCGGGGAGACTTCATTTTAATCATGGTCAGTTCACGAAAATCCTTTACAGAATCGATGGACACATGCCTTTCGGGATTTTCCCACTGATGTTTTACCAATCCGAATCCCGCACTGCTGTCGCTGAAAGCAGGGCAAAAAACAGGGACATCTTTTTCATATGCCGTTTGCACCAGTGAATTCTTTTTCACTGCGTGCCGGCTAAGGAATTTCCCCATCTCACTGACAAATTCCCTCGACGAGTAAACACCCGGAGGTAATGTGCCGGCAATATCGCATATTGTCCGGTCGCATACCTGCAATTCATTTTCATTAATAAAGGTATCGTATATCCGGTCTATGTAAAGTTCCCTGAGTTCCCTGTCATCCCCTTGAAGTTGTCCGCGGTAATGGTGAAAACCGAGCGCTTCGAAGAAATCCATATCCACAACGGCTGCACCCGTTGCAACGATTACATCAACCATATTGTATCTTACCAGATCCGAATATAGCTGCATGCATCCGCCGGCGCCCGTACTGCCGGCAAGCGTCAGAAGAATTGTTGCTTCCGCGTCCCTCAGCATCATATCAAATATATCCGCTGCCCGTGCCGTATCCCGTGAACTGAAAGACATATTCCTCATGCTGTCGATTATGGTCCCAGCATCAAATGAGGTAATATCGATATGGTGTATTTTATCTTTCAGTAAATCTTTCTTTTTCATTATATATGCTTCTTCTAATTAAACCTGTAACCCAGTATTTTATAAATCAGCTTTGCTGCGAGAAAATCAGGCGCCCTGTCATGCTTTGAAGGGCATAGTTCCACAACATCAAAGCCCACGAGTTCCTTTTCACTTGCCACCCTGCGAACGAGTGCAAGCACCGTATACCAGTCCATCCCTCCCGGTTCCGGCGTGCCGGTTGAGGGCATAATCGAAGGATCGAAAACATCAAGGTCAAGTGTCAAGTATACCTGGCCGGAAAGCGTATCCAGAACCTCGGTCATCCAGTTCCCGTCCTGCCGGATTTCTTCGGCATAGAACATCCTGCCAGGTTCAATATATTGCTTCTCCCGAATGTCAAGACTCCGTATTCCGACCTGTGTAGCGGGGCATATTTCACGGATCCTTGCCATAACACAGGCATGATTGTACGGGGACCCCTGGTACTCCTGGCGCATATCCGCATGTGCATCGAGCTGGAGAACAGACATACCGGGATATTGCTTGTTATGCGCCCTGACAGCCCCGACCGACACCGTATGTTCGCCGCCAAGAGTCACCACAAATTTTCTCTGTCCAAGCCATTCTCCCACACGCTTGTTAACAAGGTTTACCATCATTTCGGCCGAAGACGGAACGACAAGATGATCATCCGTAAAAATGCCCCTGCGATATACTTCACCCCCGGTTTCCGTATCATATAGTTCCATATTCCTGGATGCATCGAAGATCGCTGCAGGTCCCTTTGCGGATCCCCTCAACCAGGTGCTCGTTGCATCATAGGGTACAGGCAGCAATACTATCCTGGAGTGCTTTCTGTTGGCGAAGGACGCCGGAAGATCACCGTAGCCGACCATCAGGATCCCAGTTTTATTACAGGATGATAATAGGAAGTGAAACAAAGCGCCGCCAGAGCCGTTCCATATCTTTTACGGGGAATGAATGATTCCGACAGGATATGCTCATCCCCCAGAGAATACTCCCGGCTGAAACCATTGTGGTAAAGCTCCTGAAGGCTTGCTTTGAGCCTGTGCTCCAGCTCCCCGGGTCCAAAGTTCCCCTGGTGCTCACAAACCAGCCCTCCGTACCTGGATGAATCTATCCTGTCGAAAAGCCAGGCGTAAATGATCCCGGCAGTTGCCTGCTCTCCTTTAACTGCATTGCATGCGGACATGATTGATTCCATCACAGCCCCGTGCGGGATGCCTTCCGGCTTTTTAACCCTGGAAGCCATACCCGGCAGGATGGAGGAATATGTCATTACATTGCACATCTCGATGCCCGCAGCCTTGAGTGCAAGATGGTATGAACCTGCGTGGATGGCTATATCGCTTTCACCTGTACCGCAGGTTTCGAAATAATGTACGGGGATCCTGTTTCCGGTATAATATCCTGTTCCCTGAACAGGAGCAATTAATATGTCATTGGTTGTGATTGATTTTCGCATGATTTCCCATTTTATTGTAAATACTGGAATTATCCGTACATCCCGGATTACTGCAACCCGGGTGAAAAATGGGAATCCAGGATCAGACCCTGATCTTCATGCGCAGAAATAAAAGAAAACGGAAAATGAACAAAACATAAAAACTGAACCATGAGCTGGTTCTGCCGTACTGGACAGGCGTCCGAGCATATTTTATGTTGAGAGGCATCTGCGTAAAAAACTCATATACAACTGGCAGAATTACTATAATGGTTTGTAAAAATAAATAAAAAAACAATACACCTGCCGGCAGGTCAGAATTTGATCCGAATGATTTCATGGATTCTTCCTTATATTTTGACTTTTATTTCTTTATGTTGTAAATTTTAATCCTGAAAAAGACTGTTAACCTTGTTCTGGAATTAACCGGATATATTCTCCAAATCATGAAAACAAGAAGATCTGTATCAATCATTCTTTTACTTGCCTTTGAGGCATTGACTCATGGACAAATCCCGCAGGCCTTCAGTTACCAGGCAGTGGTCAGGGACAATGCCGGTAATGTACTCTCAGACCAGGATGTTGGAGTCCGGGTCAGCATACTGTCCGACAGTATTTCAGGTACAGCCGTCTATACGGAGACCTTTTCAGTAACAACAAATGAATTCGGACTGATAGACCTTGAGATCGGTAATGGAACGGTGGTCCTGGGTGTTTTTTCATCCATTCCCTGGGGAGATGACAAGCATTTCATAAAGATCGAACTGGACCCTTCGGGCGGAACGGCTTATCAACCGATTGGAACAAGCCAGTTATTGTCCGTCCCATATGCCCTGCTTTCCGGCTATGCCATGAATGATGACAATACGGATGAACAGACCCTTGCGATAAACGATTTCTACCTGAGCATTTCAAACGGGAATGAGATCGAAATCCCCACCCTGTGGAATGTCACCGGTTCGGATATATCCTATGATGCAGGGAAGGTTTCCGTCGGGGACAATGGAAAAACGATACAAATGGAACTAATCGATGCTTATGATGCCGGCGGCCGTAATCTGCTGGTAGGAGACGATGCCTACCTGTCAGATGTTGATCAGTTGAATACGCTCGGCATACTGGGAAGCACCGATTCGACCATTGGCGCGATCAAACTGGGCATGGACGGACCCGTCCTGGCAGGAGAAGAGCTCAACCTGAGCGTGAGCGGGCAGGTCGAATCGCAGTCGGGGGGATTCATGTTTCCGGACGGAACCCTTCAGACAACCGCTTTTACAGGCGACATGCAGAATCAGAACATTACCAACCTTGCCGATCCTGTAAACGATCAGGATGCTGCAACAAAAGCATATGTCGATGCGCTACTGGCAAAAATCGAAGCACTGGAAAGCCAGCCGGGTGTTGTCAAAGACTACGACGGGAATCTTTATACAACGGTTGAGATCGGTGGCCAGGTCTGGATGGCCGAAAACCTGAGAACCATCCATTATAATGACGGTACAGCCATACCGAAGGAAACGGATAACGGCGCATGGAACGGTCTGACAACCCCGGCCTATTGCTGGTACGGAAACGATTCGACAGGCTATGCAATTCCTTACGGGGCGCTTTACAACTGGTACGCTGCAGATACCGGAATTGTATGCCCCGCCGGCTGGCACGTACCGACCGATACGGAATGGACAACTCTGACCGATTATTTGGGGGGCGAAAGTGCAGCCGGTGGCAAACTGAAGGAATCCGGCACCGTGCACTGGGAAGCTCCCAATACCGGTGCAACCAATATAAGCGGGTTTACTGCCCTCCCGGGAGGCGGCCGGTACGGCGGAGGATTCAACGACGATTTTACCAACGGCGGCTGGTGGAGTTCTACCGGGTACGATCCGGAAAAAGCCTGGTCACGGTACATGTACAACAGCAACAGCAGTGTGAGCAGATTCTCCAGTGATAAGCCGACCGGGTTTTCCATCCGGTGTGTCAGGGATTGACACATCGCGAACTGTAAATTAAAAACCCGGTATAAAAGTGCAGTTTACACATGAACATTGAAATTGAATTATGAAACATTTCATTATCCTTGCATTTCTCGTCGTGCTGCTTACGGCATGCAAAAAAGACCCCGATACAGGGGACCTGCGTATTGTTTTCGAATATGACGGAACAAACCAGGAGCATGTGGAATGCATCCTCTACAGCTCATGGGAAAATTTTATAAGCTATACATTCCTTGAACAACAGGTCTCCGACGAATACGGTGAGGTTTTCTTCCCCGGCCTGCTTCCGGGATGGTATTACTTTGAAGGAACAAAGGTATTTTCCTCCCAGTTTTCAGTTTATGTCATGGATTCGGTAAAAATCGATCCTCTCCGGCAGTCCAACAAGCTGTCCGTTATGTACCCTGTCAACTGATCCCTGTTTACGGTTGTTCCTCTTCGGGCAAAAGAACCACCTGTACGTAATTGGCGGTATTGAAGTATTTCCCGGCAGCATCCCTTATCATTTCAGGATCAAGTGTCCTTATCAATTCAGGGTATTCGAGGATCATAGCCGGATCCTGCCCCCTGAAAGAATAGTTGACAAGACTTGACAGCCAGAACTGGTTTTGCTCAAGGTTTGTCTCAAATGCCCTGCGCTGGGTTTCGCTTACCTTGGTGATATAAACCGGGTCCACAGGGTATGTTTTCAGGCTGTCGATCACCGAAAATACAGTGGCGATCATCTCGTCCACACGATCAGGCGCGCAGCCCCAGGTAATACTGATCCCGTATTCTTCCTTCGGGTACAGGGAAGACGATGCAGATACGCTGGTCCCGTATGTTCCGGACATATCCTCTCTCATGGTTTCCCTCAGCTTGATTCTCAATACATCGGCCATGGATGAGAAGGCATAATTATTCTCCCGGTTCCAGTCGTATTCGCCGGTGAATGTCAGATTGACCCTGCTCTTGGGTTCCAGTCCCTTATGAACGGTTTTTTTTATGATCCCCCTCGGATGAACAATGCCCACATCCCGCCAGCTTTCCGTTCTGCCCTTTGAAGGCAGGCTGCCAAGGTACTCCAGTATGAACGGCCTCAGGGTATCCGGTGAGAAATTTCCTACAAAAACAAAGGTAAAATCACCTGCATCGGCAAAACGGTCATTGTAAATGTCATAGCTTTCAACCGGATCGATCTCATCCAGCAATGCCATAGTCCAGGGTCTTTCCCTGAAATGATGACTGGCCAGGGTTACCTGGAGCGTATCGTAAAATGCCGCTTCCGGGCTGCTTGCACGGTTTTCGATAATCCCCCGCATCCTTGTTATAAAGGACAGGTATGCCGTCGAATCCTGTCTCGGGCGTGTCATATATAAATAAATCAGCTGGAATAACGTTTCCAGGTCCTTCGGGGAAGCATTCCCTGCCAGGCCTTCGGTCAATTCGTTTATATAGGGAAAAACGCTTACCACCTTCCCGGAGAGCTTTTTGTTGAGCGCATTCAGATCAAAGTCTCCCACTCCGCTGAGGGAAATGATATCCGGGGCCGCCCGTACGGAACGGTACATGCTGTTCTCCACCAGGGAGCTTCCGCCCGGGCTGAATGCCTGGAATTGTATCTCATCGTTTTTAAAATCCGTCGGTTTCATAATGATACTGACCCCATTGGATAATTTCCATTCGGTAATTCCAAGCTTTTCCAAATATTTTTCCGAGGTGATTTCCGCATGCCCTGACAAATCCTCCATAAGGGGTTCCGCAGAAGCGGCATCCACATATGCAGGGATGCTTTTTTCCTCCACGCTGGTGAAAACGGACAACAGGCTTGCTTCGTCCGGGATCTCCAGTCCATCTTTTTGGGGTGCGTTCACGAGGACCACCCTGTTCTTTTCTGCCAGCCATTTTCCCGCCAGATCGTTGACCTCATTCAGCGTTATCCCGGGAACCAGCGCTTTCACGGCATTGTATTCGAAGGTGATGCCCGGGATGGGTTCCGATTCAAGAAAATTCCGGAGGTATTCCGAGGTAAAACTTTCGGATTCCGTTTTGTCCCGTTCCTTGTAAAACTGCTCCATTCTGCGTATCATCCAGGTCTTCGTACGGTCAAGCTCCGTCTGGGTGAATCCGTGTTGCTTCACGCGGGTGGCCTCGGTCAGCACGGTTTCCAGCCCTTTCTCGATTCCATCTTCCCTTACAACCGCATACAGTGCATAGGCGTCTTTCGTCCTCACAAGGTTCGACTTTAAAACAGCAGCATTTATATAGGGAGGTTCCGCCTGGTTCAGCAATTCGTACAACCGGATGTTAAGCATCCTTGTAAACAACTGCTCTATGAGCATCCTCCGGTAATCACTGATTTTGTCCTCGGGAACGGGATCGCTTTTATAATACACCTCTACCGAACTTCCGGTGGCTTCCGGGTCGGTGGCAATGGCAAAAAGGGTCTCATCGTGATCTGGTACGGGATACAGTTTTCTTTCCCTTCTGTCTTCCTTGAGTGGAATTCGGGCAAACTGGTCCTCGACCAGGTCCCGGATCTCATATTTGTCAAAATCCCCTACAGCGATCACTGCCATAAGATCGGGCCTGTACCAGTCCCCATAAAACCGTTTCAGGGTTTCATGGTCAAAGTTATCCAGGATCTCCTTTTTGCCTATGGGAAGACGTTCCGCATACCTTGATCCTTTAAGAATCACAGGGAGCTGTTCTTCGAACATACGCATATCCGCTCCCCGTCCGAGACGCCACTCCTCGATCACCACCCCTCTTTCCTTCTCAATCTCTTCGTCTTCAAAGCTCACATTATGGGCCCATTCATTCAGGATCTGAAATCCCTTTTCCAGTGTTTCCGTACTGTCCGTAGGAACCTGAAGCATAAAGACGGTTTCATCGAAACTTGTATAGGCGTTTACTTCAGGGCCGAATTTCATACCGATCGATTCCAGGTAATCTATGATCTCGTGCTTGGCAAAATTTTTCGTACCGTTGAATGCCATATGTTCGGTAAAATGCGCAAGCCCCAGCTGGTCCTCATCCTCAAGTATCGAACCCGCATTCACAACCAGCCATATCTGGGCCCGGTTCTCGGGTTTGCTGTTCTCGCGAATGTAGTAGGTGAGCCCGTTGTCGAGTTTTCCCCTGATGATTTCCGGATCGAGGGGGATCGTCTCATCATACCGGTATATGAAAGAGGCTGAATCATTCGCCTGTCCTGTCAAAGCCAGCGGAGATATAACGCTTATACCCAGGATCATGCCCGCATACAGTGAAATTCTGTGTCGCATAATTAAAGATTTAGTTTCCCAAATGTACAAATTTGTACGAACCGTTTGAATTTATGCGAACCGTCATAAAATGAAATTGAACATACGATATTGATATCTTAATCTATTTTTTATCTTTGGATATCTGAATCTTCAGACCAGGCCGCTTCGCATGTCCGGAAAAACCCGTTCAATACACGGTGCATAAACGGATCGGATATTTTCCAAGAGAATATGCAACATATTATCAAAAAAACTGGACTTATATCTATAAACAATGTATCTTAAGAACTTGCTTTAATGTTCCCGTCCTTTGTATAATCCTTTGAAAAATAAATCATTAAAAAATAAGTAAATCCATCTGCCATGAAATCATTCAGACCGTTTATTGTCAAATCCCCCATGAAAACCTTCCTTGCGTTTGTATTCGCCTTCATTTCCCTGACCGGATTTGCCCAGACAATGTCAGGGACCTATACTGTAACCGGCACCAGTGATTTTGGCAACCGGGAATTCGAAACCTTGCAGGAAGCCGCCAATTACCTGGTCAGCCAAGGGATCTCGGGAGCAGTGACCATCAATGTCGACCCGGCTACCTATAACGAGCAGATGGTACTGGATGCAGTAACGGGAACCGGCCCCGGCAACACCATTACCTTTCAGCCAAGCGATTCGGCAAATACCCTCCTGGCCTGGGACGGTTATTCCTCAACGGCCGGCACAAATTTCATGATACTGATAAACGGGGCTGATTATGTTACCATCCAAAAATTCCGGTTCGATGCCACCGGGGGCGAAGCCAATTACGGCAGGGTCATCCAGGTAAAAAACAATTCTGATCACGTTACCATCCGGAACAATTACATACAGGGAAAGGAAGGCGCATACAACGATTACAAGGTCCTGATCTACGCCATTGAAACGACCGACGCCATCGCAAATGACTACCTGGTCGTGGAGAACAATGTCCTGATAGACGGGGAGATGGCCTGTTCGATAGAGGGAGACGGAACCGACGACTATGCACAAGGCGTGGAGGTCCGCAACAATACATGCACGGACCAGTATGATATGGCTTTTAATTTAAGATATCTCGATGCTCCGGTCGTTGACAGCAATTACATTACAAATGATGTATATAACGGTGCCGGGATCGAACTGTTGTACATAAACGATGCCGCCCAGGTCACCAATAACAGGATGGAATTGCTGAACCCGTCGAGGGGCCTGTACTATTATTACAATGACGGGACATCCGGATCAAACATGGTTTTGATTGCCAATAACTTTGTCACCCTTAAAACTGCAGACGGAAGCAGGTACGGCATTCACCTGAACGATGTGGACGACATCAGGGTTTACCACAACAGTGTCAACATCACGAATGCCACGGAAAGTACCGGCACCAGTGCCCTGATAATCGATAACAGCAGCAGTTCGAACATTGATCTCAGGAACAATATTTTTGCCAATTTCACCGGCGGATACGCATACTATGTGAGGTATAATTCTTCGGTATCTGCATCCGACTACAATGACTATTTCACAACCGGTAACTACCTTGCTTCCTGGGACGGCACCATCACGCCTTCACTCTCCGATCTTCAGTCGTACAACTTTAAGGATGCCAATTCCCTGTCTGTCAACCCGATATTTACATCAGGTGCGGATCTGCACACCACGACCTTCCGTCTCGAGAGCAAGGGAGACAATACTATCCTTTCAGCAGTTCCCAGGGACATCGACGGGCAGGACAGGGGAGCAACACCCGACATAGGGGCGGATGAGTTTACAGGGGCCGGTGTGGCGCTAACGGGCATAAAAACTGTTTACGGCGGAGGGGATTTTGCCAGCCTGGAAGAGGCTGTCGATTCCCTGAACGAGGTCGGGATCGACGGGGATGTCTCTTTTTATATAAGAGATGACAATTCTCCGTATTCCCAGCAAATCGAGATCCTTCCGGTATCCGGTGCGGATGCCGGCAACCGGGTCACCTTCATGCCCGACCCGGGTAATTCGGTAGACGTGGTGATCACCCATAACGCCACTTCCGACAAGAATTACACCATCCTCCTGCAAAGGGCCTCCTATATAGATTTCAAGGATCTGACCGTCAACGCCACAAACAGTACATATTCCACCGTATTCTGGCTGAGGGGTATGTCCTCGAACGACAGCATTGTAGGTTGTGAGCTCAACAGTACAACACCCAATTCCGACTATGCATGTATTTACAGTTCGGGAAGCCTTACGGAAGGCCTCCATGTGCATGGCTGCACGCTGAACGAGGGAAATTACGGTATCGGCCTGGACGGTCCCGGTACCGACACTGAAAAACCCGGGAACATCACCATCCTGAACAATACCTTCGACGGACACTATGAGGCGGCGATCAGGCTTTCCGACTGCAGTGCCCCACTGATCGAGGGCAATACGATCTCCCACGGGGCATCGACCTATTATTACTGGGGAATTGAACTATACCATTGCATCAAGGACTACAGGATCCTGGGCAACAAGGTTCTCGTAAACAAAACCGAAGGAGGGATCTACATCGATAATTCCGACGCCAACACAACTTACAGGGGAAAGATCGTCAATAATTTCGTCGGGGTATCCGGAGCAGGCAGTACATCGATGGATGGAATATATACAGACAACTCCGATTACATAGACATCTTTTTCAATACGGTTCATATCGCAAAGGACAATACCAGCACCGGCAGCCATGCATTCTACAACTACAACGGGGCACACCTTGCAGTCAAGAACAACAACTTCGTGGATTTCGGCCCCGGGTATGCCTACTACACGAATTCCACCACGGCCATGGATGAAAGCGATTACAACAATCTTTTCTCGGCCGGGCAGAACCTTGCCTACTGGAACGGGAACATGCCAAGGATGTCGGATCTCCTGCTCGCCAACGGCGGGAAGGAAACCCATTCCTACAATATCGCAGCTTCTTTTCTGAACGAAGAGGATCCCGATATGGACAGCCCATTCCTGGATACTGCAGGGATCGACCTGGCACCGGATTTCACCGATGATTTTTATGATCAGCCGAGAGGCAGCTCACCCTCTGTCGGGGCTTACGAATATACCGCTTCGGTCAGCCCAATCCTTGGAGGTACATACGCTATCGGGAGCGGTGAAGATTATGAAACCATCCTGGCCGCCTTCACGGATTTACAGGCAAAAGGGATATCCGGACCGGTTGTCTTCGAGATCAACACAGGCGACTACAATGAACTGATCGGTAAGGTCTTCAAGATCCCGGGCTCGAGCGAAGCCAACACCGTTACCCTGACATCGGCCAGCGGAAACCCGGAAGACGTCACCATATTTTACGCGACCGACAATGCCGACGCAAGGAATATATTCGATTTCATCGGCGTAGACAACATTATCCTGAAGAACCTGACCATCACATCCACGGGCCAGGATTACGGCCGCCCGTTGAGTTTTACAGGAACCTTTGAAAACGTTACGGTCGAAAACAATCTCCTTGCTTCTGCAAACGACTACAACAGCGTACTGCTGATCCAGGGAAACAGTGATGATGTGACCATCAAGAACAATACGATCACAAATGGTTCGACCGGCATCTATTTTGAAGGAATTAATAGCGCCACCTTTTATTCCACAAACAGCCTGGTTACCGGCAACCACATTTCAGGAGCTTATTACAGCGGGATAGAAATGAGATACCATTTCGAACCCCAGGTCATCGGGAATACCATAGAGAACAATCTGTACGGCGGATTCCTGGGAATTTACATGTATTACTGCAGCGAGGAAATGCTTGTCACCGGGAACAGGATATACAATGACAATTCCGATATGGGTATTTACCTGTATTATTGTGATGCCACGGTTCCCACTTTTCACGGCCTTGTCTCGAACAACGTCGTACATGTGGGCGGGACTTACACTGCTTACGGCATCGAGGTATACGGGTGTACAGGCACAAGGCTTTACAACAACAGCATTTATCTTACCAGCACATACAGTTCTGCAGGTTCCACCCGCGGCGTCTACACTACCAACAATAACACAGAAATTGAGATTGTGAACAATTCGGTGTACAATTCGGGAATGGGCTATGCATTTTACGTGGATGATGCAAACGACATCCTGACCTCGGACTATAATAACTGGTATTCGGACGGGGCAAACCTGGTCCGCTGGAGCGGCACTGATTATGCCACGCTCTCTGCTTTCCTGGCTGCGGTAAGCGGCATGGACGAACATTCGGTTTCACTGAACCCGAAATTCGTATCCACCGAAGACCTTCGCAGCGGACAGCCCGGATTACATAAAAAAGCCCTGGTACTGACCGATGTTGAAGTGGATATAGACAGCTTAGACAGGGATCCGGTAGAACCCGACATCGGCGCGTACGAATTCGTCTGTGTCACCCCGACCTTCGATGTGACCGTTTCAACAAGCTGCCTCGGGGATTCCACATTGTTCATTGACAATTCTACAGGCATTGCTCCCGGGTCAACCCTGGGATATAATTTCACCGGCGGCGGTTCCCCCTCGGTCTTTGCTACAAGCCAGGACGATACCCTTAAAAACGTTTTTGCCACAGACGGCCTGCAACCCGTAAGTTACTTTGTTTTTCAGATCGCAGGATGCAAGGATACACTGGAATTTAACGTGGAAATCCTCCCGCATCCGGAACTTGAGATCACCACGCAGGGAGCCTACTGTGATACCGATGACGGGTATGCCAAGGCCGAAGTCACCAACGGGGAAGGGCCGTTCAATTACTTCTGGTCGACGGGTGAAACGACGGATTCGATCGGAGGGCTTGCCCTGGGGACATACACGGTGGCAGTGAACGATACAAACGGTTGTTCGACCACCCAGGATGTTGTCATCAACGAAGCCATTCAGGTTACCGTCACACAGCTGAGCCCCTCGACCTGCGGGGCGGCGGACGGATCTGCCGAGGTATCTGCTACCGGAGGTTTCACGCCATACACCTATGTATGGTCGAACGGGGACACCTCGAAGATCAACACTTCCCTGACCGCAGGGTTCCATTATGTCAATGTGATAGACGCACAGGGATGTTATGCACAGGGGTCCATCACCCTTGCCAATGACGGTTCCGGTCCGCAGATACAGGATGCGACGGTTACTTCGAACGACTGCTACGGGGATAAACTCGGTGCGATCGATATCACGGTCAGCGGAGGAACCGGTTCCTATACCATAAAATGGTCAAACGGTGAAACCTCGGAAGACATAGACAGTCTGGCAGCAGGGATATATAACGTGGAGGTTTATGACGCCGAAGGCTGCCTGGGCGCAGCGAGCTTCGAGGTCACACAGCCCACGAAAATCTCGGTCGACCCCGTAGTGGAAGATGCCACCTGCGGAGGATCAGACGGCAGTGCAGTGGCTGTTGTCAGCGGCGGGACAAAACCTTATGTATATGCCTGGGAAACCGGTGGAATCTTCCAGATCGAGCAGGGACTTGAGGCAGGGGTATATTCCGTTACGGTTACGGATGCCAACGGCTGTGTCCATGTCGAACCTGTTCTTGTCAGCAACGAAAATGCCCCCGTGGTTTCCATCACTTCTGTACAGGGTACGGGTTGCAATGTAACCGACAACGGGGCAATAGATATTTCGGTCAGCGGGGGCATACCTCCTCTTACCTTTGCCTGGAGCGGTCCCAGTGCCTATTCCTCTGCAAATGAGGACATCAGCGGACTCTCTCCCGGTTATTACGAGGTCGAGGTATCGGATTTTAACGGTTGCATCGGGGTCGCAGGTACGGAGATCATGCAGGAACCTCCGGCCGTTACTGATATATGCCTTGTTACGGTGGATTCGGTAACACAGAGAAATATGGTGGTATGGCAAAAACAGGTAACCACGGATATCTCGCACTACAACATCTACCGCGAAAGCTCTGTAAAAGGCTCCTATCAGCTGATCGGGAGCAGGCACGTGGACAGCCTGAGCTATTTCGTAGATACCCTTGCGGACCCGACCGTCCGGTCATGGAGGTACCGCATTTCGGCTGTCGACGAATGCGGCTACGAGTCCGAGCTGAGCGATCCCCACAAGACCATACACCTGACCATGAACATCGGTCTTAATGATGACATCAACCTGATCTGGGATAACTACGAGGGCTTCGATGTAACCACATATGATATTTACAAGTACCTGCCTGCCACAAACTGGGTGAACCTTACCGACATTGCCGCCGGAAATACCTCTTATACGGATGCCAATGTGACCTCGGTAGATGTATTATACTATATCCAGGTGGATGCTCCCGGGACATGTGATGCAGACCTCAAGGCAGCCACATATAATTCTTCCCGGTCGAACCGGAAGAGCAAACAGCAGGGAACGGGCATCGAATCGCTGATCGACCTGAGCAGGCTGAACATTTACCCGAACCCGAGCAGCGGGATCTTCAACCTGAGCATGGAACTGGAAGGCATGGAAAGCATTGAAATGAGGGTATTCGATATTGCAGGAAAGATGATTATCGCCAGGAAATTCGAAAACGTGCCGTTCAGCCTCGAAACACAGATCGACCTGAGCGGTTACAGTGACGGAATCTACCAGGTGCAACTCAGAACCGGCAGGCTTCTGCTTCACAGGATCATCATCAAGGACTGATCTGAACTTGACAATAAAAACCCTCTCCGTCCGGAGGGGGTTTTTTTATGATTGTTTTAGTATTTTTGTTTGAGTCCGTTGCTTTTTTCTAACCGGAAGACACCAATATGTATGCCAGGCGGTCCATAATCATCATCGTAGTTCTGTTGTGCTGCCTCTTCCTGCCTGAAAGTACACATGCTGACAGTGAAACCGGATTTTTCCCGGTTTATAATTTCACCTCCAAGCAGTATAACGCTGTTGCACAAAACTGGTCCTGCCTCCAGGATAAAAGAGGGGTCGTATATTTTGCAAACAACCAGGGAATACTTGAATATGACGGAAAGAACTGGAACCTGATCAGGGTTCCGGACGGATCTTCCGTCCGTTCAATGGCCATGGACAGCATTGGCCGCATCTTCATAGGATCTGTAAACGAATTCGGATACCTGAAGCCCGATTCCATCGGAAGAATGCAGTACGTCTCCATCTCGGAAGAACTCGACGAGGAAAACAGTGATTTCGGTGAGGTCTGGGAAACCAATGCGACCGGCCGGGGAATTGTTTTCCAGTCCTACCACAGTATTTTCATCTACGATGGGGATTCCGTCCGGGTCATTCCTTCGGAAGAAGAAATACACGAATCATTTTATGCCGGGAACAATCTGTATGTACGGTTTTCGGAATCCGGTCTGGCCAGGCTGGAAGGAGATGAATTCGTACGCATACCGGGTGAGGATGATTTTTCCGGCAAGGCCATATACGGGATGGTAGAATTGCGCCCCGGCAGGATCCTGATCGCCACGCAATTCGACGGCCTGTATGAACTGAGTTACTCCGCCGGGGACCCCGGGGCCGGCAGGGTAAAAAGGATCAGGACAAAAAACGACAAGCTTTTGCAGAACCTTGATATCTATAACATGATAAGGGTCGATGACAACAAGATCTCCCTGGGCACATTTGGATACGGCGCCGTGATCATCGACACGACCTTCGAAATCATTGCGGTACTTGACAAATCCTCGGGACTTCAGGATGAGATCGTTCAGGGGCAGTATATGGACCGGGCCGGCAACCTCTGGCTGGCACTGAGCGTCGGCGTAAGCCGGGTCGAGATCAACTCCCCCCTCACGCATTTTACTGACAGCAAGGGCCTTCCCGGGACCATTCAGGCCATCACCAGGTTTAACAATACCCTTTATGTCACTACCAACCTGGGTCTTTTTTACCTCGATAAGCAACCCTATAACTCGGAGCTTTCGGGTTTCACCCAGCCGGTTTTCAAAGCCGTCCCGGGTTTTGATATCGAATGCTGGGACATGATCACCTACCGTTACAGAGGTGAGGAGATCCTGCTGGTACTTACAAATTCCGATGTCAGGGAGGTCAGCAGCAGGAACCAGTCAAAAATAATACTGTCGGATGATTATTATTATGATCTTTACCAGTCGAAGCTCGACTCCGCAAGGATCTTTGTAGGGCTGGGAAGCGGGCTTGCAAGCCTCTACAGGGATCAGGGAGAATGGATCGTCGAAGGGAATATTGAAGGCGTACGGGAAAATATCCTCAGCATTTCCGAAGATCACCTGGGAAATGTCTGGATGGGAACTCCGGAAAAGACCGTGTTGAGAATGTACATCCGGAATTTCAATGACGGCCGCATCGGGGAGTACAGCATATCCCGCTACGGAAGCGAACAGGGTCTGCCGGAAGGTCCCTTTCTCATTTCAGAGTACCAGGGTCCCCCTGTTGTCGCTACAAACAAGGGATTATACAAATACATCCTGCAGGAAGAACGGTTCGAACCCGATTCTGCCTACGGGATACAGTTCGCCGACGGCAGTCACTATATACATCGTGTTACGGATTTTACCGGTCCCCGGACCTGGCTGGTCGCGATTGCCGAACAGGAAGAGACAAAATACAGTGTGGGATATCTTTCAAGGGTCACGTCCGGTACTTACGAATGGGTCAGCATCCCGTTCGCCAGGTTGTCCGAAGGAATCATAAATGCCATTTATCCCGAGGAGAACGGCATCGCATGGATGGGCGGAGTAGAAGGTTTGTACAGGTACGACAGTCACATCAGGAAAAACTATCAACAGGATTACAATACGCTCATCAGGCAGATCGAATTCAGCGACGGTGGCCTGGTTTTCGGAGGCTCCTTTATGGACGACAGGGGACTGCCCGGCCTGAGGCAATCCGCCGGATTCATGCCCATTCTGCCGTTTTCGCAAAATTCCCTCGTATTCAATTATTCAGCCCAGCCGGGAGAAGACGAGTCATTTACAAAATTCAGCTATTTCCTGGAAGGGAACGATAACAACTGGAGCGACTGGTCGGCGGAAACAAAAAAGGAATATACCAACCTGCGAGAGGGAAAATATACCTTCCGGGTGAAAGCCCGGAACATATACCGGCACGAAAGCCGGGAAGCGGATTACGAATTCACCATTCTGGCCCCCTGGTACCGCAAATGGTGGGCCTTCATCATTTATGTCATTCTGGCCGCTTTTATCGTTTATTCAATCGTGAAGATCTACACCAGGCAACTCAGGCAGATTATCCGTGAACGTACTGCCGAGGTGGTCATGCAGAAGGAAGTCATTGAAGCCAAGAATAAGGATATCATGGCCAGCATACAGTATGCGGAAAAAATTCAGAGGGCCATGCTGCCCCCTGAAGATGATCTCAACAAACTTAACCTGGATGGCTTCATACTTTTCCTTCCCAGGGACGTTGTAAGCGGGGACTTTTACTGGCTGACAAAGCACAACGGCAAAACCATTACGGTCGCCGCCGACTGTACGGGTCACGGAGTTCCGGGCGCTTTTATGAGCATGCTGGGTGTGGCATTCCTCAATAAGATCGTCGAGGAAAGGAATGTGGAAACGGCTTCCGTTATCCTCGACGAACTGCGTGCCGAGGTGATTGCCGCACTGAAACAAAAAGGGTATGAAGGCGAACAAAAGGACGGAATGGATCTGGCCCTCCATATCATAGATCATGATAAAATGACAATCGAATTTGCGGGCGCCAATAACCCCCTGCTCATCGTGCGTAACGATGAAATCATCCAGATCAAGGCCGACCGCATGCCCATTGGCATTCATGAACGTTCCAATGAACCCTTCAAAAATAATGTTATGGAAGCCCGGAAGGGAGATGTACTGTATATTTTTTCGGACGGTTTCCAGGACCAGTTCGGGGGACCGAACAATAAAAAATTCATGATCAAGAACATGAAGGAACTTCTCCTGAAGAATCATGCCAGATCCATGGAGGAACAAAAAGCCATACTCCGCAAGGCCTTCTTTAACTGGATTGAACCCTACGGGGTAGAACAGATCGATGACGTGATTCTCATCGGAATACGGATCTGACCTGCACGAGACGGCCGGATCGTTAATCGCATGTTTTCCTGATGGCCTTTTTGAGATTATAGCCGGTTCCCCATTCCAGGGCTTCCCGGAAATCCCGGCAGGCATCATCTGCGGGACTCCCGAGTTCCGTTCCGATAAATCCCCTCAGGGCGTAAAAATCCCCCTCCCGGTGATTATGGAGTATGGCCATATTTATATCGTCCATGGCTGCCCGGTAATTCAGCATTTCATAGGACGATTCCGCCCGTTGATAATAACAATCCGCATTCCGGTTATCCAGTTCCAGGGAACGGCTTAAATATTCGTAGGCCAGAGAGTATTGCTTCCGGACATTATTCATTAGCACTCCCAGGTAATAATAAATCTCAGGATCATCCGGGTTGCTCCCCTGTGCTATATTCAGGTCTCTCAATGCCCCTTCCCCATCGTCAAGGTAAAGCTTGCATGCACCCGAGTACTTGTAAAAATCCGGACTGCCCGGTACCAGTTCAATGGCCCTTTTGAAATCTGCAGCCGCAAGCCTGTAGTTGCCATTCGAAAAACAGGCATATCCTCTTGCATACAGGTATATTATATTTTCCGGTGCGAATTCAATCGCTTCGTCTATAGCCTGCCCGGCCAGGGATGAGATCAACGGTGCCAGGGCTTTGTAATCGATTTGCAGTCCGATCTCAAAATCTGCAAGAAATGCCTCCTTTTCACCCATACCACGACTGGCAATGCCTCTCAAAATATATCCCTCGGCATAACCTCTTTTATTTTCAATCATCCTGTTGAAATCCTGCCATGCGTCCTCATAGTCCCCCATACCGAGATATGCAATGCCCCTGTATTGATAAACCGGGCTGAAATCCCGGTCAAGCTCCAGGGCCCTGTCGAAATATGAAACGGCCTCATCGAACTCCTTGTACCCGTCTGTCAGGACAGTACCGAGCACAAAATATCCCGGTGCAAAGGACGGATGATCCCTGACAAGGGCCTCAGTTGCTTCCCTGGCGGTTTTATTATCCGTACCGATGTATTCATATGCCTCGCAAAAAAGGGCATAAGGCGTATCGGGGTAAGCTTCTGAAATTTTTTCCAGATATTCATATGAACCTGTTTCGATATAGAGCTGAAGCAATGCACCGGCATCTTCATCTTCCTGCTGCGCCCCTGCGTTCTGCACAGATAACATCAGGAGCAGAAGTAAAGCCGGAATACAAGGTCCGGAGTTTTTCATTGTTGTTGCTTGTTAGAGGCAATCTAAAAATAGGAATAAAATCCTAAAAACTCAGTTCCACCAGATAACCATTATGTTTTCGTATATTCAGGACGCTTCCGCCCCGGAACATAAGGTACTGACCCCTGATCCCCGTGAGGATCCCTCCCGCAGTTCTTTCCCTGTCGAAATTATGACCGGATACTTTCACAGGATATTCCAGCACCGGGTATGAGATTTCTGCAATCTCGCTTTCCGGGATGACAAACTCCCTGAGATCTTCCGGCATCAGGGAAACCGCCCTGGATTTCTCTGTCATAAGGTCAATGCCTTCTTCCCGGTTTCCGGTGAGTATCCTCCTCCAGTTCGTCTTGTCATTCATATGTTCTTTCAGGCTTACCTCAATACGACCTGCAGTGAAACGGTCCGGTGTTCTTGCCAGCCTTATGGCGCTGGATGCACCCTGGTCTATCCAGCGTGTCGGGACCTGGACCGAACGGGTAACTCCGACCTTTAGTCCGCTGGTCACCGCCAGATAGACAAAATGATCCTGAAGACAGTGCTCCCTTGACCATTCCATATCCCTGGAAATACCTTCATGGGCCCGGCATAATTCAGGCCTCAAAACACATTCACTGGTTTCGGGCGCTGTGGTAAAACACGGATAGCAATATCCCTGTGCAAAAGACTTCCGGGTCAGCCTTCCGCAACGGATGCAGTGAATCTCTCCCAGGAATTCCATTTTGAGATGTTTCCCCAGAAGATCGTTCACAGGGACCGAATCATCTCCAACCGGAAGCCGGTAGATGACCGTTTCCCGGAGCTCCGAAGTCATTTTCAGTAGTGTTCCTTGTATACTGGTCATGATAATTCCTCAAAAGTACCAATTTTTTTCCCACCATAAGATACTGTTTTATTGTGTTTTATATCACGAAACAGGAATATTGTATAAAATTTCTGTATTATGTATTACATAGTATTATATATTTTTTATATCTTTGCATAGAATACTTATTTGTTATGGACGGTACCTTATATCAAACCAATATGACCCGTCCGGAAAATTACAGTCAATATGAACATAGAAAATGCAAAGGCCCAGATGAGAAAGGGTATCCTGGAGTACTGCATCCTGTCCATTCTGTCGAAGAATGATGCCTATGCATCAGACATCATCAGGGAATTGAAGGAATCCAGGCTCATTGTCGTCGAGGGAACACTGTATCCTCTTCTGACCCGGCAGAAGAATGCCGGGTTACTGAGCTACCGCTGGGAAGAATCGACAAAGGGACCCCCCAGGAAATACTATACCCTCACAGAGAACGGCAAAGCATTCCTCAAAGAACTGAACCGGTCGTGGAACGAACTTGTGAAGGCGATCGACTCCTTGAACAAGAAAAAAGAACCGGGAAAAACCAAATCATGAGTTATGAAAACAACGGTCAAAATAAACCTGAGCGGTCAGATATTCACCCTTGACGAGGATGCATACCAGTCGCTTAAAGACTACCTGGATGAAATCAGTAATAAATTCCGGGATATGGATGAGGGGAACGAGATCATTGCCGACATAGAAGCCAGGATCGCTGAACTGTTCCTGCAGAAGATCAGTGAAAAGAAACAGGTGATCACCATCGAGGATGTCAAATCGGTCATTGAAATCATGGGCCATCCTGAAGATTTCGAAGATGCAGGGCAACCCGGCGGCGAATCCTCCCGCCGGACAAGGAACGGAAAAAGGAGCAGGAGACTTTACCGGGATCCCGACAATGCCGTATTCGGCGGTGTTGCATCCGGACTGGCGGCCTATTTCGGGATCGAAGTCTGGCTCATGCGCCTGATCTGGGTGATCGTTTTGCTGGCAACAGGTGGTATCGTCATAATACTTTACATAATTCTCTGGATAGCAGTTCCCAAAGCTGTCACATCTGCAGAAAAACTTGAAATGAGGGGAGAAAAGGTGACGGTGGAAAACATTGAGAAAACCGTGAAAGAAGAATACGAAACGGTTAAAGAAAATGTAAAGGAAAGTTATTCCAAAATTAAGAATTCCAAGGAATTAAAAAAAACAAAAAATGTATTTGAAGAAATCGTGAACGTGATCGGACAGATCATTCTTGCTGTCCTGAAGATCATCGTTGCAATCATAGGATTTGCTTTTTTTATAGGGGGTCTGGCGGTGCTTACCGGACTTTCTGTCGCATTCTTTTTCCGGAGCGCCATTTTCCCGGTTCATTTTTTCGGAGTGAATGTACACTCCTTCCATGAACTGTTCGGGGTCATCGGAGACCCGGCCAGCCTGACATTCATTTCAATCGCGCTTTTCCTGGTTATCGCTATCCCGCTGATTGCACTTATCTACGCCGGCATCAAGATGCTGTTCCGTTTCAAGGCAAATGACAGAATAATCGGCTTGATGGCGCTGGTGCTCTGGGTCATCAGCCTGATATTCATAATCACACTTGCTGTCTTCGAAGGCTGGCATTTCAGGGATTACGGATCGTACTTTACAACATATAGCCTGCAGCCCATCCCTTCGGATACCCTTGTTGTCAGGATAAACGATGATCCAGGGATCGAAGGATTCGACAACCAATGGTATTTCAGCCATAACGAACACTGGCAGGTCATCTCGGGGCAAAACAGGATCTACAGCCAGATGGAACTTCATATCGAGCCGGCAGAAAACGGCCTTTTTAAGATCCGCGAAGAAAAAAAATCAGCGGGCAGAACCTACTTCGAGGCAAGGATGAATGCGGAAAAGCTCGATTACAAATGGAGCCAGGAGGACGGGGAGTTGATCCTCGATCCCTATTTCAGCCTTCTGAAACCCATGCAATGGAGATCACCCGAAACAGAAATCACCGTCCTGGTGCCTCCGGGCATGTTCATACGGCTTGACCGGAACACCCGCTATTTCATGGAGAATGTCAAAACCGTTAAAAACATATCCCATTCCAGACTTGCCGGAGATGTATGGCAAATGACTGAAGACGGTCTCGCCGGTATCCGAACCCCGTGACTACCGGAACACCTGCCGGAGTTTTGTCTGTTGACCCACTAGGACTCGAACCTAGACTCTTCTGAACCAAAATCAGACGTGTTGCCAGTTACACCATGGGTCAATCCGTCCTGAGCGCTGCAAATTTAAGAAAAAAAAGAAGATCATTCCCCCCGGCGGAAATTCCCGGATTTCCTTATTTTTAAATGATCCTAACGGTATTTATACATGGAGCCTTCCTATGTTACCGCCTACGAAAACGGCACACTGAAAGAAAGGGCCGGCCTGCTGGCCCGTATGCTGCACGATTGTACGCTCTGCCCGAGGAACTGCCATGCAGACCGTATGTCTGGCGATAAAGGTACCTGCAATACAGGGGACCAGGCCATGGTATCAAGTTATATGCCGCATTTCGGCGAGGAAGCACCCATATCCGGCAGACGGGGTTCCGGGACCATTTTTTTTACAAACTGCAATCTGCTCTGTATTTTCTGCCAGAATTTCGATATCAGCCATGAAGGAAGGGGCCATCCTGTCAATGCCAGGGATCTTGCCGATATGATGCTGAGACTCCAGGAGACCGGATGTCACAATATCAATTTTGTCACCCCTACCCACGTCGTTCCCCAGATACTCCAGGCACTGATCCCAGCCATAGAGGACGGGCTGCGGATACCCCTGGTTTACAACTCCGGGGGTTATGACCGGGTTTCAACGCTGGAACTGCTGGATGGCATAATAGACATATACATGCCCGATTTCAAATTCTGGGATCCCGGCGTATCCCGCAGGACCTGCGATGCATTTGATTATCCCGAAGTGGCCAGGAAAGCGGTCAGGGAAATGCACCGGCAGACAGGGCTTCTGCGGATCAATGAAGACGGTGTGGCTGAGCGGGGTTTGCTGGTCAGGCATCTTGTCATGCCCGCTGGCCTGGCGGGCACTGCCGGGATCATGAATTTTCTGGCAAATAAAATATCTCCGGAAACCTATGTCAATATCATGCCGCAGTACCGGCCATGCGGAAGAAGTCCCGAATGGATTGAAATCGACCGTCCCATTACCCCGGAGGAATATCACAACGCCCTGGAGGACGCCAGAATAGCGGGAATCACGAGGCTGGACAAGGAATAAATATATGGCGGGAAATATCCTGACTTTTTTTCTTAATTTTGATACCGGGGAGGCAAGATGCACAGTAAGAAAATCACCGTAAAGCATTACCTTAACAGGAGGGCGAAGCCCAGGATCTACCGCAGGGAAGAATTTTACCCACTATATATACAATTGATCGTCGATGCGAAAAAGGCTCAGTTGAAAAGCAGGCTGAATCAGTACCTCGGACTCTATCACAGTGAAATCGAGCACATCACCAAAAAAGACAGCCAGCTTAACAAACTGATCCTCTCCGGCTATTTTACAGAAAAACTGCTGGATAAAATCACTTCAGAAGGCATATTCCCCGTCGCGCCGATTATGGAAGACGAGGTTGCCGTGATCACGAAAATCATCCAGCTGCAGAAGCCTTTTGAAAACAAACAGTTCAGCCTGAGCCACTTTTCCCCTGAATACAGGAAGCATGTAACGGAAATCACGGATATCCTTGATGCAAGCATAAAAGATGCCTACCGTAAGAGCCTGAACAAGGTATTCCTTGATTCGATAGACAAGAAGGAGGAAAAAAAGACCTTCAACATTACCAATTTTTTCATTCATTATATCAACTGGAACTATACCTTCAGCAATTTTTATGAAATCACATACGAGGTGATCCCGAGCGAGCTTAAATATATAGAGAATTACCTCGAACCGATGCTTCTGACCTCCATCAAAGCCTACATGGCTTATCACTCAAAGGTGAACATCCTGAAAAGATATATGGAAAAGCAGGAACACGGGCGCATTTCCACACTTTCCTACCTCGACTGGATCACCGATATCAAGGACTTCCTTATCAAGGAATTCACTAAACTGTTCGGCAGGAAAAAAGCCCTGGAATATGTGAATAGCCTGGACCGTATTCTGGACCGCAGGATACATGGCAACGGGAGCTGATCCTTAAGCTCAATATATCCCTATTCTGTATTGCTTCAGTTCCCTGTCGAGAGTTTTTGCTTCCGGCTCCAGTTTTTGCAGGTGTTCCCAGAATTCCTTGCTGTGGTTCTTATGTACGGTATGTACAAGCTCATGTATCAGAATATAGTCTATCAGGCGGTCAGGCAGTCTCATGATGTGAAGGCTGAGATTGATGTTGTTCCTGCAGGAACAGGATCCCCATCGGGTTTTGTTATTTTTAACCATGACCCGCTCAAAAGGAAGATTATATTTCCCGGACAATTCACAGAGCCTTGCAGGGAGGTATTTTTGTGCTTCTTTCCTCCAGGCAGTCTCGATGCCGCATCTTATAAAATCCTGGATCTCATCCGCGAGGATATCGCAATGCCCGGGCAGTTTTACCAGGATCTTATTATCCCTGAGACCTGCCTCCGGTTTATCCCCATCGAACCGTATTATCTCAAGTACGTGCTCACGGGTGCTGAACCGGGTATCCTGGTCAAACAGTGTAAGCCGGCTTTCAAGTCTCCGGATCTTATCCAGGTTCCTCAATATCCACTCCTCCTTTTCCATAAGGAAATCCTCCGCCCTTCTGAAGCTTTCAAGCACCGGGACTGTAACCTTCAGGTGACCAAAAGGTTTAATGGAAATATTGATCCTGCGTGCCCGCGAACTTCTGACCATAACAACCTTCCCGAATTTCCTGTGGTCAATGATTTTATCCGGAATGGTCATAATTTTCTTCCTAAATCCGTCTGAATCCGGTTGTTTAGATTTATTTATCTATTATCTTTAGGATTCCTTTGAAATTAAAAGTATCAGAACTGTCCCTTACCAAAATCAATGTTAGCGAATTTACCAATTCTGTCAAAATGCTTTAAGAATATGAAGCAAAGGAAAAGAATCATTCTGTTAATCCCGGTCATATCGTTCCTGTCACTGGCGCAGGTCAAACCACAGACGGTATGGACGCTCGAAGATTGTATCAGGTATGCATACGAAAACAATATCTCCATCAAGCAGCAGGTAATTTCTTCCGGGTACAGCGAAAATACGCTGAAGCAGTCAAAGATGGATCTGCTGCCCAGTCTGAATGCAGGAGCCAGCCAGAACCTTTCTTTCGGGCGGTCCCTGGATTATACTAACTATGAATTCATTAACGAGCAGATCTCTTCTACCAGCCTCAACATGTCCGCTTCCGTAACATTATTCAGCGGATTGCAGAAAATGAATACCATCGAGCAAAACAAATTCGACCTGCTCGCAAGCCTGCAGGACCTTGAAGTTCTCAAGAACGACATCACCCTTGCCATTGCGACTTACTATCTGCAGATCCTGTTCAACAGTGAATTGCTCGAAGTTACAAAGAATCAGCACGAGCTTACCCTTCAGCAGGTGGAACGTACCTCCAAACTGGTGGAAGCAGGAAGCCTTGCACGGGGATCGCTCCTTGAGATACAAGCCCAGGCCGAATCTGAAGAATTGAATGTGATCAACGCTGAAAATACGCTTAACCTGTCCTACCTGGATCTTATACAACTCCTCGATCTTGATTCCGTTGGGGATTTTGAGATTGAGATCCCGGAATTCGGGGACATTGCCAGGGATCCCATTGTCATAACCGTCGGGTCAGTATACCAGGATGCCCTGAGTATAATGCCTCAGGTTCTCGGTGCCGAGTACAAGCTGAAGAGCGCCTATGAAGGCCTGAGCATCGCACAGGGAGGGAGGAGTCCGCAGATCTCACTGAGCACCAGTTGGTACACCCGGTATTCGGATGCAGCAAAACGCATTACCCCCGGCAATCCACAGGGCGAATTCTATCCGTTCCGGGACCAGCTTAGCGACAACGCCAGTACCGGAATCGGACTTTCCCTGGACATCCCCATCTTCAACGGCTGGAGGATCAATACAAATATCAGCAATGCAAAGCTGAATGTAAATAATTACCAGCTTCAGCTGGAGACCACGAAAAACTCACTGTACAAATCCATTCAGCAGGCACATGCCGATGCAGTTGCAGCACGCAAAAAATTCCTGGCCACGGAAGAAGCGCTCATAGCAATGGAAGAGTCTTTCAAATACACGGAGGAGAAGTTCGAAGTGGGACTGGTAAACACGGTAGACTATAATGCTGAGAAAAACAGGCTGACCGCAACCCAGTCCGACCTGCTGCAGGCCAAGTACGATTATATATTCAGGATGAAAATACTTGATTTCTACAGAGGGATACCCATCAGCTTTTAAAATCCAACCATAAATAATAACAATATTGCTAATACTGAATAAAAAATGAAAACCGGTAAATTATTAAGATACCTTTTAATCATTGCCGTGGTTCTGATCGTTTTCACGATCATCGGTAAAAGGGCCGGGTGGTTCGGCAAGGCCGAAGTCATCAAGGTGGCGGTAGAGCAGGCCAGTCGCAGGACCATTGTCGAAACCATAACTGCAAACGGCAAGATCCAACCCGAAAAAGAAGTGAAGATCAGTCCGGATGTATCCGGGGAAATTGTGGAACTGGTGGTCAAGGAAGGGGACATGGTGAAAACGGGACAGTTCCTTGCCCGGATCAAACCGGAAGCATACATTTCAGCCCGTGACCGTGCAACAGCTTCGTTGAATTCTGCAAAGGCCAGGCTGGAACAGGCCGAGGCACAATATACCCAGAGTGAGCTGTCCTATAACAGGAATAAAAAACTCTGGGACGAGAAGGCCATCTCAGAATCGGTTTTTGAAGCGGAACAATCTTCCTTCCAGATTGCCAAGGCTGAACTGGATGCTGCAAAATATGCCGTGGAAAGTGCCGATGCAGCCCTCGGGGAAGCAGAAGAAAACCTGGTTAAAACTTCCATTTATTCTCCTATGACAGGTACGGTTTCCATGCTGCTGGTTGAAAAAGGTGAACGGGTTGTCGGCGCCCAGATGATGTCAGGCACGGAAATGATGAGGATCGCCGATCTGAACCGGATGGAAGTTGAGGTGGAAGTCAACGAAAATGACATTGTAAGGGTCAGTCTTAACGATACGGCCATCATCGAAGTGGATGCATACCTCGATGAAAAGTTCAAGGGCGTTGTGACCGAAATTGCAAACTCCGCAAATACTTCGGGATTATCCACAGACCAGGTTACGAACTTCAATGTTAAGGTACTGCTCCTCAGGGATTCCTACCAGAAATTATACGATCAGGGATACGGAAATCCCTTCCGCCCGGGCATGTCGGCCACCGTAGATATACAAACCGAAACAAGGACAGGGGTCCTTTCCGTTCCCATCCAGGCCGTTACTACCCGGACGGATTCAACCCTGGCCAAGATGGAGGAAGAAACACCGGACAGGGAACTGACAGATGAACTTGTCGAAATTGTCTTTATGGTTGAGGAGGGCAAGGCAGTGTTCCGAAGGGTGGAAACAGGGATCCAGGATAATAACTATATCCAGGTAACGAAGGGACTCGAGGATCAGGAAGAAGTGATTACAGCTCCCTACAATGCCATTTCCAGGAAACTGGAAGCCGATTCTCCGGTGGAAATCGTCGATGAAGACGATCTCTTCAACAACGAATAAAAATTCTTGGCACTCATTGTCAATATCGAGACAGCTACGCGGATATGTTCCACAGCACTGGCCTCGGACGGAAAAGTACTGAGTCAGAAGGAAAGTGACGAGGGAAGATCCCATGCCAGCAACCTGACCGTTTTCATACAGGAACTGCTGAAAGAACGGGATCTCAGGATATCCGACATCGATGCAGTAGCTGTGAGCAAGGGTCCCGGATCCTATACAGGATTGAGGATCGGGGTTTCCACGGCAAAGGGACTGGCATATGCGGCGGGAATTCCCCTGATCAGTATCGATACGCTGGCTGCTCTTGCCGCCGGGGCAGCCCGTATGCCGGCCATAAGGCAACTTGCCGGGGAAAACCCGGCAATGCTTCTCTGTCCCATGCTCGAAGCCCGGAGAATGGAGGTCTATACAGCCCTTTTTACCTTAGACGGAAATGTCAGGGAACAGGCAAATGCCAGGATCATCGACAGGGACAGCTACGGTGAAATCCTGAAAAATCATGCGATTGCCTTTTTCGGGGAAGGTTCCGGGAAATGCAGGGATACGCTGAAGCAGGCAAATGCGCATTTCTTCGAGGAAATAAATTGCTCGGCCGGATTTATGGCCGGATTATCGGAAAAGAAATTCAAACAAAAACATTTCGAAAATGTTGCATATTTTGAACCTTTTTACCTTAAAGATTTCATTGCCACAATCCCCGGGAATAAAGGTTTGAGGTAAATGGCCCGGAATTTGTCGGAGTTTTACGAATCATGCATATGAGGTACTTTGCCGGCATATTGCTTATACTGTCCCCGGGAATCCTTGGAGCCCAGAATGGGAACAACTTCATCCCGGGCGAAAAACTGGAATACGAGATTTATTTCGGACCCTTTAACGCAGGTGTGGTAAATTCATTCATCCGCCTGGATACGATCAACGGCAGGGAGGTGTTGTATTCGGAAGCCATTGCCCGCACCACAGGCCTTGCCGACAGGATTTACAGGATCAGGGACATGTACGGGGGCTACTTCGATCCGGAGACTTTGCTTCCTGTCAAGTCCATCCGCGATATCAGGGAGGGGAACTACCGGAAATTCAATATTGTCGAATATGATCACGACAGCCTGAAAGCATACAGCAGCGCAACGGGCGAGCACGAAATACCGGCCAATATAAGGGATATGGTATCGGTCTTTTATTATGTCAGGAGAATGGATTTCGATACCATGAAATACAACGACATTATTGATGTCAATACCTTTTTTGACGATGAACTCTTCCCTTTCGACATCAGGTTCAGGGGAAGGGAAACCATTCGTACCCGTTCGGGAACCTATAACTGTATCAAGCTGGTTCCATTCGTGGAACCTGGAAGGATATTCCGGAATGAGGATGACATGACCCTTTGGTTCTCGGATGACGCTAACCGTGTTCCCATACGAGGGAAATTTGATCTTATTGTAGGTTCCATCAAATGTGACCTGGTAAAATTCGAGGGACTGAAATACTGAGGCGGTCGCAAAGTTTTTACTATCTTCGCGCAACAAAAACCAATCTTTCTTCACATGGCGACTACTGCCGATTTCAGGAAGGGACTCTGCATCGAATACAACAACGATCTGTTTACCATTGTACAGTTTCAACATGTGAAACCCGGTAAGGGCTCCGCCTTCGTAAGGACCAAACTTAAAAGCGTCACCACCGGCCGGGTGATAGAAAATACATTTAACGCAGGAGTAAAGATTAATGTGGCAAGGGTTGAAAGACGTCCATATCAGTTTCTCTACCAGGACGATACAGGATATCACTTCATGCACCTCGAAACCTACGAACAGATCTCGCTTGAAAATTCCATGATCGAAAATCCGGACCTTCTGAAGGAAGGCCAGGAAGTCGAGATCGTTTATCATGCCGATTCCGAAACGCCGCTATCCTGCGACCTGCCGCCCTTTGTTGTGATGGAGGTAACCTATACGGAACCCGGGGTTAAAGGAGATACCACTTCCGCAACAGCTCTGAAACAGGCTACCATAGAGACCGGGGCTACGATCAATGTCCCCATTTTTATCAACGAGGGTGAAAAAATAAAGGTCGATACCCGGACAGGGGAATATGCAGAAAGGGTAAAGGACTAAGTAACAGGAATATTTTGTAACTTTCCGCTTTAACGCCACCAAGAGGTTTTATGGCAGAGAAGTCATCGTTTAAAAGGCTGAAGCTGTACTCATTCAAGCTGAACGCTCTGCTTGAAATTACCAAGGCAATCAATGAAAACCTGTCCATTGAGGAACTCCTGGAAAGGTATAAATCCATCCTGACAAAGGAGCTGAACATCGGCAGGATCGCAATTTTCAAACTCAATGATCGCTGGAAAACCATCCTGACCAGCGGTATCGGTAAGAAAGATCTTTCACATGTAAATGTCGAAGAAGACCTTCTTCATATAAAGGAGATCAGTTTTGTTACGGCCTCGCCCAATGAAAAGCTCAGGCACTTCGACATCATCATCCCGGTCATAACACAGGACACGCCTCTCGCCTTTGTATTGATCGGTGACATCGACGAGGAAGCCGAAGGGATCAGCCCCACGATAAAGCATCTCCACTTCATCCAGACCCTCTCGAATGTGATCATCGTGGCCATTGAGAACATCAGGCTGTTCAATGAAAGTCTGCGCCAGGAAGCCATCAGAAAGGAGATGGAACTTGCATCACGCATGCAGACCATGCTCATTCCCGAAAATTCATCCCTGCCACAGAATAATCACATCAACATTACAGCCTTTTATCATCCGCATTATTCGGTGGGCGGCGACTACTACGATTGCATCTCCCTGAACGATAATGAGGTGGGATTCTGTATCGCCGATGTATCTGGAAAGGGAATATCGGCAGCCATCCTGATGTCCAATTTCCAGGCCAACCTGCGTGCCCTTTTCACCGATGAGATTACCCTGGAAATGCTGGTAGCTAAACTCAACGAACGGGTCATGGCCAGTGCAAAAGGGGAAAAGTTCATAACCCTTTTTATCGGGAAATACACAATTGGCAGTCAGGAAATGCAGTTCATCAATGCAGGCCACAATCCACCCATCTTTTTTGAAAAGAACAAAGGCCGGATGAGCCTGCTCAGAAGCGGCTGCGTGGGAATGGGAATGCTGGATGAAATCCCTGTTCTGAAAAAAGGCTCGCTAAAAATTAAAGAACCCTCAAAAATGCTATGTTACACCGACGGCCTGGTCGAGCTGGTAGACGACAAGGGTGTGGAACTCGGAACCGCAAGCATTGAAAAACACCTTTCCAATACAAAATCTGTCCGGGACAATATAAGAGAGATCATTGAAAAACAGCAGATACTGAGTGGCAATAAGGCAATTTTCGACGACATTTCCATACTCGGGATCGACTTTTTCCCGGATTGAAATCTGCAGGGAACCTCCCGGCATGTCAAACAGGCCTTTCCCCGGAACCCGGTGTCTTCGTATTTACAGAACCTGACGTTTTTCCCCCGGCGGATCTCCGATGATATATATCTATGGTTACAATGGCCGCTGTAAATCCCCAGAACAGGGCAGAGGCTTTGTCGGTATCCAGAAAGTTGTTCAATAATCCATGCAGGTAATAGGTGATAAGTCCAAGTAAAAGAGTAAAAGAGAGTATCTTCACTTTCCGGTCTTTAAGGGTAAACCAGTTGCGCAGGCCCGTCAGGATCGTCAGAATGACGATGGACAGGAATGAAAGGGTCCCGATAAACCCGGATTCGGCCAGCGGCCCGATGTATTCACTGTGCGCATTGCCAAGGTCGGCCGCATTGGTGCTGATCTCGGTTTTTTCCCGTTCAAGCTGGAAAGGAGCGTATTTGAACATATAGGTACCCGGCCCCCAGCCCAGGACCGGTTTCTCCTTGAACATCCTCCATGCACAGCTCCAGCGGTTCAGCCTTTCCAGGTTGGAAACATCCGTTGCCACATTTGAAATGGATTTAACATGTTCCACCAGGTCCTCCGATGAGACCTGCCGGTTCTGTTCAAGCCATAACCTGATCTCTGTCCTGTAGCTGTATGAAAATCCTATGACAGCCAGACCGAAGATCGCCAGGATTATGAACCTGATACGGAACCGGATCACGACAAAGATTACAAGCGCACCCATCAGGCTTACCCAGGCAGCTCTTGTATAGGAGAAAACAGCAGCGACAAGGAATACGGCCAGGACCAGCCACACCGTGATCCGCCTGATAAAACCCGCCTGATGCTGTGTCAGGATAAAACCCATCGTTACAGGGATCAGCATGGCCAGGGTGGCCCCGTACGAGGTATGATCATTATAGAAGGGCTGGACCACAAAATGCGCTGCCTGCTGATTGAGCAATCCGAAGGGAATATGCCGTGTCCATGCATATCCTATTACAGCCAGAAAGGATATGATATAAAGCCATATATACCGGTCGATATTCTCCGCCTTTCTGAAAATCTGGCTGGCAATCAGATAAAATGCTACGAGAAACCAGATCCTGGCGATCAGGAACTTGAAGGAAACCAGGGGCATGGTACTGGTAATGCTGGTCAGGGTGATCCAGACAAGGTTTATAAGGATTGCGACCGATACCGGATGGTAAAGTACCTTTCTGTCAAATCTTCCATCAAATAGTAACTTCATGACAAAGAGCAGCAATATGCCGATCATGAGGGGTTCAGACGGAAGTGCCAGGTCAAACTCAAGTCCTTTTACAAAGTCTGACAGCTGGATCGAAAGCGGGGTTACAAATACAGTAATTAGCACCAATCTGTCAAGCGAATAGACCGCCACCAGCAGAATAACCAGGAAAAGCGGGATCAGGCTAAAATAGAAAAATTCATTTGCGATGAGCACTCCGTTCAGTGCAATGAATAAAAAGGAAACCGCGTAGATCCAGAAAGTTTCCTTCTTATTTGTTATGCTGAAATCCATCAGTCAGCACGGATCTTTTTAAGAAAATTCTCAAAGAAAAGGAAGGAGATTACCGCCATTACAAAGGTTGCCAGCGTCGAGACCATTACAATGATGGATTTTTTCGGATAGGTCTTTTTTTCCGCCTTATATGCCTTGTCAAGAATGAAAACATGTGAAAGCTGCTGTTCCATCTCGGCCTTCGCTTCCATATATTTGGCCTTCAGGTCGCTCAGCCTCTCCGTTTCGTTGGTAAGAAGGGACTGAAAATATACGATTGACCCCGAATTATCCTCCAGAACGTTAAAATCCTCCTTCAGACGGTTGGCACCTGATATGTTCCCGTCCGCCAGGGCTTTGGCATAGGCTTCCGTGACCCTTTCGGCCTGGGTCTCATAAAGGATCATCCCTGAACGGCTCATGGCGGCAAGGGTATCCTTATATAGTTTTACATCGGCTTCCAGATCCAGGTACTCCTTCTCCACCAGCCGGAA
>CAYOPZ010000020.1:55852-60034 GCA_964406005.1 uncultured Bacteroidaceae bacterium
TATATAGTTTTACATCGGCTTCCAGATCCAGGTACTCCTTCTCCACCAGCCGGAAGGCCTCCATTGCCCGCTCCTGTTTCATCCTGTTCATGGTCGAATCGATGAGCGAGGCAATATCATTTGCAATATCGGCCGCGACCTGCGGATCCGTATCCATCACCTCAATCACGATGGAGTTGAACTCGGTTCTCTTATAGCGAATGTTGGAATCATATTTTTCAAAAAGCCTGGTCATGGGATAAGGGCTGTCTGGCTTGATCCTGTAATGATCCATCAGATCGTATCTTTCAATGATCCTGTCGCGGATCTCATCAGAATTCAGAACCTGCAGCATTCTCTCCAGCTGCTCATCTTCGCCGAATCCCAGTATCCCTATTCTGTCCTGGAAATTCGTTTCAAGCAATGATTTGGATACAGGTGTTTCGGAAGCCGGGAACAAAACAACGGTCGACCGGAACCTGGGAGTGATGGTCAGTGAAACAAGGGTGGAAATAAAGGCCCCTGCCAGGGTAATGATGATCAACGGTATTTTTCTTTTCCAGAGATAGACAATCAGATCTGTCGATTCGAAACTGAAAGACGGTTTTTCCTCGGTCATATTTTTAAAAATGATTGGTCAGACGGTAATCGATTTCAGAATACAATAAGCACGGGATAATTGTATCTGCCCCCGGGACATTCACCGGTTCAGCATAACCATCGGGTTACCTGACCTCATTCAATCCGCCAGGGTAATCAGGTAATAATTCTTTTTCCCCTTCTGAACAAGCAGGTATTTCCCCTTGATGAAACCACCCTGCGTGATCCGCATTTCGGGATCCGTCACCTTCTGCTTGTTGATCATCAACCCGCCACCCGTGATCATTCTTCTTAACTCCCCTTTTGATGAAAATATTGTGGTAATTCCGCAAAGCAGGTCAATTATTTTGGAATTCGACTGATCTTTTCCTATCTCAAACACGGGAACGCCCTCAAACACCGCCAGAAACATATCCTCCCTTATTTCCTTCAGGGCTTCGGTTGCAGCATTTCCGAAAAGTATTTCAGAAGCCTCAGCCGCCGCCAGGCAATCTTCCCGGGAATGAACCATTTCAGTAACCTCCCTTGCCAGTCTTTTCTGTAGTATGCGCTTGTGTGGCGCCCGGTTGTGTTCCCCTGTGATGTTCTCAATTTCCTCCCTGCCGAGCATCGTAAATATCCTGATGTATTTTTCCGCATCCTCATCACTGACATTGATCCAGTACTGGTAAAACTTGTACGGGGAAGTATAGGCCGGATCCAGCCAGAGATTTCCTTCTTCCGTTTTGCCGAATTTACCTCCGTCGGCTTTTGTGATCAGCGGACATGTAAGCGCAAAAGCCTCTCCTCCCGTTTTCCGGCGGATAAGCTCAGTTCCGGTAACGATGTTTCCCCACTGGTCGGATCCTCCCATCTGCAGCCTGCAATCCAGAGTATCATACAGGTAAAGAAAATCATATCCCTGAACGAGCTGGTAAGAGAACTCCGTAAAAGACATGCCTCCATTCGAATCCTGGCTGATCCGTTTTTTTACAGAATCCTTGGCCATCATGTAATTCACAGTAATATGCTTTCCGATGTCACGGATAAAATCCAGGAAGGAATAATCCTTCATCCACTCATAGTTGTTGACCATGATGGCCCCATTGGAAGCCTTCTCACTGAAATCGAGGAATTTGAGAAGCTGTTTTTTCAGCCCCTCCTGGTTCTTTTTCAGTGAATCCTCATCCAGCAGGTTTCTCTCCTGCGATTTTCCCGAAGGATCACCGATCATACCGGTGGCACCTCCCACAAGGATTACCGGACGATGTCCGGCCGCCTGGAAATGTTTCAGGAGCATTACGGAAACCAGGTGCCCTATATGCAATGAATCCGCAGTAGGATCGATCCCCACATATGCCGTGGTCATCTCCTTCTCCAGCTGCTCTTCCGTACCGGGCATGATATCATGGATCATGCCCCTCCAGCGAAGCTCCTCAATAAAATTCATGGGGGAAATTTTGCCCAAATATAGTAAACATATCAGATTTCCACTTCACTGTTACTGCCCCGTTCAAAGCGTTCCCTGACATCCTCGAAATTCAGATAAGGAAAAATGGCCGGGGCGAATTTCGAGAGCGGCTCATAGAGCAATGAGTTCTCCTTGTGCTGTTCGGGTATGAACGGTACACGCCGGTCGATGGAATTGACAATCACCAGCAGGATGCTTATAATGAAGGCCGTTTTCAGTACCCCGAAAAGCAGACCCGCCAGACGGTTCAAAAAACCCAGCGCAACCGCTTTCAGCAGCTTGTCCAACCCCCTTGCCAGCAGGTGCACAATCAAAACGATCCCGACAAATGTAATGGCAAAGGCGATCAGTGAAAGGTACCTGGTGCTCCACCCGAATTGCTCAACCAGAAAAGCGGCGGTCAGGTCTGAAAAGCGTATAGCACCCCATACACCCAGTACAAGCGCAGCCAGGGATGCAGCCATGATCAGGAATCCCTTTGTGATGCCGCGGTATGCACTCCACAGCAAAAATACGGAGATCACCAGATCAAAATAATTGAGGTTGAAATCTTCCATTGCAGATCTTACGATCAAACCACCAATACCACCCGGTAAAATTATCAATTATAGCAAAGAAGTTATATCGTAGTTACTAACAGGAACCAGGCCGGACCGGGTGATCAACTTCCGCATCCTCCCCGATGTTCATATAACGCAATACACCTCAGGGCAAATACAAATTCATTTACCATGGTCCGGAAAAGCCTGCAGCAGAAATCCCCAAAGAGATCATAATCCATTACCAACATGTTGTCTCAGAAAACAGGATCTATCTGAAGTTCAATTATGACCCCGGCATCATCGATGTCATCAGAACCCTCGAACATTCTCACTGGCATCCGGGCGCAAGGCTATGGTCGGTAGCCGGAGGGAAAGACAATCTGAGTATACTCTCCGGTACCATAAAACGAAAAAACTGGGAAATTGCCCCCTCCCTTTTCTACCAGGAAAAAAAAACAGGAATACCAGCACACAGGGAACCTGTGAAAACCGGTAAAATCCCTGACAAGCTTATAAAATACATGACATTGAAAAACTACAGCCAGAGGACCGTAACATCCTATAAATTCCACCTTGCCAGATTTCTCGGAAACATGGAGGAATCCCGGACCAAAATACCGGATATGGAACAAATCAGCGAGTATATTTTCAATTATATCACCACATATAAATATTCAGTATCCTATCAAAACCAGATGATCAATGCGATCCACCTTTATTTCAGGATCATATTGGGTAAACCTTTCGACAAGCCGGTCCTGCCCAGGCCAAAGGTCGACAGAAGGCTTCCGCTAGTGTTGTCAAGAGATGAAATCAAAGCTTTAATTAATGCGATCAGAAACCTAAAACACAAAACATTAATGATGCTGATCTATGGCACTGGCATGAGACTGAGCGAATCCGTGAATCTCTGTGTTACCGACCTGGATTTTCACAGAAAACTCATACATATTCGCCGGGGAAAAGGTAACAAGGACCGTATCGTACCGCTTCCCACTGTCCTGGAAAGTCAATTAAGGTACTATTTGGATGCTTACCTGCCAAATAAGTATCTGTTCGAAGGACTGAGCAAAGATCAATACTCAACCCGCAGCGTACAGAACATATTGAAAAAAGCGCTGGAAAAAGCAGGGATCAGAAAAAATGCCTCTGTACATTCATTAAGACACAGCTTTGCAACCCATTCCCTGGAAGACGGAACAGACCTGAGATACATTCAGCAGTTACTGGGTCATAAAAGCATCAAGACTACAGAGATCTACACCCACATCAGCAATGCAAGCATCCTGAAGATTAAAAGCCCCCTCGATAAACTGGAATTTCGACAAGATCCCTGAAAACCAGGAATGTCACCAGGCGTTAAAAAGCCTGTCTTTTTCATTTTCAACCTGACTGAAATTCAGTGAGGAATAAGGTAAGCCCTCATAACCGATTTAACAGCCAATTGTTTATCATTACGTAAAACGATCTATATAATGTGCATCATAAATAAAAAATTCTTCGTTTTATACCCCCGATAACCAAATAATGCGTAACTTCTATACGCCTATAAACAAGTTAGAGACAATTGGCGTAGAAATCAGTATTAACAGAAAAAAGAAAGCCCCCACT
>CAYOPZ010000021.1:0-48472 GCA_964406005.1 uncultured Bacteroidaceae bacterium
AATCTCGAGAACGGGGGGTGTTCGCTTCACTCACCGTCCCCTTATCTCCAGTCCTGCAAATACAAAAACAGGCACCATGCTTTCGCATGGCACTTTTCTTTTCTCGTCAGCCTTTTGAAAGCAAGCTTTCAACGGCTTCCTCCAAAAGAAAAGCACCCCTTACGGGATGCCTGTTTTTCTGCTTGATCGTGGAGATAAGGGGAGTCGAACCCCTGACCTCGTGACTGCCAGTCACGCGCTCTAGCCAACTGAGCTATATCCCCCGGAATAGTGTGTGTGGCGTTGGCGGTGCAAATATATAAAATTCCGGAATACCGGTTACATTGCCGTGCCTCCGGTTCCGGTAACCCCTGATATATTCCGGAGCTTTCCGGATATCTGCGGGTTACAGGTGAATATTGATTTAAAATATGTATATTTTAATCATATTAACCCGTCGAATCTTCAAAACCACTTTGAGCAAATATATATATGACCTGATCGGCCAGGGGGAGCATCAGCAGCAGGATTTTAAATTCGAAATCAGTGATGCCCGGAAAATCGCACGCAGCCTGGTAGCCTTTTCCAATACGGAGGGAGGGAAGCTGCTGATAGGTGTCAAGGACAACGGGGTGATTTCCGGAATAAGGAGCGAAGAGGAATACCATATGCTGGAGGCTGCCGCACAACTGTACTGCAAACCGGAGATAAACTTCACATTCCGGAGGTGGATCATCCGGGGCAGGACCATCCTGGAAGTCGATATTGCCGAGGCAGCGCAGAAACCCTTCCTGGCTATGACCGACGACAGGCAATGGCGTGCCTATGTCCGGGTCGATGATAAGAACCTTCTTGCCAACACGGTAATGATGAAAGTCTGGAAAAAGGAAAAAAGGAAAAAGGGCATCCGGATTATTTACCGTGAATCGGAAAAATTGCTCATGGACTACCTTAAACAGAACACCGGGATCACCATCTCGAAATTCTGCAGGATCGGCAGGATCTCAAGGGCCAGGGCGCAGGAAATCCTCGCAGACCTGATCGTGCTGGAAATCCTGCGCATACATATCGGTGAAAAGGAAACCTGGTACAGCCTGGCTCCGGATGCTGCCGGAACGCAATGATCATTTTTCCAATCTCGACAGGATCGTATAACCGTTCAGTTTACCATTTTTATTAAGGGTTTCAGATCTAACCGTTCCGACATCTCTTGCGATCCATTCAATACCCTTTGAATGAAAGGTCATTACCGTTTTGGTTTCGATGTCGTAGGAAATCCTGAAACACTCGAAAGTCCCGGCCTGGGTGGTAACCGGTTCGACTGCCTCCACCTTCCTGTTTGAAATGGTCATGGTTGTGTTCAGGGCCGGCATCTTTCCCACAATAATACGGATCTGTCCGTCTTCCAGCGCATCTCCTGCCTTCATCCCCGCCGGGTATGCAAGGTTGTCACCCTCAATGCTGAGCTCCAGATCTTCAAGGGCGGCCATGCTCTCGTCACCGAAAAAACTGCTCATGTCAAAATAGAATTCACCGTTCCTGCATTCAAGCCTCATCCGGGTATCCATTATGGTGTCCCCCTTATCGTCGTACATGGTATTCTGAACTGTCAGAAGCAGGGAATTACCCGAGGTTTCCTTCCCGATGACTTTTTGAATCGTACTCCCCGTAATCCTGTCTTTCCTGTCATACTGCGTGAATTCAAGCAATGTCCCTTCATCCGATGGAAAATACAGCGTGCAGTCCTGAGACCTGCCCGTAGGCACAATGGCCATCAGAAGCAATGTCGATAGAAAAAACTGCTTTATCATATTTTTTGTAGCTCCAACACCTATACACGGATCGTACCCAGGATGGATTCGAAAAGGATCCTTCCGTCAATATTCCCCAGCTCTGCATCGGCTGCCCTTTCAGGGTGTGGCATCATACCGAATACATTTTTCCCCTCATTGCATACCCCTGCAATATTTTCCACACTGCCATTGGGATTCGCCTCTTCTGATATGACTCCGTTCCTGTCGGCGTACCTGAAAAGTATCTGGTAATTCTGACGCATTTCCCTCAACGTTTCATCATCCGCGTAATACCTGCCCTCAGCGTGTGCTATGGGTATTTTATAAGACCGGTTCTTATCGAGAAGGGAAGTAAGAATGGTATTGTCATTATCCGGCTTGATAAATACATTTTTACAGATAAACTTCTGGTTGATGTTGGGAAGAAGGGCCCCCGGCAGCAATCCTGCTTCACAGAGTATCTGGAACCCGTTGCAAACGCCGAAGACAAATCCGCCACCACGGGCAAAGTCTATTACCTTATCCATGATTGGAGAAAACCTGGCAATTGCGCCTGATCTCAGATAATCGCCGTAGGAAAAGCCCCCGGGCAGTAAGATGGCTTCAACATCCTTAATATCCGTATCCTTGTGCCAGAGTTCCAGAACGTCCTGACCGAGGATGTCCCGAAGAACATATATAATGTCATGGTCGCAGTTGGATCCCGGAAAGATGATGACGCCGAATTTCATGTATCCGGTTTATTGTTGGTCCAAAGATAGACAAAAAACCATTATTGAAGGACTGCTTCCCGGAACCTGCCGGCTTGTCAAACCATGACAGATTGTTGCCAGACATAACTATATTATTTAGATTTACATACGTGGAATTGGACAAGCAGCAAATACAGTCATTTACCCTTTCCCTGAAATCATTTTCGGAATATGATTTTACGGAATATTCGGACAAATCACTGACCAGACGACTTGTAAAAATCCTGCATGATCATGGGCTGGACATGGACGGGATGATCAGGAAGATCTCGGAAGATCCGGAATTTCTGGAAGCCATTGTCAAAGAAATTACAGTGAATACAACCGAAATGTTCAGGGATCCCGAGGTCTGGCATGCCCTCAGGTACGATATTTTCCCGAGATATGATCACATGGAAAATCTTACGGTCTGGCATCCCGGCTGTTCGACGGGAGAGGAGGTATATTCAATGATGATCCTCCTCAATGAACTTGGAAAGCTGGAACAGTCGAACATTTACGGTTCAGATATCAATACGGATGTGCTCGAGGTTGCAAGGACGGGAATATATAAATACAGGTTTAATATCGGCTATCTTAACAATTTTGACGCCGTAATCAAGGAAAATCCAAGGGATCCGGGGGTTTTTAAAGATGTTTCGTACGACAGGTACTTCCATATTGATAAAACCCGGGACAAAATCAGGATGCATGATTTTCTTATACAAAAAGCGATCTACAAAAAAATGGACCTTGTGAAGGATCCGAATCCCTTTGACGAGATGTATGATTTCATTGTTTGCCGTAATGTGATCATTTATTTCAATTATGAATTGCAAAACAAAGTGTTCAAATTGTTTCTTGATAACATGAATCCCGGAAGCTGCCTTATTCTTGGAGTTCATGAAACCATTCTGGGCCCTTTTGCATCCTATTTTGAAAAAAAATTCCAGGCATATTTTAAAAAATGAACCTACCTTTATAGGATATGGAATATAATTTCAGGCGCATTTCAGTCAAATCCAGGTTTTTCCTCTTTATTACAGGAATGGTTTTGTTCTGGCTGCTGTCAGGCTTTCTGGTATACAGCCTGGTCGATAATATTGCCCGCCTGAATAAGACCTATGCTTCCATTCAATCACTGCCCGTTAAGATCCTTGAGCTGGAAAACAGCGTTAATAATTTTTATATCTCGGATATCCGGTCTGAAGCATTCCAGGAAAGCGGCAGGTCTGAGGAATTATCTCACTTTGATGAGGCTTATATTGAGGCTTTCGATCAACTCCGGGATCTGAGATCAATCCCATTGATCACAAATGATCCGGTTGTTTACCAGAAACTGGATCAATTACAGGAAAGCCTCTCAAACACGGATGCCATACTGCATGACATTACCGGCAAGACAAGGCAAAGAGGCTGGAGTGAATTCGGAATCTGCGGAACCCTGAACCAGATGCTGGATGACATGGAAACAACAGGATCCGGGGCAACTGAGCCGGAGCTGATGCAAAGCCTTGAGCTGGAATTAAGATCCTATCTCCTCAACCCGCAAAGCAGCCGGATTCCCCGTATTGAAGATCTTGTGAATGCACTGACCGGAACCGGCAATAATTCCGGCAGCCTGCCACAGTTTCTCAGCACAGCACGCACACTGCTGATGCTAGACCGAGAACTGGGGATATCACGGTACGAAGGATTGCAGGGAAAGTTATTCAGATCGATCTCGGTTCTGCACGAAGAATCCAATGCGATCAATGAACTTTTTGCCCTTGAAAAGGATAAGAAACGCAGGCAATTCAACCTTGAAATCGCACTTATCATCATTGTTTCCTGCCTTCTGTTCTCAATTGTCATATTTTTCATCGGCAAATCCGTATTAAAGCCTCTGTATGTGCTGCAAAAGTATGTGCATGAACTGGCCAGGGGAAAACTCCCTTCATCAATCCACTCGCGGAAGGGAGATGAATTCGATCAAATATCGGGAATGCTGAATGCATTTATTGACAGCCTCCGGCAAAAAGCCCGCTTTGCCACCGACCTTGCAGAAGGGAAAAACAGTGAGGAACCGGTTGCACTCGGCGAGGAAGATCTGCTTGCCAACGCGCTCATCAAGATGGGCAGGCAGATCAGGTCAGCCAAAATAGAAGATCAGAAGCACCAAAAATCAAATGAAGAAAGAAGATGGGCCAACGAGGGGATTGCGAAGTTCGGTGATATCCTGAGAATGCACAGCAACGAGATCAGTGCGCTTGCCGAGAATGTGATACAGGAACTGGTTGGCTATCTGAATGCCAGTGCGGGCGGGTTTTTTCTCGTATCTGACGATCCGGAGAATCCGAACCTGGAACTTATAGCCTCATTTGCCTTTGACAGGAAAAAATACCTGAAAAAGCAATTTGCCCCGGGAGAGGGACTTGTCGGAACCTGCGCCATCGAAAAGGAAAAAATCGTACTCACGGATATACCCGACGATTATATAAACATCTCATCCGGACTGGGGGAAAGTAAACCCAGAAGCCTGATACTGATACCCCTGAAACTGGAAGAACAAATTCTGGGTGTAATGGAAATCGCTTCTATATCAAACTTTCAGGAATTCGAGATCAGGTTTGTAGAAGACCTTGCAGAAAGCATAGCCATCGCTGTATCTACCGTCAGGATGAACATGCGTACATCCCGGCTGCTGGAGCAATCCAGGGAACAGGCCCATGAGATGGCCAAGCAGGAAGAATTGTTGCGGCAACAGATGGAGGAATTGCAAACAACACAGGAAGAGTCTGCAAGAAGGGAATCAGAGATATCAGGTATTCTGAACGCCATCCATAATTCTTCCCTGGTTGCAGAATACAATATGGAAGAAGAACTTGTCAATATCAACGAAAGGTTTCTTTCGCTTCTGGAATCCCAGAAAACGCAAATGATCGGCAAAAAACATCATGAAATTACCGGAGTAAGCAGGTACACCGATATACACAAGCAATTCTGGGAAAATATGCGTGAAGGAAACACCATAACCAAAGTTGAAAAGATCGTGGTTCAGAGCGGCCGGAACATATGGCTGCGCCAGACTTTCACTCCCATTCTGGACAACGAGGGGAAGCCTTTCAAGGTACTGAACATAGCAAGCGACATTACCGAAACCGTTGAACAACAGGAATCTCTCGAAAAGCAAGCTGCCGAAATCACGCGGACAAACATCGAGATGAAGACTTTCGGCAATGCCGTAGACGCTGCACTGATCAAGTGCGTATATTCTCCGGCCGGTCAGATACTCGAGGTAAATGAAAATTATGAAACTGCAACCGGTTATACAAGGAAGGAAATGGTAGGCAAAAACATCCGTACTTTCCTTCAGCGCATCGAAAAGGAACAATTCGATAAAATATGGGAAGACATCCAGAAGGACAAACCATACAGGGGTGTCATCCGCCGCACAAAGCCCACCGGGGAAGAGATATGGATCATGTCTACATTCACGCCCGTTAAGGATGAGAAAGGGAACATCTTTAAAGTAATCTACCTGGGACAGGACATTACCGAGAAGAAACTTAAATACCAGTTGCTGGAAGAGGCCAACAGGGAAATCGAGAGACTGCGCAAACAGCTTGACGAGCGGGGAAAAACAACGGAAATCTGAAAATGTTCAAAGTAAGCATTGAAGAAACCGAAAATGTGATCAGGGCCATCCATGAAAGATATGGTTTCGACATTTCCGCTTATGCCATGTCTTCCCTGCGTTTAAGGATGGGCCGGATCCTGAGGGATTACAGCCTGCCCCATACTGATATGCTGACCAGCCGGATCCTTGAAGATTCCGGATTCTTTGATCGGTTCGTTGCCGAAATTTCCGTGGGTTCACCCGATCTTTTCAGGGATCCGGATCTGTGGATTGAGCTCCGTGACAGGATCATGCCGGAGCTGCTTAAAGAAAACAAGGACTTTGAAATCCTTGTGCCCTCTTCGGTCAACGGAGATGAATTGTATTCCATTTGCATCCTGCTGGCTGAATCCGGATGGTCCCGGCAGGTCAGGGTGACAACTACATGCCTGAACAGTAAAATCATTGAAAACATACGGGAGGGTTTAATCTCCCATATCCGGTATAAAACAAGCCTGGATAACTACGGGATATTTAATCCGGCGAACGACCCGGAACTATACTTCAGGCATATTAACGGAAAGATATACCGCTCAAAGGAATTTATTGAACAGGTCAGCTTTCAGGTTAAAAAACCAACCGCCCTGTCCATCTCCGGACGGGTAAAGCTGATCTTATTCAGGAACCGCCTGCTGTATATGAACCAGGCTATGAAAAACAGGATACTGAACAGCATTGCAGGCAAGATGAAAAAGGGTACATACCTGGTGCTTGGAATCAGGGAATCACTCATGGGGACAGATCTGGAAAAAGTCCTGTATCCGGTATCACGCGAGCTGAATATCCGATTTAAAAGTCGAGATGAGTAAGGCGGTAATTATAGGCGGGTCGGCAGGAAGTTTCCGGGTGGTTGTCCGTATCCTGGAAAAATTTTCACCCTCACTGTCCATGCCGGTATTCCTTTGTATGCACAGGCTGAAACATGTCAGAAAGGGATTTGAAGAAACCCTGGCCTACAATGCCAGCCTGAAGGTAAGGGAGCCCTTCGATAAGGAGGAAATAAAAAAGGGATTTGTTTACCTGGCGCCTGCGAATTACCATATGCTGGTAGAGAATGAGCAATATATTGCATTGTCTACTGAGGTTCCTCTGCACCATTCCCGACCCTGTCTTGATCTTGGTTTTGCCACGGCTGCAGATGTATACGGCCCCGGATTGATCTGCATATTGCTTTCAGGGGCCAACCACGACGGTACAGAAGGTGTTGCCGCGATCAAGCAGAACCACGGAACCGTAATTATTCAGGATCCGGCGGATTGTGAAATCACCACCATGTGCGAATCGGCCCTTGAATTAACGACTCCGGACCGGATCCTGACAGCTGCAGAGATCGTTGAATTTGTATCTTTGCTATAGTTTGAAACAGGAAGAAAAATACAGGCTCGCCATCATACTTTCATACATCCTTGTGATCGTATGCTCTGTCACTCTTTTTATCAGTATTTGGAATCACCTGAGCCTGAATCCCGGCATAAATACGGGAAACGGAATGTATTTTCTTTTATTCGGGATCATCATTCTGGCATCCGGGCTTTTTATTATCCACCTCATGGAGGAGCATCACTTCCAGATATCCGATGAACATAAGCCAGAGGAATTGCCGGAAGCCGACAATCCGGCAGAGAAAGCATCCATCGAATCATACATTTCACCCTATGATGTGGATATAGATGTCATTGCGGACAACATTGTGCCCCGTATCGATCCCAGGGAAGCAATTGCAGATTATGCAGAAAGAATCCTCGGGAACCTTACCAAACGCTTTGAAGCAGTCCAGGGTGTGTTCTATCTGAAAAATCCTGAAAATGAGCTTTATGAATCTTTATGTACGTTTGCATATACCTCTGACAGCGGACCTGCATCGTTTAAAGCGGGCGAAGGGATCACCGGCCAGGTGGCAAAAAACAAGACCCCTATAAACATCAGGCAGGTTCCTGACAGCTATCTTAAGGTAGAATCCGCTCTCGGAAGTTCGTCCCCGAAAAGTCTTTATATTATGCCACTCCTGTTGAACAAGGAGGTCATCGGGATCATTGAGCTTGCCTTATTTCATGAAATTGACAGGGAAAAGGAATGGACTTTGAAAAACCTGGCAAAGATCATCGGGAACGCCATCGTTACAAAATTGAAAGCAGGAGACAGGAAATGAAAAGTGACAGGCCGTTTCTGCTGCTGCCTTTAAAGAAGGAATGGGCCATTACAATCTCGGCCGTATCCGGGCTGCTTTTTCTTATTGTCGCCACGATTGTGATTGCTGCCGGGGATAGTATTCCACTGACGGCCAGGTCCATTATTCACATTCACCGTGATCATGCGGAATTGTATATATTCTACCTTCTGCCTTTTCTGTTTCCCTTTTCTGTTCATCTTTATTACAGGTATAACCGCAAGGAAAGGGAACAGTTCAACCGGATCCTCGGGCAGAAGGACGAAATCATAAACCGTAACGCCGTCTTTGCCAGGGAGATCGGTAAGGGAAATTACGCTGTCCATATCATCCCGGAAGGTGAGCAGGACGTTTTGGGCAAGTCCCTGCTTGTGATGAAGGAAAACCTGCTGGCCAATCACAAGAAAGAATCCGTCCAGAACTGGATCTCTGAAGGAAAAAATCTTGTTTCCAACATCCTCAGGATGTACAATAAGCTAGAGGAGCTCGGGGACCATGTGCTGGAGCACCTGGTAAAATACATAGATGCCATTCAGGGTGCAATCTACCTGTACCACGAAGAAAGGGAAAGCCTGGTAAGCCTTTCAACCTATGCCTATCACCGTAAGAAGCATGTCACCGGGGAGTATAAACTGGGCTTCGGATTGATCGGTCAGTGCGCCTATGAAAAAGATTATATCTACCGCACGGAGATCCCCGACGATTACTTTACCATTACATCCGGACTGCTGGGGGAAAAAAAGCCTGCCAGCCTTCTGATCGTACCCCTTATCTCGGAAGAAAGCCTGCAGGGTGTGGTTGAGATTGCCTCGCTTAATCCTGAAATCCCGGAACAGACCATTGCCCTTGTCAAAGAACTCGGGAAGATTCTTGCCAGGACCATTTTCAACCTCAGGGTGAACCAGAAAACCGAAAAACTGCTGGAGGAATCCCAGAAGATGACCATGGAGCTGAAAAAGAACGAGGAAATGCTTACCCAGCAAGCAGAAGAAATGAAAGCCACCCAGGAAGAACTGGAACGTTCAAACGAGCAGCTTGAAACAAAAGTTCAGGAAGTTGAAAATGCACAGAAAAGACTTCACTGGCTTCTTGAAAATGCAGCGGAAATCATTGCCATTTACGACAAGGATATGAAAACAACCTATGTGAGCCCTTCGGCCACCAGGATACTGGGTTACAGCCCTGAGGAACTCATGAAGGGAAAAGATATGGAGCGTCTCACACTGCAGGGACAATCGGAGATGAAAAACCTGTTTGAAGAGGTCCTCAGGGACCCTTCCCTTTCTCCTGTCATCGAATATGCATATGTCAGAAAGGACGGAGTGCAGGTCTCACTTGAATCCAGGGCAAGGAACCTTCTCGATGATCCGTCTGTAAACGGCATCATTCTCAACACAAGGGACATTACAGAAAGAAGAAGGGCCGAGAAGGAAGAACGCCTCAGGACCCGGATGCAATCCCTTTCTGAGAACAGCCTGGATGTGATTATCCGGCTTAGCACCGACGGCCGGTTTTACTATGCCAATCCGGTAGTGGAAGATTATCTCGGAAAGAGCCCGCAGGAGCTGATTGGCAAAAGCCTTTCGGAGGCCGGCCTGCCGGCCGATCTCCAAGCCTACTTCGACATGACGATCCTCACCCTGAAAGAGACTCCCAAAAAAACCAATCAGGAAATAAGCATTCCGGTTCAGACAGGCAATAAACTTATCGAAAGAATCATGAGCATTGATGCCATCCCCGAATTCAACGAGCAGGAACTGGAAACCATTCTGATCGTGGGTCACGACATAACGGAAGCCAAACGGATTGAAAAGGAAATCCAGGTTAAGAACCGGAAGATTGAAGACAGCATCAACTATGCCGAACGCATTCAAAGCAGCATCCTTCCGGGCATCAGGCAGATCCAGGAATTTTTCCCAAAATGTTTTATATACTATAATCCCAGGGATGTGATTTCGGGAGATTTCCCATGGTTTTTCCCCGGGAAGGATTTTGTATATATTGCAGCGGTGGATTGTACAGGCCATGGCGTGCCCGGGGCACTTCTTTCTTTTATCGGATACTTCCTGCTTAACAACATTGTGGATCATGACAGGGAATCCACCGCCGGGCAGATTTGTGACCAGCTTCATGAAGGTGTAAGAAAAACCCTGAAGCAGGAATCCGATGAGGCATACGCCAGGGATGGAATGGACATTTCATTCTGCAAGATCAACACAGGGAAGAAAGAGATCCAGTATAGCGGAGCACACCGCCCCCTCTACCATTTAAGGGGAGGTGAACTGACTGAGTTCAAGGGAGACAGGAAGGCCATCGGCGGCATTCCGAACCGCAAAAAACCGGAAGCCCCTTTTACCAATCATGTCATTCCTTATCAGGCGGGCGACAAGATCTTCTTCTTTACAGACGGGATGCCGGATCAGCTCGGGGGACCGGAAAACAGGAAATACTCGCCCCGCAGGATCAGGGATACGATCACCGATCATCCCGGATTCACAATGAACCAGTATAAAAACCATTTTGTAAAAGACTTCGAAAAATGGATGCAAAATGCAAAACAGATTGATGATGTACTGATCATTGGCATTGAATTTTAATACTTTGTCAAATTCATTTCCCCTTTTCAGGTTTCTTTGCATACTTTGGCTTGAATTTTATTATTTTGGGATTATTAAACCTTCAAACCTTAACCTTTTTCTCTGATGACAACAATTCCGGACAAAACTAATACCGGCTTCCTGGAATTCGTTTATGATTTTTATCAATCCATGAAATTCCATGAGATAAGGCTCGTCTACCAGGGCAGGGTGACACACCAGATTACCAAGGCGTTCATTGCCCTTGCCGAGGCACAGCTGGAAGAAGACGGGGAAGCCACCAGGGTACAACGGACGGTTTTCCATGTAATGGTCGAATGCCTGCAGAATATCAGCCGGCATGCGGATGAACATGAATCGGGAGTATCCCTTTATTCCGGCAAAGGGATTTTCGTCATCGGCGACACTCCTGATGCATACTGGGTGACCACTGGCAACATCATTGAAAAAGATAAGATCGAAGGGCTGAAAAACCTGCTTGAACAGGTGAACCAGCTAAAGGAGGAAGACCTGAAAAAACTGTATATGAAACAGATGAAGGAAGGCAGGTTGTCTTCCAAAGGAGGTGCGGGTCTTGGTTTTATGGACATCAGGAGAAAGACCGGGAAAAAACTGGTGTACCATTTCCATCCGGTTACGGATGACGTTTCATTTTTCCTGCTGACAACATATATATCCCGAACTTAATAAGCCTTTTCCGATGGAAATACTGGAAATAGACGGCACGGAGGACAGTCCACAGGTGATCCTGAACAGGGAGGAAAACAGGTTTGAAATGACCGGCCGTTCCCTGCCGGAGGATGTAATCACCTTCTATGAGCCGGTGATCAGGTGGATAACGGAATATTCCAAGGACCCCGTGGAAAACACGGTATTTAATTTCGAATTCACCTATTTCAACACTGCAAGTTCCAAGGTGATCCTGGACATCCTGACCCAATTTGAAGAAATGATCGAAAGGGGGCACGAGGTACTTGTGAGATGGCACTTTAACGAAGAGGACGAAGATATGCAGGAAGCCGGAGAGGCATATGCCGGAATGGTGGATGTCCCTTTCGAGATGGTATCCCACCGGTAACCCGCTTCAAGAACTGTAAGCTATGAGTGAAGAAATCCTCAGGGCCCTGATGCAGCTGTTTGCACTGATCATCAAACAGGACGGAGGTGTTGAGGAAAACGAAAAGGAATATGTAAAGCAATTTCTGACCCAGCAGCTTGCAGATGAAAAGGTTCGTCATTACTACTCCCTTTTTGAAGAACACGCAGGTCTGAAAAACAGTACCGACAGGGACGGGATAAAAAAACTGACCTCCGTGGTCGATTCCGTCAGGGTGCTGGGCATATGTAAACAAATCAATAAAACCCTTCACCAGAACCAGAAAGTCATTGTCCTGGTCAGGCTGTATGAACTTGTCAATGCAGAAAAAAAATTCACAGACCAGCGAATGGCCATAATTGAAACGGTCGCGGATGTATTCAGGATTTCCAGGGAGGAAATGACCAGCATCCAACAATATGTTACCAGCGATGTGCCGGCAAAATACAATGATACCAGGATCCTGGTGGTAGATGACAGGGATATATCTTACGGAAAAACCATACACCTGTTTACAGAAAGTCTGGACGGTCATATTATCGTTCTTCAGGTACCCAGCGTAGGCCTGTACTTTCTGCGCTATACCGGGAATGAAGACCTGTACCTGAACGGTCTGTCAATCTCCAACCGCAGGATTTATCTTTTCGCCAACGGCAGCACCGTTAAGCTTCCCAAGGGAAAACCCCTGTATTACAGCGATGTTTCCGGCAACTTTCTTCAGGATCAAACCACAGAGGAAATATCATACAAGGTATCCGGGGTGGAATACAGGTTCCCGGACGGAGACTTCGGTATCAGGAACATAAGCTTCTCCGAAGGTCAGGGAAAGCTTGTCGGGATTATGGGCGCCAGCGGATCGGGCAAAACCACCCTTCTGAACATTCTCTCGGGCGTTTACCGCCCCTCCGGGGGATCTGTCCGGATCAACGGCACAGACCTTCACAAGCAAAAAGAGCGGCTGCAAGGCGTGATCGGTCTGATCCCGCAGGACGATCTGCTGATTGAGGAACTGACTGTCTTCCAGAACCTTTATTACAACGCCAGGCTATGTTTCAGGGACCTCTCCGGGGAGGAAATAACAAAACTCGTTGATAAAACGCTTTACAGCCTCGGCCTGCTCGATATCAAGGAATTAAAAGTGGGAAATCCGTTTAGCAAACTGATAAGCGGCGGACAAAGGAAGCGTTTGAACATTGCCCTTGAACTGATCCGGGAGCCTTCCGTACTGTTTGTTGACGAGCCTACTTCGGGGCTTTCAAGCCGGGATTCGGAAAACGTTATGGATCTGTTGCGGGAACTGTCCCTGAAAGGGAAGCTGGTTTTTGTAGTGATCCACCAGCCTTCCTCGGAAATATACAAAATGTTTGATAAGATCATTGTCCTGGATGTCGGAGGATACATGATTTATTACGGGAACCCGATAGAAGCGGTTATGTATTTCAAGGAAATGGACGCACAGATCAATTCCGAAATCGGGGAATGTCCCGTCTGCGGCAATGTGAACCCGGAGCTCATATTCAATATTATCGAAGCCAGGGTTGTGGACGAATTCGGAAATGATACCGAAACCAGGAAGGTAAGCCCGGAAAAATGGGAAAACCTGTTCCGGCAAAATATAGAAATGGATGAGACTCCCGGGGTGGAAACACCTCCGCCGGTAAGCCTGAAAATCCCCGGGTGGCTGATCCAGCTGAAAATTTACTGGACCAGGGATTTTCTCTCCAAGTTCAGCAACCGCCAGTATGTAGCCCTCACACTGCTTGAAGCACCGGTCCTGGGACTGATCCTTTCCTATATCATCCGCTATATTGCGGACCCCTCTTCCGGTGTTTATATATTCAGGGAAAATGAAAACATCCCGATATATATATTCATGAGCCTCATCGTAGCACTGTTCCTGGGGCTTATCGTGAGTGCGGAAGAAATATTCAGAGACCGGAAAATGCTCAAGCGGGAAGCCTTCCTGAATCTCAGCCGTTCAGGTTATCTGTTAGCAAAGGTCCTGATATTGATCCTTATTTCAGCCATACAGGCATTCCTTTTCGTAATCATCGGGAATCCCATACTGGGCATCAGGGCCATGACCTTCAGCTACTGGCTGGCCCTGTTTTCAACAGCCGTTTGCGCAAATATCCTGGGCCTTAATGTTTCGGCCGCCTTTAATTCTGCCATCACCATCTATATTGTCATTCCCATGCTGATGATCCCCATGATGGTACTCAGCGGCGCCATGTTCAGCTACGACAAGCTCAACCGGAGGATCAGCTCGGTCGATAAGGTTCCCTGGATTGCCGAGATAATGATTCCCAAATGGTCGTACGAGGCCCTTATGGTCCACCAGTTCAAGGACAACCTTTTTAACAGGGAGTTTTATGAAATAAAGAAGACGGAAAGCGTTGCCAATTTCAAGCAGGTTTACCTGCTCCCCGAACTGCAGAAAAGGCTGGACAGGGTGACGGAAGAATTCCATGAAACGGGCTCCGTCGAGGATCAGAGGGACAACCTGGAATTATTGCGGAACGAGATACTGAAAAGCAACCTGCTTGTCCCTGGCCATTCTTTCAGGGATGCAGACGATTTGAACCCCGACAGTGTAAGCGGGGAACTGCTCGAACAGCTGGCCCTGCACCTGGAGATCCTGGATGATTATTATTCGAGGGAGTTCATTTTTGCCAACACGGAGCTGGAAAACCGGATCCGGTATTACATGGAAAACCAGCCTGAATTATATAACCGGATCAAGGACGATTACCAGAACGAAAGCGTTGAGGAATATGTACGAAAGGTTTACGAAAGCAATGAGATCGTCCAGTACAAAAATGAACTGATCCAGCAGATCGAGCCCATATACCTCGATCCTCTTCCGAAAGGCTGGTTTTCTTTCCGTTCTCATTTTTTCGCACCGCGTAAATACTTCATGGGACGGTATTTTGACACTTACTGGTTCAATATGGGTTTCATCTGGTTTCTTTCCCTTCTTTTCTATATCATGCTTTACTACAATATCCTTTATAAATTGATTCATCTGCCGGAAAAAATGAAATTTTAGTTATACTTTTGTTTTTACGGTGCTCCTTAAACATATCACGATGAGAAATACATTGTTATTCATCTTTTCACTGATTCTGGTCACATCCTGCCGGTCTGACAGGAAAAAATTATCCGATGCCGAGATGGATGTGCCGGATTCCCTGGAGATCGCTGCAGATCTGCAGATCTCCGAGGAAGCCATGGAAGAGATCGTTCAGAATGTTTCCTCCCCCATAGAAATGGCGGCACTTATTCATGAAATAGGCGCTCCGTTTTCCATCGATTACCTGGCCACTACAGATTATGTTGACAAGTATAACACCAGTTTCCGGATGGCTTACAGTCTCGGTATCTTTGGTGCGGATCTCGGATACCTGAATATCTATGACCAGAGTACCCGGATCGTGGATTACCTGACAGCCATAAACAAACTGGCGGACGGCATCAGGGTTGGACAGTTTTTTGATTTTAACACGGTTAAAAGACTTGCCACAAGCCGGGATAACATTGATTCCCTTATGTACATTTCGGTGAACAGTTTTAACAACATGGACACCTATTTGCGGAACAACAACAGGGGGCATCTGAGCGCTTTAATGATCACGGGCATCTGGATCGAAGGCATGTACCTCGCAACACAGGTTGCCCGGGACCATCAGGACCCTGCTTTGTGGGAACGGATCGGAGAGCAAAAACTGAACATGAACAACCTGTTCCTGATCCTGAATGCATATGCAAGCCAGCCGCAGATTGCAGACCTGATTGCCGATCTGAATGAGATCAAAACCGAGTTCGACCAGGTGGAGATCACATATGAAATGGGTGAACCCGAAACGGTCGAACGGGAGGGTATGATCATGGTCGTTCAAAATGAAAAAAGCAATGTCCATATCACCGACGAACAGATCGGCAGGATCATCGATAAGACGGAAGAAATCAGAAACAAGTTAATTGCCATATAAATGATACGGATCAAATATTTCATTTTAACAGGATTGCTGTTTGCTACCGTAAATCTCCAGGCCCAGTCAATTACCGACCTTGTGGATCAATGTGCGAATCAGGCCGGTGAAGACGCCACCTATCTGAGGGATTTCCAGGTGACGCTGGGAGAAGCACAGCCCAACCAGCGTCCACCCGTTGCCAGGTTTCCGCTTGTGCTCAGTAAAAACAATATCTACCGCTTTTCAATATGCAATACCCAAACCTCGCAAGGCAAGGCGGTGATCAAGCTCTATGACAGTAACCGTTTGATCTTCAGTTCCTATGCTGAAGACACAGAGGAGGAATACAATCCCTTTAACTTCATGTGCCAGAAAACAGGCATTTACCATGTTTTCATTTCATTCCTTAAGGGACAACCCGGTGAAGCCGTCGGGATCCTCTCATATGTCAATAAAGAATAAGTCTTTCCCGGGGATCAGTAAAAATACAGAATCATTCCATACAGACCGACCAGGAGCCAGGTCATAATCTCCCCGGTCCATCGCGACCGTTGATTGATCAGATAATGGGTCAGCACGTAGGAAACCGGAACGGCAAGGAAATAGATGAATTCCACCGAACGGCTGTAAAGGAGGCAGTAAACAGAAAGTGAAATGGCAAATACCCAGAAGTTCAGCCTGAAAAACTTTCGTTTATAGATTTTCAGCCCCTGGTATATCTTCACCATACGGAGGCTCGCCATCAACAGAAGCAGCAGCAGGTATCCGAAAAAGATCAGATAATATGTGCCGAAAGGTTCCGTGTTGCGATCCGGCATAAGGTTCAGGATAATGTACAACCCTTTTTCCTGAAGGTCCTGTCCGCTCAGGTAGTACCAGGAAAAAAGAAAAATATATGGCACAGCAAATCCAATAATTGTAAATGCCCATTCCCGCCAGTTAAACGAGCGAAGTATGCTGAGACCGGCCCAGATGATGAACATCATAAATGCGGACCGGGCATAGAAAAGGCTTGCCAGGGATACCAGGAAAGCAGCCTGGAAGAATTTCAGTGCCAGGCCCTCCTTTTTGTATGAATCATACATGATCTCCACACAATAAGTCAGTAGAATACATACAAAGACAACCGGGTTCAACTGCTGAAGAGGCTGATAAGCGGAAACCGTAATGAGAAATAAAAAAGTGGGCAGATAGGTCCTGCCGTCCGTCAGGATGAACTTCGTATTCAGCCGTGAAAGCCACAGGCCGTTGATGATTACGAGCACCAGGATAAGGAGTTTTGAGATCGTCCCGGACTGCCCCGGCCATATGCTCAACAGCTTGTAAAACGGCATGGGATGAGGTTCGAATGCCAGATCAACGGGTTGTGGCAGGATCAGGTATTTCAGCCAGAGCAGCAATGCAAACACAGGTATAAGGAACAGCAATGCCGGTTGTGCTCCTTTAAAAAGTCTCAGAACCATGGTTAAGCAATTAATGATCTAAAGGTCAAATCCGATATCCCTCCGGCAATATTTGCCATCGAAACGGATTTTATCCGCCGATTTGTAGGATCTGGAAAGTGCCCCGGTAATACTATCCCCGTAAGATGTGACAGAGAGTACACGGCCGCCGCTTGTCACCACCTCCCCCTGGGATGATTTTGTTCCGGCATGAAAAACAAGCGAACCGGTAACATCCCCGAGCCCGGTAACTACCTTACCTTTCTCATAAGGCCCGGGGTATCCCCCGGAAACGAGCATAACCGTACAAACTGTCCTCGGATCTACGGCTATGCTTTTCCCCCCGAGTTTTTTCCGGGCCACCGCATCAAAAAGTTCGAGCAGGTCGCTTTTAACCCTGGGTAGAACCACTTCCGCTTCGGGGTCGCCCATTCTTACGTTATATTCAACCACATAGGGATTCCCGAACACATTCATCAATCCCATATACAGGAATCCCCTGTAATCGATCTTTTCTTTACGAAGCCCGGCAACAGTAGGCTTAACGATATTCTCCTCGACCCTTTTAAGGAAAACAGGATCTGCGAACGGCACCGGAGATACCGCACCCATACCGCCGGTATTCAACCCGGTATTGCCCTCACCTATCCTTTTGTAATCCTTGGCTTCCGGAAAAATCAGGTAGGACATACCATCCGTAAGTATAAAAACCGAAACCTCTATACCCGGCAAAAACTCCTCGATCACCACGGTTTTGCTTGCTTCCCCGAATTTCCCTTCCAGCATGGATTTCAGTTCCTGTTCCGCTTCCTGCAGGTCTTCAAGGATGACCACACCTTTCCCGGCCGCAAGTCCGTCCGCCTTAAGTACATAGGGAGGTTCCAGGCTTTTCAGGAAATCCACACCATCCCGGTATGTGTCAGGGCTTATGCTTCTGTACCTTGCAGTAGGTATATTGTGCCGGTGCATAAAATCATTGGCAAATTTCTTACTTCCCTCGAGTGCAGCGCCGGCTTTCGAAGGCCCGATCAGGGGGATTCCCTTCAGTTTCGGCCGGCTCATAAAATAATCATATATCCCGGCCACAAGGGGAGCTTCAGGTCCTGCCACTACCATTTCGATCCTGTTCCCGATGACCTGCTGTTCAATCGCCTCAAAATCGACCGGAGACATGTCAATATTGGTCCCCAGCCGGTCCGTACCGGCATTCCCCGGTGCGATGAACAATTCAGACAGTAAAGGACTCTGGGAGAGCTTCCACGCAATTGTATGCTCCCTGCCCCCTCCGCCAAGTATAAGTACTCTCATAGGATATTCTGCCAGCTAATCTGTTGCGGTTGCCGAAAGGAAATTCTGCAGGCGCAGCATCAACAATATCTCGTGTGATCCGTAGCTTTGTTTCCCGATGGCAGTAAGATTAATATCGTAGGAATAGCCTACGGACACCATATCGGACCGATATCCGAGAAGGATGGCCAGCGCGGATGTCGGCCTGAAGCTCAACCCTCCCCAGAACGTATCCTGGTACCGGGCGAGTACATTGATATCGGCCTGCAGGACTCCGGCTTCGATCAGCTTCATCAGAAGTGAGGGTTCGATACTGAAATCTGAGTTCACATCAATATTATATCCTCCCAGCAGGTAATAGTGCCTGACCTGGCGTTGTTCGTATGCGCTGTTTTTCAGCAGGTCGATTTTCCTTGAAAACAGCTGGCTTACCGACAGGCCGACATAATAACGGTCCGTGTAGTAGTAAGTCCCGAACGATGCGTCGGGAACAACCATCCTGTCCGAACCTGTGGTTACGGCTTCATCTCCTTCTTCTTCCAGGTTCAGGTTTGCCCGGTCTATCCTGTACTGGTAGATCGTACCCGAAAGACCGAAGGCAAGCCTGTCTCCATTTCCGTTCAGCGGGACATGGTATGCATAGGTCCCCGTAAACCCGGTCCTTGCAAGAGGTCCCGAGCTCATATTGAATATCTGGGCGCCTACCCCCATATTACTGGCAACGGTCATATGTCCCGTAAGAAACTGCATGGAAGGTGCACCCTCAAAGCCGGCCCATAATTTCTTATACATGGCTGCGATCTGTAAATCGGCCTTATCCCCGGCCACTGCCGGGTTGATGAAATATTTATTCAGCAGGTACTGGCTTGAAACAGGCTGCTGCTGTCCGAAGGCATTCCCGGCAAGGAACAGGGCAAGTAGAATGGGTATGATCGCTTTTCTCATAATGTGCTATTTTATAATATTAACCGTACCTGTCAGCACTTCGCTTCCGTCTCCCGGATCTATTATGTAAAAATAGGTATCCGCCGGGAGTATTCGCCCGTTATAGGTACCGTCCCAGGGTTCCGCGTATCCGTCAGAACTGAAAACCAGGTTCCCCCAGGTGTTATAGATCCTTACGGTGCAGTCGGTGTACAGCCCTATATTCTTAATGTTCCAGACCTCGTTTACACCATCCCCGTTGGGTGTGAATGCGTCGTAGATCTCCAGTTCGGTTTCCGCCTGGCCGACGAGCGCTCCCGTTGCATTCGTGCAGCCGTTATCATCCGTAACGATCAGTGAATAGGTGCCGGCCGTCAGGTCTTCAAACCTTCCTGTCGTATCTGTGATGCTTTCCTCGACAAGCGTGTATGAAAGGGTTCCCGTTCCGCCCGAAGCCAGGATGTATATCTCCCCGTCTCCCATCCCCGGGATCTCATCCGTAACGGCCAGCGAATCTATCGAAATCGAATCGGGTTCTGTAATGGTAACGACAGGTCCGTCTTCTTCGCAAGCATCATCGTCTTTTACTTTGGTATTGTATGTCCCTGCTTCAAGACCCGTAAATACGCTGTCTGCAGTGTAGTTGGTTCCGTTGTCGACGGAAAACTCGAAAGGTGAAACACCGCCGCTGGCTGTCAGAACGATCTTCCCGTCTGTATCTCCGTTACAGCTTAGTGATATGACCGAAGCGGTATCCACAAGGTCAACAACAATGGGTTCGGGTCCTGAAATTGTAATTGTAGAATCCACCGTACAGCTCACATCATCCGATACCATTACGGTATAATCTCCGGGATCAAGATCCGTCCTCACCTGCGCCGTGGAAAAATCGTCCCATAGATATGTAAAGGGAGGTGTTCCCCCGGCAGGCAGCACACCGATGGCCCCTTTTGTATTACAGGTAGCATCCTGCTTGTTGATAGTAAGGGTTATTGTGTCCGGTGCATTCACCAGTACGCTGGAGGAATCAATACAGCCTTTTGAATCGGTAACCTGTACAGTATGTATTCCAGGGCAAAGTCCAATAGCTGTCGAAGTAGTCTGACCATCGCCCCACAAATATGACAGGGTTCCCGTACCCCCCGATGCATTGGCCGAGGCATCCCCGTTGCATCGATAGAAACAATCCGCATCATTCGAAGCAGGAGTGATGGAGATCGCCGGAGGATCGGCCAGTGTTACCACCACTGTCGTATCACAGCCGCTGTCATCCGTAATAAGACAGGAATGCGCGCCTGCAGCCAGGAAATCTGCTTTTTTTGTGGTCTGGCCGTTCGACCATAAATACGCATAAGGGGATGTGGCACCTGTTACCGTAATATCAATTTCCCCGTCGTTATCCCCGGGGCAGCTTGGTATTGTCGGGGTTATAATCACATTGTAGGGAGAAGGTTCACCCACCGATGTATTGTTTATTTTCTGACAGCCGTTCGCATCGGTGACTGTTACCGTATAGGAGCCAGGACATAAACCTGAAATATCCTTGTCGGTCGAAGCATATCCGTCCGGCCCCGACCATGAATAGGAATAGGGCGGTGTGCCTCCCGATACGGTAACTTCTATTCTCCCGTTGCAATCCCCGTAACAAACAGCATCATATGCCGTGAGTTGTACCGACAAGGCTGCAGGCTGAGTCACTGTGGCGCTGTCAATCTCAGAAACCATGCTTGCATCCGTAACTGTAATATAGTATTTTCCTGCGGTCAGATTCACTGCAAACGAGTCAGTTACGGAAGAATTGGGACTCCATTGATACGTATAAGGGCGAACCCCTCCCGTGGCCGTCACAACGATCTTCCCGTCGTTTCCGCCGTTGCATAAAACATGTAACACTGCCTCTGCATCCACGACCAGCACTCCCGGTTCGGGCACAGAAAACTGCTTCGAGGTATCACATAAATTAGCGTCCGTTACTTCAACGATGTAGTTTCCCCCATCCAGGCCGGTAATATCCTCATCCGTTGAACTGAAGGAATCCGGCCCGGTCCACGAATAACCGTACGGTGGTGTCCCTCCGCTGGCCGTTATGTCAATCGCACCGTCACCCGCACCGTTCGAGGAAACCGGGGTGACATCTCCATCGACCAGTAGGGCCGAGGGCTGGTTTACCGTAAATGTCGAATCGTTGTTTATACATGTATGTGCATCCGTTACCGTAACATGATAATCCCCTGCGAGCAGTCCCACCTGGTCCTCGTCGGTTGCCAAGCCGGAACCTGAAGGTGACCAGAGGTAGTTATAGGGCCCTGTGCCGCCTGTTACGGTAATATCGATCTCACCGTTCGCTTCCCCGTAACACTTTACATCCGTAATATTCCTGTCAATGGTAATGAGATCCGGTTCCGTTAGGGTGATGGTATCTTTTTCAACGTTTGCAGGTACGTCAGAATCAGTAAGGGTTACGATGTATTCTCCTGGTGCCAGGTCCTGTGCTATGGGTGTTGTATTCCCGGGATCATGCTCCCATGACCATGAATAAGGGGGCACACCGAACTCTCCCCTGACCTCGATATAACCATCATCGTCTCCGTTACAAGTAGAACCGTCAATCTGTTCCCTTACAATGGTCAAAGGGTATTGATACTTGGCCAGGAATCCGTCATAGTCACCCGATTCGTTATTTACGAGAATGGTGTCGGGGTCTGTCCGGGAACCGAAAAATATGGTATCGGAGTCGAAATAACCTGCGATCAATGTGTTTCCTTCCGAATCGAATGCCACGCCCTTACCCACATCATCCCCGTCTCCGAGTACCTCACCCTGGTTGATAAAAATCCCCTCGTGGTCGTATTTCAGGAATCCGGTATTCGTGTTTCCCGTTCCGGATACATTTCCCGCAACCTGCACGAAATCGTCATCCAGGGCCAATCCGAAAGCGTCATCGTTCCCGGTTTCTCCCGTAAAATGTGACCACAGTAATCTCCCGTTCCGGTCGTACTTGGCAATATACAAATCCTGTGCATGGATCCCGGCCTTAACAGAAGACTGGTAGACCGCCGTACTGTCAAAGGTAACGTCGCCTTCGTATTTCCCCGAAAGATAGATGCTTCCCCCGTCATCGGAAATCGCCGAGTTCACATGATCATTTCCGATATCGCCTCCCCTACGGGACCACACATAATCCAAATTTTCATCCAGTTTGACGACCATGGCATCCGAAGCTCCTGTGGTCGTTCCTTCAAGCGAATCTGTGGCCGTAAATTTGATATAACCGAACAGATCCCCTGAGATATAATATCCCTCGTGTGTTGATACGACGATAGAATTGTTAACATTTTTAAAAGTCGTTCCATCCTGGTCGCTGCCATAATTTTTTACATCATACAGCGTGATGTTGCTGAATCCTGTGGACATGTCGAACCTGGCAATAAAATTGTCCTTACCCCCAATACCCGTAAGTGCAACCGTATCTCCGACCGATGACCCGTAAACCAGATGATCCTTGAATAAGCCGACTGCGATCAAATAGTCATTGTCCTTATCCAGTGCGATGTCTTTTAATCTTTGTTGCTGCGAGCCCCAGAAAACCCTTTTTGCATCCTGTAATGTCCCATCGATGGAGTAATGCGCAAGAAATGAGTCGTAATGTGCGTCCGATGGAAGTGAGGTTGCGCTGTGGCTGAAAAAAAGGTCTGCCGCCTTGTAAGCACCCCCGACATACAGGTCGCTCCCATCAATAATAAGCCCTCCAATATCAACATTCCCACTGGAACCAATGGAACGCGCCCACCTGAAATTCCCCACAGGGTCAAAACTGCAGATAAATATATCATAGCTACCCAGGTTGGTTAAGGTTTCGGTTCCCACCACCAAGTCCGCATCCCTGAATACGCCCATCAGATAGGTATTATCACTGGCATCAACCGCAATATCCATATGGAAAGACTCTGTATTAATCCCTCCGATGGTATCGAACAGCGTGGCCCATTTCCAGTCCCCCTGTGTCTGGGTAAACGTGGAAAGTAAATGGGTAAAACCGAATACGATGGCCAATAGGTACTTTTTCATGTATTTTAAGATTATTTCATCTTCCAAATAAAGGGAAAAGGTGTTTATTTTTCACCTATAAAACCGATAAATTTGAATCAATATATAGTCTTGCAGGATAATCAAGTCTTTTAGCGTCTATTTGACTTGCATTATGCACAGCTTAAATCAAAATTAAGAAAAATATTTAACTTCAATAACTTAGACACCTGATACGGGCCCATGGTTGCAGTTGCCCAAAGCATAATATTACGATCATTAAAACACAATCTTTAAAAAAAACACGGCTTATATCTGTATGGTTCAATCGCTGGCCGGAATATCTGCCCTATTTCCTAAAATCAGCCTCATTTCATGATTCCATTGATATTCTGCTTTTCTCTGATCAGGATCCACCTCAGGGAATGCCTTCAAATATCTCATTTGCAAAAATATCATTATCAGGATTCCGGGAACTTGCCAGCGCCAGGCTCGGCTTTCAGATATCAATTGAAGATCCTTACAAGATCTGCGATTTCAAACCCGCTTTCGGATTGCTTTTTGAAGAACATCTAAGTGGCTATCAATACTGGGGATATTGTGATCTTGATATGGTCTTCGGAGACATAGCCGGATTTTTAAACAGGGTTATGTCCGAAAACCCGGATATTATCAGCAATTATTCCGGGTTCATGTCAGGTCCATTAAGCATTTACAGGAATACACCGGAGATAAACAGACTTTTCCAGGATTGCCCTGACTACAGGAAAATATTCCAAAACACAAAGCATTATGCTTTTGATGAAAATATAAGGTCCAAATCTCCCCGGACAAGACGCATTTCACGAATTGTCCATTTCATGCCTTTTATTTTCTGGTGTTTCCGAAACAGAGTGAATTTCAAAGATCTGAAATACCATTTCCAGTGGTATATTAAATACATGTCTCTGAATCCTGAACACCCTGAAGATATGACGGAAGCGGTCCTTTCCGCTTCTTCAAACAGAAGGCTCAAGGCCTGTTTCTGTCCATTCCTGTTAACAGATCCTCTATTTATCAGGATAAAACAAAAATCCTGGGAAATTACCTGGCACAACGGGAAACTTTACGAGGGCAGAAGACACAAGGAAATCATGGCATTTCAATTCCAGGAGTCAAAAAAAACAGGGAAATTTGTAATCGAAAATCCGGATCCCGCAATGAATGTCTTCAGCATCACACCCGATGGTATTAAAAATGGATGATCATCCTAAAATCGCTGTTCTTATTCCATATTTCGGTTCCTGGCCGGAATGGTTCCCCTTATTTCTCCGTACCTGCCGATACAATACTGAAATCGACTGGATATTACCGAGCGACCTGAAAATAAAAGAAGAAAGGCCGCCAAATGTGAAACTGGTATATGTAAAGCTCGAAGAGCTTTCTCAAAGAATATCGAAAATGCTTGACCTGGAAATTCAGATCACACATCCCTATAAGCTTACGGATTTCAAACCCGCTTACGGGTATATTTTCTCGGACCTACTAAGTGAATATGAATTCTGGGGATACGGGGATATGGATCTTGTTTACGGGAAAATCGGCCAATTTCTTTCATCTTCTGTTTTTACCAGGTTTGATGTTATTTCTCCCAGCCGGGATTTTTTCCCGGGCCATTTCCTGATGCTCAGGAATACAGAAACGATCTGCAATTTATTCAGACGAGCAAGCAACTGGAAAAACATCTTAAGCGATGAATTATGTCATTCTTTCGATGAGAAATACAATGGTACAGGAATACGGCCTGATCCTGAAACAATCCGGATCGAAGTTTTCAGAAAGATCGAAGCTCATTTACTGGAATATAAAACAGAAAGGAATCAACTGCTCTCAGCGTTGAACCGAATAATTGGCTGTCAAAGGCGAAAGCTTAAGTATATCCGGTCTGACCTGAACGATTTTAACTCCATACTGAACCTGGCCGCAAAAAAAGGCGAGATAAAGGTATTCCAGAAACAACTGTATTGCGATGACGTTATTTATAAAAGAGACATGCTCAGGGGAAAGCTTTACTGGAATAAAGGCATACTTACACTGAGGGGAAAAGAAATCATGTATTATCACTTTCAGATATTGAAATACGGCTGGCCCTCATTCGATGAAAAAGCTGACGATTCTTTCGAATTAAATCTTGTATCTCCTGAAAAACCTTCTGATCTTCCTGATGATAATAAGCGTGATGGATCTCCTGGGAAAAGGACTGAATAACTGGGCATGGTAGTTGTTCAGATTTGAAAGTGTGGTTCCGTGCTTTTTCATCCTGTCAAGCACCGTGTAATAAATCGTTTCCAGAACGGGTGTTTCTGCCATTAATCCGTTTAATCTGTTGAAAAAGTTGTTGATCATGTCCCCGTGATTGATGTTCATACTATACACCCCGTCCCAGAGATGTACGACACGGTGTTTCTTCAGTATGCGTTCTTTCTCCTTATTCAATTCCACATCGAACATCAACAGGTTCGTTGCCCATAATTTTTCAAAATTAATAATCTGTACGATCAGAAGTGCGTTCCTGCTGGCAACCTCATCCCCGTAGTCAACATATGTATCACAAATCGATATCAGCCATCTCGAGTCAAAGGTATTGCAAATCTGTTCTATGCTCCTTTCCACAATAGCGGTAAAGGATCTCCAGGAATTGCCGGAATCCCTGTTCCTTCTCAGGTTCACAATCAAGGATTTCACTTCCTGAAACAATTCCTCATCTGTCATCACGGAGATATTTTAATAAATAATCATATTCTTTCATCCTTGCCAGGACTTCTTCCTTTAAGTCATCAGGCCATTTGATCTTTTCCCGGCTTCTGTGAGGCTCATCATAAACAATTCCGGTACATGCCCTAAGATAATCAGAATGGGGTTTAAGTCCCAGGAAATTAATTATCCGTCGCAATTCATTTTCAGGATCAGCGATAAAGTCTTCATGATATATGTCGAGAATCTCAAGATCACCATTTTTTTTAAGTGCATGGTTAATCCTGACATTCCTGAAATAATTGTAGATCCTTCTTTCAAAGTCCACTCTTACCGGCTCATTCCGGCCATTAAGATGCCTTGTAACCATCGTTGAAATATTATCCAGGGGATGCCGGATTACATGCAGGATTTTTAGTTCAATCCCGGTAATTTCCTTGAGGCGGTTGATGAGACCCGGGTCCCTTCCGATCCATAAAGTGCTCCTGTTCCCTTTTTTATCCCCTATTACGATCGGTTTACGGGTTCTGCCCTGAAACTGCCCGGGCACCTTATACGAGTAACCGGTCCACTGATTATCAAGCACCTTCGTAAATAAATATGAATTCTTGAATATACAATGATATACCTGGATGTCCTTAAAACCTTTTCTTATCATGTTCAGCACATCTGCCTCAATGCTGATCCGGGCATCCGGGTGTGCATCCAGCATGGCTCCGAGTATACTGTGACCACTCCGTGCATAACCGATAAACATACAATAGGTCCTTATCCTGGTATAATGCTGCCGGGTCAGCTGTCCTGATATCCAATACGATTTTTGTTTCAGACTTTCAATGAAAAACCTTAGTCGCTTCTTCAGCATTTTCCTGGAAGTCTGATATACGATCCTGATGAACAGTAACTTAATGTAATATCTCAAGTAATAAACCGGCACTTTGATAAATCGCAGGATCAAGCTTTTTCTCCGGCTGAACAGGGAATATCCTGCTTCCAGCATCTCGGATATCGTAATGGATTCTATCAGTCGAATTTCAGACAGCGGCAATTCATCCTGCCATTCAACCAACTTCCCGGTTATAGGCGGTTTAACAATGTTTTTATGAATTTCCTTTTGTTCTGCCGGCATCCTGTCAATCAAATCCCCCTTTTCCGGAAGCATATCAAATTTTCCGATTCCGAGCTTCCTGAGAATATTCATCACGGTAAGTTCAGGTTCAATTATAAGATCTTCATAGCGCATCACCAGGAATCCATGAATATGCCTGTATTTACTGCTTTCCCGGGCAAAAATCTTCCAGAAAATAGCCGTAAAACCGGGATTGTCAGTCATTGGCTTACCCTTTCCGGGGATTTTTGTTTTTTTCTGGGAAAGGATTACCCCCCGGGGATCTCTTAACAGGGCAATGAATTGAAAAATAATATTATTGGCCTTTGTGGCAAGTATCAATGGTGCAAGCCGGATCAATCGTTCCGATTTAAAAAGGATTGCTCCGGCATCCGGTTTGTTGCGCTCCCGGTAACAGTTCAGTAGTGTACAGAATGCGTCAAGGTGGATTCTGTCGGTTGATATCCGGGCGATATCCAGTTCATCCAGGTCCCAGTACCTGAATTTTTCATCCTGCAGTATGGCAATCTCCAATTTTCTTTGCAAATCCCAGTGGTCTTCAATTTCTTTGGAGGGATTTTCCAGCAGCATATTTACAAGAATGTCCGCTTCCGGACAAACACAGATTTGACTCGAACAGCTTAAAAGCTGCGACAAATATGTTGATCCGGAGCGGTTTACATATGTAAGGAAAAGGATCCTCATTCATTAATACTCAGATAATCCTGTACGATCTTGCGCAGACGCTCTTCAAATATATTCAATGTGAAATTCCCGAGAAAGAGTTCACGTCCGATACGCCCCATTTCTTCCCTCATTTTTTTATCATTTATAAGGAGTTCCAAGGATTCTGCGAACATCCGGATATCATCCGGTTTTAGCAGGAAACCATTGGTCTTATGCTTAATCATATCAGATATGGCCCCGATATCAGATGCAACAACAGGAAGTGCAAACTGCATGGCTTCCAGGATTACGAGCGGCATACATTCCTGAGCGAAACCGGATGGAAAAAGGAAGATGTCCGCTTTCCGGTATTCTTCCCATTTCTCTTTTCCGTATTTGGCACCGGGCAAATAGACACGATCAATAAGACCCGCCGATTTAAGTAAACGGTAAAACCTGATTTTATGTCTTTTACGCATAAAATCGCCCAATATACACAATTCAATATTTTTATACTTCTCTGCCAAAGGCTTAAAAATCCTTATTATATTATAAATCCCCTTGGCCGGGAAGAGATTGGAAACGAACAGTATCCTGATATTGTTATGATCACGGATCGGTTGAACAGATCTTATCAAAGGTACCGCATTGGGAAGACTAGACATTCTGGCATTCAACAGATCAAGGGGTCGAATCTCCTCATCCAGCATTGTCCGGGAAACATGTATGATCAATGAATCATTGAATATCTTAGATATCAATCGTATGTATACATATCGATGATGCCTCTTCCTGATTCCCCTGTTGTGCAGATGGTAAGCTTGCTTCACTTTCAACCTTTTTATCGCCAGTGCAAAGAAAAAATCACGTAAAAATCCTTTACCTACAGGCATGAACGAGATGTAAACAAGATCGGGTTGCAGCTCGAGTATTTTTCGTATCAAATCCTTTCTTAACCTGAAAAACATAAAGACCTTTCTGATATTAACCCTTCTCAAATTATCAAGACGATCGGAAAACCTGATCTGGAGTAAATGTTTCTCAAAATCCCGGTTGACGAATATGCTTTTCCAGATGAATTCATTGATGGTCGATACCCCATGAACCGGTGGAGGGAGCTGCATAAAGTACAGTATCTTTATATTATGTTTCCCCATACAGGATTTCATTTATTTTTTGCCATGTGACAGGAAAGGATCCGGTCTGTTTTATTTTATCAACAGCCTTTTTCCCCAAGTTCCTGCGCAGGTTTTCATCATTATAAAGTCTGACAATCCAGTTCTTCATTTCGCGGCTATTGCCGAAAAGGATGCCATTTTCTTTATGATGCAAAATATAATTGCTGATTCCCGGCAAATCTCTGAAAAGAACAGGGCAACCACAGGCCATTGCTTCCAACAGGGTATTCGGCAGCCCTTCCTGGTCTGAATTGAAAACCAGGAGGTCAGCCATATTGTAATAGTCCACCATCTTGTCTTTTGTACCTGCAAAAATAAGCTTGTCGCCCAGCAGCTTCTTCCCTTCTGTCATGATATGGATTGCCTGAATATGTTCATGGAATAAAAAATGATTTTTACCAAATTCATTTTCTCCAATGATAAAATATCGAAAGTCAAATGAAAGTGTTTCGAGCACCTTTATAATCTCTAAAAAACCTTTTCTCGGGATTACAAATCCTATGGAAAGGATAATAAAGTCTTTTACGTTTATCCCGTATTTTTGCTTTATAGCTTTTACTTCCTCTCTCTCAAAAGGATGGAAATGTTGAATATCAACACCCTGAGGGCAAATCAGAATATTGTTATCCACAGTTATCAATTCCTTGAATCTTTCGAAAAATGCAGGAGTTATCGAATGGTATAAATCAATTTTTTCAAATAGCCTCGATTCAAAATATTTCAGTATCCTGTTCTTATTAGCCAAAAGAGATGGTATATCATCCACATCCAAAAGCAATGATTGAAAAATTACCTTTTTCCCGGTAATTTTACACAGGAGGATTAAAACCTGGTATGCAATTGTCTTACCCCCATAAATTATTATAATATCGGACCTGATTACATACAGAATATAGTATGGCCCGATAAAACCAAGAGAAAGTATTTTTGTGAACAGATTCCTGTTATAGTAAGGTATTCGTATTATAGGAACATCATTAGTAGTTACTCCAGACCGATACTTTAGGTTGCGGTTGAAAGTCAGGATGGTGGCCTTGAGGTTTTCCTTGTTCAGGAAGCGTGCGAAGTGAAAGGCATTGATCCCGCTGCCGGAATAATCCGGGACCGTATAGGGCGTTACAAGTAAAATTCGTCCGGGATCGGCAGGGTTTTTCAAAGGGATTTGGTTATATTGAAGCAAACACAGCTTTTGACAAAATTAAACTTTTGCAGAGGATATTTGAAAAGGCTATAAAAGTAAAAACCCATCATATGAAAATCGCCATCACGGGAACCAGGGGCATACCCAACAGGTACGGGGGTTTTGAGCAATTCGCAGAATACCTTTCGTCCGGGCTGGCAAGGAAAGGCCATACTGTGTGGGTTTACAATCCCCGTTATCACGAGTACCGTGAAAAAACATTCGACCGTGTGAGTATTGTGCGAAAGTGGCTGCCGGAAAAACTACTGGGACCCGGTGCGAACTATATATATGATTTTCTGTGCCTGCGGGATGCCGTCAGGAAAAAGGCCGATATCGTCCTTGAGTGCGGCTATGCCAGTGCGTCTCCGTCCTATCCGCTGCTCAGTTTCCGCAGGACGAAGCTCGTCACCCACATGGACGGCATGGAATGGAAGCGATCGAAATGGAACAGCACGATTCAAAAATGGATACGAAAGGCAGAAAAAAAGGCAGTCCGGTATTCCGATGCACTGATCTGCGACCATCCCAATATCATTCGGTATTATGCGGAAAAATATAATATCAAACCGGTTCTGATTTCGTATGGAGCCGAGATCCGGGAACTGCCGGATGAAAGAGCTCTCGATCCCCTGGGGCTGAAAGCCGGCAGCTACTTCTTTCTGGTTGCACGGCTGGAACAGGAAAACAATATTCAAATGATCATCGAGGGATTTCTTGCCGCCGAAGGAGAAATGCCCCTGGTAATTACGGGAGATTACAGCCGTGGTAACGGGCAGAAGATACATGCCCGCTACTCGGGCAGGAAAAACATTGTTTTTCTCGGAAGTATTTTCGACCAGGACCTGCTGTTCAATCTCAGGCATTTCTCAAAAGCATTGTTTCACGGGCACTCGGTAGGGGGAACGAATCCTTCACTTCTGGAAGCCATGGCAGCGGGATCACCGGTCATAGCCCACGATAATCCCTATAACCGCGAGGTGCTTGGCGATAACGGCTGTTTTTTCAATTCCGCAGAAGCCGTGCGCAGAATCCTTCTCGAACCTGTCGACCCGCAAGGGCAATTCCATAAGCACAGGGCAGGCAACATGGAAAAGATCAGGTCGGATTACCGTTGGGAAAAGGTCGTTGACCGGTACGAAGAGTTGTTCCGGGACCTTGCAGGCATGTCCGGGTGATGATTTCTCAAATTGATGGGTAAGAACCGGTATTCCCCGCTGAATTTTTCAAGCAGGACCGGTAGTGTATAATGCAAATTTTCCCTGGCTTTTATTGAGTCGTGAAAGACCACTATGGAACCGGGTCTTACATTTTCCAGCACATTGGCAAGGCATTTTTCAGGACTGATGCCCCGGTCATAATCCCGGCTCAGTACGTCCCACATCACTATGTGATAATTCTTCTGTAACTCACGTATCTGTGACTTTTTCAACCGGCCGTAGGGAGGACGGTAGAGCCTGCTCGGGATGACTCTGCCTGCCAGTTCAATGTCTTTCATGTATTCGGCATTACCGGTCTGCCAGCCTTTCAGGTGACTATATGTATGGTTTCCCACAGCATGCCCCTCATCCAGGATCTGCCTGTATATGTCAGGGAAACGTTCCACGTTCCGACCCAGGCAGAAAAAGGTGGCTTTTGCATTGTATTTTCTCAACTGTTCCAGTACCCAGGGGGTTACCTCCGGTGTGGGACCGTCGTCGAAAGTAAGAAAAAGGCAGTTTTTCTGCTCACTCCGGTGGGAAAAATGCCAGATCAGTTCCGGAAAGAGTTTCATAAGAAGTACCGGTGTCTTTGCGAAAAACATGCGGCAAAATTAAGGATTGGTTTGATATAATACCAAAAGCTCCTGAAATTTCTGTTCCTGCCTCTGGTACAGCTCATCCTGATGGTATTCGGATGTAAGCCTTGTCGTTTCCTGAATGATATGCATCCTCAGCTGTATTTCATATTCTGTATTCATAGCAAATAGCGGGCCAAGTGACAGAAAATATCTCACTTCCTCTTCGTTGCTGTCAGACATTTTCAGTAGAATTCCGTTTGCTTTTTCCGTATCCCCCAGCTTGTAATAAGCTTCAATGATGGGGATGGCAAAATACCCGTACGGCACCCTGTTGTGAGGCATGATCTCCATGCATTTATCCAGGGTTTCCCTGGCCCTTGCGGTATCTCCCTGAGAGATCAGTTCCTGTGCCAGGCGCCCGAAATTACTCCTGTAATTGGTCAGCATCCTCCGGTTGTTCTCATCCAGGTATACGGTTGAATCCGTAACACCGCCCCAGCGGAATTTATGCACCATGTTTTCATACATCAGGTCGGCGTCAATGCTGCCTATCTCCCCCAAAACAGACGTATGCCTTATGGGTACGATCCTGTATGCCAGTCCCTGCAGCTGAAAATATTCCTGGAGATTGAGGTAAAGGTCGCTGGATACCGTAATTGCATAATAAACGGGACGCTCCCAGTCGTTATTGTCAAGCAGGTCCATCACCATCAGGCTGTTTTTCAAAATGTTATCCCGGTTCAGGGTCCAGTGAATTTCCGGTACAATAAGATGCGCCAGTTCCGGTCTGACGGTTCCGGTCTGAATGATACGGGAAGAATCTATGGGAATTTTAAACCTTTTTGCAGGGATATAATCGATCCGCCCTGCATAACTGCCCAGGGTTTTGGTCCGTGTATCCTCGCTCCTGATAAACTGCATTGCATCACCCAGGTCCACATAATCCGTTATCTGGTCAACGAGATAGACGATATCCCGTTTACCTGTCCTGTACTGGTCCTTTGTCATACCGAAGGGAACCGGGTCGGAATCGTATGCTTTACGGGCAAGCTGCTCAATATACCAGTCGGCGCCGAGATAGCTCAGGTTTGCCACCCTGACATCCGTCCTGATCCCTTCCACTTCCTGTGCATACCACAGTGGAAAGGTATCATTGTCGCCATTGGTAAAAAGGATGGCCCCGGGCGCACACGAATTCAGGTAATTGTATGCAAAATCCCTTACGGTATAACGTCCTGAACGGTCATGGTCATCCCAGTTCTCACGCGCCATCAGTGCAGGCACTAAAACAAGGCATGCAAGTACGGCAACAATCGGAGGAATAATGCCCGGGATCTTCCTGCCCAGGAATCCGGAGACGGCAAGCACCCCCAGGCCTATCCATATGCTGAAGGCATAGAAGGATCCTGCATAGGCATAATCCCTTTCCCTGGGCTGAAGGGGATACTGGTTCAGGTATACAACGATGGCCAGTCCCGTCATAACAAACAACAGGACAACCACCCAGAAGTCCCTCCTGTGATTCAGGTAGTGAAATAAGAAACCTGCCAGTCCCAGCAACAGGGGAAGCATGTAATACCTGTTGTGCGCAGGATTATCCCTCAGTGTTTCCGGAATATTTGCCTGGGGGCCGAGCCTGGCTTCGTCAATAAACCTTATCCCGCTCAGCCAGTTCCCTTTGAAAGCCTCGCCATGACCCTGTAGATCATTCTGCCTGCCTGCAAAATTCCACATAAAGTAGCGCAGGTACATATATCCTACCTGATACCTGAAAAAGAAGCGCAGGTTTTCACCAAAAGCAGGTCTTCGTATGACCTCAATTTCCCCGTTCCGGTTTGTAACATTCACAGGCCTGCCCCTGATCCTCCCCCATACCTTATAAGCATCTATATGTCTGGGATCAGAACTCCACATCCGGGGGAAAACGGTGATGAATTTTTCATCATAAACCAGTTTCTGGGGGTGATCCGTAACTATGTATTTCCCGTCTATTTTGGAGTATATTTTACCGTTGTCAACTGTGCCTGTCAGGGGTGCATTGTAATACTGGCCCCTGACAAGCGGGCTCTGACCGTATTGTTCGCGGTTCAGATAGGACAACAGGGAAAAAACCGATTCCGGATCGTTCTGGTCCATGGGCGGTTCCGCCGATGAACGGATCAGTATTACGCCATACGAAAAATAACCGATCACAAAAACCGAGAAAGCGACAATTATTGTGTTAAGCAATATTTTCCCGGTCCGGTGGCTATACAGGATCCCGTAAACGATCAATCCTGCCAGTACAATTATGTATATCAGGAGGCCCGTATTATAAGGCAGCCCGAATCCATTGACAAAAACGAGCTCAAATACCATGGCTACCTTTACTATCCCCGGGATCAGGACAAAGAGCAGCAATGCCATTAACAGTACTGAGATCAGAAGGCTGGCAATAATCCCCTTTCTGTCGGGCTTGTATCTCCTGAAATAATAAACGAAAACGATCGCCGGAATGGCCAGCAGGTTCAGAAGGTGAACACCGATCGAAAGCCCCATGAGGTATGCAATCAAAACGATCCACCGGTTGGCTGTTTTTTCATCCGCCACATTCTCCCATTTCAGAATGGCCCAGAAAACCAGTGCTGTGAACAGGCTCGATGTGGCATATACTTCGGCTTCCACGGCAGAAAACCATGCAGTATCCGATACCGTGTAAGCCAGGGCGCCTACCAGTCCCGCACCCAGAATGGAAAGGGTCTGGCTTAAAGACAGGGTGTCTTCATGCTTTAAAATCCTCGCGGCAAGGTGTGTGATGGTCCAGAAAAGAAAAGCTGCGGTAAAGGCACTTGCAAGGGCTGACATGATATTTATCCATTTAGCCACATGACCGGGATCGGAGGCAAAATGGCTGAAGAAGTTCGAGATAAGCATAAAAAACGGCGCTCCGGGCGGATGCCCCACCTCCAGCTTGTAGGCTGAGGCAATAAACTCCCCGCAGTCCCAGAAACTGGCCGTAGGCTCAATGGTCATAAGATATACAATGGAAGAAATTATGAAAACGATCCATCCCGTAAGGATGTTGGCCCTCCTGAAAGAGTTCATATACAATTGTTTCGAGGAATCAGTAAGTTTTGACAAATAAAGGGAATTTTACCGATAAATGTCCCTGTTTTAAGATTTTTTAACGACATCCGGGAATTCAGGAAGGATCTATCGTATATCTCCAGGGCTGGTTTTTCCAGTATTCTCCCGCATAGTCAACCCCTATCCTCGGGAAGCTTTTAACACGGATTTGTTTTTCACTGTTTTCAATCCAGATCCTGCCCGACCGGCACAGGTCTTCACCATAAAAATCCCGGCCTATCAGAAGATGTCTTGTGATCCGGCCGGGGCCACTGACATCGGCCAGTCCGCGTATCAGGACCGCCTGGGGCATATCTTCGTGCGCCGTTACAATATTCAGCATCCAGTACATGCCGTAAATCAGGTATATATAAAGAAAACCACCCCGTTGGAACATAATGTCTGTGCGGGCGGTCCTGCCTTTGCTTGCATGGCAGGCAAGATCCTCAGTGCCCCGGTACGCTTCCACTTCGGTAATCACGCTCCGGAATATTGTACCGTTTTCAAATCTCCTGACCAGAATCTTCCCCAGCAGGGAGGGAGCCACTTCAAGCACATCTCGCCTGTAAAAGTCTTTCCCCAGCCTGCTGCTCATGAATCCTTCGTCCATAATGCGTTCTCATACGAATCCGGTACTCCGGTTCCCAGCAGGAACAGGGCATAAAAAAAGGCAAAGAAAGAAACACCGATATGTGTTTCGAGGGTATCTTCATTGAGCATGGAACAGAAACCGGTCAGAACGAACATGATCATTAAATAATCGGTCCATTTTCTTTCAAGGAAAACCGGGCAGATCAATGCCGTAATGATCCAGATGAATCCGAATACCCCGTATGTTAGGAAAAAAGTCAGGTACTGGTTATGTGCACGCAGTCTCCACCGGTCTTCGAGGGGTGATTGCACCTTTTCATAGTAATCCGAAAAGGCAGACGGCACATCTCCCGTCCCCACCCCGGTCCAGAAATTGTCCCTGATAATGCCTGTTGCAGCTTTGAGGTAAAGTATCCGCTGGGTCACGGAATGTCCCGATGGATTTGCCCCTTTCCTGAACACATCAATCTGCCACAGCACTTCGTATATTTTGGACCGGAAAATGTATTTCTTCCCGTAAATGTAATTGGCTTTCCCCTCCTCGATCAACCGAATATCTCCGGGCAACAAACGGGAAATGCCGGCCGAATCTTTCCTGAGTCCCAGGGAGGTAAGATATCTTATAATAGTATACCTGATTTCCTGCCCGCTGAGATCATTCCCCCCGTAATCAATGCTGCTGATACTGTTCCATTCTTTCTTCAACTCTTCTTCACAAACATACAGCCAGACATAATGACCATTCTCAATGATGGGGCTTTCAAAATCATTCGTGTAGGGATTCCCGTTCACAGTATATTTATCTATGGTAGCGGGGTTGATCTCCTCGACATCATAAAACCGGCTCACTGATCTGGTCAGGAAAGATATGACCAGCAACAGCCCTGCAATAAAGAAAACAGCCAGGGACCATCTCAGTATAAGGTGCCGGATATTTTTCAGCCTGATCCAGAAAAGCACGGATCCCGCAAAAAAGAAAATAAGGATCCCGGTAACGGATTGCAGCAGGAAAAGGAAAACCACCAGCCATAACATCAGTATTAAATACAATGCCCTTTGCCATATCCGGCTGTGGTACACGTCCCCGATCACAAGGTAGAAAAGAGAAAAAATGGCCAGGTCGATCAGAAGGGAGAAACGGATATGATTTATAAAAATAGAGATTTCCCGAATGTCGTTATACGGATAATCGATGATCCCGAAAAGAACTGCGGAGCTGGCCACGGACCCTGCAAATACACCGGCGATCAATGAAAGCAGTATCCACCTTAGCTGATTCCCGCTCACGGGTCTCGACGTACCAATCACCACAGGGATCACAAGAAGCGGAAGTTTTATCCTCAAATCGTGAAAGGCATACTGAAAATCTTCCGTAAAGATAAGGCCCGCAATAAAAACCAGGTAAAGGGAAAGAATGAACCAAAGGCTCTTTCTTGCCTTGAAGATTTGAAGCTTGCTGCGGAAGCGGCCTTCAAATACCCAGTTCGCCACCAGAGCGATCATGAAAGTGCTGGTGGCAAAAAGTGAAAACGGGAGACAGAGTGCAAGACCCGCCAGGGCAATCAGATATATGGTCCTATGCACTTCCTTTCCGAACATAGAGTAAGATTTATCCTTCGTTGAAGTATTCCTGCAGCCTGTTTCTAATTTACCGTTCCGGACCCTGTAAACAGGGACCTATCTGGCTGATAGAATGGCACTTCCTTATTTAACAAATTATTTGTCCCTAATATTGTCGAATTAATAAAAATAATTGTATTTTTGCGAACCACAATTCCAGGGCTGGATATTCATAAACCGCTTAATATATCAATGAAGTGGATACTTTGAGTTACAGGACCAAATCGGCCGGCAAAGAAATGGTTAAAAAGGAATGGTTATTGATCAATGCCGATAATCAGGTGCTGGGAAGGCTGGCCTCCAAGGTTGCCATACTCTTAAGGGGAAAACACAAACCCTATTATACTCCACATGTTGACGGCGGCGATCACATCATCATCATCAATGCGGAAAAGATACGGCTTACGGGCAATAAAACAACCGATAAGAAGTATTTCAGGCACACCGGCTATCCGGGAGGACAGGTGATCGAAAGCCCGGAAGATCTGCTCAGAAAAAAACCGGCTGCCGTTATTGAGAAAGCAGTTAAAGGCATGCTCCCCAAGAACCGCCTGGGAAGGGAATTGTTCCGGAATCTTCATGTTTTTACAGGACCGGAACACCCCCATGAAGCCCGGACGCCAAAAGAAATCAATCTAAATGCTGTCAAGTAACCATGGAGGCTATCAATACTGTAGGAAGAAGGAAGACTGCCGTTGCAAGAATATATGTCGATGAGGGGAAAGGCCGGATCACAATAAATCAGAAGGATTACAAGGAATATTTTCAGGAAGACAGGCTCTGGTATATTGTAGAACAACCTTTAAAGCTTGCCGAAGCAGAGGGAAAATTTGATATCAGGGTAAACCTTGACGGCGGCGGTTTTAAAGGTCAGGCCGAAGCACTTCGCCTGGCCATTGCCAGGGCATTGATTAAAATTGACCCGGAAAAGAAGCCTGCTTTAAAATCCGGTGGATTGCTGACAAGGGATCCCCGCGAGGTGGAAAGGAAAAAGCCGGGCCGTCCCAAAGCAAGGAAGAGATTTCAATTTAGCAAGCGATAATCTGTCGCATTGTTTAGTATCTAAACTGGTGAGACTCCCGGTGGGATTACTTGCCGGTTGATAAATCAGAAGGTAAACAAATATTCACAGTCTAATGTCAAAAACGAGTTTTAACGAATTACTGGATGCGGGTGTGCATTTCGGGCACCTTAAGCGCAAATGGAACCCGAATATGGCTCCCTTTATTTTCATGGAACGTAACGGGATTCATATTATAGATCTTCAAAAAACGGCTGAAAAACTTGAAGAAGCGGCTGCTGCGTTGAAACAGATTGCCAAGTCAGGCCGCAAGATCCTTTTTGTCGCTACAAAAAAGCAGGCAAAAGACATTGTTGCCGAACGTGTGAAACAGGTCAATATGCCATATGTAACGGAACGATGGCCCGGTGGAATGCTCACCAATTTCCCTACAATAAGAAAAGCGGTAAAAAAAATGGCGGCAATTGACAATATGGCCACCGACGGTACCTTTGCCACATTGTCAAAAAGAGAAAAACTCCAGATCACCAGGCAACGTGCAAAACTGGAAAAGAACCTGGGCAGCATTGCTGATCTGACACGCCTTCCTGCCGCACTTTTTGTGGTAGATATCTCAAAGGAATACATTGCCGTAAGAGAGGCCAATCGCCTGAATATCCCTGTATTTGCAATGGTTGATACAAATTCAGATCCCAATAGGGTGGAGTTTCCGATCCCTGCAAACGATGATGCGTCCAAGTCCATTTTACTGATTGTCGATATCATATGTAAGGCAATCGGGGAGGGACTGAATGAGCGGAAGCTGGAAAAGGACAAAGAAGAAGCTGAAGCAGTAAAGGGTGAAGCGGTCAAGGAAGGGGAGTCAGGACCGGAAACGGACGGAACGGATGACACTGATGAAGAAGCAACAGGGGATGAAGGCACCGCTAAAGAGGTAATGGTTGCCGACGACGATTCAGATATCGAGGAAAAGTTTACCAAAACGGAATCCAAAAAAGCTTCACCGAAAAAAAGTCTTAAAGAAAGTAAGGAAGACATAGTATAATACTAAAAAAATTATCGCCATGGCTGAAATTAAAGCTGCCGATGTTGCCAAACTCAGAAAAATGACAGGTGCAGGTATGATGGATTGTAAAAACGCCTTGCTGGAGTCCGGGGGTGATTTTGACAAAGCCATCGAAATCATCCGGAAAAAGGGACAGGCAGTGGCCAGCAAACGGGCAGACAAGGACGCAGGTGAAGGAGTCGTCCTTGCCAGGGCCTCCGAAGACAGGAAGACAGGCGTAATGATCGTTCTTAACTGCGAAACCGATTTCGTGGCTAAAAACGAAGATTTCATCAAATTTGCAGGCGGGATCCTGGATCTGGCCGTCAGGGAACAACCTGCCGACCTTGATGAATTGAATAAACTGCCTTACGCCGGTAAAACAGTTGCCGATGCAGTGACCGGGCAGGTGGGCGTGATCGGTGAAAAAATGGAGCTTTCCTTCTGTCATAAGATCAGCGCCGGACAGGTTACTGCCTACGTTCACCCCGGCAATCTCCTTGCAAGCATGATCGGACTTAACAAGGAAATTTCGGATGTCCAGGTCGGCAAGGACATTGCCATGCAGGTGGCCGCCATGAATCCTGTTGCCATTGATAAAGAGGATGTAGCCCGGGAAATCATTGACAAGGAACTCGAGATAGGAAAAGAGCAGGCCCGCAAGGAAGGGAAACCGGAAGCGATCCTTGACAAGATCGCAGAAGGTAAATTGAACAAATACTTCAAAGAGAATACGCTCCTTAACCAGGGTTTCGTGAAGGAGAATAAAAAATCCGTCCGTCAGTACCTCCAGGAGATCGACAAGGATCTGAGCGTCACGGGTTTCGTAAGATTCGGGCTGAAAGACTAGATATAGACAGCTTCCGGGTCAATAAATGATCAGATCCTGTGAAACCGCAGCCGGCAAATTTTGCTACTCAAAACTTAATGCTGCTCTTCACAGAATCTGACCATACATATAAAACTGCAACCGGTAAATCCCGCATTGCAATATATTACCTGAGAAGGCAGATATAAAACCGCAGCTGGAAATCAAAGATTTAAGGCTGCTCTTTATATCTGCCTTCTCATATATGAAACCGCAACCGAAATCAGAGATTTAAGGCTGCTTTTTTATGGTATTTTGCCGAAAAGGTTAATTTCGTAGATCATTCCGATCAGGATAACAAGATGGTAAAATACAAACGAATTCTACTGAAGCTCAGCGGTGAAGCCCTGGCTACGGAAAGTGGTCATGAAATGAATATGCGCCAGCTGAAGGAGTATGCAGAACAGATAAAGGAAATCGCAGATCTGGGTGTTGAAGTTGGGATTGTTGTCGGCGGTGGAAATATTTTCAGGGGTCTCACAGGAGAAGAGGAAGGTTTCGACAGGATCAGGGGGGATTATATGGGAATGCTGGCAACGGTTATAAATGGACTGGCAATTCAATCGGTTCTCGAAAACAAAGGAACCCTTGCATGCCTGTTTACCGCCATACCCATGGAACCCGTGGGAATCCGGTTCAACCGTAAGAAGGCCATAGACATCCTGGAACGTGGAGAGGTAGCCATATTTACTTTCGGAACAGGGAATCCCTTGGTTACTACCGATACCGCCGCTTCGCTGAGGGCAGTCGAAATCGAAGCAGATGTCCTGTTAAAGGGCACACGGATAGATGGAATATACAGCGCTGATCCTGAGAAAGATATGTCAGCAGTTAAATTTGATGAAATTACGTTCGGGGAAGCGATCCGTGATCAGCTGGGCATCATGGATCAGACTGCTTTTACCATGTGCAGGGAGAAAAACATCCCGATAGTTGTCTTTAACATGAATGTCAGGGGCAATCTGAAACGCATTATTCAGGGGGAAAGAATTGGAACTTTAGTTAAAAATTAAATATATTTAACTTTCTGTTCCTTAAAACCATAAGTCATGGATGAACTGGTTACCATGGTCCTGGATGAAACCCGGGCAAAAATGGATAAATCAATCCAGCATCTTGAGAATGAACTGGCAAAAATCCGCGCGGGAAAAGCAAGTCCAAGAATTCTGGATGGAATAATGGTAGAATACTACGGTGTTCTTACTCCGCTCAATCAGGTATCAAACATCGGAACACCGGATGCCAAAACGGTTACCATTCAACCATGGGAAAAGAATATGATCGGCCCCATAGAAAAAGCGATTATGCAGGCCAACATAGGCATTACACCTGAAAACAACGGTGAGGTAATCCATCTGAACATTCCCCCGCTGACGGAGGAACGCAGACTCAGCCTGGTCAAACAGGTAAAGAATGAGGGAGAAAATACAAAAATAGGTGTAAGGAATGCCCGCCGGGATGCCAATGAGGAATTAAAGCAGCTTCAAAAAGACGGTCTTCCTGAAGATGAGCAAAAAAATGGAGAAGCTGATGTACAGAAACTGACGGATGATTTCATTGAAAAAATCGATACAATACTGGAAGCCAAGGAGAAGGATATTATGACTGTCTGAAACATCGCATTCAGTCGGTTCCAAGAAGCTTGTATAACTCATCCAGGCGTGGCGTCAGAATGATCTCTGTACGCCTGTTTTTTTGCCTTGCCTCGGCTGTGCCGGCCGGATCGACAGGCAGGTATTCTCCCCTTCCTGATGCAATCAGGCGGGTTGGATCTATGGAGGAATTTTCCAGGAGGATTCGTACAATGGATGTTGCCCGTTTTACACTTAGATCCCAATTGTCCGTAAATGAGGCATTGGAACGGACCGGAACATCATCCGTATGACCTTCTACGGTGATCAGGATATCCTGATTGTCTTCCAGTACTCCGGCAAGGGTCTTCAACGCCTGCACACCTTTTGGATCCACTTCAATACTCCCGGTCTGGAAAAGCAGTTTTTCCTCCATGGAGACATACACCATACCGTTTTTGGTATATACTGAAAGACCTTCCTCTTCAAAACCGAACAGGGCTGAAGAAACGGCATCTTTCAGTGCATTCATCTGCGCATCCTTGTCATTTACTACCCTTTCCAGTTCGATAAGTCTCTGGTTACGATCCTCAAGTTCCGCCCTGAGCTTTTCCAGGTCAAGCATTTCCCGGGAAGCATTTTCTTCCAACTCCCGCAGCCTGTCTTCTTTAGTTACCAGATCTTCCTGGGCCTGCTGCAGCTCTGTGAGCAATCTCCTTGTTTCCCGCGTATGCCCCTGTAACAAAGCTTCCTGTGTTTGCTGAAGATCTTCATACTGCCGGTTCAGGTCACTGAAGTCATTTTGCAGTCCTTCGTATTCTGACTGTATCTCATCCCTGGTTTCCCTTACCCCTTCCAGGTCTGATTCCATGGAATTGATACTTGCTTTCATTTCAAGATTATCAACATTCAACTTCTCATTCTCTGCAAAGAGTTCATCCCGTTCATCGTTCAGCATTTTCTTTTTATTCTCAAGATCCTGAAACTGCTGAGCAGGCACACATGCTGACAAAATACTTACATAAAGAATTGATAAACAAATTGTTATCCTATAGTTCATGGATCTGTTCCTTTAATAAACCCTCAACCCGGAAATATAGGAATATTAAACCCCGGAACGAAACGGCCATCCGGGAAGTTATTAACTGTAAAGACGGAAACCAACTGCCGGTTCCGTGATTATTATGTATCTTTACCGTATAATATGTCTGCCTTGGAGAAGAATGAATTTCCCTTGCTGGACAGGGTCAATACACCCGCAGACCTGAAGGGATTCGGACCGGACGAGCTTATTCAGTTATGCAGTGAACTCCGCCGGTTTATCATTGATGTCGTGTCCTCCAATCCCGGGCATTTCGGGGCCAGTCTGGGGGTAGTCGAGCTTACAGTTGCACTGCATCATGTTTTTGATACACCGGATGACCGGATCGTCTGGGATGTCGGACATCAGGCATACGGGCATAAAATTCTTACCGGACGCAAAAAAACCTTTTTCACAAACCGTAAATACAAAGGAATCAGCGGTTTTCCCAGGCCCTCGGAGAGCGAATACGATGCGTTTGGCGTCGGACATGCATCCACATCCATATCGGCAGCCCTCGGGATCGCCCTGGCATCGAATCACCTAAAACAAGATCAGCGGCAGGTAGTGGCGGTAATCGGGGACGGAGCCCTGACCGGGGGGCTTGCATTTGAAGGACTGAACAATGCCGGAATCCAGAAATCCAACCTTCTGGTCATTCTCAATGATAACAACATTGCCATAGATCCCAATGTGGGAGCCATAAAGGAATACCTGATAGACATTACCACTTCCAGGACCTATAACCGTCTGCGTAGCGAAATCTGGAAAATTCTTGGAGCGATTTCCAGGCTGGGACCCAATGCGCAGCATTATGCACAGCAGATCCAACATGGTGTAAAAGGCATGCTCCTGAAACAGAGCAATCTTTTCGATGCCTTGAATTTCAGATACTTCGGACCTGTTGACGGGCATAATATCCTGCACCTGACAGAAATCCTGAAAGATCTGAAACACATTCAGGGACCAAAGATACTGCATATAAAAACCAAGAAGGGGAAAGGATTCCCTCAGGCAGAGATCAACCAGACGGCTTTTCATTCCCCGGGTAAATTTGACAAAGAAACCGGCAGGATTTTCTCCCTGAGCAGGGACGATAAGGAGCCGCCGAGATACCAGGATGTATTCGGGCATACATTACTGGAGCTCGCCAGGAAAAACGATAAAATCATAGGCATTACTCCTGCCATGCCTACAGGCTCTTCCCTGAAGATCATGATGGATGAACTTCCCGAACGTACCTATGATGTCGGTATCGCTGAACAGCATGCAGTGACTTTCTCAGCAGGACTGGCGATCGAGGGGATGATCCCGTACTGTAACATATATTCCTCATTCATGCAGAGGTCATACGACCAGGCGATACATGATGTGGCCATCCAGTACCTGCCTGTTATATTCTGTCTTGACCGCGGGGGACTTGTAGGTGATGACGGTGCAACCCATCACGGAGTGTTTGATCTTGCCTATATGCGTTCCATTCCCAATATGATCGTATCCGCACCGATGAATGAAGAGGACCTGAGGAACCTCCTTTATACAGCCCAACTGAAAAATCATGGCCCGTTCTCCATTCGATATCCGCGAGGCAGGGGAGTGCAGACGCAGTGGAGGAAACCCTTCAGGGAAATCCCTGTCGGGAAAGGCAGACTGGTCAGGAAAGGTAACGATATCGCCATCCTTTCCATCGGCCATCCGGGCAACTTCGTTATCAGGGCCGCTGACATCCTCGAAAAGGATAATGTGAGTGTTGCACATTTTGATATGCGATTCGTCAAGCCACTGGATGAGGAAATACTGCACCGGGTCTTTAAACGTTTCGGTCAAATAATTACCGTTGAAGACGGGACAATTATGGGCGGATTCGGTTCTGCCATCCTGGAATTTATGAACGAATACGGATACTCCTCACGGGTCAGGCGGCTGGGCGTCCCTGACCGCTTCATCGATCAAGGTACACAAGAGGAATTATACAGGGAATGCGGATTTGATGTAGATGGCATCGTCAAAGCCGTAAAGGAAATTATCAAGCCAAAGGTTTTCTCCCGCGCAATTTAGTTTTCTCCCTCTTTTTCTTTAACGGTCTGACCGGATCCTGTGAAACCGCGGCCGGTTAATCCCGCTTTGCAATATATTACTGAGAAGGCAGATATAAAACCGCAGCTGGAAATCAGAGATTTAAGGCTGCTCTTTATATCTGCCTTCTCAGACATCAAACCGCAACCGAAATCAGAGATTTAAGGCTGCTCTTCACAGGACCCGACCAGATACCTTACTCCATTTGGACTGCAATCACAATTCTATTATCTTCGCAGGGCTAATTCCGAAGGCGGCACATGTGGAACGGCCAACTCAAAATGTCCTGCCCGGATGGCGGAATTGGTAGACGCGCTGGTCTCAAAAACCAGTGGGCTTTGCCCATGCCGGTTCGATCCCGGCTCCGGGTACAAATAACAGGTCTGCAGATGGAGGAAAGCAAAGAAAAGCAGCATCAGTTTGATATACTTTATATGGAAATGGCCCGTGTATGGGCCCGGAATTCCTACTGTAAACGAAGACAGGTGGGCGCTCTGATCGTGAAGGACAGGATGATCATTTCTGACGGATACAACGGTACACCTTCCGGGTTTGAAAACGAATGTGAAGACGAGAACGGCCAGAGCAAACCTTATGTTCTTCACGCGGAAGCCAATGCCATAACAAAAGTCGCAAAATCAAATAACAGCAGTGAGGGAGCGACCCTTTACATTACAGCTTCTCCTTGCATGGATTGTGCAAAACTGATCATTCAGGCCGGCATCAAAAGAATTGTTTATGCTGACGAATACAGGATGACCGAAGGATTGTCCCTTCTTGAAAAGGCAGGTATTAAAATTGTAAAAATCACATTGGAGACGGAACCATGAAACGGAACAGATTAAATGCATTGTTACCCCTGCTTTTCGCACTTTTTCTGGCTGGAGGAATGCTTATAGGCAACCATCTTAACAGAATTTCCGAGGCCAATAAATTCCAGATTTATCCCAGGTTAAACAAGATCAGCGGAATGATCGACTACATTGCACAGGAATATGTTGATTCCATTGACCGTAATGATCTGATCGAAAGCAGCATTCCCGATATATTGAAACAACTCGATCCGCATTCCCTGTATATTCCTGCTTCTGAACTGACCGAATACAATGAACCCCTGGAAGGTAATTTTCACGGGATCGGCGTAGAGTTCAACATGCAGGAAGATACTGTCTATATCATGAAAACAATTCCTAACGGCCCCTCTGAAAAAGTAGGTATCCTGGCCGGAGACAGGATCATATCAGTTGATGATTCCACCATCGCCGGTGTAAATATGTCCACCGATGACATCGTATCCATGCTCAAAGGCCCAAAGGGAACAAGGGTTATAGTGAAAATCATCAGGAGGGGTGTTGAGGAACCCATTCAATTTGAAATCACACGGGATGAGATTCCCATGACCAGCGTTGATGTGGCATATATGCTCACCGATGAGATTGGCTATATAAAGATCAGTACATTCTCAAAGACCACCAATGATGAGTTCCTCTCTGCCGTTAAGCGACTGAAGAACGAAGGAATGCAGAAACTGGTACTGGATCTGCGATACAACGGGGGCGGTGTAATGAAAGCAGCGACAGATGTCGCCGACCAATTCCTTGATGCGGGCACACTTATCGTCTATACTGAAGGCCATGCCCAACCCAGGAAGGATATTGTGGCTACTTCCCGGGGAGAACTGCTGGATAATGATGTCGTGGTACTGATTGACGAAAGATCGGCTTCCGCTTCTGAAATACTTGCAGGCGCCCTGCAGGACAACGACAGGGGGCTGATCATAGGAAGACGATCCTTTGGTAAGGGACTCGTACAGCAGCAAACCGTATTCTCAGACGGATCCGCATTGCGTTTGACCGTCGCCAGGTATTATACACCCACCGGGCGATCCATTCAAAAGCCCTACAATAACGGGTCGGAAGAGTATTTTCATGAACTGAGCGAAAGGTACGCACACGGTGAAATGATATATGCGGACAGCATAAAATTTGCGGATTCTTTGAAATTCATTACTCCCGGTGGTAATGTGGTCTACGGAGGCGGAGGGATTATGCCTGATATTTTTATTCCGTTGGATACAACCCTGATTACGCCCTACCTGGAACGTGTCAGCGACAGTATCCTGATTAGAGAATTTGCATTTAAATATGCGGACGGTAACCGGCAAACTCTCAGCAGGTTCTCGAATTATCACGAACTTTCCGACTATCTTGATTCCCAGTCTTTATTAAAGCAATTCGTCAATTTTGCGAAAGACAACGGCATTGTTGCAGATACAGAAGAGATCATCCTTTCCCAGCATACCCTGCAGATTTATATAAAAGCTTTTATCGGCCGGTTTATCCTCGATAACAATGGTTATTATCCCATTATACAAGAGATCGACCGCGACGTGATCAAAAGCATTGAGGTCCTTTCGCAAAATTAAAAGCCGGCTTTTTACCATCCATGTGCAATCATCAGGCCCGTATTAAACCTTTTTGCGTTTTTTCCATCTAAATAATCAGACAACCGTAAAATGATTACTTTAAAAAAGAAAAAAATGAAACGATTGAATGTGAATTTTAGGATGATGCTGGCCATTACGGTTATTCTAACTCTTTCATACAGCCTGATGGCACAGCCTCAGAGAAGGTCCATGCAAACAAACAGACCGGACGGGAATTTCATGTATTTTTTTCCAGAATTGACTGAAGAACAGAAGAGCCAGATTGAAGAAATCAATCTCGAGACTCTGAAAGAGGTTCAGCCACTCAGAGACGAACTCCAGGTAAACAATGCCGAATTAAATACACTGGTGAAAAAAGACGACCCTGACATGGATGCAATTAGTAAGCTTGTGGAGGAAAATTCCGGGATCAGAACCCGGATACAGATGCTTAACATTGAAGGAAGGATCAAGATCCGCAGTCTTTTAACCGAAGATCAAAAGGTACGTTTTGATGCCGGAGCCACAGGAATGAGACAGTTCCGTGACAGGTCCGGATACATGCCTCAAAGAGGATTAAGGGGCAGTGGCAGGTTTTTTCCTAACCGGGGTTGGTTTTAGTTTTGAGCCGTCACACGGCAGTGAGATAGATTGGTTTGGTAAAGGCCGTCTCAAAACAAATTGAGACGGCCTTTTTTTTGAAGACAGATTATATAAAGCAACCTTAATTTCTTATTTCGGTTGCGGTTT
>CAYOPZ010000022.1:0-40826 GCA_964406005.1 uncultured Bacteroidaceae bacterium
GCTTGTTTCATAAAAGTTACAGAATCATTAATGCGGTGACGACGAAACCGCAACCCTTTTATCTCCTTAACGGACATCAGACCGAAAACGATCATTTATATCCTATCTTTTTACGATTCTGCTGTTGTTCCAATTTTTGTTTCTCTTCTTTAAGTTGTTTTATATATTCCATAATTGCCATTATACTATTCTCATGTTCGACTAATGTAGTCTGCATATTCTCAAGTTTATGCCATATATCCTTATTATCCTTCAGAATTTCACGCAATCTGTTGTAAATACGGATAATCCGGATATTAACTTCAACAGCTCTATTGCTATACAGGACACTAGCCAACATTACAACACCGTGTTCTGTGAAAGCCATTGGTGCGTATCTTATTGAATCCCAACGCGAGGTGCCAATTTGGCACCTCAAATTCTCGAATTCACCAAAGCTTAGTTCAAACATAAAGTCTTCCGGAAAGCGAGTTATATTTCTTCGAACAGCTCTTTTTAGCTGTTTTGTTTCAACCGTATATAAATCAGCCAAATCAGCGTCAAGCATAACCTGTTTTCCCCGGATTAAATAGATCTTGTTCATAATCAAATCATCAGGAACCGGGATGCTGTTTTCTTCATTTTCCACTGTTAGCTAATTCTGAATCAGTACTGACTGATAATAACCACTGTGCATGGCTTAATGACACAGATTATCAAATATCATTACGGTAATAACAGGTTATAAGGAATTGTTCGGAGGGAAGAAAGATAAAGCCCCACTGGCGTTAGTATGAAAGCGTGCATTCAACGTTTTCCGGAAAAATCAAAAAACCCGCATAAATACGGGGTTTTGTTTGAGGCGGTGGCGACGGGATTGCTCATCAGCCTGCAGCGGATTCGCGGACTCGAATTTGGGGGATTGCAAAGGTTCAAATCTCAAATGCTTCGCATTTTCGTTTTGTTTTTCCATTCAACTTCAGAAAACAGGTTTTCTTCGTTCTCTGAAAAAACAAAACCGCCACCCCGATTTCATCGGAGTGGCGATTTGAACCTTTGCGGTGACGACGAGACTCGAACTCGCGACCTCCGGCGTGACAGGCCGGCATTCTAACCAACTGAACTACGCCACCGTTCAATGGCGATGCAAAATTAAGTTAATTTTTGATTTTCCAAAAGACCGGCAGGGAATTATTTCCAGCCGAATATTGAGAAGTGCACGTTCCCGTATCTTCTGGATTCGAGGAAGTTGGGATGTTGGCTGAAAATATGCTTCCTGCCGTGTTCAAGGATGAACCATCCTTCCTCTTGCAGGATATTAAGGTTGAAGATCCGGTCCGGGATCCCTGGGATCCCTTCGAGGTCATACGGGGGATCGGCAAAGATCAGGTCGTACCTTTCTGCGGACCTTTCGATGAACCTGAATGCATCCGACCGGCAAACCCGTATCGCATCCATGCCCAATGCGGAGATCGTTTTTTTCAGGAACGCACAGGATCGGGGATCCGCTTCGACCAGGTCAACCTTTACCGCACCGCGGGATGCGAATTCGAGGCTTATACTTCCGGTTCCGCCGAAAAGGTCAAGTACCCGGAGATTCTCAAGATCAATATGGTTCTTAAGGACATTGAATAATCCCTCCCTGGCGAAATCGGTGGTGGGCCTGGCTCTGAATCCTGCCGGCACGGGAATGTGCCGGCCTCTGTATTTTCCGCTTATTATACGCAATGGTAGACCTTGAACAGGGTTGTGTAATGATGGTCCTGTATTTTATTGAAGACGGGCGGGTACCGGAATCCGGAAGGCGCTTTCCGGAATGCCAGGTTTTTGAAATACCGGCGCAGAAATGAAGGGCGATCTGAAAATTTATCCATATTCCCGGATAAAAAAACCTGTGTGCTTTTCTGGTCCAGTCCCAGTTTATCGAAAACAAACAGGATGAAATACAATATGTCTTCGTCGGAACGAAAACGGAAGCTGTTCTGAAATTTCAGCTTATGTCCGTCGCTGACAATGATGTCGAAGTGCCTGTTGAAGAAATGTACGTTCACCGTCAGGTCCGGATCATGACCGAGTACTTCCTCAACCATGGGGGAAACGGGATGAAAAAAGGAGGCATTTACCCAGGACCTCAGGAACAGGTTTGCAATTTCATGATAGACCGGGAAAATAATATAGGCGTCTGCAAGCCTCAGGTAGTTGTAATGCAGTTCGTCCAGGTTCTTGAGCGGATGGTTGAATTCGAAGTAGGATTTCAGCTGGTTCCTGTCAAAAAGGGCTGCCGGCAGGAGCGTAGAACGGATGTCAGGGTGAATGCAGGCTACACTGGCATAGGATTGCCGGAGCAGGGGGTCTTCTCCGATCAGCTTTTCGATCTGTTCATAAAGATGATCGTCTGACCGGGTATCCGGAAAGGCATACTGTTTCAGCCCCAGGTATTTTCCGGAGGACGGATCCAGGAACGCCAGCAATAACCCGTACGTGTCAGCCTGTACGGAAAGATGGTAAATACCGGTTTTGTTCAGGTCGAATGTTTCATCCAGGAGCTCGAGTTGCAGCATAGAAAATGGTTTACTCCCAGTTCCCTGCGTTGTTTGTAGCCTCTGTGAGTGAACCGACTTTCAGCCCGGGATAGCCCGTGATCATTTCTCTTTCTTCCTTGTAGTTTATGATCAGTTGCCTGTCGAGCCCGGCAAGCAGTACATCGTAGGGGACCTTTGCCTCGAATACCTTTATTGCCACTTTTGATGCGGTCTGGATCTCTCCGGCACCCATTTCGAATTTATGCCCCGGGGCAAATGGTACATACCGGAGGGAATCAATGGGATATCCGGCCCGGAACAAAGAGTCTTTCACGCTCAGCCGGATGGTATCCCTGACGATCAAACCCTCTTTCAACGCCTGTAATTCGGCTTTTTCCTTCCCGATTTCTTCAATCAGGGAGTCCGGTGCGCTTCCTATGGCCCTGACCACGGAAAAGGAATCATTTTTCAGAAAATTTATCAGGGTGTCGAAATCGCCTGTAAACTTTGTATATTCCGATTTATAGGCAAGCTGGGCAGTACGTATGTCTTTCAGCCGCTGGATTGTCGCCGTCTCCCTCCGGTCTTTCTCCCTGTTAAAATCGATGGGTTTGTTGATGCTTCTCCAGACCAGGTAGCTCAATGCAACTATGGCAACAAGTAAAATAAGCTGAATGATCGTTTTCATTTAATTGCCGGGAATTTGGTTATGCCTTGCGTCAAAATTAATATAAAAAATTAAATTTAAAATCGCATACGGGAGAATAATACCACAGCATGCTGAAGGACCATATTGCCGATCTTTTAAAGAAAAACCTGGGTTATGAACCGACAGGAAGCCAGGAGAAAATGTTGTCGGAACTGGCCGCTTTCATCCTCCCTTCAAATGCAACGGACATTATGCTGGTGAATGGTTTCGCCGGTACGGGAAAAACCACTTTGATCCGTTCCCTTGTCCACACCCTGGACAGTTTCCGGTTACGCTATGTCCTGCTGGCACCCACCGGACGGGCGGCGAAAGTCCTGTCAAACTACACGGAACGGACTGCGTATACGGTACATAAAAAGATATACCGCCAGAAATCGAGCAGGGACGGCCTGGGTCAGTTTGTGCTCGACAGGAATTTACAGAAGGATACACTGTTTATCGTGGATGAAGCTTCAGTGATCGCCAACCAGGGGAATGATCAGAACATGTTCGGAAGCGGAAGGCTCCTGGATGACCTGATCGAATATGTCTACGGCAGGGAAGGCTGTAAACTGCTCCTGGCAGGGGATGTCGCCCAACTGCCTCCCGTCGGGCTGGATATAAGCCCCGCCCTGGACAGGGACATCCTCGGGGCCTATAATCTTACGGTACGGGAGGTATTGCTTGATGAGGTGATCCGGCAATCCCGCGATTCAGGAATACTGATGAATGCAACCCGGATCCGGAAACTTGCGGTCGGTCAGCGGAACGAATGGCCCCGGTTCGTTACCGGCAAATACAATGACATTGCCACGGTCAGCGGGAATGAACTGATAGGGGAGATTTCCAGTGCCTATGAGAGGGTGGGCATGTCAAATACCATTGTCGTTACACGTTCAAACAAAAGGGCCAATTACTACAATGCAGGGATTCGCAGCAACATACTCTGGAAAGAGCAGGAGATCACTGCAGGGGATATGCTTATGGTGGTACGTAACAATTATTTCTGGACCCGGGATGAAAGGGAGATGGATTTCATAGCCAACGGAGACATTGCCGAAATCACCGGTATACACCGGTACGAGGAGAGGTATGGATTCCGTTTTGCGGATGTGACCCTTCGTTTCCCCGATTACCGGCAGCTTGAAATGGATGTAAAGCTCATGCTTGATACCCTTCAACTGGCATTGCCTTCACTTGGGATGGAAGAAAACCGGCGTTTATATTTCAGTATACTGGAGGACTATCCGGAGGTGAAGAATAAAAGGAAGAAGTATGAACTGGCAAGGGAACATCCTTTTTACAATGCCCTCCAGGTGAAATATGCATATGCCGTTACATGCCATAAGGCACAGGGGGGACAGTGGGATACCGTCTTCGTGGATCAGGGGTTCGTTCACAGGGACATGATCAACACGGAGTATTACAGGTGGTTGTATACGGCAGTTACCAGGGCTGAAAGACAGCTTTACCTGATCAACTTCGGGAAGCAGTTTTTTGCCGGGAATTGAATGGTCCCGGGGCTATTCCCCAATGATCTTGACCAGTACCCGTTTGCGCCTCATCCCGTCGAACTCGCCGTAGAATATCTGCTCCCACGGACCGAAATCAAGCTTTCCTCCTGTAATTGCCACCACTACTTCCCGCCCCATGATGGTCCGTTTGAGATGCGCATCCGCATTGTCTTCGTACCCGTTATGCTTGTACTGCGAGTAAGGTTTTTCAGGGGCCAGTTTTTCCAGCCAGACCTCAAAATCCTGATGCAATCCGGATTCATCGTCATTGATGAACACACTTGCACTGATGTGCATTGCGTTAACGAGTACCAGGCCTTCTTTTACTCCGCTTTCAGCCATGCAGCTTTGCACTTGGGGCGTTATGTTTACAAGTTGCCGGCGCTGTGGAATCTCGAACCATAGTTCTTTTCTGTAGGATTTCATTGGCGGTTTTAATTATCTTGTGAAGTTACTATTTTCAGATCTTTTTTCACATGTTCAATCTTTTTTTCCAGCATGGCCCTTGACCGGGGATAGGTTTCATGGCTTTCAAGGTTTCCCTTTACACTGAAATAGAACTTGATCTTGGGTTCCGTCCCGGAGGGCCTTATGGAGACCCGGGTGTTGTCCTCGGTAATGTATTGCAAAACGTTCGAGTGGGGCAGGTCAATCGCTGTTTTTCTGCCTGCAGACACTTCCAGGCTTTCCCCGCTAAGATAATCGTGCACCATCGACACTTTTGAACCGGCCAGACGGGAAGGAGGCGACAAGCGGTAATCTTCCATCATTTTTGCGATGGTTTCCGTACCGCTTTTACCCTTTTTGTAGATGGAGACCAGGCTTTCATGGTACAATCCGAATTCAATGTAAATATCCAGAAGCAGGTCATACAGGGATTTACCCTTTTCCCCGGCCCAGGCGGCAGTTTCGGCAATCAGGGCACAGGCCATGACAGCATCCTTGTCCCTGACAAAATCACCGGCCAGGTACCCGTAACTTTCCTCGGCCCCTGCGATGAATTTCATTTTTCCCTCTTCCCGCAGCATGATTCCGGCGATGTATTTAAAGCCCGTAAGCACATTGAATATCCTGACGCCATAGCTGGCGGCGATTTCGGCAAGAAGCTCGGTGGTTACGATGGTCTTTACCACGTATTCCCTGCCAGACAGTTTTCCTTTTTCCGACCACTGCCTGATAAGATAATAGAACAGGAGGGAACCTGTCTGGTTCCCGTTAAGCAGGATGAGACGATTGTTATTGTCGCGTACGGCAATACCTACCCTGTCGGCATCGGGATCGGTACCCATAACCAGATCGGCACCTACCTGTTCGGCTTTGTCCAGTGCCATGGAAAGCGCAGCAGGTTCTTCGGGATTCGGCGAATGTACGGTCGGGAATTCCCCGTTTACCTGGTCCTGTTCCGGCACATGGAAGACATTTGAAAATCCGAATTTTTTCAGAGCCTCGGGCACCAGCTTGACACCGGATCCGTGGATGGGTGTGTAGACGATTTTCAGATCGCGGTGTTTGCGAATGGCTTCGGGTGACAGGGATAATGTCGATATTCTTTCCAGGTATTCCCGGTCAAACCCGACAGGGATGGTTCTTACCAGGCTCTGATCACCTTCAAACCTGATATCGTTGATGCCGGAGATACCCTTGACTTCTGTGATTATATTCCGATCGTGCGGTGCTATGATCTGACCTCCGTCTTCCCAGTACACCTTGTATCCGTTATATTCCTTCGGGTTGTGAGAGGCAGTGATGACCACTCCTGCCTGGCAGCCGAAGGCACGAATGGCAAATGACAGTTGAGGGGTGGGCCTCAATTCGGTGAATATGAAAGCCCTGATCCTGTTTGCAGCCAGAACTTTTGCCGTGGTTTCCGCATAAAGCCTGCTGTTGTTTCTGCAATCATGAGCGATGGCAACGCTGATTTCCCTGCGCTCCCCGAAGTATGACCGGAGATAGTTTGCAAGCCCCTGAGTGGCCATCCCTACCGTATATATATTCATCCGGTTCGTACCCGCTCCCATTACACCGCGCAGTCCGCCGGTACCGAATTCGAGGTTCCTGTAAAAGGATTCTACCAGTTCGGTTTCGTCATGATTCAGCATATGTTCGATCTGCCGGCGGGTATCCGTGTCGATATTGCTGGCAAGCCAGACGGCCGCTTGCTTTTTAACATTCCTGATCAGGTTTTCCTGTTCCATTCGGACGGGCTTATATTTTGTTGATTTCTTCCAGGCACATGCCAAGGCTGTCCTTCCAGTGCGGTATTTCAATATTGTAGTCCGTACGGATCTTATCCTTGCTCATTACACTATAGCGTGGTCTTTCGGCATGCGTGATATATTCCTTTGATTCGATGGGTACCACCGAACACCGGGCGGATATTCTCTCCACGATTTCCTTTGCGAATTCGTACCAGCTGCAGATGCCTTCATTTGAGTAATGATACAGGTCAAGGCGTGGGGGCCGGGCGTTTTTGTGGTCGGCCAGGATCATCTTCAATATCTGGTTTGCAAGATCCCGGGCATTTGTCGGACAGCCTGTCTGGTCAAAAACCACATTCAGCCGGTCTCTTTCCTTTGATAACCTTATAATGGTTTTTACAAAGTTATGGCCATAGACGGAATATAACCAGCTTGTCCTGATTATGATTCCCCGGTTGATATCCCGTATGGCATGTTCGCCTTCCAGTTTGCTCCTGCCGTATACGGACCTGGGATTCACCATGTCGGATTCCGTGTATGGCGTATTCTTACGACCGTCGAAGACATAATCTGTCGATATGTGGATCAGCTGGATCCTGCGCTCATCACAGATCCTGGCCAGTTTCGACACGGCTTCGCTATTAAGTGCAAACGCCTGGTTGGGTTCGTCTTCAGCCTTGTCAACGTCCGTATAGGCAGCACAGTTGATGAGGTACCGGTAACGTCCCGAGTCCAGGGTCCGGTTTATCTGATCCTCACTGCTTATATCCAGTTCCTCCAGATCCGTTTTCAGGACGAGCAGATTGTCAAAACCACCGGATAACCTTCCTATTTCGCTCCCAAGCTGTCCCTTTGCCCCTGTAAGTAATACGGAAATCATGGCCTGCCTGTTTTAAAAATTCATCTTTGCCTTGCCTGCATGGGGCAGTTCGAGGTCTCTGTCGGACAAAATCTGTTTTCCCGGATCTACCCGCCAGTCGATGTTGATCAACGGATCATTGTAGCGAATGCCTGCTTCGAATCCGGGTTCATAGAATTCATCACATTTATAGAAGACCACCGAAAAATCACTCAGCACTGAAAATCCATGGGCAAACCCCCTGGGTATCAGCAATTGCCTTTTGTTTTCGTCTGACAGTTCCACGCCGACCCACTTCAGATAGGTCGGGGAACCCTTCCTGATATCAACGGCAACATCCCATATTTTACCTTCAAGTACGCGTACAAGCTTGGTCTGGGCCTTGGGTTGCAGCTGGTAATGAAGCCCCCTGATTACCCCGTAGACGGATCTGGACTCGTTGTCCTGAACGAAATGGATGTGCAGGCCTGCTGCCTCCGTATCCCTTTCATTGAAGCTTTCATAAAAATACCCCCTGTTATCCTGGTGGATCCGGGGTTCCAGTATCATCAGGCCTTCTATTTCCGTACGGAGAATGTTCATCTGCTGCGCTCATGTATCATAGGTGAAAATTTTTTCTTCTGCAATATTCATCAGATACCGGCCGTACTGGTTCTTAAGCAGCGGTTTGGCAAGTTCCAGAAGCTGACGTTTGTCTATATATCCCCTTTTATAAGCGATTTCTTCAATACATGAGACCTTCAGGCCCTGACGTTCCTCGATTGTATATATGTAATTGGATGCCTGGAGCAGGCTCTCGTGTGTGCCCGTATCCAGCCAGGCCATTCCCCTGCCCATGATCCTGACATTCAGCCGGTTCTCGTTCAGATATAGACGGTTCAGGTCGGTGATCTCCAACTCGCCCCGGGCGGATGGTTTCAGCTTCCTGGCTTTTTCAATCACATCATTGCTGTAAAAATACAGTCCTGTCACTGCATAATTGCTTTTCGGCGCTGACGGTTTTTCTTCTATGCTCAGTACTTTTCCCTTGCTGTTGAATTCCACAACTCCGTAACGCTGGGGATCCGTCACATAATAGCCGAAGATCACAGCCCCGTCCCTGAGCTTTGCCGTTTCGAGCAAGATCTTTCCGAGTCCGTGGCCATAGAAAATGTTGTCTCCAAGGATGAGGCAGACAGGATCCTTGCCAATGAATTCATCTCCGATCAGGAATGCCTGTGCAAGGCCGTCGGGCGAGGGTTGAATCTTATAGCTGAGTTTCAATCCCAGCTGATGCCCGTCTTCGAGCAGATCCTCGTAGAGATGCAGGTCTTCCGGTGTCGAGATGATCAGGACCTCCCGTATGCCGGCCAGCATGAGTACCGAAAGGGGATAGTAGATCATGGGCTTGTCGTATACGGGTATGATCTGTTTGGAAATGCTCTTGGTAAGGGGATATAGCCGGGTTCCGGCACCTCCGGCCAGAATGATACCTTTCATCATGATGGCAGTTCCTTTTTAAAGTAATCGATTGTTTTTACCAGACCTTCCTCGAGGGGGATTTCCGGTTTCCAGTCCTGAAGCAGTTTGCCTGCAAGGCTTATATCCGGCCTGCGTTGTACAGGGTCGTCCTCCGGCAAAGGCTTATGGACGATCCTGGAGGAGCTTCCTGTCAGCCTGAGCACGGTTTCTGCCAGCTCAAGGATGGTAAATTCAGCCGGGTTTCCGATGTTCAGCGGGCCCGTTACCTTGTCAGGCGTATCCATCATCCGGACACATCCTTCAACAAGGTCGTCTATGTACTGAAAGCTTCTTGTCTGGGATCCGTCCCCGTACACCGTAAGATTCTTCCGGGTCAGGGCCTGCACAATGAAATTGGATACGACCCTTCCGTCACCAGGGTGCATTTTGGGTCCGTATGTATTGAAAATGCGGATGATTTTGACTTTCACGTTGTTTTGCCTGTGGTAATCCATACAAAGGGTTTCCGCGCACCGTTTGCCTTCATCATAGCATGAGCGTATGCCTGTAGGATTGACATTGCCCCAGTAGTCCTCCCTTTGCGGATGTACCTGCGGGTTTCCGTATACTTCGCTGGTGGAGGCCTGCAATAACTTTGCCTTTACGCGTTTTGCCAGCCCCAGCATATGAATGGTCCCCTGCACCGAGGTTTTGATGGTTTTGATCGCGTTGTATTGGTAATGTATGGGTGAAGCCGGACATGCGAGGTTGTAGATCTCGTCCGCCTCCATATAAAAGGGCATGGTTATATCGTGCCTGATCATTTCAAAATAAGGCCGGTCAAGCAGGTGAATAATATTCTTCTTGGAACCTGTAAAAAAGTTGTCAAGGCAAAAAACCTCATGCCCTTCGTTTAAAAGCCTTTCACATAGATGCGAGCCTATGAATCCTGCTCCTCCGGTTACCAGTATGCGCTTCATAAAATCTTGATTTCTCAGGTTTTACGGCCGATCCCGTAATATATTATTCCGTTCTCCTTCATTTCGGACGGATCATAGATATTCCTTCCGTCAAAAACCACATGCTCTTTCATTCGTTTTTTCAACAGGGTGTAATCGAGGATCCTGAATTCCGACCATTCCGTGATCAGTATGAGCCCGTCCGCATCCACAATTGCCTCATATGGGTCGCGTGAATATTCAATACGGTCACCCATTTGTTTTTTAAACTCGTTCATCGCGACCGGATCGAATGCCCTTATTCTGCTTCCGGCAGCTAAAAGCCTGTCAATGATCACTTCTGCCGGTGTTTCCCTTGTGTCATCCGTATTGGGTTTGAAGGAGAGTCCCCAGACGGCAAATACCCGGTTCCTGAGATCGTTGCCGTAATGTTTTGTTATTTTATCTATAAGTATGCTTTTCTGGGACTGGTTTACAGACTCCACGGCTTCCAGTATCTTCATGGGGTAATCGTATTCCTTCCCGGTCTTTATGAGGGCTTTTACATCTTTCGGAAAACAGGAGCCTCCGTACCCGACCCCGGCATATATGAATTTATTCCCGATACGGTTATCGCTGCCGATCCCTTTTCTTACCAGATTGACGTCCGCACCTGTCCTTTCACAGAGATTGGCGATATCATTGATAAAGCTGATCTTGGTTGCAAGCATTGCATTGGCTGCATATTTGGTCATTTCGGCTGAAGCAATATCCATAAATATGAGCGGGTGACCGTTCAGAAGAAAAGGATTATAAAGTCTTTTCATGATTTTTTCAGCACGGGATGAGTCTGTCCCTATAATGATCCTGTCGGGTTTAAGGAAATCATCAATGGCATCTCCCTCTTTAAGGAATTCCGGGTTTGATACTACATCAAAGGGGATGTCCGCACTTCGTCTGTCCAGCTCTGCCTGCACAGCCTCCCGCACCTTTTCAGCGGTGCCGACCGGAACTGTGCTTTTTGTGACGACAACAATGTAATCCTGAATGATACGGCCTATTTCAGAACCCACTTCCAGTACATGCTGCAGATTTGCATTCCCGTCTTCCCCGGGCGGTGTTCCTACGGCAATGAAAACTGCCTCTGAATCTTCAAGTGCTTTCTTGTACCGGGTGGAGAAAGAAAGCCGGCCGTTTTCAGTATTTTTTTGAATCAGGCGGTCAAGGCCGGGTTCAAAAATCGGGACGATCCCTTTTTGAAGGTTTTGAATCTTGGTTTTGTCGATATCCAGGCAGACCACGTCAAGGCCTGTCTCCGCAAAGCATGTGCCTGAAACCAATCCCACGTACCCGGTCCCTACAACGGTAATCTTCATTCGAACATCTTTATATTAAAAATCATGTTATCAGTATGTTATGAACTTCATCCAGTCACGATGTTTATTTGTTGCCGTACTCGCGATTCCCATCCACAGGCCCGTACGGCGAACCCTCATGTGCAAAATTAAAGTTAACTGATATATTCATCTCCTTTTGTCATTATCCCTTGATTGTTCAAGGTATGATGATGAGGGTTTCATTCGAAATATTTATATTATTAATAATGTTTATATTAAATAAGGCTTGTTATTTATACGGGGACCTAAAGATATACCTTTTTAATATTTTAAGTAAATGATTCCGGTTTACATTGCGCTAAAAATATGCCCGAATTTCACCTTAGAACTGGTGCAATTCAGAATAAAAGGCTATTTTTGCACCTCCATTGACCATACATATTGTCTAACTTATTAATTATTTTTTATCTGGATGACGGAAAAAACAAAAATCAAGGGTGAAACAGCGGAACCCATAGAAAAAAAGGAAAAGGCCAAATCACCGAAAACCCCGAAGGAGACAAATGCTGATACAACCGCCAAAAAAGAATCTGATACGAGAAAGGTGGAAAAAGAGGCTGACAAAGATAAAAAGAGCGGTGCAAAAGCAGCAGAAGCCAAAAAGACTGTAAAAGAAACCAAATCTACCCCAAAGGAAACCAAAGCGGCAGCCGGGAATAACAAAAAACCCACCCAACAAACCAAGGAACCGGTAGTTAAGGAGGAACCGGCTGAAACAGCAGCGAAGACATCCGAAACCCCTGTATCCGGGGAAAAAACAGAAAAGCTGAAGGAAAAAACCGCAGGGAAAGAAGCACCCGAAACAAAACAAAAGCCTGCAGATCAGGCTGAATCTGCAGGGAAAAAAGCGGGTCCCGGACCAGGCAAGGGGAAAGACAGCGCCGGTGATTTTGACTGGGAGAATTTCAGGGTTAAGAAATCCACTTACGACGAAGCTGAGAGAACCAGGTTCGAAACACTTTACAATAAGACACTTTCGACCATTGCCGAAGCAGAGGTGATCGACGGCAAGGTCATCTCGATGAACAAACGCGAGGTTGTCATTAATATTGGATACAAATCGGAAGGGATAGTCAGCATGAATGAATTCCGTTACAATCCGGAACTCAAGGTAGGTGATACGGTTGAGGTGTTTGTGGTAAGCCAGGAAGATAAAAAAGGGCAGCTCGTGCTTTCCCACAAGAAGGCGAGGGCCATGCGCTCCTGGGACAGGGTGAATGATGCACTTGACAAGGATGAGATCATCAAGGGATATATAAAATGCCGTACAAAGGGAGGCATGATCGTAGACGTATTTGGCATCGAAGCTTTCCTGCCCGGAAGCCAGATTGATGTCAAGCCCATCCGTGATTATGATGCTTATGTGGGCAAGACCATGGAGTTTAAAGTTGTGAAGATCAATCATGAGTTCAGGAATGTGGTCGTGTCTCATAAGGCACTTATCGAGGCTGAACTTGAACAGCAGAAAAAGGAAATCATTGCCAAACTTGAAAAAGGGCAGGTACTGGAGGGGACCGTTAAGAACATTACCTCATATGGCGTATTTATAGACCTTGGGGGTGTTGACGGACTGATACACATTACCGATCTATCCTGGGGACGGGTGAACCATCCTGAGGAAATTATGGAGCTTGATCAGAAACTGAATGTGGTCATACTGGATTTTGATGATGACAAGAAAAGGATTGCTCTTGGACTCAAACAGCTTACCCCGCATCCATGGGATTCACTTGACGAGAAACTGAATGTGGGCGACAAGGTGAAAGGCAGGGTGGTTGTCATTGCAGATTACGGGGCTTTCGTTGAGATTGCTCCGGGTGTGGAAGGCCTGATCCACGTATCGGAGATGTCCTGGTCTCAGCATCTGAGAAGTGCACAGGAGTTTCTGAGCGTTGGAGATGAAGTGGAGGCCGTAGTCCTGACACTTGACAGGGAGGAACGTAAGATGTCATTGGGAATGAAACAATTAAAGCCAGATCCCTGGGAAAAAATTGAAGAAAAATATGCAGTCGGTTCGAAACATAACGCAAAAGTTCGTAACTTTACTAATTTCGGAGTCTTTGTTGAAATAGAGGAAGGTGTAGACGGGCTGATCCACATTTCGGATCTTTCGTGGACGAAGAAAATCAAGCACCCGGCTGAATTTACAGCCATCGGAGAAGAGATTGAAGTCGTTGTCCTGGAGATTGATCAGGGGAACAGGCGATTGAGCCTCGGGCACAAGCAGCTTGAAGAGAATCCATGGGATGTGTTTGAATCCGTATTTACACTGAATTCAGTACACGAAGGAACGGTCATTGAAATTTTTGAAAAAGGTGCTGTCATCGCCCTGCCCTATGGCGTGGAAGGATTTGTCGGTCAGAAGCATATGCTGAAGGAGGACGGTACGCGTATCAAAGCTGATGAGAAGCTCGAATTCAAGGTGATCGAATTCAATAAGTCAGCGAAGCGGATCGTACTTTCCCATACTCGTATGTTTGAAGACAAGAAGAAGGGTGACGCTGTTAAAAAGCGTGGCTCAGGGCCGGAAACCAGGCGGTCTGTAAGGAAGGTCTCAGGCAGTCCGGAGAAGACCACGCTGGGAGACATTTCGGATCTTGCAGCTTTGAAATCTGAAATGGAAAATAAAGATAAAAAAAGCAAAGACAGGAAATCACAAAAAGAGAATACCGGCAAAGAATAGTTCGCAACATATAAAATTCGGTGCATATGGAATTCAATATCGACAAACAGGATGATTACACTTTGATCAAGGTGCTGGAAGAGAAGCTGGATACGCATATCGCTCCGACACTGAAATCAGAGCTTGTACTTGTATCCGGAAACGGTGAAAAAAACATCGTGCTTGACCTGGACAAGGTACGTTATTGTGATTCTTCCGGTCTGAGTGCGATTCTTGTTGCCAATCGTCTTTGTAAGAACGCCAACGGTACATTTGTCCTGACCGGGCTGAATGAGGCTGTTGAAAGATTAATCACGATTTCACAACTGGACACCGTATTGAATATTGCCAATACGGTAGAGGAAGGAGCAGAAATGATCAGGGCCACCGAGTAATCCCCTGCCCGTGTCATTCAGTGTCACAATACTCGGTAGTAGTTCCGCCCTGCCCACATCCGAAAGATTTCCAACCGCTCATCTGCTGAATGCAAATGAGCGGTTTTTTTTAATCGATTGCGGTGAAGGTACACAAATGCAATTGCGGCGGTACAGGATCCGTCTCGGGAAAATACATCAGATTTTTATCAGCCATCTTCATGGGGATCATGTATTCGGATTGTTCGGACTCATATCCTCATTTAATTTTATGGGAAGAGAGGAAGCATTGCATATATACGGCCCTGACCGGCTGGAAGACCTGATGCTTGATCACCTTAAATATTTCCGGAACGAGTCCGGTTTCGAGCTGGTATTCCATCATTTTCAGTGCAGGAGATCGGCCAGAATTTACGAAGACAGGAATATAGAGGTCATCAGCCTTCCCCTGATTCACAGGATACCAACCTGCGGGTTCCTGTTCAGGGAAAAGCCCCGGGAGAGAAATATCCGCAAGGAAAAGATCGCGGAATACAGTATCCCGGTCAGAGATATTGTCAGGATCAAAAAGGGTGAGGACTTTGAGACCGGGGATGGCAGGCTGATCCGTAATTCGGAACTAACCATGGATCCCTTCAGGACGCGGAGCTATGCCTATTGTTCCGATACCAGGCCCAACGAAAAGAACCTGCCTCTCCTGAAGGGGGTAGATCTGTTTTATCATGAAGCGACTTTTTCGCATACGGACCTTTCCCTGGCACATGATACTTACCACAGTACCCCGGTACAGGCAGCTGAACTTGCTAAAAAGGCGTCCGCCGGCAAATTGCTTCTCGGCCATTTCTCTTCGAGATACAAGCATGTCTCTGACCTGGAAAAAGAGGCAAAGCCTATATTCCCCGATACGGTGGCTGTCAATGACGGTGATGTTTTCAGGGTGGAGCAAGAGAGGCAGACTGATTGATATTTATTAACTTCGTCCATCGAATAAAAGGGACAGGTGCAGGAAGTTGTTCATATACTTGACTTCGGCTCGCAATATACTCAACTGATCGCAAGAAGAGTAAGGGAATTAAACGTGTATTGCGAGATACATCCCTATAACAGGATCCCGAAGCTGGATGAGAGTGTGAAAGGAATAATTCTTTCAGGCAGTCCTTTTTCGGTGAGGGATAAAGGTGCACCGCTGCCCGACCTTTCCGGAATCAAAGGCAGGTATCCGATCCTGGGAATCTGCTATGGTGCCCAGTACATGGCCCATGCTTACGGTGGGGAAGTGCAGCCTTCATCCAGCAGGGAATACGGCAGGGCAAACCTGGAATTTGTAAACCGTGAATCGGCCCTGATGAACAAGGTGTCAACAGGCACCCGGGTCTGGATGTCACATGGCGATACCATCCTGAAGCTCCCCGGTAATTACCGGGTAATTTCAAGCACCAGGGATATCAGGGTAGGCGCATATCATATAGAAGGAGAAGATACATATGGATTGCAGTTCCACCCTGAAGTGTATCATACCACGGAGGGGAAACAGATCCTGTATAATTTCCTGGTGGATATCTGTTCATGTTCACAATCCTGGACGGCAGGGTCTTTTATCCACAATACCGTGGAAGAACTCCGGGGCACTCTCGGGAATGACGGAGTGGTACTCGGACTTTCAGGTGGGGTGGACTCCTCGGTAACGGCCATGTTGTTGCACAACGCCATAGGGAACCGGCTGATCAGCATTTTTGTTGACAATGGTCTGCTCCGGAAAAACGAATTTAATAATGTGCTGAAAACCTACAGGGAGCTTGGGTTGAATGTGATCGGGGTGAATGCAAGGCAAAAATTCCTGAAAGACCTTGAGGGGATAACCGATCCCGAACTGAAACGAAAAAGCATCGGACGGAATTTTATTGAAGTGTTTGAGGAAGAGGCAGGCAAGCTGGAGGATGTGAAGTGGCTCGCCCAGGGTACCATCTATCCGGATGTGATAGAATCTGTGTCTGTCAAGGGACCTTCGGCAAAAATAAAATCACATCACAATGTAGGCGGTCTTCCCGAGAAAATGAACCTGCGTATCGTGGAGCCTCTCAAACTGCTGTTCAAGGATGAAGTTCGCAGGGTGGGTGAAGCCATTGGACTGGACCCCGTCATCCTTTACAGGCATCCTTTTCCGGGACCCGGCCTTGCTGTCCGCATTCTCGGGGAGATCACCGAAGACAATGTACGCATGCTGCAGGAAGCGGACGATATTTTTATCGGCGGGCTGATGGAATCCGGGCTTTATAAGGACGTCTGGCAGGCAGGAGTGATATTATTGCCGGTTCGCTCCGTCGGTGTTATGGGGGATGAGCGCACTTATGAGAGGGCCGTTGTCCTGCGTGCCGTAACTTCGACGGACGGCATGACGGCGGATTGGGCCAAATTACCGTACGATTTTCTGGCAAGGATTTCCAGCGATATCATAAACAAGGTCAGGGGTATCAACAGGGTGGTTTATGATATCAGTTCAAAGCCCCCTGCCACGATCGAATGGGAATAGGGCAGAACCAAATATGTGTATTTTTAATATCTTTGAACCCATTATTGTTAAATTCAGATAAGTTCATGAAAAAAGCCTCCGGGTTAAGCAGCGTGGTTTTAGGGTTTGTGTTGTTGATTCAGCCTGCCGTTTCAAAGAGCCAGATATTCAGTGATGAATCCCTTAAGTTCGGCCAGGTACTGGACTGGATTGACAAGTATTACGTGGATAGTGTGGATAAATCCAAACTCGTGGAAAATGCCATTATCGGGATGCTCAAAACCCTGGATCCGCACTCCACCTATCTTACCAAGGAAGAGTTCAAGGCGATGTCAGAACCCCTTCAGGGGAATTTCGAAGGCATAGGAGTAAGCTTCAATATACTGCAAGACACCATTTTTGTTATCAATCCGGTTCCAAACGGGCCTTCCGATAAGGTTGGAATTCAGGCAGGGGACAGGATCGTAATGATTGAAGGACAGAATGTGGCAGGTATAGGCATTAAAACCAACGATGTTTACACGAAACTCAGGGGCAGAAAGGGAACCAGCGTTGCGATCTCGGTTTCCCGGAGGTCGGAAAACGAGCTGCTGGATTTTAACATTGTCCGTGACAAGATTCCCATCAACAGCCTGGATGCTTCATATATGATCAGCCAGGACATCGGATACATAAAGCTGAACCGTTTTTCCTTCACAACCATGGACGAATTCGGAAGGGCGCTTGATACGCTGAAAAATGAAGGTATGAAAGACCTGGTCCTGGACCTTTCCGGAAATGGCGGGGGATACTTGGATGTCGCGGTCCGTCTGGTCGATCAATTCCTGGATGAACGGAAGCTGATTGTGTATTACGAAGGTCATTCGCAACGCAGACACCGGTTTTATTCCACACTGGATGGGGATTTTAAAAAGGGACGGGTGGTTATCATCATTGACCAGGGATCCGCCTCTGCCAGTGAAATCGTGGCAGGTGCCATTCAGGACTGGGACCGCGGCGTGATTGTCGGCCGCAGATCATTTGGTAAGGGCCTGGTTCAGAATCCCCTGCTGCTTCAAGACAGCTCCATGGTTAGGTTGACCATTGCAAGGTACTATACACCCACAGGAAGACTGATCCAGAAGCCTTATGACAACGGCTACGAGGAGTACTCAAGAGACCTTGTCAACCGTTTCAATTCCGGTGAACTCAGTCACGAAGACATGAGCGTTTTTCCGGATTCCCTCAAATACCTGACACTGATCAGCCAGCGGCCCGTGTACGGCGGAGGCGGCATTATGCCTGATTTTTTCGTCCCTATTGATACAAGTTATATTACGTCCTACTATAACAGATTGATTAACAAGGGGATATTAAATATTTTTATATTGAATTACCTGGATAATAACCGGGATGAGCTGTATTCGTCCTATCCGACGTTTGAAGTATATATGGATAAATTCAGGGTACGGAATGCCCTCCTGGATGATCTGATTGATTCCGCCGCCGCGGCAGGCCTTCCTTTCCAGGAAAAAGACTTTGAAATGTCCAGGGAATATATAAGTCTTCTTCTGAAAGCCTACCTCGCAAGGGATCTCTGGAGCACTTCTGAATTCTATCAAATTATTAACACATCCGTACCGAGCGTGCTTAAAGCCACTGAAGTTCTTGAAAATCAGAGGTTATATCAGGCATTGCTGCAGGAAAAATAAAGGAATCAAACATCTCCCTGAAATTTGTTTTATAAGTGGCTTATCGGGAATTATATTGAAATCCTGGGCGTCATCACCAGCTTGATCTACCTGTATTTTTCAGTTCGGCAGATCATATGGCTCTGGCCTTTCGGGATTCTCTCATCCGCCCTGTTTATCCTGATTTTTTTCAACAGCAAATTTTATGCGGACATGGGCCTGCAGGTATATTATCTGGGCGTAAGTGTGTATGGCTGGTTTTATTGGTCGAGGGGGAAATCCTCCGACCAGTCACGAAGACCCGTGTCGCGGATCAGCGGCAAGCTGGGTATCGTACTGTCTGGGGCATTCCTGGTGTGCCTGCTGGTCATCGTTTTTATCCTTAAATCCTACACGGATTCCGACGTGCCGTGGGGAGATAGCTTTACTACTGCGGCAAGTATAATCGCTACCTGGATGCTGGCCAGAAAAATTTTGGAGCACTGGCTGGTCTGGATACTCGTTGACGGTGTAGCGGCAGGTTTGTATATTTATAAGGGTTTGTATCCCACAACATTCCTTTACATCCTGTATTCCATAATTTCCGTGACAGGATTCATTCAGTGGAAGCGCAGTATGGAACAGGCAGATCATGTATAAAATCGTAATCAGCGGTCCTGAGTCGACGGGCAAAACGGAACTCGCAGCCTACCTGGCGGGAGTCTTTAACAGTCCGTATGTCCCCGAATATGCCAGGGCCTATGTAGAGCAGCTCGGCAGAGCCTATACGCTGAAGGACGTAGAGCACATTGCCAGGGTCCAGTGGGAACAGTACCTCGAATACGGCCGCAAGGATATGCAGGTATTGATCCTGGATACTTTCCTTATCATTACAAAGATCTGGTTCAGGGAGGTATTTGATCAGGTTCCGCAGTGGATAGACCGTTCCTTAAATGAATCCCGGATAGACCTGTACCTGCTTTGTTATCCGGACCTGGAATGGAAACCTGATCCCGTCCGGGAAAACCCGGGACGAAAACGTCTCGAGCTGTTTCATGCATATCGCTCGGAAATCAGGAGAACAGGCAGCAGCTGTGAGGTGATCAGGGGACAGCGGGCTGAACGGTCGTCCAATGCCCTTGAGGCCGTTTACAAACATCTGCCGCATTTAAGGATCTGAATACGGGGAATAAATGTATATCCGGACCGGCCCTGACAGGGGGGATTTAAATATTTTAATATCTTTGTATCTGCCTGATAGTCTAATTTTTTGAGTAGTAAGTTTTTTTTATATATTTGCTGAGCAGATAGATTTTTTCATAACTTTAGTCCAGAGAATAATTAAGGAAGGCTGCCGATGAGCTTTGACGTTCATGAGTATTATTCGAAGTTGAATGGTGGAGATGTTCTGGTTGCATATAAGGGGAGTATAACTACCGATCTGATCAATAATGTGCTTGAAGAGATAGAGGAGAAGATGGATAGTATTGATGAGCAGGCCAAGGTCAGAAAAAAGCTATACAATGTGCTGGTTGAAGCACTGCAGAATCTATATCATCATGTTGAAGAACTCCCGGATAAGTTAAAAAGTGATCTCGATTCAAAGTTCGGGATCCTTGTTGTGGCACGTGAAAGGGACGCCTATAAAATTTCTACCGGTAATTTTATCAGTTCCGAGAAGATCAAGTTCCTGAAGGATAAAATTGACAAGATCAATTCTCTTTCAAAGGATGAATTGAAAGATATGTATAAATTCATTCTGAACCATCAGAAGCTGTCTGCAAAGGGAGGAGGCGGGCTCGGTCTGGTAGACATCGCCAGAAAAACAGGGAATAAACTGGAATACACATTTCAGCATTTTGTGGATGATTATTATTTTTTCAATCTGGACGTTTTTATCACCTAGGAAACTTAGTTTAAATTTTAATAATACAGCGTATGGAACCAATTTCAATTGAAGGCACACCGAAAACACCGACTGTTAAATTTGATGCAGGATCTGGTAACATTGAAATTAAAGGACGGTCAATACCTGAGAATTCAATAGAATTTTATAAGCCCCTTGTTGACTGGCTAGAGGAATACGCAAAGGGTCCGACAGAAAAGACTACGGTCAATATACAACTGGAGTATTTTAATACCAGTTCGTCGAAATGCATACTGGATGTGTTTAAAAAACTTGAAGCCATTCATAAAGCAAAAAATGAAGTTTTAATCAACTGGTACTACGAAGAAGATGATGAGGACATGCTGGAGGCGGGAGAGGATTACGAATCCATCATCAGGGTACCTTTCAAGATGATCGAGATTGTAGACTGATTTCAGATCACATATAATATATCAGGTAGGGCTGTCTTGAAAGGGCAGCCTTTTTTACTGCCCCGGATCCTGTTCCACAACATTTCATTCAATCTTACTGAGAAGGCAGATATAAAACCGCAGCTGGAAATCAGAGATTTAAGGCTGCTCTTTATATCTGCCTTATCATAATAACCTGTCTGGAATGATTGTAAAGCAAGTTTTTCCAGCCGTGGTTTATATATGATCAGATCCTGTGAAGAGCAGCATTAAGTTTTGCGTAGCAAAATTTGCCGGCTGCGGTTTCACAGGATCCGGTCATATCCGTCAAATCCGCTTCATTCCCCCTTGCTCAGTTTCAGTCTGTGGCTTAATTCCTCGAAGAAATCAAGTGTTTTCTTCAAGAGCCTGAAATACAGGATCAGATACAGGATGATGGTCATTACCCAGATCACGACAGTGTTGACTGAAAATGTACTGTAGTATCTACCGAACACCTGTTTTCTGGGAGCATAGAAATGCGCCTTGATAAACTTCTGGGGCGGATCCATGTAAATGGGGTTGATTTTCTGGTAGAATTGATCCTTGTACTGCATGATCCTTTCCATCACATTTGAGTTCTTTGCAAAATCCTCGAGGGCTTCATTGTTGTATTCACGCTTTATCCTGTAGAACTCGGCTTCGGATTCTTTCGTCTTTTGCATCTCATTCACAAGCTGGTTCCGTTCGTCGCTGGCCTTGTTGTAAAGCCTGATATTGTAACGTCTGATCTTTTCAAGATAATCCCTTACGGCGTCCAGAACACCGGTGCTGAGACCTTCCGGTGTCAGATCACCCATCCCGGTGAAGGGGATCAGTTCGTTGTTTTTCATTTCTTTTTTAATCTCGTTTCTAAGGATGGCCAGGTTCATTTCCACAGATTCCGACTGTGCAGGATCGTCCCTGTACCGTTCTACGTTATCCACCTTGTTCTTCATTTCAACCACCCAGTAATCCTTCTTGAATACCGCTTCACTCATGGCCTTGTCATATTTGTAAAACTGCGACTGGTATTTGTTGTTTATGAACTGATAGGTTGCGAGTGCTTCATATGCCCATCTGGCGGTGATGATCTCTCCGTACCATGGAATGGAAGTGGGTGATGAGATCCTGGGATTGATCTGCTCGTACTTTACGATGATCCCGCTGAGTATGATTTGTGGGATGACCAGGAAGGGGATCAGGATATAGATGGTCACAACGGTTTTGAAGCTGTCCGAGATCACCAGTCCCATGACATTGGAGGAAACCCATGCGCTGAACAATACCAGCCAGTACTGGAAGTACATACCCTTGATTTCAATGATGGTATTGCCGATGATGACAAATGTTAAAGCCTGTATTGCAGAAAGGCACATCAGGACAACCACCTTTGACATCAGGTAACTCGACCAGTTCAGGTTCAGGAAAGTTTCCCGTTTCTTGATCTTCCGGTCCTTGATGATCTCTTCGGCACTGACGGTAAGTCCCATGAATATGGCCACGATGACCGACATGAAAATATATACGGGTAAATTATCGTTCCCTTCCAGGGTATATCCGTAAACATTGGTGATATTTACATTGTAATACTTAATGATTATGGAAAGCAGGAAGGCCAGCAGGGGCGCCTCCAGGAAATTGATCACCAGATATTGGGTGTTGGAAAGCTTTGAAAGGACATCACGCTTGGAGAATATCAGGAACTGTTTGAACTTGCCCGGGGTTTTGAACGAGATTTTGGGTATCCTTGTATTTTGCTCGCCGGTTTTTGAATTACCGGCCTCCCTCTCCTTATAATATCCATGCCACTCCCTGGGAGAGATCTTCCTGATCTTTGTGGTTTTTCCATATTCGTCGATCACATTGGATTCAACGATATTGAATATCTGCTCGGGATTGACGTTCCCGCAGAGATGACATTCGCTTTCGTTAAAGTTTGCGTGATGGATCTTTTCCTTGAAGTAAATAATGGATTCTATGGGATCACCGTCATAAATCAGCCATCCACCGGTATCCAGGATCACCATATTGTCGAACATCTTGAAAATATCGGAGGAAGGCTGGTGGATCACCACGAATACCAATGCTCCCTTGAGTGCAAGTTCTTTCAGGAGGTCCATGATGTTCTCCGAATCCCTTGAGGAGAGTCCGGATGTAGGTTCATCAAGGAACAGGACCGACGGTTCCCGTATCAGTTCCAAAGCGATGTTAAGCCTTTTTCTCTGACCTCCGCTGATTTTCTTGTTCAGCGGGCTCCCTACCTGAATGTCACGGATTTCAAATAATCCCAGGTTTTCCAGTGTACGGTTCACCGCCTCCACGATTTGCTGCTCCGTATAATTGTCGAAGCACAGCTTTGCATTGTAGTACAGGTTCTGATATACGGTAAGTTCCTCGATGAGCAGGTCATCCTGTGAGACATGCCCAATAATTCCTTCAATTTTTTCCCTTTCCGTAAAAATATTCACCCCGTTGATCAGTACCTCCCCTTCGGTTGGGGGTGCAGATCCGTTCAATACATTCAGCAGGGTCGATTTCCCGGCACCGCTGGCACCCATGATGCCTATCAGACGACCCGATTCCCCTGTGAAGCTCAGTTTATGAAGCCCGACTTTACCGCTTTTAAACCTGTATACAAGGTCCTTCACCTCAAACGTAATCCTGTCCCCGATCTTGTCAAGCTGGAACCGGCTGACGATATCCCCGTAATAAACGGGCTTTATCTGCTGATTCTTGATGGAGGAGCCGGAGGTCAGGGCATATACCTTGTCCTCCTGGATCAGCTGGCTGTTCATGTACATTTCGCTTTCCCCGATATACCTGATAAAGTACAGCCTTGCACTGGGTACGTGCAACACCCTGATCTGGCCCTGAATGGATTCGACAAGGATGTGCTTGGTTTTATCGTGACTGAAATCCGGATTGCCATCTATCAGCATGATATTCTCGGATTCAGGGACTTCCTTGAAGGTAAGCAGTACATAATCACGGATTTCCCCGTATTCATCATCGGGTACGTTAAAGGTTTCAGCCACCGTGTTGATGAACTCCATCTCCTGATCTGTGATCTCTTTGCTGTCTGAGCGTACAAATTCCAGCAACTGGATCAGAACAATGATTTTCTGGGGCTGGGCAAGTTCTTCATTGATCGCTGTGCAGATCTTCAATACACGAACGGAACTGGAGGAAATCCTGCGGATCCTTTTCGTCGATTCCTTTTGCTTTTCCTGGTAAAGGGTATAATATTCATCAAAGACCTCCAGGTATGTCTGTACGATCTCGTGGTTAAGCTGCCTTTTGAGAAAGGATTCGACAACCAGTTTCCTGTCTTCCTTGCTGCTGCCGGGCCTTGCAATGATTGCGAAAAGCTGCATCAGCGCTTTGAGAATCTTTTCACTCATGGTAGTGGTTTGGCATTAAAAAATAAAATCAAGCACCAATATAGTGAAAATCAGCCTTTCATTACAGACAGGCAGGCAGGAAAATAACAGGTATGTTTCATTATGTAAAAGAAGCTGCTAGAAACTTTTGATACAATCCTCCAGTGTATTGTATATCTCAAATACATTATGAAGCTGCAACAATTTGAATAACTCCATGACCTCGGGATTGATGCTGCAGATCTTGAAGAACCCGTAATTGTTATTGGCGGTTTTCATGATGGAAAGAAAAACCCCGAATCCTGTACTGTCTATGAAATCAATGTTTTCAAGATTCAGAATCAGTTTGGTATTGGGTTTGGCAAAGTATCCCTTCAACTGTTCCTTAACAGGTTCGGAGATCAATGCATTAAAACGGGTTACGTTGTTAAATCTCACAACGAGAATGCCTTTGATTGTTTCAGTACTTAACATGTGCTCCTTTGTTTAAGATATCTAGCGTGTTGACATATATGCTTCCAGTTCTGTAATGGCTTCCCGGGATGATCTGTCAAAATATTCTATGTACCCGGCGAACGTATCTGTTTTTTTTTCCTTTTTTGCCAGTATTTCCAGTTCCTTGAGTTTTTCCACAAGGCCGGTCATTCCCATTATGGCTACCGAGGATTTGGCCTTATGCGCAAGTCTACTTAATTCCTGCCAGTTTTTCTGTTCGAGATATTGAAACATCAAATCACTGAGCTCTTTTACTTGTGTTGAAAAGATGGTGATCATTTCGGAAATCAAACCCGGGTCACCTTCTGTCATATTCTCCAGATAAGTAAGGTCTGTTTCCATAGATAATTGATATTCAGTTTTATAATTTTGTGATTGTTATGATTTGTTACAGTATTTTCAAATAAAAATACTTAAATTTTTTATTTTTAATAAAAATTCAGGCCTGGCCCCAACTTAAATTTGTGAATTGCGTATATTTCAAAGTGAATTAACCGTGCACCGGATTATGATGAATTCAAGATTCTGCCCTGTTTTATACCTGTCTTTTCTTTTACTTTTCGCATTTATATCCGTGGGTTCCGCCCAGCAGGTCAGCCTGAAGAACAGGAAGAATGCCAGTATTGCCTATAATGACGGCATACAGAGCATTCAGGAAGAAAATTACTGGGTTGCACTGGAGTATTTATCGGCGGCCCTGGATTATAATCCCCTGTTTGACCTGGCATACCTGACCAGGGGGAAGGTCAACCTTCAGTTGAACAATATCCAGGAAGCCATACAGGATTTCACCATGGCCATTGAGATCAACAGCAACCTGGGCGAGGCCTATTTTTACAGGGGATATGCCGCAATTGATACAAGTGCCGGAGAACAGGTGAGTTCCGATCTGAGTGCTGCCCTGATGAAAGGATTCACCGAACCGGAGGTATACTATTACAGGGGTTTGGTCAAGTTATTACAGGATGACTATACGGGAGCCATCCTTGATTTTACAGAGGCCGTTAATAAGAAGCAGAACTATGCCGTATGCTACCATGACCGTGGCACAGCCAAGAGATTGATGGGGGATTACCAGGGCGCCATATATGACTATCGTCAGGCTGTGAATTACCAGCCGGATTTTCCACAGGCATATGACAACATGGGAAGTGTGAAGATCCGTCTTGGGGATTTCCAGGGTGCCATCGATGACTATTCTGTTGCAATTTCGCTGGATACATCCTATTATCTGGCCTATAACAACAGGGGCACTGCGAAATACCAGATGGGAGATTATGAGGGCGCACTGGAAGATTTCGAAAAAGTAATTCTGCTGAAGGAGGATTATCCTCAGGCCTATAACAATAAGGGAAATACATTGGCCAAGATGAACAGGATTGAGGATGCCAGGGAGTGCTTTGACAAAGCGGTGGAATTAAACGAAACCTATGGAACGGCTTATCTGAACAGGGGGTTCGTCAGGGAACTGCTGGGAGATCTGGATGGGGCCTGTACGGACTGGACCAGGGCACATGAACTGGGTATTGAAGAAGCAACGGAAGCATTGACCGAGTGTGAGCAATGACAAAACATAGAGGACAATGATGCATTACAGGTTGACATTATTAATAGGATTCTCATTTCTCCTGACATTGTCGTCTTTCTCCCAGATGAATGTAAAGATCAGAAAAAGCGAATTCAAGACCGACAGGGACCTCGGCTTTGATCCGGCCTGGAAGAATATAAAGCAGGGAGACAAGTTGTTCAGGGCGGGGAAGGGAACCTACAGGGAAGCCAGGGAACACTATCTGCTTGCAAACAATTACAACCCTGACAATGCGGAACTCAATTACAAGATCGGTGTCTGTTACCTGTTCTCTGACGATAAGTTCGAATCACAGTCCTACCTTGAGAAGGCATTTGTTTTAAAAGAGGATGTGGCTGAGGATATAAGATACATGCTGGGCAAATCCTACCATCTGACCCTGGAATTTGACAATGCCATCCAGCAGTACCAGGAATATCTTGAAAACCTGGAGCCCAAACAACTGGCCCTGGTAAGAAGTACGGTTACAAAACTGATCCAGGAGTGCAGGAACGGCAAAGAACTGGTTGCAAATCCGGAAAGGGTGATCATAAATAACATGGGTGAGCAGATCAATTCCACCGGGGATGATTACAATTCCCTGTTCGCACCCGGCGATTCGGCGGTTTACTTCACCAGTCGCAGGAAGCATGATAAAAAGGCCAAACGAAGCCCCATTGACAACAAATATTATGAAGAAATCTATACGGCATCCCGGGACGGAGAGGACTGGAGTAAGGCCAGGCTCATGGGCAAACCTGTAAATACCAGGAATCACAACACTGCAGCCGTAGGTTTGTCGGAAGATGGATCCCTTCTTTACATTTACCAGGGACAGAAGGCCGGAGGTGCAATATATCAGAGCAAATGGAAGGGGGACAAGTGGTCGTCTCCCGGAAACATCAGCTCGAAATTCAAATCCAAATGGAGAGAAACATCGGTGAGCATCAGTCCCGACGGAAAATCATTCTATTTTATTTCCGACAATGAAAAGGAAACCATCGGGGGAAAGGATATTTTTGTTTCCAGAATGGGTACCACGGGCAGATGGGAGGACCCTGAAAACATGGGAAATGACCTGAACACGCCTTATGACGAGGAAGCCGTCTTCATTTCTCCTGACGGGAATACACTTTATTTTTCATCGAAGGGGCACAATACGATGGGGGGATTTGATGTATTCCGGTCTGACCGGAACGATCTTGGAGAATGGAGCCCCCCGGTAAACCTCGGTTACCCGGTAAACTCACCGGATGATGATGTTTTTTACAAGGTTACCTCCGGATCCAGGTATGCATATTACTCGGCCAACCGAATGGGGGGATTCGGAGGCAGGGATATTTACAGGATACTGTACCTTGGCGAGGAAAAGGAAATGATAATGAGTACGGAAGATGTTTTGATCGCCGGTATCCCGGAGGAGAAAAAAAACGGTTTTTACAGACCCCCGGTGGCCGTGGATATCGATACCTCCTACCTGTTGACCGGTAAGGTTTATGACGGCAGTACAAGCGAAGGTATCCTGGCCAAGCTTGACTTTATAGATGTGGATGCCAGCAGGGTTGTGGCTACATCCATATCGAATGATTCCGGTTATTACAAGGCCAGTTTGCCTGAGGGGAAGGCATATGGCGTGGAGATTGTAGCCCAGGACTATCTTTTTTTCCTTGATTTTGTCGATATCTCCGCGGAAGATCCCGACGATGAGATCATAAGGGACTTCCCTCTTGAAAAGGTAGAGGTAGGGGCGACCGTAGTGCTTGAGAATATTTTCTTCGAAACCGGCAAGGCAACACTGAAACCTGAATCTTATCCGCAACTGGAGCAGGTGGTGAAGTTTATGGACAGCAATCCGACCCTCCGGATGGAAATATCCGGGCATACGGACAATACGGGCTCGCTGAGGGTAAATACCCGCCTGTCGCAGCAAAGGGCGGAATCGGTTGTCGAATATCTTGTTGAACACGGCATAGATGCGGACCGCCTGGATGCAATGGGCTATGCGTTTTCACAGCCCATAGCCCCGAATGATACCCCTGAAGGCCGTGCCAGGAACAGAAGAGTGGAGTTTAAGATACTCAGTAAATAATATTCCGCCTGGCATAATTTTTTGTTATTTTTGGGCCCATGAACAACACTGCCCTGACTCAATTACACAGGGAAATGGGTGCCAGGATCGTTTCCTTTGCCGGGTTTCATATGCCCCTTGAATATTCAGGTGTGAAGGATGAACACCTGACGGTCAGAAATGCTGTAGGTGTTTTTGATGTTTCCCATATGGGAGAATTCTGGGTGAAGGGTACGGAGGCTGCCGGCTTTGTACAGCATGTTACATCCAATGACATACACCTGCTTGAAAGGGGAAAAGTACAATACTCCTGTCTGACCAATGATAATGGTGGCATCGTCGACGATTTGCTGATTTATATGTTTGATGAGGAAAAATATCTGATGGTGGTGAATGCCGCCAATACGGGGAAAGACTGGGATTGGCTGGAAGTTAAGAACAAGAACGGACCCATTCTTGAGAATGCTTCCAACCACATCTCTCAGCTCGCAGTTCAGGGTCCCCGGGCCACTGGAACCCTTCAAAAGCTCTGTTCAAAGGACCTTTCTCAAATGAGGCATTTCAGCTTTGATGTGATGGACCTGGCCGGGGTGGGAGAGGTGATCATTTCTGCCACAGGCTATACCGGGGCAGGGGGATTTGAATTGTATTTTAAAAACGATAACGCGGAAAAGATATGGAATGCCGTACTGGAGGCAGGGAAAGAATTCGGCATCAAACCCGTCGGACTGGCCGCGAGGGACACTTTAAGGCTTGAAATGGGATTCTGTCTTTACGGGAACGACATTAACGAAACCACTACGCCCATTGAGGCAGGTCTGGGCTGGATCACCAGGTTTGTCGATAACAATCCGTTTGTCGGCAGGGAGCTGCTTGAAAAACAGGTCAGAGACGGGATTCAGCGGAAACTTGTCGGCTTTATCATGCTTGAAAAAGGAATCCCCAGGCAGCATTACAGGATACTGAATCCGGCGGGCGACCAGGTAGGGGAAGTCACCTCGGGCACCATGTCTCCCTCCATGAATGCGGGAATAGGGCTGGGATATGTTCGTCCTGAATTTACGGAGCCTGGAACCGGATTGCGGATAGAGATCAGGGCAAGGCAGTTGCGGGCTGAAGTTGTCGGACTGCCCATTTATAAAAAGAATTCGGACCAATCATAATCCTGCCATGGCAAAGCGAAAGTACAGGATCGAGGTGGTTTTTTCACCGGCTTTGTTCGCCGGATTCCGGAATCCGGATGCCATTGCAGTCATCATTGATATTCTGCGCGCTACTTCGGCCATTGTGACGGCATTTGAGAACGGTGCGGAAAGGATCATTCCTGTCGAGACCCTTGAAGAAGCCAGGGAATACAAGAAACAGGGTTACATTGTGGCTGCCGAAAGGGACGGTCTCGTGCAGGATTTTGCCGATTTCGGCAATTCGCCCTTTAATTTTAACCCTGAAAGGGTGAGGGGAAAACATATTGTTTATTCCACAACGAACGGCACACAGGCCATCCATGTGGCCAGTGAATGCCGGAAGGTACTCATTGGTGCCTACCTGAACTTTACGTCCCTGACGAATTACCTTATCGATCAGGGCAGGGATGTGATCCTGCTCTGCGCCGGCTGGAAGACAAAGTTCAATCTTGAAGACAGCCTTTTTGCAGGGGCCATGGCCGAAAAACTTATCAAATCCGGGAAGTATAAAACGATATGTGATTCGACGCTTGCATCTGTCCATCTGTATGAACGTGCCAGCAAGAACATTATGGCATATATAAACAAGGTGGCCCAGCGGCACAGGCTGAGAAAAAACAAGCTGGATGACGTGATCGAATACTGCCACACCTTTGATGTCACCCGGGTCATCCCTGGCCTGAAGGAGAATTATCTTGAGGCATTCCGGGGGCCATCAGGTTAGATATAAAAACATATTAACAACTTGGTTTTATATGGCAGATTTTTTATGAAATTTACGGGTACGGCAGAACAACCTGACGATGAATGTAATTGTCTAAAAACGAGGATTATGAAGAAACACAATTTTTATGCGGGCCCTTCGATACTCCCGCAGTATACCGTTGAAAATACCGCAAAGGGGATTCTCGACCTGGATGGCACAGGATTATCGGTGATGGAAATCTCCCACAGGAGCAAGGAGTTTACTGCCATCATCCGGGAATCACAATCTCTCGTCAGGGAACTGCTTGATGTTCCCGACGGTCATCATGTGATTTTCCTGGGAGGAGGAGCCAGCCTGCAGTTCTGCATGGTCCCCTACAACCTTCTGCAAAGGAAAGCCGCCTATCTGAATACCGGATCCTGGGCATCCAAGGCCATGAAAGAAGCCGGATTTTTCGGAGAAATGGTTGAGGTTGCCTCGTCAAAAGACAGGAATTTTACCTATATTCCAAAAGATTACACCGTTCCCCGGGATGTCGATTATTTTCACATTACCACGAATAATACGATTTACGGAACAGAAATAAAATCCGACCCGGAGGTGGATGTAACACTCGTTGCAGACATGTCGTCGGACATTTTCAGCCGTCCCGTCGATGTGTCGAAATACGGGCTGATTTACGGGGGGGCGCAGAAGAACCTGGGGCCTGCGGGCCTGACCTTTATCATCGTCAGCGAGCACATACTCGGCAGGGTGGACAGAAAGATACCGACAATGCTTGATTACAGAACACATATCGAAAAGGAATCGTTGTTCAACACACCTCCGGTATTAAACATTTTCTCTGCCCTGCAAACATTGAAATGGCTGAAGGACAGGGGCGGGATGTCTGCCATGCAGCGGATCAATGAAGAGAAGGCGGGAATGCTGTACGATGAAATCGAACGAAACAGGCTTTTCCGCTGCACGGTAGATGATGCAGGGGACAGGTCAATGATGAATATCTGTTTTGTAATGACAGAGGAGTACAGGGAACTCGAGCCGGATTTTCTTGAATTTGCCGAGGGCAGGGGCATGGTAGGCATAAAAGGACACCGATCGGTAGGAGGATTCCGGGCTTCAACCTATAATGCCCTGCCCAGGGAAAGTGTCGAGGCACTGGTAGAAACAATGAAAGTATTTGAAACAAAAAGCATTCACTAAAAAAATCAAGATGCCAAAAGTATTGGTTGCCACGGTAAAGCCATTTGCCCCGGAAGCAGTTCAGCAGATCCGGAAGATCGTCGAATCTGCAGGTTATGAACTTTCCTTGCTGGAAAAATATCCCGATCAGTCTGCTCTCATCAGTGCTGTTGCGGATGCGGACGCTCTGATTGTCCGAAGTGACAGCGTTGACAAAGCGGTGATTGATGCCGCTTCAAACCTGAAGATCGCAGTCAGGGCAGGAGCAGGCTATGACAATATTGACCTGGAAGCCGCAAGCGCCGGTAAGATCGTGGTCATGAACACCCCGGGACAGAATTCCAATGCCGTTGCAGAACTTGCCATCGGAATGATGATTTATATGAGCCGTAACGGTTTTGCCGGTACGTCCGGTACGGAGCTAAAGGGGAAAAGCCTGGGACTGCATGCTTACGGATATGTAGGCAGGCGTGTGGCACAGATCGCAAAGGGCCTGGGTATGCAGGTGCATGCATTTGATCCTTTCATAGATTCATCCATCATTGAAAAAGACGGGACAGGGTGTCTTGATACAGTCGAATCGCTGTATGAAACATGCCGGTATGTTTCACTGCATATCCCGGCAAATGAAAAGACCCGCGGATCGATCAATTTTGATCTGCTTTCGCTAATGCCCCGCGGAGCCGTGCTCGTGAATACGGCGAGGAAGGAAGTGATCGACGAAGCATCCCTTGCACGGATGTTTGCCGAAAGGAATGATTTCAGGTACGCCACTGATATTGCCCCCGATACAGCGGACCATTTGAGAGAAGCATATGGAGAACGGCTGTTCTGCACGCCAAAAAAAATGGGGGCACAGACTGCAGAAGCCAATATGAATGCAGGGGTGGCCGCTGCAAACCAGATCATTGCATATCTCAGGGAAGGAGATAATACATTTCAGGTGAATGGTTAGTGCAGGTACCAATTTAATATAACGACAATGGCTATACTTAAAGCTTTCAGGGGATTCAGACCAAGAGAGGAATTTGCTTCAAGGATCGCCTCGCATCCCTATGATGTACTCAGCTCCGAAGAAGCGCGTGAAGAGGTAAAAGGGAATCCATATTCTTTTCTGCATGTGATAAAACCGGAGGTGGACCTTCCTCAAGGGACGGATCCGTATGACGAACAGGTATACCTGAAAGGCAAATCCAACCTGGAGCATATGATTTCGGAAGGGATCCTTTTCCAGGAGGAGCAGGCCTGCCTGTACATCTACGCACAGACGATGAACGGGAAAACACAGTACGGGCTTGTGGGCTGTGTACATGCACTGGATTATCTGAACAATGCCATACGGCGACATGAACTGACCCGTCCGGACAAGGAAGAGGACAGGAAAAAGCACATCCGGGTTTCGAATTTTCATGCCGAACCTGTTTTCTTTGCCCACCCGCCCCATATGGAGATTGACGAGATTGTTGCAGGCGTGGCAGCAACCCGGCCCGAATATGATTTTACGACCGACGACGGGATAGGCCATCGCTTCTGGGTGATTCGCGACAGGGAAAAGATCATGCAACTGGAAACGATCTTTGCAACGGATATTCCCTTTACCTATGTTGCAGACGGACACCACCGGACAGCAGCAGCAGCGGGTATCGCAAACGAGCGCAGGCATTCCGACCCGGATCATCACGGCGGTGAGGAGTATAATTTTTTCCTTGCCGTTCTGTTTCCGGCAGACAAGCTGACCATCCTTGATTACAATCGTGTAATAAAGGACCTGAACGGAATGAGTGATGAAGAATTCCTCAGGAAGCTCGAGAAGGTATTTATCGTTGAGGACAAGGGCAACAGCCCCCATAAATCCCTTGGCCTGCACAATTTCGGTCTTTATCTTTCCGGGAAATGGTACTCGCTCACTGCCAGGGAGGGTACCTATGACGACAGCCCGGTCGGCAGGCTGGATGTCTCGATACTTTCCGAACACGTATTTCAGTCCCTGATCGGCATCACGGATCTGCGCAAATCTGCACGGATTGATTTTATTGGAGGCATCAGGGGGCTCGGAGAACTGGAAAAAAGAGTTGATTCGGGAGAAATGAAGGCAGCCTTTTCCCTTTTCCCCGTGAGCATGGAAGATCTTATGGAAATTGCCGACACGGACAATTACATGCCCCCGAAAACCACCTGGTTCGAACCCAAGCTCAGAAGCGGGTTGATTTTGCATAAACTTGATGAATGAGCATCACGGAAAACATCGAAAGGCTGAAAAAGCACATTCCTTCCCATGTAAAAATTGTCGCCATATCCAAGACCAAATCCCCGGAGGAGATACTTGAGGCTTACCATGCCGGACAGAGGATTTTCGGTGAAAACAGGGTACAGGAACTTGTTGAAAAGCAATCCGTATTGCCTGCAGATATTGAATGGCATATGGTGGGTCACCTTCAGAGCAACAAGGTGAAGTACCTGGCTTCATTTGTAAGCCTGATACAAAGCGTCGACAGCATGAAGCTGCTTCACATCATCAATAAGGAGGCGATGAAGAATGACCGGGTCATCCCCTGTCTTTTGCAGGTGCGCATCGCAGAAGAGGATACCAAGTTCGGGCTTTCGGAGGAGGAGATCAGGGACATTCTTGTGTCGGAAGATTATGCCGCTGTTTCGAACATACGCATTACAGGTGTGATGGGTATGGCTACCTTCACTCCTGATGAAAAGCAGATCCGAAGGGAATTCGGGAAACTGGCGGATATTTTCCGGCACGTGAAAGATACGTATTTTACAGGTTCCGATGATTTCAGGGAAACTTCAATGGGGATGTCGGGAGATTACGGAATCGCCATTGAAGAAGGAAGCACCATGGTAAGAATAGGTACCCTGATATTCGGAGCAAGATTCACCAAACTTAATTCTTATGGCTGATCTGAGTACAAGTTATGCAGGGCTGGACCTGCGAAACCCCGTCATTGTAAGCAGCAGCGGACTGACGGATTCGGTTGAAAAGATCCGGAAACTCGAGAAAGCAGGGGCCGGAGCCGTTGTGCTGAAATCCCTGTTTGAAGAACAGATCCTGTATGAGGCAGGATCGCTGTCCGGTTCCAGCGACTACCCCGAAGCGGAGGACTATATCAGGAATTATACCCGCAACAACAGTGTGGACAAGTATCTTGACCTGATAGAAGCTGCCAGGGGAGCCGTAGACATTCCTGTCATTGCCAGTATAAATTGCATGTCAGACCTTGACTGGATAGAGTTTTCGAGGAAAGTGGAGGAAGCGGGTGCCAGCGCGCTTGAACTGAACATTTATTACCTTCCGGTCCTCAAGGATGCATCTTCGCAGGTTTATGAAAACCTCTATCTCAGCATTGCCGAAAAGGTCAGGGACATTGTATACTTCCCGATTATAATCAAGCTGGGCCCCTATTTCACAAACCTTGTAAACCTTGCAGAAATGCTTTACCACAGGGGTGTGAACGCACTTGTCCTTTTCAACCGTTTTTACAGCCCGGATATCAATCTCAAAGACCTGGAGATGACATCCTCCGATGTTTTCAGCACAGGGGCGGACATGCGTATTTCACTGCGATGGGTGGCCATCGTATCGGCCATGGTGAAGGACATGCACATTGCTGCGTCTACGGGAATTCATGACGGAGAAGGAGTCATTAAACAATTGCTTGCCGGTGCACAGGCCGTACAGGTATGCTCGTCCATCTACAGGAAGGGCCCCGGACATATAGCCTCCATGCTGGATGAGCTGACCGCATGGATGGAACGGAATCACCATCAGAACCTGGAATCCTTTCGCGGTAAGATGAGCTATGCCCGTCTGAAGGAACCGCAGGTGTACGAAAGAAGCCAGTTCATGAGATATTTCTCAAGCCATGAATGAGGCAGGCCGGTCACACCTGTAACAGGTTCACGAGTTCACTGGCCAGGGGTTTCTTCTCTTCACTGACCTTGTCCAGGCCCTTGAGCAGGAGTTCCCTTTTATGTGTGATTTCTTCATTCGTCAAATGTTCCAGGGACTGCTCTATGACGGAAAAGGATTCGAGCGATGTCATGTAATCGGCTGCCAGGAATATTTCTATGAACAGGTTAAGATGTGCACTGTAGTCGATGCCGGACTGCCAGCAGGCCGAAATGATGCTGTGATGCACAGTTTTCAGCCGGGGGTCTCTCAGCGAATCGATGATATAAGGAATCACCGCTTTCTCCCTTATGTCGGCCAGGAACCTGACAAGTTCCCTCTGCACGGTTTCACTGCCCGAGACATTCAGGACATTCAGCAGTTCGGGCACGTAAGCAAGATTTCCCTTTGAACGCAACTCGCCAAGCGCCTTCAGCACAGTCATCTCATCTTCCGAACGGAGCCTTTTCACCAGTTGTGAATTCAGCTTGTTGTTCGCAGATCTGTTCTCCATATGGTTATTCCCGGCCTATTTAAACAGCAGGGGAGCAAACTCCGAAAGATATATACGCCAGTTGTTCCATGAATGCCCGCCTGTACTCTCCCTGTAGGTATGCTCAAAATCGATTTTATCCATGGTCGCCAGCAATGTCTGTACACTTTCAAATAAAAAATCGTCCTGTCCGACCCCGATCCAGTACAGGTTCACGCCGCTGTTTTTCAGCGCCGTCATCTTTTCCTCGCGCTGCGCAGTGTCAACATTTCCGCCGAAATTCATGATTCCCATGCTGAATACACCTATATAACCGAACATTCCCGGGTTGTCGTTTGTGATGTTCTGTGTCTGGGCTCCTCCCATGGATAACCCGGCAATGGCACGATTGTTCTTGTCTGTGAGTACGCGGTAATGATCTTCGATATAGGGCACGACATCATTTACAAGGCTTGCTTCAAACCTGCCTGCTGCCATATTGCCGGGTCCGCCCATGCCCGGAGCTTCCTCGGCGGCCATTGCAGGTGCTGCGCCGGGCATGGCAGCCTGTCCCGGATTTCCGTTTGTCATCACAACGATCATCGGCTTTGCTTTACCCGATGCGATAAGGTTGTCCAGTATTTCCGGAGCCCGGCCAAGGGTGGTCCAGGCATCTTCATCACCTCCGGCCCCATGGAACAGGTATAACACAGGATAGCTGTCCGTGCCGTTTTCATAGCCGGGCGGAGTATATACATACATCCTGCGTTTCAAATTCAGTGTCGGAGAGTCATACCATACCTTGGCCAGGATTCCGTGAGGCACGTCCTGTACTTCATACAATTCGGACTCTTTTCCCGGTACCAGCAATACGCTTGCATTTCTGAACCCGTCACGCTTGATCCGGGCATTCGACGGATCGAGGACGGTAACTCCGTCCACGTTGAACGTGTAGCCGTAGAATTCCGGGGAAAGCGGGCCCAGGGTCAGGACCCACAATCCGGTGTCGTTCTTTGTCATTTCTCCACTGGCACCCATGGACATCCAGTCACCCCTGACTGTTACGCTGGATGCATTGGGGGCAAAAAGCCTGAAAGTCACCTGGTTGTCAGGAAGGAGTTCAGGTGAAACCACTCTGTTCATCCTGAATTGTGCACCGGCATTGAGACAGACAACCGTCGTAAGTACAAGTAATGCACTTAATGCGAAAATCGATCTTCTGTAAACTGACATGATCTTTCTTTTTAGGTTTAATAAATAATTACTGTTTAAGCGATATATCTTCAAGTAATTCTCTGGCATTTTTTGACCCGTACCGAACCGCATTTTCCAGGTCTGAACGTGCTCCTTCCGGGTCCTGCATATTGAGCCGGCATAATCCTTTCAGGTACCAGGTTTCAGGGTTGAAGGGGTCCAGGTCGAGCGCCATGGAAAAATCCTTTATTGCATATGACCAGGTTTTTCCATTCAGATAAATGTTCCCTCTGGCGATAAAGTATTCCGCCTTGCCCGTATCGAGGTCGAGGCACCGGTTGAATGCGGCCAGGGCCTTCAGGTACTGTCCCGATTCATAATAGACATTACCGCATATGTAATGAGCCTCTGCATCGGAGGGGTAATACAAAAGGTATTGAAGGATGCTTTCCGTGGCTTTCCTGTAATTGCCGGCATCCCGGCATAGAAGACTGATCTCCTTATAAAGGCCGATCATTTCGGGCTCTAACCTGAGGGCGTGTTCCATGTCCCTGATGCCTTCCGTGAATTTTCCCAGTGCTTCGTAAGCCCTTGCCCTGCCCAGATAATACGATGCAATTCCGGGAGATATCTCAATGGCCCTGGAAAATGCACTGACTGCATTCTGATGATTGCCCATAAGGTCCAGTGCACGGCCCTTTTCTGCATACAGATTATCCCATCTTTCATTTGACTTCAGGCTTTCATCGATTTTTTCCAGTGCGGCAACGTATTCACCCGAACGTCTCAGATAGGTGACCTCGGATTCAATATCTTCTGCTTCGGAATACCATGTTTGTTTCCAGAGTGCCTTCCATGCCTGTGATTCTTCTATACCGGAAAATGCCTTATCAAGAATGATTTCAGGTCTGGGAAGCTTATCTGCCGATTCAAGATGCTTTCTCAGATATGAAACGGCCTTTTCCGCGTTTCCCCGCCCGGCAAAGGATCTTGCCAGGAGATAATTCCCTTTTCCGGGATCGAGACTGTCCGCCCTCGTTGCATATTCAATGGCAAGCCGGAAATCTCCTGCCCTGTAATGTGCATCTGCAATTTTCAGAAGAATGTCCGGATTCGAGCCGTTGTTTTCGAGGGCCCTTCCGAAAAGCGACACGGCGGAGGTAAGATCGCCTTCACCCAGCCTGGCGATTCCTTCCAGATAAGGATCCTGCGCTTCTGTGAGTACCCCCGTCAGGCTTGCTGCAATCCATATGGCAATCCATCTTTTCATAATTGTATTATTCAATGGGGGGATTTGTTGCGTCTGATTCCATAAACACGTATACAAAGCCTACGATGTTCCGGACCTCGAGTCCGGTGATCCGTTGTTCATACACATCACATATATAGTAATAAACACCCGGCGAAACAAGCCTGTCCGTATTCAATTGCTTTCCGTCCCAGTTGATATCCGGGTCTTCGGTCTGATAAACCAGATTTCCCCAGCGATTGTAAATTTTCATATTTACGCTTTCCACGAAGGAATATGCATTGGGACGGAAGTAGTCGTTGCGGCCGTCACCGTTGGGTGTAAAAACATTCGGCAGGGTGTAATCGATACAATTATCCACACAGACCACTGTTGAATAAAGGCTTTCATTACCGAAAGAATCGATCGCTGTAACTGCATAACAGGCTGCAAGACTGCCCGAGAGAGAATCCACGTAAACTGTGTCAATGGCCGATTGCGTACTGTCTGTCAGTACAAGGTTTCCGTCTATCAGCGCGGAGTAATAGATATTGTATCCGACCACATCATTCGCACAGGTATTGTTGGGATTGGTCCATACAAGCAGGTTATAGGAGCTGTCGCAGAAGGATTCCACGGTCAGGTCCGGTGGACAGGGAGGTACGGTATCCAGGGGTATGCCGCATTCGACATGTGTAAGGTTCTCGGCGGTATAAATGATCCCGTTCACATTTCTCCATCCGGTGGTTTTTACCTGGTAACAGTATTCCTGGCCGTTCTGAAGCCCCGAATCCGTATACTCTCCTGTGGCCGAAAAGCCAATGGAATCATATGCAGTGCCGGAAGGGTTTTGCCTGTAGATAACATACCGGTCATTTACCCAGGGTGTGTTCTTTCGCACCCTGATGATGTTTGCATTATCTGCTCCGTCAATCTGAAGCCAGGTGGTGGAAACGACTTCCCGGCGTCCTATGAGGAACCTGTTACCGGGTTCATCATTGTATAAATCAACCCTGTATGAGTAAGGATAACTCACGGTATTCAGGGGAGAGTCAATGTAGCTTGTGTCATTCAGGTCACTGGTTGTAAAGGAATTAATCTCCTGCAGGTTGTCTCCACCGGGATCAAGATCCGAACGGTATATAATATATTCGTACGGACCGTTGGCCGGTATGGTATCGAGCCCGAGCGGTTTTGCCCAGGAAAGCAGGACCTCACCCGCCGCATCCACATCCGTTACGCTGGCCTGCAGCATCACGGGTAAACCCGGGATAAGTACGTCGCAGGCCTCGGCCGAGGGATAACCGGGGACGTCGTCATCCCCGTACAGTGCCGTTACCATATAACAGTATTCAATGCCCTGTTGCAGGCCTTCGCCTCCGTTGTCATCCGTAAACATGGTCATGCTCCTCCCTTCGTTCACTCCGATGCGTTCGTACCCGAGATATCCGGGTACACCGCTCACACAGGAATCCTGCTGATACATGCTGCTTTCTTCCTTCCTGTAGATTTCATATCCCGTCACATTCTCACAATCACAGGAATCCCAGCTGATAAGGATGGAACTGGAACCTGCCCGGGCCATCAGGTTCTGCGGTGCGGGACCGATAACTTTGATACTGAAATTACCTATATCAACAAGTTTGAGTTCCGGATTGTCGTCCTCGGCCTTGATGACCACATTATACGGTTGGGATCGTACATGTGAGCAATTGGTCTGCCATGAAAAACGTTTAGCGATATATCCACGCCCGGCGAGCAGTACGGAATCAAATGCAGCACTGTCCCTCTGAAACAGAAACGGCCCACCGCTTGCAGTAAGCACAATACGGTCGCTGTCAGGATCCGTACTGAGAATGTCATACTCGATCAGATCCCCGGCTTCCACGCAGAAATCCCTCAGGGGCATAGTCACCGGGGGATGGTTGTCCGTCTTATGCACATCTATCTGCATGTCTCTGGCAATGCTGCCGATCTTTACCCCTTTTCTCCATTCCTCGATTGCAATGGCAATATTGTAGATGCCTGTGTCAACCGGTGTATCCCAGACAAGATCCCCGGTTGCATGGTTGACATACAGGGTGTCACTGGCCTCAGGCAGGGTGTAACCCTCAATGGGTTCACCATTCTCCTCGGTGCAGACCGTAAGTCTGTAGGAAATGCTGTCCCCGTCCTGATCGTATGCCGAGGGATTGTGGATAAAAATCTGACCTGTCGCTGCCCGGTCTATGGGCGGGTTTAAAAGCACAGGAGTGGTGTTGTCTCCGATGTCCGGATTGATTGTTATGGTGGTCTTGATGGAAAAAATAACATTCACTGAATTGGGTATGTTCACAACGCCATAATTCCTGTTGGGATCCTGGACCACGATGGTGTAGATGCCCGGACCCGGGAAGGTATG
>CAYOPZ010000022.1:40926-45344 GCA_964406005.1 uncultured Bacteroidaceae bacterium
TGAAATTGTTAAATTGATGTCAACATTCCGGCTTTACCTTTCACTGGGAATTGATCACATTTCAGATCTTGAGGGGTATGATCACATCCTGTTCCTGACAGCACTCTGCGCAGTATACGGCTTACATCAATGGAAGCGGATTCTGGTGCTGGTTACTGCCTTCACGATCGGGCATTCGCTGACCCTTGCCCTGGCCACGCTGGATATTTTACATGTTTCCACGGATCTTATCGAATTCCTGATCCCTGTAACCATCTTTATAACCGGTCTCTCAAATGTTCTGCAAAAATCAGACCATGTAGCCAGGTCTTCTCACCGTTTGAAATATGCGCTGGCGATGTTTTTCGGTCTGATCCACGGACTGGGATTCTCAAACTACCTGAGGAGCCTGCTGGGCAATGAAAATGAGCTTGTTTTGCCGCTTTTTTCTTTTAACCTGGGACTTGAACTGGGGCAGATCATGATCGTGGTCCTGGTCCTTCTCATCTCGTTTGCCCTGGTACGCGCTGCGGGTGTGAAAAGAAGGGACTGGAACCTGGTGCTGTCAGGGGCCGCCATGGGAGTATCCCTGATCCTCTGCCTGGAAAGGTGGCCATCCTGATGAACTGGGACGTCTACATACGGGATTTTAAAACCTTCCTCAAACTGGAACAATCCCTTTCTCCGAATTCCATAGATGCCTATACAAAAGATCTTCAGAAACTGATCCGTTTCCTGGAAATCAGTCAGCTTGATCTTCGGCCTTCACAGGTGGAACCCCGTCATCTCGGTGATTTTCTTTCGTGGCTCCATAAACTGGGATTGAGTGCACGATCCCAGGCCCGTATCGTATCGGGGATCAAGGCATTCTATAAGTTCCTTCTTCTTGAGGACATTGTAGAAACAGATCCGACGATACTTCTGGAAACGCCAAGGATCGGCAGGAAACTGCCCGAAGTGCTCAGCGTGGAAGAGATTGAAAGGATACTGGCAAAGATCGATCTTTCGAAGCCCGAAGGGAGAAGGAACCGGGCCATGCTTGAGGTACTCTATGGATGCGGGCTCCGCGTCACCGAACTGACCGACCTTCGTCTTTCCAACGTCTATTTTGAACAGGGATTCATACGCATCATCGGGAAGGGGAGCAAGGAAAGACTGGTCCCTGTCGGCAGCATGGCAATGAAGGAAATACGCAATTATCTTCCCGACCGGAACGCTCTTCCGGCGATTGCCCGGGAGCACGAAGACATCCTTTTCCTGAGCAGGCGGGGAAAGAGACTTTCAAGGGTCATGGTATTCACCATGGTCAAGGACCTTGCTGCCATGGCCGGGATACGGAAAAACATCAGTCCCCATACATTCCGGCACTCCTTTGCCTCTCACCTGATCGACAGGGGTGCGGACCTCAGGGCCGTTCAGGAAATGCTCGGACATGAATCCATCCTGACCACGGAGATTTACACGCATCTTGACAGGCAGTTCCTGAGGGATGCAATTATCCGGTTCCATCCCCGTTCAATGCCCTGACAAGCCCGGCACAGGACTTTTCCTTCCGCTTCTGAGAATTGGGGCCAATTTAGAACTGATTTAAACATATTTTAGATACATTTGTACTTTTAAAATTTCAAGGTTAAAATGTCATGAAAAGAGTTTATAAATTCGGAAACAAACAGGCTGAGGGAAAGGCCGATATGAGAAACCTGCTGGGAGGTAAAGGGGCAAACCTTGCAGAGATGAACCTTATAGGTGTGCCAGTCCCTCCGGGCTTTACCATAACCACTGAAGTATGTACCGAGTACAATAAGCTGGGAATGAAAGAAGTGATCAAACTCATCAGGAATGATGTGGAAGATGGTATACGCAATATAGAGAACCTTATGAATTCAAGGTTCGGGGACCAGGCAGATCCCTGCCTGGTCTCGGTGCGTTCAGGCGCACGTGCCTCCATGCCCGGGATGATGGATACCATCCTGAACCTGGGTCTGAATGACGAGGTGGTTGAGGGTCTTGCTGCCAAAACGGGCAATGAACGTTTTGCCTGGGATTCCTACCGCCGTTTTATTCAGATGTATGGTGACGTGGTTATGGGTATGAAACCCGAATCAAAGGCGGACCAGGACCCATTCGAAGTGATCATTGATGAGATCAAGGAGGAGAAGGGAGTGCAGAATGACACGGATCTGGGCACAGATGACCTTAAGAAGATGGTGGGGAGGTTCAAACGCGTTATCAGGGAAAGAACCGGCAAGGAATTCCCGATAGATGCCTGGGAGCAGCTATGGGGAGCCATCAGTGCGGTGTTTGAAAGCTGGAATAATGACCGGGCTGCCCTCTACCGTAAGCTTAACAACATTCCCGAGGAATGGGGAACGGCAGTGAATGTCCAGGCCATGGTGTTCGGGAATATGGGCGGGACTTCCGGAACCGGCGTGGCATTTTCAAGGGATGCCGGTACGGGAGAAAACCTGTTCAACGGTGAATATCTTATCAATGCGCAGGGTGAAGATGTGGTTGCGGGCATAAGAACCCCGCAGCAGATCACAAAGGAAGGCTCGAAACGCTGGGCCGTACTTGCGCAGGTAAGTGAAGAGGACAGAGCTGCAAAATTCCCTTCCCTTGAAGAACAGATGCCGGATATTTATAAAGAATTGTTCGATATTCAAAGAAAGCTTGAAGCGCATTATAAAGACATGCAGGACCTGGAATTCACCGTTCAGGAAGGTAAGCTGTGGTTGCTGCAGACAAGGAACGGAAAACGTACCGGTGCATCTATGGTCACCATCGCCATGGACCTGATGCGGGAAGGGATCATCGATGAAAAAACGGCCCTGCTCAGGATTGAGCCCAATAAGCTGGACGAGCTTTTGCATCCCGTATTTGACGGTGATGAGATCAGGAAGGCAAAGGTCCTGGCTAAGGGACTTCCGGCATCGCCGGGCGCTGCCACCGGGCAGATCGTATTTTTTGCGGATGAGGCGGAAGACTGGGTCGCAGGCGGAAAGCAGGTAGTACTGGTCAGGGTGGAAACCTCGCCAGAAGACCTCCGGGGCATGAATGTGGCGAAGGGAATCCTGACGGCCCGGGGAGGAATGACCTCGCATGCAGCGGTGGTTGCAAGGGGTATGGGAAAATGCTGTGTTTCGGGGGCCGGCAGCCTGAAAATCGACTACAAGTCAAAAATCCTTACAACCGGTGGAAAGATCCTGAAAGAAGGAGACTGGATCTCGCTGAACGGAACTACCGGTGAAGTCTATGAAGGCCAGATCGGCACCCGGGATCCGGACCTGAGCGGCGATTTCGGGGCTCTGATGGACCTGGCTGAAAAATATACCCGCATGAATGTGCGCACCAATGCGGATACGCCGAAAGATTCAAAGGTGGCACGCTCCTTCGGGGCAAAAGGGATCGGTCTCTGCCGTACGGAACACATGTTTTTCGAGGGTGACCGTATCAAGGCCATGCGGGAAATGATCCTGGCGGGTGATGAGAAGGGACGTAGAAAGGCATTGGATAAGCTTCTGCCCATCCAGCGGTCGGATTTCGAAGGAATATTCGAAGCCATGCATGATCTGCCGGTTACCGTAAGGCTGCTCGACCCGCCCTTGCATGAGTTTGTTCCGCATGAAGAGGAAAACCAGAAGGAAATGGCCGACGAGATGGGGATCCCCGTAGCCGATATACAGGCCAAGGTGGAGGAACTGCTTGAATTCAACCCCATGCTGGGTCACCGCGGCTGCCGCCTGGGGAATACATACCCGGAGATATCCGAAATGCAGGCACGTGCGATCATAGAGGCGGCACTCAACCTGAAAGCAAAGGGCATCAAAGCCATTCCGGAGATCATGGTCCCGCTGATCGGCACGGTACAGGAATTCAAAATGCAGGAGGAAATCATACGTTCAACGGCCGATAAGGTATTCGAGGAACGGGGAGACAGCATAGAATACCTGGTAGGGACCATGATAGAGATCCCCCGTGCCGCATTGACTGCCGATCGTATTGCGGAATCTGCGGAATTCTTTTCATTCGGGACCAATGACCTCACTCAAATGGCATTCGGTTATTCCCGGGACGATGCGGGCAAGTTCCTTCCTGTTTATATTGAAAAAGGAATACTGGATAATGATCCTTTCCAGATACTTGACCAGGAAGGCGTTGGACAACTGGTGGAAACGGGAACAAGGAAGGGCCGTTCCACGAGGTCTGACCTGAAGGTGGGCATCTGTGGCGAACACGGGGGAGAACCGGCTTCCGTGGAATTCTGCCACAGGGTAGGTATGAATTACGTAAGTTGTTCTCCCTACCGTGTACCGATTGCCCGGGTTGCAGCTGCCCAGGCCGCAATAAAGGATGATCAATAATACTTGCTGCTTTTAATATTGAACAGATCCTGTGAAACCGCAGCCGGCAAATTTTGCTGCGCAAAACTTAATGCTGCT
>CAYOPZ010000023.1:0-45320 GCA_964406005.1 uncultured Bacteroidaceae bacterium
TGCGCGGAAGAATCCAGCTGGCTTTATGCAGGGCTGTTTCTATAATAGGTCCGGCTTTACTGCCGAAACGCATTTCAAATTCTTTGTGCCATATGTCAGGAGATTGATCAGGGTTATAACTCAACCTGCCAAACACCTGGTAAAAATGCCAGTATCGCTCAAACTCATAATCATAGTAAACATACCGGGGATTTAACAGATCAAATGGCTTTTCATCATGCGGCTGACCGTGCATCTTGGTTGCAAGAGGCTCAACGGCCACAAAACCACCACCATCTGTGCCATAACGATCGTATAGGTGAGTGCCTTCGGCAAAGCGGCGAACCCAATCCGGGCTACCCCACAGGAGTATTCTGGTTGTGCCGCCGCTCCATAACTGCCAATCCATTTCGTATTCCTGCGGATAAGTGAGAAAGTCTGCATAGCCTGCGCGCGAGCTTTGCTGGCCCTCGCTGTTGATCTTGGACGGATTCCAGGGCATCCCCATTTGCTCCATCCAGTGTTTGGTGATAAGCCTGAAATTTATCCCGGTACTAATTGCATCCCGAACAATGGGTGCCGGCAAATTCTTGGCGCGCAGGTGAAGTAACAGACCTGTTTCTTCAGACTCATGCGTCCGTGCCATGGCAGACTCTTTCATGGATATAAATACATCCCTCCAGAAAGACTCCATTTGATCCGTTCTGAGGCCCGATTCTTCGTGGATCCGGAACTGTATGCCGTCAAGTTCAGGCACTACTTTAATCAGCTTGTTCAAGGCCGCTTGCGTGTATGGAACAAGATTTGCATCTGATAAGCCGGATACATTTACCGACGTATCCAGAGGTGTCTGATCTCCGGTCTGCACACCACTGACGGGAACACTGCTGGCACCCGTCTGTACGGCAGGGACAGCACCGCTTCCACCTATAACCCATGTAAAACTTTCACCATCTCTGTTATTTGTATCGTCGCTGTTACCCGGGGCAATGTGATCCCAGATGCCCAGGGTGAAACGTATGCCACGGTCATGAGCCATCGATATTACATGATTCAACGTATTCAGATTACGTGCCTGTTCCCGGGGTGTAAGACCAGCCATTTTAACGTCCGGAAAACCTTCCACATTGAAAAAATAGGGATAGCACGGCGCAAGAAAACCACCACTCTCATAACCAAAAGTCACAACAAGCGTGTTGATCCGGTCTCTTGCCAGCATATCCAGGTATCGTTCCAAAAAGGCTTCATCGTAAAACTTGTTTTCCCAGTTGGAACGGTTCATGGTATAAAAAGAAATTGCCCTGTATGCAATATCCGGCTGTTCGGTGATTTCCTTAACTTCACTCATTGGCGATCTCCGGTTTTTACCCCAGCCTATGCGGTCTGCCACATCTAACAAACCATACATCAGACCTGTATCATCATATCCGCCGACCACCCAGACTGTTTTTCCCTGAAAACCGGTTTTCCAGATCGTCAATGCCTCGGGAGCCCGGGGAACGGGGTGATTACCTTCTTTTAACATCTGTGAAGCCGTACCCTCTCCATACGCCAAACCTGCCACAAGGATAAATTTCCCATGGGCTTCATCTATGGATTCAACTTCCTCGAAGGAGATATTCCTGGCATTCAATGCATCCTTGAGTTTATTCAACCCATGATAAACAGGATCTCCGGGTGTTCTGTCGGAAACAATGGATAACTCCTGATTTTCTTTGGTTCCACAACAATTTAAGGAGATTATTAATGGAAGTAAGGCCAAAAGCATCACAAACCCTTTAGAAGAGTCAGGTATGATTTTCACAGTAAGTATGAATTGGTTTGAAGAATTGGATTATGTCTTTTTCTTATTTTTTTAATAGGGCATTAAGGTAAGTTGAAAGCGCTTAACTTAATGCCCTATAGAAATCGTCGATTATTAATCGCTAATATCCCGGGTTCTGTTTCAGTGTAGCAACGCCTTCCTTCAGGCTTAAGTCAATTGCATCCCTGGGAATTGGCAGGTAGCTGTCCGGTATATCGGTATATTCAGATCCCTCCAGATAATCAAATCGTTCTTCTTCGTTGGTTATGAAGGAATTAAATATTTCTTCCCCTTTTCCGAAACGGACCACATCAAAAAAGCGGTGACCTTCTGTCCCCAGTTCCAGCGTACGCTCGAACAGAATGGCATCCAGTGCCTTTTCACGGCTGGTAAAAGCATCAGCAGCTGACCCGTCACTGGGATAGAGGCCTATCTGATAATTGGCGGCATTGGTAACACCATCAGCCATCTTAACCCAGTTCTGGGGGTCGTTCGAATTATCCACCATCCTCTGACGGACCTGGTTCACATATGTTCTTGCCTTGCTTAGATCTCCAACCCTTGCTTCCAGTTCAGCAGCCATTAGCAGTACGTCTGCAAAGCGGATAATATTCACATTGATGGCATTGCTCAAACGTCCGCTCTGAGTATCATTCGTACCCAATTCGGCATTGGAAACATACCACTTCTTTATTAAATAGGGACCACCATGGCTTTGATCGCGGGTCCATGTCTCACCCGGTGCAATGCCGTAATCCAGGCAGGGTATACCCCTTCTGGTTACTGACCAGTCAAGGCGCGGATCAACAGGTGACGGATCAACTGTAAACGGATCGGCGGCGAGTACACCATAATCATCGACCAGGCGGGTTCCTATATTATCATACATATCAAGAAACGGCAAACCGTTTGCATCGACTCGAAAATGATCAACGAAAAATGGTGTCGGCTGGAAAAAGCCCCAGCCGCGTCCCCATCCGGGTGCACCATATATTCCGTTTACGCCGCTAAACTGACTTATTGCAAGGCCATTTGGTCCTGAACTGTATCCGGTACCTGAAGTTCCGTCAACCGCCGCATGCTGGACAGCAAAAACCGATTCCGGACCGTTTTCTGTATTGGCCATGAAAAGTTCGTGATACCTTGGATTTAGTGCATACTTATCTCCATTTGAGGTTACACCATTATCAATTACATTGGTCATCACGGTCAGGGCTTCATTATAAGTGTCATAACCATCACTGCCCATGTAAAGGAGGACTTTTGCATAATAAGCCTCAGCAGCCCAGCTGTTCGGTTTGCCCAGAAGGGCTTGCGTGGCAGGCAGGTTTGTTCTTGCAAAGTCGAAATCGGCAAGGATCTGAGGCCATATATCAACGTAGTCACCATTTTCATCAAAATTTGAGATGCGGTAATCCTGGGATACGCTTTCATCTATAAATGGAACATTCATGAAGGCACGTTTTAAAAGGAAATGATAATGTCCCCGTAAAAATCTCACTTCCGCCTCTACCTGCAATTTTTCGGCATCAGTCATATCGTTCACCTCGGTCATGGTCTGCAAAACCAGGTTGCATCGGTTAATGGCATCCCAATAATATTCCCAGTAGCTAAAAATGTCAGGATTACCATTGGTAACAAGATATTGCGAAAATTCAAGCATCTGTGCCTGATCACTTGCGCTGCTGCCTTTAAAGGCCTCGCCACCATGGATGGTTCCAAACAGGGCTTCCAACGGATTCGTGTGTAATCCGAACCAGAACCCGTTCAGTGAGGAGTAGGCTCCTGTCAAAAGCAGGTATACACCTTCCTTGTCACTCAATATGTCTTCACTGAAGGATCCTACAGCAGGCTGGTCAAGAAAATCTTCGCTACAGGATATAGTTAACCCGAATATACTAATTATTAAGATTTTTAATATTGTTTTCATTTTATATTCTTTTATGTTTAATACTTCATTTTAGAATCCAAGGTTTAAACCGAAAACAACTTGTTTTGGCACGGGAGTACCTGTGGCATTTTGGTCGCCCACAACACCCATGGATAAATCATTACCCGATATACTAATACCCGGGTCCAATCCGCTGAATTTAGTAAGAGTGAATAAATTCTGGAACTGGACATAAAGCCTGAGGTTATTCATTCTGAACCTGTTAAGCATATCCTGGGGTAAAGTATATCCCAGTTGCAGGTTTCTTAGACGAAGGTAAGTGCCATCTTCAATGAAGTAGTCTGTGAAGTATCTGTTTGAATAGGTATCATTGATGTCCAGCTTAGGCAGCATAGCATCGGTATTTTCAGGCGTCCAGGAATCATAAAGCATACGCGCGCTTCGCTGTAAGGCGAAAGTATTAAAATCAACGAAAAACCGTTCTATGTTGGCAATATCTCCACCCTTGTTAAAGAAGAGGAATGCGGATAAATCAAAGTTCATATATGCCAACGAAAGGTTCATCCCCATCTGGTAATCCGGATGCGGGGAACCAAGGAAGGTCCTGTCCAGGTCGTTGATTACCTTGTCATCATTGATGTCTTTTATCTTCCATCGTCCTACTGCAGGAGGATTCCATGTATTGTTATAGCCAGCGGCAATATAATCGTCCACTTCCTGTTGTGAATTGAAGAATCCTTCAATTTCATAACCGTAAAACATGGAAATGGGATTTCCGGGTTTTGTCAGGGTCACATTCCCCAGTCTTGTGTTACCTCCTTGAAGAGTCGCATTAGGATTATCCAGAACCTTTGTTACTTCATTATTGTATTTGGTGAAATTCAATGAAACTTCATAATTAAGATTACCCAGAATTCTACCACGATTGGTTACAGACATATCCACTCCCTTATTCACCATATTGCCGGCATTGATCGATGGTTGTGTAGCGCTGGGGCTGGTTGAAGGCGGTTGGTTTGTGACCAGCAGGTCCTCGATCTTCTTTATAAAATAATCGGCCGTCACCGCAATTCTTCCTGCAAGCATTGAAGCATCAATTCCAATGTTTGTCGTTACTGATTTTTCCCATCTGGCGTCCGGATTACCTAACCGTACTATGGTAGCGCTTGGAGTGTAACTGGTATTTGTGCCCGCCAATGGATAAGACTCGCTATCTGTTGATGTAAACGTGCTAAACTGATTTTCAGCATCCAAACCCGTCTGGTTACCTATAATCCCCCAGCTGGCGCGCAGTTTCATATCGGTCAGCCATCTCATATTCTGCATAAAGTCTTCGGCAGAAATACGCCAACCTATAGCGGCCGCAGGGAAATAACCCCAGCGGTTGTTCTTCCCGAATTTTGAGGAACCATCTCTCCGCAGGGTACCATTAATAATATATTTGTCAGCATAGGAATAATCCAGCCGTCCGAACAATGATGCCAGTGTGGATCTTGAATACGACCCGCTGTTATCCCGGTTTAAGGTTCCGGCATCCAAAACCTGGTAACTCTCAACCTGCTCAAATGAAAATTCCTCCCTGCTGGCTGCAATATTCTGATTGAAGTCATTAATGGATTCAGTTCCAAGTAAGATTTTAAATGTATGATTTCCCAGCGTTTTGGAATAATTCAGTGTATTGGTAAAGGTCCAGACATTACCCCACAAATTGTTCAAATACAAACCATTAACGGTTTGGTTAGTATACCCTTCAGTTGTTTTTTGTTCGAAGACTTTATCAATGGTGTAAAAATAATCTATACCAAAGGAAGATCTGAATGTAAGATCCTGCAATATATCAGCTTCAATAAAAGCATTGCCGAAAATGCTCCAGCTTTTGGAACCGTCAAATCGGTGTCTCCAGTCGACTCCTATGGGATTGGAGTCTTCCGCGTCCATGAGTCCGGGAGCGGCCGCTCCTGCAGGTTTTCCTGCAATATCCCATACAGGGATCAGAGGCGTCCATATATAAGGATTTTGAGCCCAGGCATTATTTCTATCCTGCAAGGACACCTGCAGGTTTTCGCCGATCCGAATTCTCTTAAGAACGTCAAAACTCGAATTAGCCCGCAGAGTATAACGTGTAAAATAAGCGTATTTACTGGTCATACTTTTCTCATTGAAATAATTAAATCCCATCATAAACCTTCCCTGATCGGATCCGCCGGTTAGAGTCAGGTTGTGACTCTGAATGCTAGCTGGGTGGAATACTTCGTCAAACCAATCGGTATCGCCCGCTTTAACGATCTGGTGATTTGCAAAATCGTAATTGGCCGGATCAACCAGGGAACTGAATTGTGCGGGATCTGTGGTTCTCAGATTTTCAAGCTCTGCGCCGCCTATCGGATTGCCATTGAGCAATACCAGGATATATTCAGGTATTACCGGTTCAGGACCATCGCCATATTGTGGGTGTTCCCAATTGGCATCACCGTAACTTCTGCCGGCACCTTTCATGGCTTTCCAGTACATTTCACCATATTCCCGGGCATTCAGAAGATCCGGAAAATCATTCTTACTAACGAAGTTAGTGCCATAATAAGAGTCAAGGGCCAATTTTGTAGCACCTGATGTGCCCTGCTTTGTGGTGACGATGATAACTCCGTTTGCTGCGCGTGCCCCATATACTGATGAAGAAGCTGCATCTTTCAAAACCTGGAGAGATTCAATATCATTGGGATTAAGTCGGTCAATACTCCCGGGAACGCCGTCAATGATGTAAAGCGGATCAGATCCGGAAAATGAGCCAAAACCTCTTACACGAATTTTAGAGGAACCTCCGGGTGTACCATTGGTGCTGATCGTCACGCCGGCGACACGTCCCTGTAATTGCATACCCACATTACCTGAAGGAGTACTCAGCATTTCATCCATATCCACTACTGCAACCGATCCTATAATGTCTTTCTTTGCTTCCGTCGAATAACCAGTAACAACAATGGTGGAAAGTTCCGTGATTTCAGTTATCATTTGCACATTGATAACGGTCTGGGAACCGACAGGTACCTCTTGCGCCTCGTAACCTACGGATGAAAACCTCAGCACCGCATCATCACCTGACACCTCCAGGCTGTAATTTCCATCGGCATCGCTGAGGGTACCCGTGGTAGTACCCTGAATAACCACATAAGCACCGGGCAACGGTTCGCCGGTGGAAGCATCGGTGACCTTTCCGGTAATCGTTTGCTGCTGCATCAATAATTTTGGAGTAATAACAATAAGGTTGTTTTCCAGCACTTTGTAGGTAATATCTGTTGAGGCAAACAAATTCGTCAGGATTGTCTCCACATTATCATTATCCGCTTCAACACTTACCTCCTTATTCAGGTCAGTAAATCGTTCGTTATAAAAGAACCTGAAATCAGTATTCTCCTCAATTTTGGAGAATACTTCCTTCATACTCTTATCTTTCATAGAAAGAGTAATTTTGGTCCCCTGAGAGTATACAGTTGCCGACAACTGCAATACTCCGGCAAACAATAATATCGTGCTTAATTTCATAACTAGGATTAGTTTCGTTATTACATTGTTAAACTTATCCTGTATAGGAGTTTTCTCATGATTTTTCATAAATTTGGTATGTTATTAGGTTAATAAAATGGCGCTGTAAAGTCGCAAAACTGATGGGCGTCGTTTAATTTTACTTAATAATGGTCACGATAACGGTCACGCCTTGCATCAGCAAGGCGTGATCTTTTTATTTTTAAACTCACTTCATAGGCATTTCGATTTAGGTTAGAGCTTAGTAATTGGGATTCAAAAGGTCATTATTGTAATTCCTCCTTTTCCTCTATTAATTCTTCATATTGTCCCTGAAGGAATTTATCTTCATACAGCTTGACTTCCTGGGAATTAATCTCATACCTGACAGGTGAGGTCATTTTAATTGCTGCAAGCACCTGTTCAAGTGATTCTTCAAGAAGAGTACCTGTAAAGGTGTAATCCTCAACAGGTTTATCCACAATTTCTATCTTAACATTATAACGCCTTTCGAGTTTTGGTGCCAAAGAGCTGAATTTCTCATTCTTGAAGATCCATTTTGAATCTTTCCATGAGGTATAAAGCTTTGTATCAGGCACTTCACTGACTTCTACATGTAAAATATCAGTTTGATCAACTTCAGCATCAGGTTTTTTTGCAACTCGATTAACGTTATTATTGTTCCTGAGGTCAACGGTTCCTTGTTGTTTTTGATATATTGCTGTCTGATTGGGATTCAATATTACTGCTTCGGCTGGCTTCTTCTTCGTATCCAACAGATCTATTGATACCTGACCTTCTTCAAGTGTTGTTTCAATCGTACCTTCATCTCTGTAAGCTTTCACATTGAAAGCCGTACCAAGCGCTGTTACTCTGATTTCGGAGGTATTCACTTGAAACGGCAGATCTGCATTTGGACTGACATCGAAATAGGCTTCACCTTCAAGATATACCGTCCGGTTGGTAACACCAAAATCAACAGGGTATCGCAATCTGGTATCAGAATTCAACCAGATTGTTGTACTGTCAGAAAGAACAATCAGGGATCTGGAACCCCTCGGTGCAGTGGCTTCCACCATCTCATGGTTTATTTCAGTTCCCTTCTGATCATGGAAAAAGAAAAATATCCTTGATACAGAAAGAGCAAGCAATATCAAGATACCGGCAGCCATACCTATCAGGGCAGGTATTCTAAACCGGATCACTTTCGAAGGTATCCTCCGTATATTCCGAACAGTAATTTTCCTGCGTACCTTATCAATCCCCTTCTTAATATCAGGTTCAGCAGTTACAGAATTACTTGATGTTGCCCAAATTTCTTGTATCTGCCTGAAAAAATGTAAATTATCATCCTTTTCAAGCCAGGCAATCAAATCATCGGCCTGAGACTGATTTAAACTTCCATCAAAAAAACTGGTTATTGCTCCTTGTATACTTTCTGGTATGTTCATTGAATAGTCCTGATTTAAATTAGACACAAAAATTAACTTCAGGTATTACAATAATTTTTAAGCTGAGTAAAAATTTAAGAACATTTTTACTCAGGGCATTATTATAAATATTTGGTTAAAGCTTCCCGGAGTTTAGACAATGCCCTGTATATCTGAACTTTCACGGTATTCTCCGAAATATTCAGTTTCTCTGCTATTTCCTTATAGGATAATCCTTCTTCACGGCTCAAAAGAAATATTTTGCCGCATTCCGGCGGAAGATGTTTTATAGCTTCTTTAATTACAGAAATCATTTCAACAGCTAAGAATTGGGTTTCAGGCTGGTTTTCCGGGTTGGTTTTCAGTAATTCCTCAATTTTATTCCTTGTAACAGTATCAAGACTGGAATACTTGCTCTGCTTCCTTAATATGTAATTGATACAACTATTATAAATGCTGCGATAGAGATAGCCTTTAAGAGAAATATTCGCAGTTAAAAGAGAAGGCTGTTCCCAAAGTTTAACGAATAAGTCCTGAACAATATCCTCTGCAACTTCATCTGTCTGTACATACGATCTTGCCACACTGACTAAATATCGGTAATAGCTTTTAAACAGTATTTCGAAGGCATCGTAATCACCTTCCCTGATCGCTTCTACCAGATGCTTATCTGATTCAGAAAGCATACCTGACTTTACTTATCAAATATATTTTTTCTAATCGCTTGTAATACTATTTTATTGTACCTGTGTCTTTTATTCGTAAGCAATATAGCAAATACAAATTAACTGCAAACGACCATAGTGGGTTAAAGTGTTAAATAGTGTTTTGCGATATGGTTAAGACCGCCGGATAAATTTTTCCGGCGGTTTTTGTTTACTTCAATTGTGTCACTCGCTTTCAACGAACTGCTCAGAAACCCGGCCGGATGTTCCGGGGTTCTCAAAGCTTGCTGTCGGGAAAGAGCTTTTTCCAGTCATGGGGTTCGTCGTTAAGCCACTTGTCGAACCAGGCCATGATGGTATTGTGCCATTCGATCCGTTTGGAATAGGTCAGGATGTGGTGATCCTCCCCTTCCACCTGGACCATCTCAACAGGTTTGCCCAGGATCTTGAGCCCCGCCCATAACTGGAGGGATTCGCCCAGGGGTACATTGGTATCTTCGGAGCCGTGCAGGAGCAGCAGGGGAGTATTGATCCTGTCCGCGCTGAAAAGGGCGCTCTGGTCAACATAGATGTCCTTCCGGTTCCACGGATAGGAACCGCCCGTAGCCTCGGAGGAGTATTCGTAACCCCAATAGCCTTCTCCCCAGTAGGAACTGATCGAGCTGATGCCTGCATGGGAGATGGCACAGGTGAATATATCGGTTTGCGTCATCAGCAGCATGGTCATGAAACCCCCGTAGGAAGCCCCGATGCATCCTACTTTCGCAGGGTCGACAAACTTGTGGGCTTCTATGAACTTTTTTGTTCCTTCTATGATCTCGCCGGCCGTCGTCTTTCCCCAGTTGTTCTGGTGCCGCGCAGAGAATTCCTGCCCGAAACCGGTGGCCCCGCTGGGCTGGGGTATGTACACCACGTAATCTTCTCCCGCCCAGATATCGGCCGGATAGCGGCCGCCGAAGCTTTTGTCGATGGGAAGGGTCCCCCCGTAGTAATTCACGATCAGGGGATATTTCCCGGCGGGATCAAAATTGCGGGGATACAGGAAGAATCCCCTGATGACGGTTCCGTCGGAAGCCGTGAAATCCCAGTTTTCCGTCCTGCCGAAGCTGACGTTTTCGTAGGCCGTTTCCTCCGTACGGTCAAACAACCGGTTCTCCCCTGATTTCAGGTCCATGATCCAGGCCTTGTTGGGGTCTCCCGGGCCGGTGCCGGTGTATGCCGCGGTGAGCGATTCTTCGGAAATGCTGATGTTGCCCATCACATCGGGTAAAGTCGGAAGCATGGAAAAGGAACGGCTCACAGGATCCCATGCATACAGCCTTACGTATACCTCGCTGGCCGCCTTGATATAGATCCGGTTGTCAACCGGATGCCAGAAGGCCCACTCTACGCTCGGATCAAAGTCGACCGTTATGGGATCCACCTCCCCGTCAGCAATTGTATATAAATAAAGCTGGATGTCGTAATTATTGGCGATGGGCTGGTCGCCGATGTTCCTTCCCGTTTCTCCGAACAGGTCGGGTCCCCCGCCCACAAGAAGCTGCTTCCCGTCGGGCGAGAATTCGGCGGAACCGCTCCAGCGGAAATCCTTCCAGAGGGTATCGGTCTGTCCCGTCTGCAGATCCATCAGGTACATGTTCTGGAGGCTGAAGGGACGCTGTGTCGGATTGGGCCGGCTGGTGGAGAATACAATATAATTACCGTCGGGGCTGATGTCATTCAGCCGGGTTGACCGTTCTCCGAAAGTAAGCCGGGTGCTCACTCCCGTGTTGACATTGAACCGGAACAGGGTACTGACCGTTTTTGTGGAAAAAGTACGGTTGCCCAGTTCATCCATGTATTTCAGGGAAGATTCCTCTCCTTCCGCTTTCTTCTCGGTTACCCCGTAAACGATGAACTTCTCGTCGTCAGACCAGGCAATGTTACCCAGGTCACTGATGTTCTTCAGCACGGCATACTCCGACCCCGTTGCGATGTCGAAGACCATCACGGATTTGCCGTTCTCCGTCTCGGATATGTAATACAGTTTTTCTCCCGACGGCGTCCAGCGGTAGCCTGTGGTCCCGGCTTTCCGGAAGCTCTGCAGGATCCTGTCCGAAGCAGCTTCCTTTATTTCGGTCCACCTTTCCGCCTGGCCGGACTGGGTATTTACCCGGCTGTAATCAACGGCGATCAATGTTCCGTCCGGGGAAAGGGATACACCTCCGAGCTTGGTTCCTTCAAGCAGGTGATGTATGTTCATCCGGGTAAGCGGCGAAAGGCTCAGGGTTGCAGCGGAATCCTCCCGGCTGCTGACCGATGCCTTTATTTTCCATTTGTTCTCATCGCCTTTCAGATACATCGTTTTGACCATTACCAGGAATTTCCCACGGTCAAGCTTCAGGGTGGCGGACTTTTTTACGATACTGTCCTTTTTGGCCGCCGTATAGTTCGAACCGAGCTTTTTGCCGTCGAGGAAGATATCGAACATCTGGGGGCTCTCCACCTCGCAGGAATAGTCATACAACCCGTCCGACTCTATGTAAAAAGCACAATAAGCGATCTGGAATCCGGGCCGTTCGGGCTTCAGCACCAGGAACCCGTCTTCGGAAACCTCTTCGGCATTCCAGGTCCTCGGGCGGTAATCGTCCCAGAGCAGCGGATCGCCCTGTTTCGGGCGGAACCCGGTCAGATCGAGGTATTCGTTGGAAAGGACGAACTTACTGTCAAAGGGTTCACCCTTTATGTTTTTTCCGTTTACGAATCCCGGTTTGACGGCCGGGAGTGGACCGATGGCCAGCCATGCATCAACCTGCTGACCGTATGCACGGCCGGAAAGGGATAAAGCAATAATCAGGAAAATATGAACATAAGTTGTCTTCATGATATGCTGCATATGGTTTGGTAAGATTTAAAGTTAGCTAAAAAAACTAAGCTCTTCCCGGCAATGGCTTTAGTATGAAGTCAAGATTTAAAAATTAAGGGTATAAAGAACCTGTAATCTTATTTATTCTGAATTAATATTGGTCAAATTTGACGAAATATTCACAAAGGGATTATTCAACAGGGTAATAAAACTTTATCTTACAACACGATGAAATTCTATTTTCCCCCCCAGCTAAAGCATTTGTTACCGGCCTTTCTTGTGTTTATCCTTTTGTTCCTTATTGGACGACGACTGGTCGTTCCCGATACCTTTTATGAATTTGGGCATTACCGGGGAGCATCACTGGAAGACAATGCAAATAAGGAACCGCTCTATGCCGGTCATGAATCCTGCAGGGAATGCCATTCGGAAATAGCCGAAAACAAAGAGTACGATGTACACGCCGAAGTTGCTTGTGAAACCTGTCATGGTCCGGGACTGGCACACGTACAAGACCCGGAAAACATACACATGGGTAAGCCCGAGGGCAGGGAGTTTTGCGGGCTGTGCCATGGTTTGCTGCCGGGAGGAAGCAGGGATTTCGTCTTTCAGGTCGATATTACTGAACATCATATGGAGAAGAAGAATTGCACAGATTGCCATAATCCGCATATGCCATGGGAACTGAAGGAATGAATAAATCCAGGAGAAAATTTTTAAAGAAATCCGCCAGGATGTCCGGCGGACTTTTGGCCTGCGGGCTTCTGCCGGGAACAACCGCCGTTGTGTTCGCATCCGAACCAAAAGATGACACGGGTCCCTGGTACGGCATTGGGATTGATATCCCCAAATGTATTGGCTGCGGCCGGTGCGCAGATGCCTGTAAGAATGAGAATAAAGTATCCAGGGATCCATTTTATTTTCGAACCTGGATTGAAAAATACACGATAAAGAAGGACGGTACGGTTAAAGTGGAGTCGCCAAACGGGGGAATAGACGGATTTGAGGAAACAGTGCCGGAGGAGGAGATTTTCAAGTCATTCTTTGTTCCGAAAATGTGCAACCAGTGCTATAAATCCCCCTGCATCCAGGTTTGCCCTGTCGGAGCTACATTTGACAGTCCGGAAGGGGTTGTACTGGTCGATGAGAAATACTGTATCGGCTGCAGGTATTGTATTCAGGCATGTCCGTACGGATGCCGGTACCTGAATCCGGAAACCAGGGTGGCCGATAAGTGTACGTTTTGTTATCACAGGTTGAAAAAGGGAATGGCCCCTGCCTGCATGGAAGTTTGTCCCACGGGTGCCCGGATATATGGCGATCTGCGGGATGAGGAAGGTCCGCTTGTTAAATTCCTGAAGGAGAAGAACTGCCAGGTACTCAAACCCCATCTTAATACCGGATCGAAACTGTATTACAACGAATTAAGCAAGGAGGTAAGATAACCATGGGACCGCATACCCAACATCTCTACGAGATGCTTTCACAGGTGGATGGTTACATTTACCCGAATGAGATTGAACTTTACTGGGGTATATTGATCGTGCTCTATCCGTATATTACAGGCCTGGTCGCCGGAGCCTTTATCCTGGCATCGCTGGAAAGGGTTTTTAAAGTAAACGTGCTGAAACCCACCTACGAACTGGCCCTTCTGACGGCTCTCGCATTCCTGCTCGTAGCAACACTTCCGCTGATCAGCCATCTTACACATCCGCTCCGGGCGTACCAGATAATGACCACTCCCAATCCGACTTCTGCGATGGCGATTTTCGGATTTGTTTACCTGTGGTACCTGATGGTTGTCCTTTTGCTGGAAATCTGGTTTGACTACCGGAAAGATATCGTAGTCTGGTCAAGGGAGATCAAGGGCATTCGAAGACCGATATATAAGATATTGACTCTTGGATTGATGGACACATCCCCCCAAACCCTCAAATGGGACCGGAAACTGGGATATTTTATTACTGTTATCGGCATTCCGTCGGCATTCCTTCTCCATGGATATGTGGGATTTATTTTCGGATCCATCAAGGCCAATCCATGGTGGTCATCCGTCCTGATGCCCGTAATATTCCTGTTTTCAGCCATGGTTTCAGGAATAGCACTGGTTATGGTTGTTTATATGGTCATATCGTATATACGCAGACAGGAACTGGATATGAAGTGCCTTGACACCATTGCCCGGTACCTGTTTTACGTTCTGATACTTGATTTCTCACTTGAGGCACTCGACCAGGTTCATCGCCTGTACGAAGCAGAAGAATCTTTCGAGATCCTTTCCCTGCTTGTTTCGGGCAAACTGAACCTTACACTGTTTGGTATGCAGATTACGCTCGGGACCATCATCCCCCTGCTGGTATTGGGGACATTGCAGTTCTACAAACCGAAAGAGAGGAACAGACAGCTCATTTATATGGTAACCGGGATCCTGATCCTTGTCGGTATATTTTTTATGAGGTGGAACGTTGTGATCGGGGGACAGTTGTTTTCCAAGAGCTTTTATGGATTTACAAGTTTTAAACTCGGACTTGTCGGATCGGAAGGGGTCCTGATGACCGCCGTCTGGATTATATTCCCATTCCTGATACTCACATTTTTACTTTGGCTCCTGCCCCCCTGGAAACTCCAGGACGCAGAACTGTAGCATCTTTCTCAAGCTTTGAACTTGCAACCGTTGTTAAAATAATAGGTTATTAACCAATATTCAAGGCCATGGAAAATCTCAATAAAAGACTTCTGTCAATAGAAGAAAGATTATCCAGAATTGAATCGGAGCTGCAGTCATACACCGGCTCCAAACCGGGCAGGGACCGAGATATTTCCGGGGAAGAGCCGGATGCAACTGAATTCAGGCTCATTGGGGACAATTCATCCCTGGAATTTAATATTGGGAGGTATGGCCTGGCCTGGGTGGGGAATGTGGTTCTGCTCCTGGGCATTATTTTTCTGACTCAATGGATCAATTCACTTGGTAAAACTTTAATTGCCAGCGTCATTGGTTTTACCTCCGTAGCGGGTTTGCTTGGCATGCAATATTACCTGAGGCAGGCGAATGCATATCTTTCCTTTTTATTTAAGCTGGTGGGATATTTCCTTCTCTATTACTTTACGCTTCGACTGCACTATTTTACAGACAGCCCGATCATCCCCGGTGAGCCTGCTGGATTGGTACTGGTATCCTTTGTTGTTCTGTTGCAGCTCTACGTCGGTATTGCCCGGAGAAAAGAGTTTTTTTCCACCCTGGCTATCCTGTTGGGGTATTTTACTGCCCTGGTCAGCAACAAACCCGTATTTTTACTGGGTTTGACAGTGATCCTTGCAGGGATAACGCTTTACCTGCAGGTACGGTCAGGATGGAAGAGGACATTTATTATATCCATGCTCACCGGATATTTTGTTTATTTACTCTGGATACTGAATAATCCCCTCATGGGAAATCCCATGGAGGTTATATCCACTCATCATCAGGGCTATATCTACCTTTTTGCATATGCAGTGATCTTTGCCATTGTCCCTCTTTTCAAGGCAAAAACAACCATGAACCAGGACTTTCTGGCAGGTACCCTGTGGCTTAACAGTCTTGGATTTTCACTGATGCTTCTGCTCATCGTGTTACAGTTTTTTACCGACAGGTTTGCAGGATTATTTACCGTTATTTCGCTTTTGTGCATTGGGTATGCCGCTGCTCTTATGGTCCGGAAAGACTGGAAATTCGGATCGGCGTTCTATGCACTTTACGGATTCCTGGCGCTCAGCATTGCACTTTACGGGTTGTTCGGAATACCTGAGGTAAACCTCTACCTTGCAGCAGAGAGCCTTCTGGTTGTTTCCATTGCACTCTGGTTCCGCAATAAACTGATTGTAATTATGAACGGGGTGCTGTTCATCGTGTTGCTGATCGCCTATTTCATTTCAGAGCAACACCTCGATTCCGTCAATTTTGCCTTTGCCATGGTACCCTTAATCACTGCAAGGGTTCTGAACTGGAAAAAGGAAAGACTTGAAATCAAGACGGATATGTTGAGGAACCTTTACCTTGTGATTGGTTTTGTTACTGTTTTATATGCACTTTATCAGGCCGTTCCCGGCAAATATGTCTCTTTATCCTGGACCATAGTGGCCGTGCTTTATTTTCTAATGAGTTTCGTGATAAAGAATGTGAAATACAGGTTTATGGGCATTGGCACTGTGATCGCAGTTGCATTGTATCTGTTCATGGTAGACCTTGCCAGGATCGAAATTGCATACAGGGTTCTGGCATTCCTGTTTCTCGCCCTTATATCCATCGCCGTATCCGTTTACTACAGCCGAAGGATGCCGCACAGGGAATAACCGGAAGTCGCGGCACATTACTGAATTATCAATCAGCTGCATAGGTCTCCCGGACCGGGTCGTCGACCTTTCGCAAGGCAGCCAGGTTCCCAACTCAAGGGAGGAAAACACCAGGAACAATTTAAGGATTTTCTGATCCCGGTTTGCCCGCCTTTCCCTTCAATTTCCCGAACCTGTCTTTTAACATCAGTATTCTTCCCTCATTTTCAGAATCATTCATTCCATTGTGTATTTCCAAAGGATCTTCTTCCATATTGAAATACTCCTCATACTTATAATACGGCCAATATATATATGTATCCGTATGTGTTATAATCGCCTCTGAAGAAGGGATAAAGCTTTCATCTCTGATAACGGGGTGTTCATAATAAAAGTCCTGCCGCCATTCGACAGGTTTCCCGGACAGATACAATTCTGAAAGGTCCTTCCCCTGCATTCCATCAGGAACAGTAAGCCCGGCTGCGGTAATGATCGTCGGTGCAATATCGATATTAAGTGCAAATTCTTCATTCACTACCGATCCGTTTTTTACCGGCAACCTCGGATCCTTGATGATCAGCGGAACACGTACTGCTTCATTATACGGATACCATTTATCGGCAAGTCCGTGATCGCTTTGAAAATAACCATTGTCACCCATAAATATAATTATGGTGTTTTCATATACTCCTTCACGTTTCAATTCTGCGAGTATCTCTCCTACCGCCTCATCCACTTCAGTTATCATACGGTAGTATGCCTTCATGTATTTCTGGTATTTTTCCGGCGTGTCGAATCTTATGTGCCAGCGTCTCCTTCCTTCATTTTGCTCTGTTGCCAGGAAGTCAGGCAGCAAATGAAAATAATTGTCCGGAGCAGTCTCGGGGACGGGAATGGTATCGTCCCGGTAGTATTTTTCGCTTTCCGGCTGATACCTGTACTGGTCGGGGTGATTATCCTGTGCATGAGGGGCAAAAAAACTCACAGACAATACGAATGGTTTGTCTTTTGGCCTGCCCTTCAGGAATTCAAGTGCATCCTGCTTGTTCCTTTCTGTAACATGAATGGAATCGCCATTCTCCAGCGGATACCAGTGCACTCTTTCATAAGCACGGCTGAAATCGAAATCCTTGTTCCGAATAAACCCTACTCCATATTTCCCGACGAATCCTGACCAGTATCCGGCTTTTCTCAGGATTGCAGGATAGGTCTGCAAAAAAGCTTCCTGGCTGATCGGAACTCCAAATCTCTGAATTCCGTGCCGGCTCATATACTGGCCGGTCAGTATGCTTGCCCTGCTTACCATGCAGACTGCGCTTGTCACACAGGCATTGGTGAATTTTATCGCGCCGTTTGCAAGAGTATCGATATTGGGCGTCTGCACTATCGAATTCCCCATGCATCCGAGCGAGTTCCACCGGATGTCGTCGTCAAGAAGGAAAAGGATGTTCATCCTGCCATCCTCCTCATCATTTTTAACCTGCCCGTAGGACTGAGGCAGTATGCAAAATCCTCCCAGGAGGGTAATCCCGATCTGTTGCCTGATTGAAAACGAATACCTGTTCATTTTTGCGGATCATTTTGTTATAAATTTACAATATAATGAAGAGGAAAAACAGGGTGACCGGATATTTGACAAGGAACCCGGATTCCCTTTTTTATGCACTACCGGCTAAATGGCAATGAAAAGGTATTTTATGAAGGCTGTTTCAATTCTCCCTTGCCATCCATGCTTTAAACTCGGAAGCCCTGTTCTTACTGACATAAATCCGTTCGGGAAGTTCAACATCAAGTATTACAAGCAAACGGCTGTCAAACCAGACCTTTATATTCCTGACGCTGTTACGGGCAATGATATACTGCTTGTTTGCACGCATGAAATCTGCGGGATTCAATGAAGATGCAATTTTTTCCAGGGTTTTGCCGTAGGAATAGCTGCTGCCGTCTTTCAGGTATACGCGGGTGCTTTTATCCGTTGAATAAAAGCACGAAACATCCTTGAGATCCACAGGCAGCAATTGATCCTTGTCGGGGATCAATATTTTATCCTTATACCCGGAGACAGGAGCCAGATCTTTTATTTGGGACAGGTATTGCAAAATATCCTGATGTGACCATTTTTTGAATTTATCCAGTGCACGCTTCATCTCTTCCACCTTGATGGGCTTAAGGAGATAATCTATACTGTTCACCCGGAATGCCTCAATGGCATATTCATCGTAGGCGGTTGTGAATATGATCGGCGTTTCAAGCTTTACACTGTTGAATATTGAAAACGCCGATCCATCGGATAAATGTATGTCCATCAGGATCAGGTCAGGATGCCGGTGGGTACGCAGCCATTTTATGGTTTGGCTCAGGCTTTCCGTATTCCCCGCTATCCGTATATCAGGATCTATCCCGGAAAGTATCGCCACCAGGTTGTCGTAAGCTGCAGTTTCGTCTTCAACGATTAATACACGCATTGAATCATTGCTTTAAAGGAAGGTACACCCGGAATATTTTGCCGTCATTATCAATTCTGATCTTTTTGTCCATCAATAGTGAAAAACGATTTTCAAGGTTCTTAAGTCCTGTTCCACTTGTACTGGGCGGGGTGAGTTTCGGGAAAACAGGATTGGATATAACCAGCTCCATCTGATCGTTTAAGCTGATGGAGATTTTCATTTTATGTTCACTGTCAATGGTATTGTGTATAACCACATTGTCGATTAAAGGGAGCAGGGAAAGAAACGGTATTTTCAGGTCCATCATCTCTTTATCAACATCGATCTCCAAAATAAGTTTGTTGGCAAAACGGATTTCCATCATATAGCGTATGGCTTTCACAAATTCCAGCTCTTCTTCCAATGTCACCAATCCTTTTCTCTCACTTTGAAGGATATAGCGGAAAACATCCGATAGTTTATCCATATAGGCCAGGGCGTCTTCTTCATTTTTTTTACGGATCAGTGAGGAAAGGCCGTTCAGTGAGTTAAAGAAAAAATGGGGCTGGATCTGATTCGTCAGTGCGTTATACCTGCTTTGCAGATTCTCGATTTTCAGCTGTTCAATCTCCTGTTCTTTTTTTCTTTGTTCATTATACAGCAGGGAAACATGTCCGATAAGTGTACAGGTAATAAAAATAAAAAAGAACTGCAGGAACAATAAACCGGAATGCCAATCTGATTTCGGACTGAAAAGAACTGTAATAAATGAATACAAAACATAGGCCAGGAAGGTCAAAAGGAAGGTTCGAAATAACCGCTTAAGGAATGCAGCCGTATTTATTCTCTGAAGATTGTATATGATTAATATCCATATCAATCCGGAAAAAAAAACATACCTGAAGATGAAAAACAACAAATGAGCGGTCTGTTTTTCAGGCCCCAGATAATGCCTTTCAAAAGAAAAATAACTGATGTTTGGATATATTATGAGAACAGCAGTGATCAGGCTGACCAGCAAAAGCTTGTAGGCAGGGTATTTATCAAAAATATCTATTTTATAGGCAGCTTTTGAAAACATTGTTCCTCAGGTTGTAAAAGGGCTGGTACTTCAGACAATCTGTAAATATAGAAATCAAAAAATGTTTATTGAATTCTTTTTACCGATTCTTTACTTTCTTCATATGTTATTAATTGATGTTGCAACCTCACCAAAACAGTACAAACTGATGAGGAAATTACGGGGACTGATTTTAATATTGAACCATGCAAAGATGGCCGATATCGCTTTAGAAATATCCGGTATTTGAGTTAAAAAGAAAAAACAGGGAGTAATCACGAAAAAGCAAACATTGATTGAAAGCTTTTAATGCACACTGGCTTGCTGTTTTTCCATGTAACTGTTTTTTCGTGATTACTCCCTGTTTTTTCCTTTTCAAACATTTGTCAGGTTTTTAATTGTTAAATTCCATCATATTTGTAAGATATAATTGTTCATTCCCTTACTTGTATTCAACAGGTAATTATTCTATTTTTAGAAGAACCGGCTTGATAAATCTGAATGCATATATAAAGACTGTTCCTTGATCAATCATATGAATTGAAAAAGCACATTCAATATATAAATGTCTTTATGCTTGTGCTGGCGGGAACCCTGATCATTGGCTGGTGGATATCGGCCAATCCGGTGAAAGATCTGGCCGTTTCGGTCCCTGGCGCAGACAATGCCGGGGCTGTATATACCGCTGCCGTGGAAAACGTAAGCATAGGAGAGTTCTTTGAGCGGCTTGGCAGCCGGGAAACCGTTCTTTCAGAAGACTGGGCCAGGTTCAGGGGACCGGATTACGATAATGTTTACAAGGGGAATACAAGGCTCATCGACCGGTTCGGAGCCGGTGGCCCGCAGGTGTTGTGGACGGCCGAACTTGGCGAAGGTCATGCAGGTCCTGCCATCTATAACGGCAAGGTCTACCTGCTGGATTACGATGAGGAGTTGGGTGCCGATATGCTTCGCTGTTTCTCCCTGACCGACGGTACGGAGCTTTGGCGCAGGTGGTATGAGGTCAGGGTGAAACGGAACCATGGTATGTCGCGTACGGTGCCTGCCGTCACAGAAAAATATATTCTTACCATGGGCCCCAGGTGCCATGTGATGTGCACAGACCGGGAAACAGGTGATTTCCTCTGGGGCATTGACGTTGAAAAGGAATATGAAAGCGAGGTGCCGTTATGGTATACCGGCCAGTGTCCCCTGATCGACAACGACCGTGCCGTTATTGCCACCGGTGGGAATGCCCTGATGATCGCCGTGGATTGTGCCACTGGAGAAAAGGTCTGGGAAACTCCCAATCCGGACAACTGGAAAATGTCACATTCATCCGTTATGCCCTATACCTTCAAGGGCCGCAAAATGTATGTATACAGTGCAGTGGGTGGCATATGCGGCATTGCTGCCGGCGGGGAGGAAGCCGGCAGGATGCTATGGTCCACCAATGCCTGGAACCATGATGTGGTAGCACCTTCACCCGTCTGCATGCCCGACGGAAAAATTTTCATGACCGCCGGATACGGAGCGGGCGGTATGGTTCTGCAGCTGTCTGAAAGCAACGGCACATATTCCGTCGAAGTCAGGCAGGAGTACAAACCTTCGGAGGGACTCTCCTGCGAACAACAGACGCCTGTATACACGGACGGATTGTTGTTCGGCATCATGCCAAAAGACGGCGGAGCGCTGAGAAACCAGCTGGTATGCGTCTCGCCGGATGACTGCACGAATGTCATATGGTCCAGCGGACAGACGGCAAGATTCGGACTGGGTCCTTATTTGCTGGCAGATGGAAAGTTTTTTTTAATGAATGAGGATGGGACGCTGTATATCATACGGAAAGATACAAGGCAATACATACAGCTGGGTTCATTGCAGGTCTTCGAGGGACAGGATGCCTGGGCCCCGCTGGCCCTGGCTGACGGATACCTGCTTTCACGGGATTCAAAAACGATGTATTGTATCAGCATAAAGTTATAAACCATGCAGAAAAAAATCATCGCCGTATTTGTGATTGTCCTGGTCGTGGTGGTCGTGATCCTGGTAGTGGTCGACTACTCCTCGACACGTCCTGACAGAAGGGCTGGCAATCCATATTCATTTCCAGTGGATACATATACGGCCGTTGACCCGGCACTGGTCACCTACCGGGAAGTGAAACAGTTCATAATAAATGCTGAAAAACCGGAGGCAATAGGCTATCTGAAGGGCAACATCTACCTGCTTGCGGATCATCGGCTGCAGGTACTTGACATGACAGGAAAACAGGTGGTTGATAAAACGTTTGCAGATGAACCCAGATGCATTGCCATACCCTCGCACGACACACTGATCATAGGATTTGACAACTACATCTGCATCACCGACGGATCGGGAAATGTGCTTTTCACATCGAAGCCTGTAGCAGATTCCTCCATCTTTACGTCTGTGGCTTCGAACGGAAATACGATATATGTTGCCGATGCAGGAAAACAGAGGGTGGTGCTTTTTACCATGGAGGCATTTAAAAAAGGCGAATTCGAAGGAGAATCAGGTTCTTCCTCATTGCATGGCTTTATCGTGCCGAGTCCGTATTTCGACCTGGCCATCAGTCCCATGAACGAGCTGTGGGTGGTCAATCCCGGTATGCTGGCCCTGCAGAGCTATGATGACAGGGGGTCACTGATGAACCATTGGGAAAAGGCCTCCTCGGATATCGACGGGTTTAGCGGCTGCTGCAACCCTGCCCATATCGCATTTCTTCCGGAAGGACAATTTGTAACGAGTGAAAAGGGACTGGTGCGGATCAAGATATACGATCCTTACGGGGAGTTTATGGCTGTGGTGGCTCCTCCGGACAAGTTCACCCAAGAAGGTGAAGCGCCAGATATTGCTGTGGATGAGAATGGAAATATCCTGGCGCTGGATTACGATAAAAAGATGATACGTGTATTTGAACCCAAATAAGCAAGAATGGACCGAAGGAATTTTATTCAGCATGCAGGAAGGTACGTTTTACTGTCAGCCATAACGGCACTGGGCGCTTTCGGCATATACAAAAGGAAAAAAGTACCGGCCGATGAGTGTATCCTGGCAGGCGATTGCAGAATATGCGCTGATCTGGGCTCGTGCAACCTTCCTGAGGCAATAAGACAAAAGGCTTTGCAATGAATCATTCAGGGTAATGGCTGTGGAAAAGAACAAAGCACAAAGCAGGCGTAATTTTATCAATAAAAGTATGCGCATCACCCTGGGGCTTTCCCTTGCCGGAGTGGGAAGTCTGGCCTTCAGAAGAACCACGGCAAAGAAATGGGTATGGCAGATCGATCCCTTTCTGTGTACACAGTGCGGGAGGTGTGCGGACTATTGTGTCCTAAAACCCTCCGCCGTCAAATGTTTGCATGCCTTTGACCTGTGCGGGTACTGTGACCTTTGCAGCGGATACCTCAGGCCTGAGCATACAGAACGCAACACGGCTGCGGAGAACCAGCTGTGCCCTACTTCCGCCATCGAAAGAAGGTACATTGAGGAGCCCTATTATGAATACGTCATAAACAGGGACCTGTGCATCGGATGTGCCAAGTGTGTGGAGGGCTGTACGGCATTCGGCAACGGTTCGCTGCACCTTCAGATCCAGCATGATCTGTGTGTGAACTGCAACGAATGCTCCATTGCCAGGGTATGTCCTTCCAATGCCATAGCAAGGGTCGAATCGGATCAGCCTTACCTGATCAAGGGAGGATTTACAAAAGATGAATCCGGGGGTTAAATGCATATTGAATTGATCGGTCATATAAGGAAAGATGTGTACAAAGGTGCAAAGTTTGCTGTCCTTCTGTTGTTGCTTGCCTCCGGGATGCATTCCGGATCGTTTGCACAGCAACGCTTTCCCAGGCCGGAATTTGAAACGGGATATGTGCAGCCGACCCCCGAAACACCCGAGCCAAGGTCACTGTCTCTTGAATATGCGGATGTTGCGGTCTTGCTGGCTGTATTGATACTGGTCACCTGGTTCCTGCTGAAAAAAAGATCCAGAACAGGCATATTCTGGACTTCTGTTTTTACACTGATCTATTTCGGTTTTTACCGTAACGGATGCATTTGTTCCGTGGGTTCCGTGCAGAATGTAGCCCTGTCGCTTTTCAATCCCGGTTACTCCGTTTCCATCACCGTTCTGGCCTTTTTCCTGTTGCCGCTCATTTTTTCCCTTTTTTACGGCCGGGTGTTTTGCGCCGGGGCCTGTGCACTGGGTGCCATACAGGACCTGATCATCATTAAGCCCATCAGCATTCCGTCATGGCTGCAAAAAACACTGGGTGTCTTTCCGTTTGTCTACCTGGGGCTGGCCATCCTGTTTGCGGTCACAGGCACGGATTTCATCATCTGCAGGTACGATCCCTTTGTCGGAATTTTCAGGATGGGGGCCGAGTTTACCATGATAGCGCTGGGCATCGGCATATTGCTGATCGGATTGTTCGTTGCAAGGCCCTATTGCAGGTTCGTTTGTCCGTATGGTGCCCTGCTCAAGGTAACATCCTTCTTTTCCAGGCGGCATATGACCATTACACCGGCCGAATGCATACAGTGTAAATTATGTGCCGGTTCCTGCCCGTTCGATGCCATTGAATTCCCCGACGACAGCGGTGCAATGCCGGATACGGCAAAAAACATGAAAAAGTTCATACTCTACCTTGTTCTGATCCCGGTATGGGTTGCTGCGGGGGGCTTTGCAGTTTCCTCAGCGCACGTTTTTCTTTCCAGGGCGCATCCTGATGTTTTTCTGGCCAACCTGCTCGTTTCAAAACCGGAAATGAAGAACGACCTGGAAAACATTGATATACAAACGTTCCTCTCATCAGGTAAAACGCTTGAAACCCTTGTTGAGGAGGCTGAAGTCATTCAGGACCGGTTTTACAAAGGGGGATGGATCCTGGGCGGATTTATCGGTTTCGTTATCGGCATAACCCTCCTGAACCAGGTTGTTTTCAGAAGAAGAACGGATTATGAACCTCATAGGGGAAATTGCTACAGTTGTGGCAGATGTATGAAATATTGCCCTGTAATCAGGAATAAATAAATGGACCGGCAAACACAAATAAAACTATCTGCAAATACAGCCATCGTCTCAGGCATCTTTTCAGTGCTTGTAAGTATTTTGCTGCTGATCAACTACTGGCAGACCTCTTCATACAATCCCCTTGAAACGGAAGCCCTGCAGACACTTGTTGAACGGCTTGCGGAAGATCCCGGCAATGATGCCCTGAGTGAGGAGATCAGGACCCTGGACCTGCTGGCAAGGAAGGCTTACTTCACATCCCGCTGGCAGGTCAGGACCGGAAGTTATCTTTTGCTTTTCGGTGCCATTGTCTTCATTGTGGCCCTGCGTTATTATTATTCCCTGCTGGCAAAGATAGAGAAACCCGGTGAACTGGCTGTAAATGAAAAGGTCAGCAGGATCCTTTCCCAGCGATGGATCCTGGGTGCCGGCATGGTCATTATGGTGCTGGCCCTGTTGGCTGCCTTACTGTCCCGTAACCATTTCAGGACCTACCAGCCCGCTTCGCCAGCCGTCATTTCAGGAACTGCCCGCGATACAGAACAGATAGAGGTGGTTGAGATCAGGGTGGATTCCTTGCAGGAAAGCATGCAGGAGGAAGCAGGGGAAGAAACGGCACAGGAGACTGAACCGGCCATACCCCCGGGGTTCCCCTCAAGGGAGGAGATCCTGCAAAACCACAATACTTTCCGCGGACCCTTCGGAAATGGCATAATCCATCACAGGAATATACCCGTCGACTGGGACACGGAAACCAGCAGGAACATTAAATGGAAGGTCCCCATCCCCAAGGAAGGTAATAATTCACCAATCATCTGGGGTGACAGGCTCTTTTTTGCAGGGGCAGAGGGCAGGGACCTGACGGTGTATTGCTACGACCGCAATACGGGCAGGCTGATCTGGCAGAAGGATGTGGACAACATTCCGGGTTCACCGGCAACAGCACCCAAGGTTACGGATGATACGGGACTCTCGGCCCCGACCATGGCAACGGACGGACAACGCGTATATGGCATTTTTGCCACCGGCGACGTCATCTGTTTTGATATGGACGGAAACAGGGTGTGGGCCAGGAACCTGGGCGTGCCTGACAACCATTACGGTCATGCCTCGTCCCTGATGTACTGGCAGGGTAAACTTTATGTGCAGTATGACACCAACGAAGGAGGAAAGCTTATCGCCCTGAACGTCCTTACCGGCGAAACGCTCTGGCAGACCATCCGGGAAGCGAACATTTCCTGGTCGTCTCCCATCATGGCGCAGATCGGTGGAGTTTACCAGTTGATCCTCGTTGCAGATCCCATTGTGGCAGGGTATGATGCAGAGACCGGGAGGGAGATGTGGGCGGTGGATTGCATATCGGGGGAAGTCGGCCCCTCTGCAGCCTACAGTGACGGACTCGTATATGCGTTGAACGAATACGCCAGCCTGGTCGCCATTGATCCCGTCAGGAAAGCCATTGTCTGGGAAGAAAACGAATACCTCTCGGAAATAGCCAGTCCCGTGGTCAGCGACGGACTTCTGTTTGTTTTGACCGGTTATGCCGTGGTGGTTTGCTACGATGCCAGGACAGGCGAAAAATACTGGGAGCATGATACCAACAAGGGATTTATGTCCTCGCCCATGGTTGCGGAAAATAAAGTGTATGCCATGGACTGGGAAGGTACAATGTATATTTTCGAGCTCTCAAAAGAAAAGCATATCATCAACGAATGTTCGCTGGGAGAACCGGTGTATACGACCCCTGCCTTTGCCGAGGGCGAGATCTATATCAAAGGATGGGAGAACCTGTATTGTATAGGGCAATGACAATGAACGTGTATTTTCAGACAGGCTTTTGGATACGGAGATCGCTGCAAGCGTAAAGATATGTGCCGATAAACGCTTATGATGGTGGACATAAACGATATAGACCGGATCATCGACCTGAAAGGCAGGGAAAAAAATTCTGTGATTCCCTTGCTGCAGGCCATTCAGGGAATATACAATTTCCTGCCGGAAGAAGCCTTGAAAAGGGTCTGTGAGACAACCGACATCACACCGGCCGAGATCATCGGGGTGGCAAGCTTTTACCATCAGTTCCGTTTTGAGCCTGCCGGCAGGCACATAATCCGGGTATGTGCAGGCACTGCCTGTCACGTTAAAGGATCACTGCTGGTGCTGGATTCATTAAGGCGGGAGTTGAAACTTGAACAGGGAAGACATACCGATGATGCCGGTAATTTCACCCTTGAAAAGGTGAGCTGTCTGGGTTGCTGTACCCTGGCCCCTGTGATGCAGATCGACCGGGTAACTTACGGCCATGTTTCTTCCGATAAGGTTGACCGGGTGTTGCACGATTTTCAAAACCGGCGTGAAAAGAAAGCCGGAAAGTCAATGGTAAGGATCGACACTGACCGGTACGACGGGGAGGTCAGGATCGGACTGGGTTCCTGCTGTGTGGCAAGCGGGAGCGAAGCGGTAAGGAAGGCAATTGAAGAAACCGTCAATCAACTTCAGCTGAATGTTAAAATCAAGCACGTCGGATGCGTGGGCATGTGCCATCAGGTGCCTCTGGTTGAGGTGCTTCCAGGTGACGGGAATGCGGCAATGTATGCAAAGGTGAAACCCGAAAATGCAAAATCCATCATTCAAAAGCATTTCAAACCCGGCAGTCTTTTTCAGCGAATGAAGCTGAATTTATTCAACAGCCTGGAGTCCATCCAGAACGACATGAACCGGGAAGGTATAGAGAAACATACCCTGGATGTGAGGGAACGGCATGTTTCCCTTTTCCTGGGCAACCAGGTCCCGATTGCGACAGAACATCGTGGTGTGATCAACCCGCTTGATATCGAGGAATACCATTCAAAACATGGCTTTCAGGGATTGAAAAAGGCGCTGCAATGGTCGCCTGCACAGGTTATCGAAGAGATCAAAACAAGCGGCATCCGGGGCAGGGGCGGCGCCGGCTTTCCGACGGGTGCAAAATGGGAAACCGTCGCCCGGCAGGCCGGTTCTGACAAATACCTGATTTGTAACGGGGATGAAGGTGACCCGGGGGCTTTCATGGACAGGATGCTGATGGAATCATATCCGTACCGGATCATCGAAGGGATGCTCATTGCTGCGTATGCCACGGGTGCAGGCAGCGGCTTTTTCTATATCAGGGCTGAGTATCCCCTTGCGGTGGGCCGCATGCGGGAAGCCATCCGTATTTGCAGGGAGCATAACCTTCTGGGTGAAAATATCCTGAACAGCGGTTTCAGTTTCAATGTGAGCATATATGAAGGTGCCGGTGCTTTTGTCTGCGGGGAGGAGACCGCGCTGATCGCATCCATTGAAGGGGAAAGGGGCCACCCCAGGCTAAGGCCGCCTTATCCTGCGCAAAAAGGTTTATGGGGAAAACCCACCCTTGTGAACAATGCCGAAACCTATGCCCAGGTAGCTTATATCATCCGGGAAGGCAGTAAAAATTTCAGCTCGATCGGGACAGAGAAAAGCAGGGGGACAAAAGTATTTGCCCTTGCCGGTAAGATCAACCGGGGAGGTCTCATTGAAGTTCCCATGGGCATTACCATACGCAAGGTGGTGGAGGAAATCGGAGGGGGCATCGCCAACAACAGGAAGTTCAAGGCAATACAGATAGGCGGGCCCTCAGGCGGTTGTATTCCGCACTGGCTGGCCGATACACCCATCGACTATCATTCGCTGCATGAGCTGGGCGCCATGATGGGCTCGGGGGGAATGGTCGTACTGGATGAAACGGACTGCATGGTCGACATGGCAAGGTATTTCCTTTCCTTCACACAGAATGAATCGTGCGGCAAATGCACGTTCTGCAGGATCGGCACGCGCAAGATGCTTGACATTCTTGACCGGTTGTGCACAGGCAAAGCCGGAAACACAGACCTGGAAGAACTCGAAAAACTGGCGGACTGGACAAAAAAGGGAAGTTTATGCGGACTGGGCAGGACGGCACCCAATCCGGTACTTTCAACCCTTGCCTATTTCAGGGATGAGTATGAGGCCCATGTAAAAGGCATTTGTCCGGCAGGCAGGTGCAGGGACCTGATCACCTATACTGTCAATGACAACTGCATCGGATGCACCCTCTGCTCCCAGCGGTGCCCTGCCGATGCCATACCCTTTACGCCTCATGTGAAGCATGAGATCCAGACCGACAAATGCATACGGTGTGACACCTGCCGGCAGGTATGTCCCTCCGACGCCATAAGCGTACGATGAAAATGATCAGAATAACCCTTAACGGCAAAACTGTGGAGGTGGAGCCTGGCACGACCGTCCTCAAGGCTGCGGAAAAAGCCGGGTTTTCTGTGCCGGCAATGTGTTACAATGATGATGCAGAGCGATTTGCTTCATGCATGGTATGTATCGTAAAAGAAATATCCCGGAACAGGCTGATGCCTTCATGCTCCGTGGAGGCAACGGACGGAATGAATGTCATCACCGAGGATGAGGAAATTGCCGAAGCAAGGAAAATGGCGCTTGAGCTGTTGCTTTCTGATCATGTGGGTGACTGTGAGGCGCCCTGCCAGCTGACATGTCCTGCCCACATGGACATACCGATGATGAACAGGCTGCTTGCCGAAGGGAAAACAGACCAGGCCCTTCAGGTGGTCAGGAAAGATATTGTCTTGCCTTCGGTGCTTGGAAGGATATGTCCGGCTCCCTGTGAAAATGCCTGCAGGCGAAAGACGATCGATGAGCCGGTATCCATTTGCCTTTTGAAAAGATTCGCCGGCGATGCCGGACACATACCGGAAGTACGGGAACCGGGACCACTGAACGGGAAAAACGTAGCAGTGATCGGAAGCGGTCCCGCAGGCTTGTCCGCTGCCTATTATCTACGGCTTAACGGTTACAATTCCGTTGTCTTTGACCGGAATGAAAAACCGGGCGGGGCATTGCATTATTCCATACCGGATGATAAACTTGAAAAGGCAGTACTGGAAAGGGAGATCCGCTTCATTCAGGAAACAGGGGTTGAATTCAGGCTGAGCACGGATGTTCAGGCCGACGGATTTAAAAGACTGGTGGAAGAATACGATGCCGTGGTCATTGCCACGGGAGATATGACGCAGGAGGTGTCATCCTGGGGGATGGAGCACAATGACAAGCAGTTACTGGTGAACAGGAATAACTTTCAGACCAGCATACCGGGTGTTTTTGCCGCAGGCAACATAACCCGGTCAGCCAGGCTTGCCATTCGTTCCCTGGGTCAGGGGAAAGAGGCGGCTATCAGCATAGACCAGCTGTTGAGCGGGCGGGCGGTCACAGGCGAAACCAGGATGTTCAATTCAAGGTTCGGCAAACTGATGCAGGAAGAGTTTGCTGAATACCTGAAAGAGTCAACAAATGAAAAGAGGAAGCATCCCCGGGATGCTGACGGCAGCTTTACGCAGAAGGAAGTGCTGCAGGAAGCAGCACGCTGTTTGCACTGTGACTGCAGGAAACTCTATGATTGCAAACTGAGGGACTATTCAGACCGGTACCAGGCCAGCCAGAAAAGGTTTGTCTATCAGGACAGAAAACCTGTAAAAAAGTATTTTCAGCACAATACAGTGGTCTATGAACCAGAAAAGTGCATCAAATGCGGGATATGTGTAAGGCTGACGGCAAAATACCGGGAAAAGCTCGGACTGACTTTTATTGGCAGGGGCTTTGATGTCAGGGTGGGCGTCCCTTTCAATGAAACGCTGGACAAAGGCCTGGCCACAACAGCACGGATGGCTGCGGAAGCATGCCCCACCGGCGCACTCTCATTAAAGAATCGGAAAAATACATAGATATGTTACATAAAAACCTATGCAAGTACAGACACTTCCTGAATGTCATTTACCTGATGATGGTTTCCTTTGCCCTGAATGCACAGGAAACCGGCAATTTCAGTAATTTCAGGGGAAACCAGCAGCTCACCGGTTTTTTTAACACCGCACTGCCTGACAAGGTAAATATGATATGGACCTTTGCCTCCGGGGATGAGATCAGGTCCTCCCCTGTCGTACAGGATGACCGCATCGTGATCGGCTCGACGGACGGTAATGTCTATTGCCTGAACCGGAACGGAAGGCAGAGATGGAAATACACGGCGGAGAACGCCATCGAGGCAACCGCCCTGATACATGGCGAAAATGTATACATTGGTGACCTGAGCGGTAACCTGTATGCCCTGCGTCTGCAGGACGGAAGGCTGAAATGGCGTTACAGGACCCAGGGTCAGATCATGGGTGCGCCCAACTGGTGGACGGACGGCAGCAGGACGTATATCCTGGTAGGCAGTTATGATTATCTTCTGCATTGCGTGGATGCCGGCACCGGATCGGCGGTATGGACCTATGAGACCAGTAATTTCATCAACGGGGCCGTGGCGGTCGAAGGGAACAGGGCGATCTTCGGAGGCTGCGACGGACTGCTGCATGTCGTTGATATCAGAACGGGTAAACCCGTGCTGGAAATTGAAGTGGCTTCCTATATTGCGGGCTCTCCCGGCCTGGAAAACGGAAAAGCCTATATCGGGGATTACGATGGTTTTTTCAGCTGCGTGGATTATGTGGATGGAAAAATAGACTGGATATGGCAGAATGAGACCTCGCAGGTCTCTTTCATTGCATCGCCGGCTGTCAACCGGAACAGGATCATCATAGGCAACCGGGACAGGTATGTATACTGCCTGGATAAAAATACCGGAAGCCTTGTATGGAAGACAAATACGGGAAATCAGGTAGAAGCCTCAGCCATAGTGACAGCAGACAGAGTGCTGACGGCCAACATGAGCGGCGTGCTGATGCTGATGGACATCAGGGACGGAAGCGTGAAATGGAGCTATGAGGTTGGAAGTGCCGTCTTTTCCAATCCCGCAATTCTGGAGGGAAGAATCGTCTTTGGTGCCCAGGATGGGAACATTTATTGTCTGGGAGGGAAATAACACTTATGAAGATCATACACATCATACCGGGTTCAGGCGGAAGTTTTTACTGCGGAAACTGTCTTCGCGACAGTAAATATTTTGATGCCCTTCGCAAATTGGAGCATGAAGTCATCAAGATTCCCATGTATCTGCCTTTGTTTTCCGATGAACATGACCTCGATCAGGTCCCGGTATTCTACGGGGCCGTCAGCATATACCTGAAACAGATGTTTCCCGTATTCGAGAATGCACCTCAATGGTTTGACAAACTGCTCAATTCAAAGCCTGTTTTAAAATACGCGGCCCGCCATGCAGGATCAACACGGGCAAAGGGACTGGAAGAGATGACCATCTCGATGCTGATGGGCGAGCATGGTAAACAACACGAAGAGCTTGAGCGGATGACGGACTGGATGGCTGAACATTATAAACCGGATGTGATCCACCTGTCAAATGCCCTGTTGCTGGGACTTGCACACAAGATGAAAGAAAAGCTCAGGGTACCACTGATATGTTCCCTGCAGGATGAGGACACCTGGGTCAATGTGATGTCTCCCGGCAGCAGGGAAAAGGTCTGGAAACTCATGGGCGAAAATGCAAAATACATCGACCGTTTTGTTGCCGTCAGCAAATATTACGGCGATGTATCCGTAAAACAGATGAACCTGGCACGGGAAAAAGTGACGACCATCCATATCGGTGTGGATCCTTCAGATTATAAATTCATTAATTCGGCAGACAAGTCAAGGAACATAGGCTTCCTGTCAAGAATGTGCCATGACAACGGGCTTGATATCCTGGCCGATGCTTTTACGGAATTAAAGAAGGATATGCCTTACAAGGATGTGAAGCTCATCATTACAGGAGGAAGCACGGGCGATGACCGGCGGTTCATCAGGTCTGTGCGAAAAAGGTTCTCATCCCTTCATCTGGCAAACAGCGTTGAATACCACGAGGACTTTGAAGGCGAGGGCAGGCAGGAATTCCTCGGCAAGGTATCGATCCTTTCCGTTCCTGTTCGTCAGGGTGAAGCATTCGGCATCTATCTCGCTGAGGCCATGGCATCCGGAATCCCGGTCGCACAGCCTTCGATCGGAGCGTTTCCCGAAATCATAGAAAAGACCGGCGGAGGCCTGTTATATGGTGAAAACAAGCCCGGGTTGCTTGCTCAGGCGCTCAGGACGCTGCTTGACGACAAGGAAAAATTGCGTACATTGAGCACGGCGGCGAGAAAAGGCGTTGAGGAAGGGCTCAATATCAAAACCCTGGCTGCCGAATTGATCGAATTATACCGGCAAACGATTGAAGAATGTTGTTAATCCTCAGGAATATAGGAAAATCATATACCACCCGGTACGGCAAGGTATTCAGAACCGTTCTGGATGCACTCGACCTTACGGTGGAAAGAAGTGAAAAAATTGCAGTCGTCGGACCTTCCGGCTCCGGCAAAACCACCCTGCTGAACCTGATCGGAACACTGGATACGCCTGATACAGGAGAGATCGTTTTCGGAAATGATGTGATCTCCGCATGGAAGCATGATGAGCTTTCCGACTTCAGAAATCAAAAGATCGGCTTCGTTTTTCAGTTTCATCATTTATTGCCACAGCTCACGCTTTGGGAGAATGTGCTGATCCCTACCCTGCCCCTGAAATCCGATCCGGCAGCAGCCCGTCAAAGGGCGGAAGAATTGCTGAAAACAACGGGGATCTGGGAGCGGCGCTTTCAAAAGCCCGGTGAATTGTCAGGCGGTGAGTGCCAGCGGGCTGCTGTGGTACGTGCTTTGATCAACGATCCTGAACTGTTGCTGGCAGATGAACCGACCGGGGCCCTGGACGAGGAAAATGCTGCCGGACTGAGTAAATTGCTGACAGACATCAACGAGCAGAAAAAGATCACATTGATCGTTGTGACGCACTCCCTGGAACTGGCCAATAAGATGGATAAAATCTACTTGCTGAAAAACGGATCATTAAAACGCTATAATGAGCCATAAGCAATACCGATGAATCAAAATGATCCGGTTCCATTCTGCGAAGGGTATTCAGGGGCTCATGCCCGGAATGATAATAATCAGGTCTACAGTATGTTAAAATGTCATTGCTGAAACTCGTCATATCAAGTGTAAGGCATTATCTCAAAAGCGACCTGTTGATCGCACTTGGGCTGGCTGTCAGCACTGCCATTATCACCGGGGCTTTTATCGTCGGGGATTCTGTAAGGTACAGCCTTGACAGGACGGTATATTACCGTCTTGGCAATATAACGCACAGCATAACGGCCGGTGACCGGTTTTTCCCGGCAGGGTTGGCACAGAAAATGGAATCGGGGATGCAGTACCTGACATCTTCGGGCCTGATCCTGGAGGGGATGGGGCTTGCTGAAGGGGGAAAACTGCGGCTGGAAAACCTGCAGATTCTGGGTGTGGATGAAAAATTCAAGGAGATGTCAGATGCGCGGCCGGGCATTTTTCAGCTTGGACCCGGAGAAGCGGTCATCAGTGAAAATGTCGCTTCCAGGCTGAATCTTCATGAGGGTGATATGCTGCTGCTCAGGATAAAAAAGGCCAGCCTGATCCCCTTGAACGCACCCCTTGTTTCAGATGCCGAACAAAACGTTGCACGGCAGGTAAGAATCAAATCCATCGCCGGCAGGGAGGACTTCGGCCGCTTTAACCTGCAGGCCACGCAAACGGCCCCTTATAATGTTTTTGTCGGACTTGACTGGTTGAATGAAATCATGGACCTGGAACAGAAGGCCAATATCATATTCATCAACAGCCCCCCTGACATAGCGAAAAATGCAATGGCAGAGAAGCTGCGCCGGGAATGGCAGATGACAGACGTCAATCTCCAGCTGGATTATCTCCCTGACAGGGCCGTATGGGAGTTGACCTCCGGGCGGATATTTATTGATTCATTACTTTCAGAGAGAATACTCCATGCCCTGCCGTCGGCTACGCCCATACTGACCTACTTTGTCAACTCCATGAGAAACGGAGGGGATGAAACACCTTACTGTTTTGTTTCATCGCTGCCCGACAGTCTTCTCCCCGGTAATGAAATCATTGTGAATCAATGGCTCGCGAATGATATTCATATAAAACCCGGCGACACGCTTTCCATGGAATATTTTGAGATCGGACCGTTGCGGGAATTGCAGGTGCGGCAGGCTGGATTTGTTGTAAGAAAAATCGTCCCCGTTCAGGGTGTTTATGGTGACCGGAGCCTGATGCCCGACCTGCCGGGATTGTCAGATGCCGGAAGCTGCCGTGAATGGGAAGCAGGAATTCCCATCAACCTGGATAAAATCAGGGATAAGGACGAGGATTACTGGAACAGGTACAGAGGAACACCCAAAGCTTTTATATCCATTTCCAAAGCCCGTGAACTGTGGAAGAACAGGTTCGGTTGCCTGACAGCCATAAGGATAAGCAGTGAGGCAGCTGATGAACAGCAGATCATGAGCCTTGTTAAGAACAGCACAGATCCTTTTTCTTTGGGTTTCCGTGTCAATGAGCTTAAGGAAAACGGTATACAGGCTGCACGGAATGGCGTTGATTTCAGCCAGCTTTTTCTGGGGCTCAGTTTCTTCATTCTGGCCTCGGGTATCATTCTCGCAGCACTTCTGGTGGTTTTCAACCTTGAGCAGCGTACCGGCCAGATGGGTACACTGGCTGCCATGGGATATTCCCGCAGGATGATCAGAAGGATCTATCTGGCAGAAGGCATGGTGGTTGCACTTATGGGATCGCTTGCCGGTGTCCTGCTGGCCGTATTTTACGGTAAAATGGTGTTTCTCGGGCTCAACCGTGTATGGCAGGATATCGTGCGGACAGATTTACTTGAAATGATCGTCAGACCGTCGTCGCTGGCTGCAGGTTTTATCATCAGCATGGGGGTATCATGGCTGGTCATTTTGATGCTTTTGCGCCGGCATTTGAAATTCAGCATTGCTCAATTGCAAAAAAAGATTGTGGCACGCCACAGGGATTGGCTGCGCAGGCTGAAACAGGGAATGATGTTCACCCTGGCCCTTGTTGCTGCCGGATTGCTGCTGTGGCAGTTCCTGAGCGGTGGCGAGCTGAATTCAACGGTTTTTCTTACCTGCGGTGCCATGTTGCTGATCGGATTCCTGTTGTTGGCAGATCTCCTCATGGTAAGAACCGAGGGGAAACCTGCCGGTATGGTCAGTATGGGATCATTAAGTTATAAAAACCTGGTGCGAAACAGAACCCGGAGTCTCACGGTGATCATATTGCTGAGCCTGGGTACCTTCACGGTCATTTCCACCGGGACGAACCGTGCAAACCTGGCATCGAAGGCACAGCAAAAATCGAGCGGCACCGGGGGCTATTTGTTTCTCGCAGAATCTACGATACCTGTGCTGAAAAACCTGAATTCCCCCGATGTGAGAAATGAATTCGGAATACAGGATTCCCCGGAATTCGTCCAGTTCAGGATACATGACGGGGATGATGCAAGCTGTCTGAATCTCAACCGGGTTGCCAATCCAAGTATACTCGGCGTTGATCCGGCTGCCTTGAAAGACCGTTTTTCCTTTGTGACTGCGACCGGTCTTCTCAATGCATCGGATCCCTGGGCTTCCCTCGAACAGGACCTGGGGAATGTTGTGCCTGCTGTGGCTGACCAGACAGTCATTCAATGGGGACTTGGCATGAAAGCGGGGGATACCCTGCAATATGTGAGCGAGAGAGGTGATCCGGTGCGGTTAAAACTTATCGGAGGTCTTGCCAATTCCATATTTCAGGGAAACGTGATCATTTCTGCCGATAATTTCCTGAAGGTTTTTCCTTCTTCGGTGGGAACCGGCTTTTTCCTGGTTGACGGAAAATACGAAGACAGGGATGCACTGGCAGGGGAACTTGATTTTGCATTCCGCGACTTTGGATGGGATATGGTCGAGGCCGTGGAGAGACTGGCAGAATTTGCAACGGTGCAAAATACCTACCTGCAGATTTTCCTCGTTATGGGAGCCTTCGGTTTGCTGCTGGGCACCATTGGACTGGCCATCGTCCTTGCTCGCAGCATTTACGAAAGAAGGACCGAACTTGCGGTCATGCTTTCAGCCGGGTACAGGATCAAACAACTTTTAAGGATCATATTAAGGGAATACAATACAATTCTGCTGGCCGGAATCGCATCGGGACTGCTGGCATCCGTGATTGCCACACTGCCTGCATTCCTGTCTGGTAATCAGAATGTATCCCCCGGCCTGCTTGCCATACTTACAGGTATCATCATTCTGAACGGTATTTTCTGGATATTACTGATTTCCGCCATCCAGTTGCGGAACATGAACCTGCTGGATGCCTTAAGAAATGATTAAAAAAAATACCTATAACCAGATTCTTTGAAGTGAAATGTAAATTCCTGCCAGTATCAATACCCAGCCTCCCGCAACAGGCAGTATTTTCTGCCAGGTTTTATTATTGCCTGCCCTCACACCCGCAACGATAAGGTAACTTATGACGGCCAGTGGCAATACAGCACCCAAAGCATAAAGCAGGGGAAAGAATACAGGTTGCCCGTATTGTATGGCAAGGGGTATGAGGACACCAAAAAAAATGGCAGCCGTCGTGGGACAAAATCCCAGGGCAATCAGCGCTCCCATCGGAAAGGCCTCCAATCCCGACCATTTCCTTTTTGTGACCCATGTCATGGCTTTCTCCGTATAAGACCTGAAACGGATTCTGATGAGCTTGGTCTGAAACATTCCTGCCAGTATCAAAACGGGTCCGATGATCACTGAAAAATATTGCTGCAGCCCGCGGCTCACATCCCCAATGGCGATCAATCCCGATGAAAGCAGAATGGCCAGTGCGAAATAGGAAGCCAGGAATCCCAGTAAAAAAAGGAGGACCACCACGGTCATTCGGTTTGTTTTTTGACCGTAACCGCTCAGGAAACCAATAGATGCAATCGTTGTGGTCAGGGGACACGGATTGATCGTCGTGAGTACTCCCGTTACGAAACAGGTTCCTGCTGCCATAACGAAATCATTCATGATCATGCTGTAAAAAAGATCTCATTTCATCCTCCAGCATGGCCGTAAAGGCTTCTTTATCCCTGTAAAGCTGCCATGCATCTCTGATCACTTTAACCTGTTTTTCATCGCCGTTTTCAAACTCGACAAGCACGATGGTACTCGTATACAAATTAAACCGTCTCACAAGATTGAGGTTGCGGTCATCATTGATAACAGCCAGTTTGAACTGGACTTTACTCCCTGTGTTCATCCGGGCATTGTATGCATCCAGAAAATCCCGGGTATATTGTTCCATTTTCAGACAGGTCTCACAGCGTTCCCTGAAATGGAACAACACGATCATTACCTGGTTCCCGGAGGCCGGATTGAGCTGCTCAAAAAGGCTTATGTCGGACCGGACGGGTGTTCTGTCCGAGACCCTGTATATTGCCATAACGAGGCTTGCCAATACAAATACAAGCAGCACCCATTTCAATATGTTTCCTGCTTTGAGAACAGTTTTTTTTGTCAAATGTTCCAACACTTCCTTTCTGAATGCATGATCCGCCGTGAACTGAATCTGTTCTCCCTTGATCTGCATTTCATCTCTGAAAGCATAAGTAGTAACAGGACAGGCACCTTCCGGAACAAATTCCCTGTAACTGCTGAGTATGCCCTCCCTGACTAGCATTCCTGCTTCTGCAACTTCAGTTGAGGGGCAGCAGCCCAGCACGTCTTCAGGGTCACTGCCTGTCAGGATGAAATATCTTTTATTGTTTCTGATGACATCGGTCAACCTTGTCTTCAGGGAGGTTTTCATATCTGCCAGAACAGTAAGATCAGTTGTGCCGGAACGGGAAAGTGTGCCGCTTTTCGATCCGGGATAAAGGAAAAAGGCAACACCCGATCTTTCATACACATCCCTGAAAAGAAGAATTTCAGGCCATTCTTCCCTTTCCACCAAAAACATCCCTTCCTGTTGAACAAGTCTGTCTTTCAGGGCTGCCGGCACATTGTTCGTTTTACCCCTTCTCACAACGGATCCATCATCCAGAATGAGGAATTTGAATGGCCCCCTGTAAAACAACAGGCAACGGTCCTTGAGCGGTTTTTTGTCATGAAGCAGGTCATACAGTTCTGTCAGGTCAATTTCAAAAGTATTGCAGCCAAATATCACGGGGTCCTTTTCCGGTTTTTCCAGCATTTCCTCAACCGGCGGAGTGCAAGAAATCAGTGACCGGTAAGGCGGGAAGTTATAAACGTTGGCTGTTTTGTCACATACCGGCGCTTCCTCATTTGCGATCAATAAATGGTTGTCGTCATCAATGGCAGCACTGGCCGCACCTGTATACATTGCTGTTCTGCCCGTATCAAAACAGGGGCCTTGTTTTCCCTTAAAAGCAGAAACGATGACTGGTTTATGATCACTTAACGGGGACCGGATGAAAATTGCGCAGAAACCTGTTTCTTCAAGGGTGCCGAGGCACGCTTCAAGCTCCTGCAAGTGGACATGGACTGTAAGCTCACCCGTTTTTGGCAGGTTGTTGTATGCATCCAGCAGGTCTGACTTACCGGTAAATTTGATCGTTGTTTTGTCCATCCATGCTGAAGATACGCAGAATTACAGAAAGGTGAAAACTGCCACGGGCATCGCCCCCTATCAGTTTCTGTTTTTAAAATCCATCATGCGGTCAAACATTCAGCCAATAGGTTAGTTTCAGGTTGATGGACCGGAATTTCGGACCGAAATCGCTGGTAAAATAATTATCATTGTAGACAATGTACAGATCCGACAGCGGCGCAAAACGCCACTGCAAACGTGAGTTGATCCCGAGGTTATCCCTTTGGTTGCTGTACTGTACCATCGTTGACCAGAATACTGATTTGCTGAAAGTAACATCTGCCCTGGGTGTCAGCAACCAGTAGCCGGCATCAGGATGCGGATCGGGCAGGCGGATCCGGTCATAGTTGAAAGCCAGGCTGAATGAAACCCAGGGTTGGAAACGCAAGCCCATCGTACCACCGGCAGAAAACCTGTTTCCGGTATAGAACTGCCCGACGGTTGATTCTGCGCCAAAGGTAAAAAGGTTTGCCGGATCGGATTGATAGTTACCGGAGAACTGATTGAAAGTATAGCCCCGGTCACCGGGCAAAGGAATCCCTCCTTCGGTGCGGGTGGGATCAAAATCATAGGAAAGGAAGATAAAATTGTTGGAGTATTGCAATTCCATACGGGATTGGTTCTTGAAGGCAGTTGTCATGGTAAGCCGGATCTCATGGTCCGTTCTTTTAAAATCCTGGCTCGGTCGCCAGTATACCAGTGATAATAACTGGAGGCTGTGGGTATTGATCATCCCCTTTCCCGGATAGAAGGTACGAGTAACGGAGTTGTTTGATTTGAATACATCCCGTCGTGGAATAAAACCAAGATCCGATCTGAATTCTTCGTCAACATATACAAAATCAGTGGACAGTCGCCAGTATCTTGAATTATAGACGAGATTAGCCCGTGATGAGAGATTCCCCCGGTTGTCGTCAGGCTGAAATGACTTGTGGAGGTAGAACTGTCCAGTCCAGACATTGTCTGCAGAGGCCAGGTTAAAGTCAGCCCCTGTCACGCGATTGTAACCATCTTCTTTTGGCATGAATTCATAATCCCTGAAGGTTTGCCGGTTGACCATGAAAAGACCGATACTGGACCTCGCAAATACCCTTCTCTGGACGGCCAGCATCATGTTGTTATAAGATGCGATCTCATTTTCAGGGTCCTCATCCGTTTGAACATTCAGAAAACCAAGCCTCCAGTCCTGGTTCAGTTTTCCGCTTAGCCTGGCGCCGGCAATGATCCTGTTCTCGATCAAATGGCCGGCAGTATCCCTTGCCAGTCCGATCCTGCGGGAAAAGAAAGGAGCGGCATCCCTTGCACTTCCGAAATTTGCGAAAAGATCGCTGTTGTCCATGAAGAATTGACGTCTTTCAGGTAGGAAGACCTCAAAACGGGTAAGATTGGTGAAGATGGCATCCACTTCGACATTCGAAAAGTCGGGATATACAGTAAGATCAAGGTTCATGTTGTTCCCGATGGATATCTTTGCATCTCCCCCGACACCGAATTTTGTTTCGGACATGTCGGCCTGGTAATCCCTGTCTGCAAGCGCATTGATATAGGGTATGACAGCGATGGGTGTCCGTGATTTTCCCAATGGTTTTTCAAAGACCAGGTCACCCATAAAGGCCAGGTTTGAAAACAGCTGGTTCTGCGGGACGCGTACCCAGGTGCTTTGCTCGTTTGCCTGAATATCCCATCGATAAGGACGGAATCTCCATGTATTTTCACCTTCCTTGAATTTAATCGAAGTTAGGGGAATGGCCATCTCCACAATATAGTGATCGTCATACATCCGGCTTTCAGCCTGCCATTTCATGTCCCAGGCAGTATTATAGGTCTGTCCGCCACCTGAAACCAGCACATCTCTTTGAACCCCGTATGGTGTTACGCCGAATAAAAAAGCATTCGAACCGTCACTGTAGGTATCGAACATAAGGGATACATTATCGTTGCTTGCCCCGCCAAAATCGCGCCGTAGATTGGAGACCACAACATCACCGGCTATTTCTGCCCGGATGCCAACATAGATTGTATGCTCATTGTACAGCATCCTTACTTCTGTCGGCAGTTTGGCACGCACCGAATCTGTCGGGAAAAACTGCCAGAAGTCATCTGCCGTACCAGCGGTTTCCCATACGGGTTCATCCATAATTCCATCTATGGTAACAGGCTCTGTGATATACCGTACATTCAACGTTCTTGTTTCATCCTGTGCTGTGAGCGGAAATGAAAACAGCAAAAAAAGGAAAAGTGATGTTATTCGCTCAGTCATATTGTTCCGGATTGCTTTTTTTTATCCCCATCATCCAGGGACAATCTTCTTTGATCTCGCAGCTCTTGCAGCCTACCAATTTTGAAATGGCCGGAATGATAATAAATCCGATGACTGTGAAGGAAACTGTCAGATAAAGATTCGCTTTTGAATAACTTGTTGAAATCAGATAAACAGCTATTGCCAACGGAACAAACCAGTTTGGAAACTGAAAAGCGATATTTCTCCTGAAAACTTTCCTGAATGATTTGTTGTCGTTTCTTTTAAAAAGCCGGGCAGATATTTTGCCATATCCGCATGGACAGGCTCGTGTATCATAATGATGGCAATAAGGGCATATTTTTGCCCAGAACCAGACAATGCTGAACAATGCATAAATCCCGAATGCAAATGCTCCTGCTAATGAAACCTGATAAATGATTATGAAGCCCAGCAAAATCAATAGTAATGTTGGAATATTATCCAGCAATACCAACCACAACGGTATTTTCTTTGTATGGCAAGGGGCTGCTATGGAATCGGAGTGGATTTTGCAGGAGTACGTATTTATTATGAGAGTCATTGAGCAACCTTGACACACATTAACCTGCCTTGATCCCGGATCAGAAGCCTTCCATCGGAAAGCGCAAGAGGCGCCCAGTTCTGGATTGCACCGCCAACCCTTGAAGCCATAGGATCGTTCTCTGATCCGGTTCCTCCTTCCGCAAGAAGTACTGCAGATGCAACCGGCTTGAATCCTGACGGGTCAGGCTCAATGAGATACAGTTTTGTGGCACCATCAGTGGCTATAATCAGTCCGTCGGCCAAAATCATACTTCCTTTATCAAAAGCAGGCGAAGTTCCTGTTTTCCACATGACCTGACCGTCCATGCTCATGCATACCAGACCGTCCTTCCGTTCATTGGTTGAATATTGGGCATAGAAATAACCGTTGACTAATATCGGGGGCTTTGTATGGTCTCCAAAATCAACATTCTTATATAATTCTGTAACAGTATAGCTTCCATCTGTTTTCTTTTCAACTTTAAGCATGGCTGCACCGGCTTCGTATCCGCCTACAATCATCACTTTGTCTTCTCCGGCATCATAAGCGCTGGGTACCGGAATTGAACACTGCCAGTTTGTATAGTCCCACAGGATGTCACCGTTAAGCGGATTCATCCCGACAACCCTTCCACCGCTGCCTACCCTTCCGCGACCACCGCCCTGGGATGCGGTGACCATCACCACATGATCTTCTCCGCCAACCTTAACGATGGCCGGGCTGACATACCCCACAGGACCAAGAGAAGGTGTAACCCATTTCACATCACCAGTGAGCTTGTCGTAAGCCACAACACCTGCCTGTGGAGCCTGCGAAGCCACAATGAGCAGATCACCGTATACCAACGGACACTGTGTAATTGCCCAGGTCGGTATTTGACCGCCACCGAAATCCGTCCAGATGTTTTTGTTCCAGACGGGCTTATGTGTGTTTATGTCCATGCAGTACAGGTCGCCATACGGACCGCATGAATAAACATAATTTCCGTCCACAACGGGTACACTTCGTGAGCCGGGGAACATCACTGATCCGGGAGCATCATAACCAAAACTCCAAAGCTCCTTGCCATTGGTAAAGTCAAAGCACCGCATCATATCGCCAACCTTGTCATCCCTGTCCAGGATATAAACCTTGCCGTCTTTAATCACCGGTCCGCCAAAACCAATGCCTACACTGGCAGTCCACAGGACTTCAGGCCCATTCGCAGGCCAGGTGCGTAAAATACCCTGCTGGGGTGATGTGCTGTTTCTGTATGGTCCCAGATACTGTGGCCAGTCCTGTGCACAAACATTTACCATGCCAATCAATAAGGCAACCACGGGAATCAACATCCTGCTTTGTTTCATTTTCATTCTTCTTGGGTATTTACGGTTTTAAAAACATTTATTTTGTCTTAGCATTGCCGGTCTTTATTTGCATCATTGAGCAACCTTGATACATATCAAACGGTTCTGGTCCCTGATCAGCAGCTTGCCTTCAGCAAGCGCCATAGGCGCCCAGTTCTGATTTCCATATCTTTGATCCGAAAGGCCTGTTGCTATCTCAAGCATATCTGCCGATGCAATCGGCTTAAAGGCTGCCGGGGACGGCTCTATCAGATACAAAGTCTTCTCCCCGTCGGTAGCCAGAATCAGTCCGTCGGCCAGGATCATGCTCCCTTTGTTAAAAGCAGGTGAGCGCCCTGTTTTCCACATGACCTCGCCATCCATGCTCATACACACCAGGCCGTCACGCCGCTCATTGGTTGTGTATTGTGCATATAAATAACCGTTGAATAATACGGGCGGCTTTGTATGTGCACCAAAATCAACATTTTTATAGAGTTCAGTAACACCATAGCCGCCATCCGCCTTCTTTTCAACTTTTAGCATCGCCGCACCGGCTTCGTATCCGCCTACAATCAGCACTCTGTCCCCACCGGCATCAAATGCACTCGGGACAGGAATCATACATTGCCAGTTCGTATATTCCCACAGGATTTCCCCGGTAAGCGGATCAATACCAGCGACTTTACCGCCGCTGCCGGTTCTTCCGAATCCGCCACCCCGTGAAGCGGTTACCATAACAATATGAACCTCTCCGCCAACTTTTACGATTGCCGGGCTTACATATCCGACACCACCGACAGGCGGTGTTTTCCATTTTAAATTACCGGTGAGCTTTTCATAAGCTACAACACCTGCCTGAGGCGCCTGCGAGGCCACTATAACCAAATCACCGTAAACCAGAGGACACTGCGTAATTGCCCATGTCGGAATCTGGCCACCGCCGAAATCCGTCCAGACATTTTTATTCCAGACAGGCTTGTGTGTGTTGATGTCTATGCAGTACACATCGCCGTTGTGACCGCATGAATAAACATAATTTCCGCTTAAAGCCGGTACGCTTCGCGAGCCGGGAAACCTGACAGATCCGGGAGCATCATAGCCAAAATTCCAGAGTTCTTTACCATCGGAAATATCAAAACATCGCATGATGTCGCCAACCTGGTCATCTCTATCCAGTAAATAAACCTTGCCGTCTTTTGCAACAGGTCCGCCATTACCGCGTCCCAAATCAACAGTCCATAGAACCTGCGGCCCGTTACCCGTCCAGGCATGCAAAATTCCCTTCTGCGATGATGTGCCGTTTCTGTCGGGCCCAAGATACTGTGGCCAGTCTTGTGCATTGATATTTGCCGTACAAACCAGGCAAAACAGAATGATTGTCAGTTCTGATGTTTTCATATGATTTATGTGTTTATTATGTAATGCCAGAATAATTATCTTTTTTAAAGATAAAAATCTTCTTAAAAAATTGCCATGAATTGCACTCATAAATTGTCTGCCATCTATTGTACTCTTTATTGTAACGGATGTGAACAGCCTGTTACACAAATATTATATAATTAATACATCAGATGTCTTGGATGATGCGTGAAAAAGAAAAACCCAGGCACCATCACGAAAAAAGAAAATAAAAATCCTGCACTCCCGTGCAGGGCTTTTTGTTTTGTCGGGGTGGCAGGATTACTCGGCGCAGAGCGCCTCGTGATCCTGTGTAAGGGG
>CAYOPZ010000024.1:0-42990 GCA_964406005.1 uncultured Bacteroidaceae bacterium
TAATTTGTCAAATTATTAATGAATCATTCATTAAGTTCCAGGGAAATGAGAATACTGTTTATACTTCTTCTGATCTTCGTCAATTTCGCAACTTTTTCACAAACATCCGACAGCACAATAAAGATCAGCCATTTTTCAGGTTCCGTGCAGGTGACCAACAACGGGATCTCTGTCATTCCCTCCTTTTCGCTTGGTAAGCCGGCAGCTGTCTTCGACCTTTCACTGGGCGGTAAAAGGCTGAGTCTGGACCCGCAACTCAGGTTTGGCCTCAACGGCAAACCATGGTCATTCATCTTCTGGTGGCGATATAAGGTTTACTCCGGCCCGAAATTCAACCTCCGGGTGGGCGCTCACCCCGCATTCATTTTTTCCACATCCAAATTCACAGACAATGGGGATCCTGTGGAGGTATTAGAAGTCAGCCGTTTCCTGGCAGCCGAAGTTGCACCCACATTCGCTCTGACCGGAAACATCAGTATCGGACCGTATTACCTTAGAGGACACGGATTTGATCCGGGCCCCCGAAACTCTCATTATCTGGCATTGATGACATTTTTTTCCGATATCCGGATGACCAGGCACGTCCGGGGGGGATTCTCACCCCAGGTATTTTATCTGAGGTTGGACGATCAGGATGGATTCTATTTTGCTTCCGGTTTCTCACTCGGCCATGATCGGATCCCCCTGTCACTGACCGCGGTGATCAACCGGAAGATACGGAGCGAGATCGCCAGCAAGGACTTTTTATGGAATGTGTCGCTGATCTATTCGTTCTCAAACACCTATCATAAATAATGGTAATAGAACGTTTATGATCAGGGCGCGACTTCTGTCACAATGATAAAGTCTGGCGCGAAGGAAGCCAGGTACAGGTATGTAATTGATACCGCAACAATCCATTGAATGCAAAAAAGTATATATTTAATAAAATAAAGGAGGAATTATTTATGATTTTAGAAGAAAGGTATACCCTATCCAATGGGGTTGAAATTCCAAAACTGGGTCTTGGAACATGGTTTATAAGTGATAAAGATGCCGGACAGGCAGTAATGGATGCTGTAAAAATGGGTTATCGGCATATTGATACGGCTCAGGCATACCGTAATGAAAGCGGCGTTGGAGATGGGATCAGAGCGTGTGGTATGAAAAGAGAGGATATGTTTGTGACAACAAAACTTGCAGCAGAAGTAAAGACATATAAAATGGCTGTTGCATCAATTGATAATTCACTTAAAGCGTTGGGGCTTGATTATATTGACATGATGATTATTCACAGCCCAAAACCATGGATGGAATTCCATGGTAACAATCCTTATTTCGAAGGAAACCGTGAAGCATGGAAAGCGCTTGAAGAAGCCTATAAAGCCGGAAAGCTTCGTGCCATTGGCCTTTCGAACTTCGAAAAAGCAGACATCGATAACATCCTCGAAACCTGCTCTGTAAAGCCAATGGTCAATCAGATTTTGGTGCATATAAGCAACACCCCTGCAGCGCTCATTCAATATACTCAGGGAAAAAGCATTCTTGTAGAGGCCTATTCACCCATTGCACACGGAGAACTAATGAAAAATCAGGCAGTAATAAAAATGGCCGGGAAATATGGTGTTTCAGTACCACAATTGTCCATTCGTTACTGCCTTCAGCTTGGCCTTCTTCCATTACCCAAAACAGCAAACCCGGCGCATATGAAGAACAATGCGGATGTGGATTTTGTAATTTCTGAAAATGATATGGAATTCTTAAAAAATGTGGAACACATTAAAGACTACGGAAGTGCCAGCAATATGCCTGTATTCGGAGGAAAACTGAAATAATCAGTATTTTCAATTGATTTTCGTTCGAATCGCAATGCCGGGAATTCGTGGTGAGAGCATTTAAGAACTGATTAAAAATCTATGGAAAATGCAGAAAATTATCCAGATCGAAACAAAAGCTCACAACGGATTGTACGATATCACAAGACGGGTCGAAAAAATCGTATCGGACAGCGGAGTTAAAACAGGAATTATAAACGTGTATGTCCAGGGCGCAACTGCGGGGATCATGATCCAGGAAAACTGGGATCAATCGGTTCAGAATGATGTGATCACCCTTCTGCGCAAGCTTATCCCGCAGGGCGTATGGGAGCACGATGCCCAGGACAACAACGGGGATGCGCACCTGAAATCCGGAATTGTAGGACCGGGGGAGACCATACCCATCCTGGACGGCAAACTCGGCCTGTCGACCTGGCAGGACATTTTTTTGTGTGAGTTCGACGGCCCCCGCAGCTCGCGGAGTATTGTTGTAACCGTGCTAAACACTGAACCAAAATCAGGTAAATACTGATACGCGGGAAGGGACTATTATTTCTTAAGTTTCCCGAACTGTATCCTGAAGGCTGTAATCCCGTCTTCCCTGGTTTTCAGTGAAAAACTGCAGCCATGATTGATCAGGATCTCCCGGATCAGGGTGAGCCCGATGCCCTGCCCGTTCCTTTTGGTCGTAAAAAAGGGTTCAAAGAGTCTGAGCTGTACTTCCGGACTGATCGGTTTTCCATTGTTCTCTACGGTCAGGTCCATGGGTGAGGACGAAAGAATGATACGGATCCTGCCTCCTGAGCCGATGGCCTCAACGGCATTTTTCAGAATATTGATCAGTACGAGGTCCAGTTGCTGGCTGTCGAATAAAATCTTAGGTCCGGCCTGGTCAAACACCGTTTCCACCTTGATCCGGTGTACATCCAGGTCCCCTTTCATGTAGATCAGGATACGGTTCAGACAATCCTGGAGATCGCATTCATCCATCTCGGGCCGGGGAATCTTGACGATTTCCGAAAACCGGTGGGTAAACTGATTCAGGTTTATCATTCGCTCCTCGGCGGTTTCCAGTGCATTGATGAAACCCTCGGTCCCCTTTTCCCCGGAGCTTCTGAGATAGGCCACTATTGAGTCAATGATTGAGTTCACCGCGCCAACGCTGTTATTGATCTCGTGGGAGATCATACGGATCACTTTCTCATACCCGGTCCTTTCGGCCTTGATCAGCTCTTTGGTTAACTCTTCAATAAAGAAAAAATCTCTCTTGATCCCGCGATCGTGAAAATGGCCCTTATAGCAACGGTACCTGTTCATTCCTTCCGCCTGGACCAGGACAGAACCATTTTCCTCAAGCGATTCCAGCGCTTCACCCCATGGGGAAGGAAGCGATCCGGGTGTTCCTTTTTCCCCTGCAGATCCTTTAACCTGCAGGATCTCCCTTGCCACAGGATTAAGGATCTCTATCCGTTTATTCTTTCCGAGCATAATGATCCCCGAAAGGCTGGCGTCGATAAGCTTTTCCAGGAGAAAATTCTTTTCACTGGACATGGTCCGTTCCATGCGCAACTGGTCGATCATCCGGTTGTAGGTATCAATGAGCCTGTCCAGCTCGGTCTGGCCTACAGGCAGGAACTTAATACTGAAATCCTTATCGCTGATCGACTCGATACCGGCATTCAGGATCCGGAAGGGTCGTATAAACGATGTGAAAAAAAGAAAGGTCAGGATTGTGCAAAGTATAATCAGGGCTTCACAGCATATGAAAAGCAACTTGTTTACAGGGTACAGCGCCAGGGTAATCGCGGCCAGGGCGAGGTAGATAAATGCAACGGAGGCGATGTATCTGTAACGTATCTTCACCCCGGATCATGGTTTATTATGTACCGGTATCCCGTATTTCTCCAATCTCCTGTAGAGGGTGCCCCGGCTGAGTCCCAGTGCCTTCGCAACTTTCGACAGGTTGTTTCCGTATTCCTTGATCGAACGGATGATCATCTCCTTTTCGATCTCTTCCAGGGTCATGGATCCGGGCGGGGGCAGTTCCCCTTTTGTTTGTTGAAGGGAGACCTGTTTCAATGCGCTTTCCAGGTCTTCCTTGTTCATAAGCGATTTCCCGGATATAAGCCAGGTCCGCTCCACAAGATTTTTAAGCTCCCTTACATTACCGTGGAAGGGGAGCCTCCCGAGCCATTCCATGGCTTCCCTGGTCAGGCCCGGCCGGTGCGTATCATATGATTTACCAAGTTCTTCCAGGAAATAATCGGCCAGGAGCGGGATATCCTGCCTTCGTTCCCTGAGTGGCGGAATATTCAATGTGATCAGGTTGATCCTGTAAAACAGGTCTTCCCTGAAGGTACCTTTATTCACCATATTTTTCAGGTCCCCGTTTGTGGCACAGATGACGCGCACGTCCACATTCTTTATCCTGCTGTCGCCCAGCGTTTGGTAACTTTGGTCCTGCAAAACCCTCAGCAGCTTCACCTGCGATTTCAGGTCAAGGTCCCCGATCTCGTCCAGGAAGATGGTACCCCCGTCGGCTTTTTCAAAACTGCCTTCCCGGTCATGGTATGCATCTGTAAATGCTCCTTTCCTGTGGCCGAACATCTCACTTTCGAAGAGGGTATGCGGAATGGCCCCCAGGTTCACCTTAACAAAGGGGCTTTCGTTTCGACGGCTGTTCCTGTGGATGGCTTCGGCTATCAGTTCTTTACCGGTACCGCTTTCACCGAGGATCAGTACCTGGGCATCCGTGCTGCTGATGCGTCCCACGGTGTCAAGGACCTGGAGGAATTTCCTGTCTGAGCCGATGAGATTGGTAAAATCATACTTCCGGTCCAGTTCGGACCTCTTCAGTTTCTTTTCCGGTGTGGATAAGCTATTCAGCGTCGTGGCCGTACGGATGGACTGCAGGAAGGCCTCATTCTGCCAGGGTTTGCTGATGAAGTCAAAGGCCCCCAGCTTCATCCCTTCCACAGCCAGGGAAATGGTGGCCCAGGCAGTGATCAGGATCACAGGAACGCCGGGAAGATCCCTGATCAGTTCAGGGAGGAAGGTAAGTCCCTCTTTTCCTGAGATTTCATGGCTGAAATTCAGATCGAGGATTACCAGGTCGGGACGCTGTTGCCGGATAAGAACCCGGGCCTCATCCGGGTGGCCGGCCGGCCGGGTTTCGTAACCCGCCTGATTAAGCAGCAGGCTCATGGAGGAACGAACTGCCGGATCGTCGTCAATTATCAGGATCATAGAGGACCGATTGTCTCAAATTTAATGGTTTTAAACTGTTTTCGGAACCGGGATGTCAATTTACCTGCATACCGTCGAATAAATGGATGACCCGGTCGGTCCGGCGGCTGAGCTGCTCATCATGGGTGACCATGATCACGGTGGCTTTATCCTCCCGGTTAAGTTTTTCCAGAATTCCGATGATACTCTCTCCCATTTTACTGTCCAGGTTACCGGTAGGCTCATCCGCCAGTAAGATTCTGGGCCGGCCCACCACCGCCCTGGCAATGGCCACCCGCTGCTTCTGTCCGCCGGACAACTGGGAGGGATAATGACGCGTCCGGGTACTTAATCCCACCCGTTCCAGGGCCTCCAGCGCCATGTTCCTTCTTTGTTTCCCTGAAATGCCCTTTCTGTACAAAAGGGGCAACTCGACGTTGTCTATCACGGGCAGATCGTTGATCAGGTGAAAGCTCTGAAAAATGAATCCCAGCTTTTCGTTGCGGAAGGCGGCCAGGGGTTTATCGGTCCAGCCTTCAAAATCATTGTCGTCGATTGTAACCGATCCCCCGGTTGGGATGTCCAGCAATCCGATCATGTTCAGGAGTGTGGTTTTCCCGCATCCGGAAGGTCCCATGACCGACAGGAACTCCCCGTCCTTCACTTCCAGGTTGATGCCTGACAGTGCCTGGGTTTCGATCTCGTCCGTTGTGTAAACCTTTTCAAGGTCTTTCAGGATAATCATTTTGTATGGTTTTTAAGGTTTATAATTTCTGTTTCATTCTTCATGCAGCGCCTGGGCCGGGAGTATCCTGGTGGCCCGGGAACTGGGTAAAAGTACGGAACCGGTCACCATGAGATAGATGAGAAGGGCGGTCAGAACCATGGAGATGATATAGACCGGGGTACTGATCCCGAAAAGGTCCAGGACGGGAGCCTGGGCGGCAATGATGATTCCCGGTATCACCGCTGCCGTGGTCAGGACGATCATCTCCATGACGAATTGTCTGTAAATGTGTCTCTTATTGGCACCCACGGCCATTCTGAGCCCGATCTCCGACCGGCGCAGGGATATGTTGTACCACATGACTCCGAACATCCCGAATACCACGTTCAGGAAAAGGGCCAGGATGACCAGGAATATGGCCACCAGGGGCAGCCAGGTGTTCCGGACGTATTTATAATGTGTTTCCCGGAGGGGGGTAAGGGTTATAACAACTCCCTGGAACCGGCTGGCCGCTTCCCGGATCAGTTCCGTTTCGAAATCCACCGGCAGATTCCCTGCGGTTTTTATGAATACACTCTGGCCACAGTAACTGCCATTCATGCACATCCATGTTTCATAGGGCAGGTCCTCCACGGTCACCTGTCTGAGGATCAGGGTGGGTTCGCTACGGGTAAAATCCCCTTTGTGCTTGAAATCCCTGCAGATCCCTACCACCCTGCACTGCTGCCCGCAGTAATCGACGATTTTTCCGAGTGCGCTGGCATGGCCGAAGAGCAGTGATTGCAATTGCCGGCTCAGGACGACGGGGCGGTTGGCCGCGGCATTGTCGCCGGACTCGAACCATCTGCCCTCGACCATCTCCAGCCCAATGGTTTCTGCAAACTGATCATCCGCGAGCATCTGGTTCACCTGGTCTTTGGGGACCGATACCTCACCGGCTTTGAGCGGACTCGAAGGGTACATGTAACCCTTGTTGAAAAAGAAACTGCTCATGCATTGCGACAGGCTGACCACTCCCGGGTAGTTCGTTACGAATTCTTCGAGCGGACCTATCCGGGTTTGGAAAAAAGACTCATCCTTCACTGTTGATTCGTCAATGCCAACAATGTAAATCTGCCCGTAATCAAACCCCAGGGGTTCCTGTTTATTGAGAATCTGTTTCACCATGAATGAGATGATCAGGAAGAAGGCCAGGTAAGAGAGGAACAGCTCCACCAGGAGGACCGTTCTTTTATTCCGGCCGGCGAACAATCTTTTTATCATACTCAGTTTCATTTTCTTTTCCTTTATTCAGAACTGTTTAAACATTCGACTATTTTCGCTTTGGCCATGCTGACCGAAGGAAGGATGCCCGAAAGCAATCCGATGAGCAGGATGGATACCAGGCTGATGGTAAATGCGGGAACATTGAAAGCCAGGTAGACCCCGCCCAGAGCATCCGTTCTGTTCAGCAGGGCGATGAGCAGCACGGAAAGGAGGATAGAGAGGATTCCGCCCAGCAGGGTAATCAGCACATTCTCGAACAGGAACTGGCCCCTGAGCCTGCGGATGGTCGCCCCGAAGGTCTTGCGGACCCCGATCTCGGAAAGCCTTTCGTAAACCCTGTTGATGTTGATGTTCACCAGGTTGATGGCGGGCAGGATGATAAAGAGGATCACCAGCAGGATTGCAGAAAGATAGAGCGGCTTCTTGATCCCACCGTAATAATGGAAATAGGAATATACCATGGTTTCGATCCGATTCAGGTAATTGTCTTTCGTCAGGGAGCCTTCGATATGGTTGTAACTGCTCTGGTCCCCGAAAGTCACATAAGAAAGGACCTGCTGAAACTCCCGGTTTATTTTCTCGTAATCCCGGCTGCTTTCGGCCTGGAACAGCACCCTGGAAAAATTGACATAATCTCCCGTGGCGTTATAACTGTCGAGGCAGGAGTAGGGGATATAAAGGTTGGCAGCGATACGGAACATGGTGATATCGGTATTTTCCACCACACCGATCACCTGAAAGGTTCGGTTTTTAATGACGATCTCTTCACCCGCTGCCTTCATGGTGCCAAACATCTCCATGCTGGTCTTCCGGTCTATGACCGCGACCCTGGATCCCTGGTCATATTCAACATGGTTATAGGGCCGGCCGTCAAGGAACCTGAAATCTGTCATCTGCCAGAATACATCGTCCGTGTAACGTATGGATGTTTCCAGTGCCTGGTTCCCGCGGTATATTCTCTCCTGGGTGGTACCAAAATCGGCGGATACCACACCGATACGGAGCGGTGTCTTCATAGGCAAAACGTATTTTCTGATAAATGCCAGGGTGGGTGGATTGTTATTACGCATGTTGACCGTACTGTCTTCAAGGATCTGTTCCATGGTGATCCGGTCGAGGTAAAATACCCGCCTGAAATCGGACCGGGGGGAACGGTAATTGTTGATCTGCACGATAAAGGCGGTAACCAGCACGATAAAGGTTACCGGTACTATGATACCGATCAGGGTAACCAGGGTATAAACCCTTTTCCTGCGTAACAATTGAATGGTCAGTTTCAGATAGTTCTTCAGCATAGTATTTAATTTTTGATCAAAGACCGGTTGTTTTCAAAATCATACAGGGAGATCATACGCAGGGAATACCAGGTGGTCCAGAAATCCATCAGCGCCAGGATGTAATCCTGTTTGGCCAGGTCTTTTTCCTTCTGTGCAATGGTGTATTCCGTGAGGTTTATGTCTCCTGCGATATATCGCTTACGGGCGATCTCGTACCTTTCGGCAGCCACCTTGTCGGCTTCCCTGGTATAATCAATGAAATTGCGGAGCATCTCCAGGTTCCGGCAATCGGTGACCACTTCCTGTTCCATGATCAGGGTCTCCTGCCGGACGGTGTATTCCACCAGTTTCAGGTTGGCCTCTGCGGTTTTCCGGGCGGCTTTGGACCTGCCCCAGTCAAGGATCGGGATCATGATGCCCACATTCACGGTTCCTGAAGGCCCCGGATTATTATAGATATCAGGGATATTCGCTGCAATATTGCTGCTTCCGTAACTCATATACAGGTCCAGATTGAAGTTGTTTTCCCGCCTGGCCCTTTCCATATCCCGCCTGGCTTCCAGCAGTTGCTGCCTGAATTCAAGGGCCCGGTGGCTGTTCTCCCGTGCCAGAGAGAGGGCCAGGGAGTCATCGATGCTAACCTCAGGTATCCGGTCGGGAAGTTCCAGATAGAGGTTCTCCATGGCAGGGAGTCCGGTATAGGACATGAGCTCGAGCTGCCGTGTTTCGATTGAGAGCATGGCCCTGGCCTTTGATTTGGTGGCAGCCAGTGCCCCGTGCTCGAGCTGGAGCAGCTCATTTTTAGAGATCCTTCCCATTTCGTACCGTTCCTTTCCGATTTCCAGTATCTGTTCGGCATTGTTGCTGTTGACTTCAGAAATGTTCATGCTGATCTGGGCCAGCAGCAGGTTGAAATACTTTACTACCGTATTGTAAGCCACCTTTTCATTGGATTCGGTGTATTCCCTTATGGATGCTTCATATTTCAGGGGTTCCAGTTGCTTCATCCATTTGAGCTCGTTGAAGCTGAAAACGGGCTGCCGGAAGCCGAAATAATAGGGAGATCCGTTATAGCTGTTCGAGTTTTGCTCGAACTCATCTATCCGTGTAAGGCCGGAGCTAAGGAATATCTTTCCCCCGGTCAGTGCAATATTTTGTTCCAGGGTAAGGTCAAGGTTTGACTGAGCCTGGTTCACGGTCTTGAAGGAAATACTACCGTCGTTCTGGAGTACGGGAATGCTGGTGTTCTGGTAGAACGGAAGGGTCGAATTCAGCACAAGCCTGGGTCTGAGTTGTGACCTGAAGGACATGTACTGCCAGTATTTGTTCTCCCTGCCGGTAGTGTTCTTCATCGATTCCGGGGAGTGTTCCAGGGCATAAAGGATCAGTTCATCCATGGAATAGCTTTGTCCCCAGACCGTGCTTCCATATCCGAAGAGCAGCAGATGGAGAGCCAGGAACATGGCTGCTTTTCTGTAAGCCCGTATTTTTATCCGGTACATCACGATGCTCTTCATACTTTTATTTCATTTGAGCCTGATTTCCTCGTGGTTCTCAAGCCTCGACAGATCTGAAATAACGATCTGCTCGCCCGGGGACAATCCTTCAATGATCTCCACATATTCGATATTGCTTTTACCGAACCGGACCTCTCTTTTCAGCAAACGTTTCCCCTGGACTACAAAGACCGCCTGTGTGGCCCCGCCCCGGTAGAAAGGCCCGTTTTGTACCCGTACCACCGAATCGCTGAAGGAAGTGATCACGTAGAGATCTGTTTTCAGGTTCGGTCGAAGCAGGGGATGGTTCTTCTCGTACAACCTGACTCTGAACTGTACGGTATTATTGGTGATGGCCGGGGATATGCTGGTGATCTGCCCCCTGACATGTTCCCTTTCGCTTAACCGGACCTCGATCTCTGTACCGGGACGTATGGAAGAGGAATACCGGTCCGGTATCGTCCCTTCCATCTCGTAGCTTTCAAGGTTCGCGATCTTTACCAGTTCGGTACCTTTGGCCACCACCTTGCCGATCTGATTGTCGATCCAGGTGATGACACCCTTTTTATCGGCAATGATGGTGGAGCGGACAAGCGTTTCTTCCAGTTCTTCCACATTTTTTGCCTGGATGTTGATCTCATAGTTTAACCCCGTCAGGTCGGCAACCATTGATTTTTTACTGTTATCGACGGTTTGCCGGAGCTGTTCAAGTTCCAGGGTGGCGATTTTAAGGTTTAACCTGGCATTTTCGATTTTTTCCCGTGTTCCTCCGCCGATGCTGTCCAGGTACTCTTCCTGTCTCAATTCATTCTCCAGGCTTTCCACATTTAATTCCTTGATCCGCGATCTGGCCTGAAGATCGATCAGGCTTCTTTCCAGCTCAAGTTTCCTTTGTTCCACATTGTTCCGGCGCAGGGCCAGTTCATCTTTCATGTTGGATAACTGGGATTCCAGTGCCCGTGTATCCAGTTCAAGAATGGTGTCCCCGGGCGATACGGCGTCTCCCAGGCCGCGATGAATAGTAAGTATGGCCGAGGCTGCCGGACTGGTCCTGATCTCTTCAAATTCAGGCCTGACATTCCCTGAAGCTGCCAGCGCAGCCAGCATTTCCCCGTTTTCAACGGTTGCCAGGGCGATGTCATCCATGGGTAAGGAGGGCCTCAGGAAAACCCGGATCAGGATGACAGCGAGGATGAATACCGATACACCGGCTACGATCCTGATCCGGAAATTCCTTCGGCGTTTTATCTTGACGGCAGCAGATAGTTCACGGTCCATAGACATAGATGAAAAATAAGGGAAATGAAGTTTCAGGTCCACGGAACCAAATCCCGTGCCATTAGATAAAGCACAGATATACAGTAAAATGAATTATTTAAAGCAGGAGAAGGACTGTTCCAGAATGGACACACTGTCCATTTTGGATCAAAAGAGATATACCCATCCCGGACAGCAAACCCGGCCTGTCGACCTGGCAGGACATTTTTTTGTGTGAGTTCGACGGGCCCGCAGCTCGCGGAGTATTGCCGTAACCGTCGTAGCGTCTCAGGACTGCGTAATAAAGTCGATGTTTCTTCTCAGGCCGGAATATTTGGCCCGCTTCACGGCGGACCCTTCGAACATCCGGTCATATTTTTCCTTATCGAGTTCCAGCCATTCCCTGCGGGAAATATCCAGGAGCCCGGGCAGCGGTTTCAGCCAGGGTTCGTCATGGGGACCGGCATTGTGGTTCCAGGGACACACATCCTGGCAGATGTCGCACCCGAAAACCCGGTTTTCCATTTTCCCGGCGAATTCGTCCGGCAGTTTTTCCTTCCTGTATTCAATGGTCAGGTAGGATATGCAGCGCCTGCTGTCGACCGTTTTGTCCGCCACGATGGCTCCGGTGGGACAGGCATCTATGCACCTGGTGCAATCCCCGCAGTAATCCCCGACCGGTTTATCGTATTGAAGTTCAAGATCGGAAATGATCACACCGATAAAAAAGAAAGATCCGTTTTTCCGGTTCAGCAAAAGGGAGTTTTTACCGATCCAGCCCAGCCCGGCATTCCTTCCCAGGGCCCGCTCCAGTACCGGGGCCGAATCCACGAAGCACCTTCCGTTTACGGGCCCCGTTTCGCTTTCGATGGCCGCAAGGAGCTGCCTGAGCTTTTTCCTGATGATGCGGTGGTAGTCTTTTCCATAGGCATATTTTGAAATCCGGGGAGCCTGCGGGTCAGCTTGTTTGGCGTTGGTGAAATAATTGTGCAGGACAACGATCACAGATTTTGCACCTTCTGACAGCAAAACGGGGTCCAGTCTTTTTTCAAGGTGATTTTCCATATATCGCATGTCACCGTGGTACTGGTTTTCCAGCCACGACCTGAGCCGGGGGGATTCTTCCGTCAGCTTTTCGGCACGGGTGATCCCGCAATCCAGGAATCCCAGCTCCAGGGCTTTATTCTTGATTTGCAGGGATCGTTTCCCGGGTGAGTTCAAGATCAGGTAATTAGATGGCATACAAATTTAAAGAAGCCCGAGCTCCAGCTTAGCTTCTTCGGAAAGCTTGGATTCATCCCAGGGGGGATCAAAAGTAAGCTTCAGGTCCGCACTTTCCACTCCTTCAATGGCTTCCACCTTCTGCTGCACTTCCGCCAGCAGCTCGTCGGCAATCGGGCAATTGGGTGCGGTAAGGGTCATTGTAATGCTGACATGATTGTCGTCATCCACATCAAGATTATAGATCAGCCCCAGGTCATATATATTCACCGGTATTTCCGGGTCGTATATTCCTTTCAGCACGTTAATGATTGCGCCCTCTATCTGAAGAAATTCATCGTCGTGTGTCATATTTTTCAATTTTATCAGCGATTGTTCATTTCCGGGCCAGTTTTGTCTTATAGGCCAGTGCATAGAGTTTCATCTGTTTTACCATGGCCCACAGTCCGTTCGACCGTGTGGGAGAAAGGTTTTCGCTCAGGCCGATCCGGTCGATGAAAAACAGGTCGGCATCCACGATCTCAGCGGGCTCCCTTCCCGATAGCACCCGTATCAGGAGGGATACGATCCCTTTTGTGATGACTGCATCGGAATCCGCCCTGAAGAGAACACGGTTGCCGTCCATTTCCGCATGCAGCCACACTTTTGACTGGCAGCCGTTGATGAGGTATTCGCTGGTTTTGAATTTCGGGTCCAGCAGGGGCAGGCCGGCATTCATTTCGATCAGGTAATTGTATTTGTCGAGCCAGTCATCGAAAACCTCGAATTCCGTAACAATCTCTTCCTGTATTTCTGCAATTGTCTTACTCATGTTTTTTCTCCGAACATTTCCATTACCCTGTAAAGTCCCTCGTGAAGGCGGTCAATTTCTTCAGTGGTATTGTAGAAAACCAGCGAGGCCCGCATTGTTCCGCTTATCTTGTAATGATCCATAACGGGCTGCGCGCAAAGTGCACCGGTACGCATCGCAATGCCCATCTTGTCGAGTACCATCCCGGCATCATACGGATGAATCTTGTCCAGCAGGAAAGACAGGATACAGATTTTCTGCCTGGCCCTGCCGTACAGTTCGAGCCCCGGCACAGACATCAGCTTCATGGTGCCATACTCGAGAAGATGATCCTCATGCTGCCTGATGTTCTCAAGACCTATCCCGCTGATGTAATCCAGCGCACTCGCCAATCCTGCCACACCCACATAATTCATTGTGCCTGCTTCAAATTTGAAAGGAAGTTCATTATAGGTGGTTTTTTCAAAGGTGACGCAGTCCACCATTTCTCCGCCTCCCCGGCAGGGCGGCAGTTCGTACAGCCATTTTTCCTTTCCGTACAGCACCCCGGTACCGTTGGGACCGTAGACCTTATGTCCTGAAAAAACATAAAAATCACAGTCAAGTTCCTTTACGTCGATCTTCTCATGCTGAATCGCCTGGGCCCCGTCAAGAAGGACAGGGATGTTCCGGGCATGTGCCCTGTCTATGATGGTCTTTACGGGATTGATTGTTCCGAGTGTGTTTGAAATATGCGTGGCGGCAACGATTCTTGTCCTCTCGGACAAAAGTTCATCGAATTCCTCCATGATCAGCTCACCCTTTTCATCGAAAGGAAGCACCCTGAGTTTCGCGCCTTTCCGCTGACACATCATCTGCCAGGGAACAATGTTGGAATGGTGTTCCATTTCCGTGACAAGGATCTCATCCCCTTCCCTGATATATCTTTCACCGAATGAAAATGCGAGCATATTGATGGAATCCGTGGTGCCGCTGGTAAAGATCACCTCGTTGGTGGAGGCTGCATTGATAAAGCCCCGGACGGTCTCCCTCGCCTTTTCATACGTTTCAGTCGATCTGTCGCTTAAAAAATGAATGCCCCTGTGTATGCTTGCATTCTTTTCCTGGTAGTATTTTCGGACAGTATCGATCACAACCGCCGGTTTTTGCGTGGTGGCCGCATTGTCTAAATAAACGAAGGGCCTGTCATATACCTTCCTGGAAAGTATGGGAAAATCCTGCCTTATTTTCTCGACATTGAAAGCCATGCAAATTATTCCGGAATGTGAATTTCACTTTGGTTAAGTGAGCAATTATTGCATCTCGACAATTCCCCCCGCAGCCTTTTATCGACCAGGTAGCTCAACCTGTCTTTCAGGGGCTTGACCCGGATGTTGTCAATGATTTCATAGGCGAAAGCGTAGAGCATGAGCAATCTTGCTTCCTTGCGCGGAATTCCCCGGGATTGCATATAGAACAGGGCATTTTCATCAAGCTGTCCGGTTGTGGCGCCATGACTGCATTTCACATCGTCTGCATAGATCTCGAGCTGGGGCTTTGAATGCATCCTTGCTTCATCGGATATGAGTATGTTGTTGTTTGTCTGATATGCCATGGTTTTCTGGGCATCCTGACGTACCAGGATCCTTCCGTTGAACGCCCCGGTCGCCTGGTCGTCAAGCACCCCTTTGAAAAGCTGTGTACTTGTACAGTGGGGCCTGGCATGGTCTATGTTCACAAAATTGTCGATGTGCTGGTTCCGGTCTGCAAAAAACAGACCGTAGGTCTGGTTCTCGCATCCTTCCGCATTCAGCAGGACATGCGTATTGTTCCGGATCAGGCCTCCGTGCAGGCTGACCGTACTGGCGTTTACAATGCTGCCGGATTCCTGGTGAACGAACATGTTTGTGACAAGGTTGGAATGCAGGTGTTCATTCTGAACCCTGGAATAATTGAAATTCACACCCTGGCCGGCATAAATCTCCGTAACCGAATTGGTCAGGAAACGGAAGGGTGACAGGGTGTGGTCACAGACAATGACGTTTGCCTGTGAACCCTCTTCAAGGATGATCAGGTTGCGGTAATGAAGCAGGGTGTCCAGCGTGGTCATGGGAAGATGGACCACCTGTATGGGCGTTTCCAGAACCTGACCGCGGGGTATGTACAAGAACAGCCCGTCCATGGCAAATGCCGTATTCAGTGCAACAAGTCCGTCAGACCCGGTGCCCGCATACTTTGCGTAGTGTTCCTTCACCAGGCCGGGATATTGCCTCATGGCTTCAGACAGGCTTCCGACCAGGATCCCGTTGTCGAGCTTCGTCAGCTTTGCTTCCCTGTCAAGGTAAAAACCGTTCAGGATGATCTCGAGGCGGGTTCCAAGATCGGGGACGTCGCAGGTAAAAATGTCATTTACATTGAAATCGATCTTGCTCGGCTGGAACAACATGGAATAATCCGGCTCGAAAAGCTTTTCCATAGAGGTATACCTGTACAGTTCATTCTTCCTGTCGGGCAACCCGGTCTTTCCGAAATGATCAATGGCATCATGACGGATATCCATCAGGAAGGAAGGAGATGTCTTCTCCAGCAGCTTTTCATTCTGCCTGAATATGTTTACATATTCCTCATTCATTACCTGCCGTTTAGATTTCTAATCCAGTCATAACCTTTTTCTTCCAGTTCCAGTGCAAGTTCTTTCCCGCTTGATTTGACAATACGTCCGTCATACAGAACATGAACGTGATCGGGTATGATATATTCGAGCAAGCGCTGGTAATGTGTGATCACAATGATCGCATTATCCTTGTTTTTGAGGGTATTCACACCCTTGGCCACAATTTTCAATGCATCTATATCCAGTCCGCTGTCGGTTTCATCGAGAATGGCCAGTCTGGGCTCGAGCAGGGCCATCTGAAAAACCTCGTTCTTTTTCTTTTCGCCCCCGGAAAAGCCTTCGTTCACAGAACGGTTGGTAAGCTGCGAGTCAAACTCCACCAGCTCCTTTTTTATTCGCATGTATTTCAGGAAATCACCGGCCGACAAGGGTTCTTCACCCCTGTAGATCCTTTGTTCGTTAAGCGCGGTTTTCATGAAATTCACCATGCTGACGCCCGGTATCTCGACCGGATACTGAAATCCCAGGAAGATCCCCTTTTTGGCCCTTTCCTCGGGATCCATCTCGAGCAGGTCCTCTCCCATGTATTTCACCGAACCGTGATTTACTTCCATCATATCCCTTCCTGCAAGGACAGCAGCCAGTGTGCTCTTTCCGGAACCGTTGGGTCCCATGATGGCATGAACTTCCCCTGCTTTCACTTCCAGGCTGATGCCGGTAAGTATCTCTTTCCCTGCAATCGATACTTTTAAATCCTTTATGGTTAACATGAATCCTTTTTTCTGGTTTGACATTTTTTATCCGACTGATCCTTCCAGGCTGATCTCCAACAATTTCTGTGCCTCCACTGCAAACTCCATGGGCAGCTTGTTCAGTACCTCTTTTGCATAGCCGTTGACGATAAGGCCGATGGCCTTTTCCGTATCGATCCCCCGCTGGTTGCAGTAAAAGATCTGGTCTTCGCTGATCTTCGATGTAGTGGCTTCATGCTCTACGATCGCCGTACTGTTATCCGTTTCTATATAGGGGAATGTATGCGCCCCGCATTTATCTCCAAGCAGCAGGGAATCGCATTGTGAAAAATTCCGTGCATTTTCGGCTTTTTTGAGGACTCTTACCAGTCCGCGATATGAATTCTGACCCCTGCCGGCGGAGATTCCTTTGGAGATCACGGTACTCCTTGTATTTTTTCCGATATGCGTCATTTTTGTCCCCGTATCGGCCTGCTGCATGTTGTTTGTAACGGCTACGGAATAAAATTCTCCTGTGGAATTGTTCCCTCTCAGGATACAACTGGGGTATTTCCATGTGATGGCAGATCCCGTTTCCACCTGGGTCCAGGATATCCTGGAGTTGTTGCCCTTGCACATCCCCCGCTTTGTCACGAAGTTATAAATTCCTCCCTTGCCGTTTTTGTCACCGGGATACCAGTTCTGAATGGTGGAATATTTAACTTCCGCTTTTTCCAGCGCCACGATCTCAACCACGGCGGCATGAAGCTGGTTCTCATCCCTCAGGGGTGCGGTACAGCCTTCCAGGTACGAGACATAGCTTTTGTCGTCCGCCACCAGGAGTGTCCGTTCAAACTGGCCCGTACTGGCTGCGTTTATCCTGAAATAGGTCGAAAGCTCCATGGGGCAGCGAACGTCTTCGGGAATATAGCAGAAGGACCCGTCGCTGAAAACCGCTGAATTCAGGGCGGCGAAATAATTATCGGTATAGGGTACGACACTCCCGAGATATTTCTTTACCAGGTCGGGATGATTCTTTACCGCTTCACTGAAAGAGCAAAAAATGATTCCCAGTTCCGCAAGGGTTTCCTGAAAGGTGGTTTTGACCGAAACGCTGTCCATGACTGCATCCACGGCCACACCGCTCAGACGCTTTTGCTCGTCAAGGGGGATGCCCAGCCGGTCAAAGGTTTTAAGAAGCTCCGGGTCCACCTCGTCGAGGCTTTTCAGCGATGCCTTTTGTTTGGGCGCGGCGTAATAGATGATATCCTGGTAATCGATCTCGGGAATTTTCAGGTGTGCCCAGCGGGGCATTGTCATTTTTGTCCAGTGCCGGAAGGCTTTCAGCCTCCAGTCAAGGAGCCATTCGGGTTCCCCCTTCTTCATGGAGATCAACCTGACGATATCCTCATTCAGCCCTTTTGGAACGGTGTCGGTCTCAATGTCCGTAAAAAATCCGTATTTGTATTCGTTTTGGGTTACTTCCCTCAGAACTTCATCCTGATTATTATTTTCCATTTCTCAACCCTTCGTATTTTTATATTATTGGTGCTTTTTTAAGGATGTTAAACCGCTGCTGAAAATCTTGCTCCGTAATATTTAAGGCAGCTTGTTTAATATCCTTTCAAAGAACAGAAAAAACACATAAAAAACCTCGGAATACGTTATAATCTGATCAAATTCCATGCCGTTATTTGGAATAATTCTAAATAAGGACAAAGATATATAAAAGTATTAAATTTAATCAAATTTTGCGCTGTTTTTAAGGATTGATGCCCTCCTGCCCCAATGAATGACAAAAAAAAACCAACTCCCCTTTCCGAACTCGGAGAATTCGGTTTGATCGGTCACCTTACCGGGGATGTCAAAACCCGACATAAAAGCAGCAAAAAAGGAATCGGTGACGATGCCGCCGTACTGGATTACGGCGGGAAAAAGCTTGTTGTCACAACGGACATGCTTGTGGAGGGAATACATTTCAATCTGGTATACACACCACTCAGGCATCTTGGGTATAAGGCCATTATCGCAAACCTTTCCGACGTATACGCCATGAATGCCACACCGAGGCAGGCAACTGTTTCCATTGCGGTGTCGGGTAAATTTACCGTTGAAGCGCTGGAAGAGTTGTATGACGGGATTAAAACGGCCTGTAAGAATTATTCCGTCGATCTTATCGGAGGGGATACTACCTCTTCCATAACGGGTATGGCCATCAGTATTACGGCCATCGGGGAGGCGGACCGGGCAGGTGTTGTTTATCGCGATACTGCTAAGACAAATGACATTGTCTGCGTCTCCGGTGACCTGGGAGGGGCTTATATGGGACTTCAGCTGCTGGAACGTGAGAAAAAGATATATAATGAATCGGGGAATATGGCCCAGCCCGAACTTTCAGGTTATGATTATGTGCTCGAAAGGCAGTTGAAGCCCGAGGCAAGAAAGGATATTATTGGATCCCTGAGGGATCTCGAAATGGTACCTACAGCCATGATCGACATCTCTGACGGATTGTCATCCGACCTGCTTCATATTTGCAGGCAATCGAATGTGGGCTGCAGGATATTCCAGGATAAAATACCGGTTCATCCGGAAACCAGGCGGGTGGCGGAAGAAATGGGTATCGAGCCCTTCATATGTGCGCTGAACGGAGGCGAGGACTATGAATTGCTGTTTACATTGCCGGTAAGTCTTTACAACAGTGTCCTGGCAATCAGCGGGATCTCGGTCATCGGACACATTACGGACGCCCGATCCGGTACGAAGTTCGTTACCTTACAGAAAGATGAGATCGAACTGCAAACCAAGGGGTGGAATTCCTTTTAACTGCGGTCTATTCGTTATATCCCTTGATCAGACCGCGCCTGCTGCTTTTCATAAAGCTCAGTATCTCGTCCCGGACCTCTGACTGCGGGAAATTGCTTTCGATCTGTTCCATGGCCTGGGTACTGTTGTATCCTTTCTGGAAAACGATCCGGTAAATATCCTGAATCTCCTGAATGGTTTCATTTGTAAATCCCCTACGCCTTAGCCCTGTGGAATTGACCCCGTCGTAAGAGAGGGGATACCTTGCAGCGGTGATATAAGGGGGTACGTCCTTGCCGGTTTTCGACCCGCCTGCCATCATGACATGCTTGCCGATACTGACGAACTGGTGGATCAGGCAGGCTGCACTGAGGATCGCGAAATCGTCAATGATGACTTCTCCGGCAAGGGAGGCCCCATTGACCATGATCACACTGTCCCTTACGTCACAATCATGCGCAATGTGCGAGTAAGCCATGATAAGCGAGTTTTTACCGACAGTGGTTTTTCCGCGCGCCATGGTTCCGCGGTTGATGGTAACGTACTCACGGATGATCGTATTGTCCCCGATTTCAACCGTTGAATTTTCGCCCTCGAATTTAAGGTCTTGCGGTATGCCTGCAATTACGGCGCCCGGGAATATCTTGCAGTTTTTCCCGATCCGGGCGCCTTCCATGATCACCGCATTGGGACCGATCCAGCTTCCTTCTTCTATTTCCACGTTACTGCCGATGGTGGCAAAAGGTTCAACAATGACGTCATCGGCAATTCTTGCGTCCGGATGAATGTTGGCGAGCTTCTCTACCATTGTTTGTTATGCTTCTTTAACGATCTGTGCCATCAGTTCACCTTCCGAGACGAGGTTGTCTCCCACGAAAACCTGGGCATACATGTGAGCGATGCCCCTGCGTATGGGTTCGAGCAGGTCTGCTTTGATCAGCAGGGTATCTCCTGGGACCACCTTTTTTTTGAATTTAACATTATCGATCTTCAGGAAATAGGTTGCATAATTTTCAGGGTCGGGTACCGTATTGAGGACCAGTATGCCTCCCAGCTGTGCCATGGCTTCAACCTGGAGCACTCCGGGCATCACGGGTTCTTTCGGGAAATGCCCTACGAAAAAAGGTTCGTTCATGGTTACGTTCTTCACCCCGGCAACCGTCTTTTCATCCCTGTACAGTATCTTGTCTATAAGCAGGAAGGGCGGCCTGTGCGGGAGCAGTTCCATGATGCCGTTGATGTCCAGGATGTGCTGGTTCAGATCGTAGTTCGGGGCCTTCTTTTTAAGTTTTTCCTTTTTGATCTCACTCCTTAATATACGGGCAAACTGGTTATTGGCATAATGCCCTGGACGGGTGGCAATGATCTTTCCCAGCAGGGGCTGGCCCACCAGGGCAAGGTCGCCGAGAATGTCAAGCAGTTTATGGCGTGCAGGTTCATTACTGAAATTCAACTCGATGTTGTTCAGAATGCCCTCGGGCTGTACTTTCACCCTGGGTTTGTTAAACAGTTCCGCCAGATGATCCAGTTCATCCTGCGATACTTTCCTGTCAATGATTACAATGGCGTTGTCAAGATCGCCTCCCTTGATGAGGTTGTTTTTGAGGAGGAATTCAAGTTCATGCAGGAAAACAAATGTCCTGGCAGATGAAACTTCCTCCTCGAACCGTGAAATATCATCAAGGTTGGCATACTGGAATCCCAGCACCTTTGAATTATAATCTATTTTAACGTCAACACTGAATTTGGTATCGGGATATGCAATGATCTCGATTCCATGTTCATCGTCCCTGTACTCTATTTTTTCCGATATCCTGAAGACGTTGCGTTCGGCATTCTGTTCCTTGAGACCTGTTTTGGAAATGGCTTCCGTGTACAGCCTGGCGCTTCCGTCAAGGATGGGTGCCTCGGGACCGTTCAGTTCAATGTTTACATTGTCAATTCCCATACCGACACAGGATGCAAGAACATGTTCGATCGTCGAGACCGTCACGCCGTTTTCCTCGAGCGAGGTTCCCCTGCTGGTTTCGGCCACGTTTTCCGCAATGGCCCTGACCACCGGCTTATCGTTCAGATCTGTACGTATAAAATTATACCCCTGGTTTTCAGGGGCCGGAGAAAGGGTCAGTTCAACCTCGACGCCTGTGTGCAGCCCTCTCCCGCTGAAACTTGTTGCTTTCTTGATGGTTTTTTGATTCTCAGACATGTGACGTCTCTTAGGGATGAATCCGGATCTGGATCACGAAATATACAAAAAATCGGGCGACTATTTTGACTTCTTGAGTTGTTCTATTTCTTTTTGAAGTTTGTATACCAGGCTGCGCAGATCGGGAAGTCTGCGAAAAACTGCGGATGATCTCCTGTATTCCCGGATATCGAATGCAGGTGAACCGAGAACAATCTCCTTTTCCTTGAGGTTGTGCGTTACCCCGGATTGTGCAGCAATGATCGCACCGTCAGCGACGCTGAGGTGACCCACCAATCCTGCCTGTGCGGCGATGATCACGTTCTTCCCGATTTTCGTGGAACCGGCTACACCGGCCTGGGCGATGACTACGGAATTGTCTCCGATCTCCACATTGTGGGCAATCTGTATAAGATTATCCATCTTCACGCCGTTTCCGATCCTGGTTGAACCCATTGTGGCACGGTCAATGCTTACATTCGCACCGATCTCAACCTCGTTGCCGATCACTACGTTTCCGACCTGCGGGACCTTTCTTCTGGATTCGTTTTCCTGCCCGGGGGCAAATCCGAAGCCATCCGAACCTATGATGGTCCCGGCATGTATGGTACAACCGGATCCGATCACACAGTCATGCAAGACCTTTACGCCGGGATACAGTATGGTATTGTCGCCGATCCGGACATTGTCCCCGACGAATACCTGTGCATGGATGCTTACCTTATTGCCGATTTTTGCATGCTCACCGATTACCGCAAAATCTCCCACATAGGGTTCTTTCCCCAGTTCGGCGGTACCCGAAATGCCTGCCTTGTCGCTGATGCCCGTTTTTCTCGGTTTGACCTGCTGATAAAGATCCAGCAGGCTGGCGAAGGCTTCATACGGATCTTTCACACGGATCAGGGTCGCCTTCACATTTTTCTCAAGCTTCAGATCCTCACTGACCAGTACGATGCTTGCATCCGTCTCATAAATGTATTTCTCATACTTGGGATTGGCCAGAAATGCCAGGGTCCCGGATGTTCCTTCCTCGATCTTTGATACATTGTCAATGACAGCGCCGGGATCACCCTCGATTGTCCCGTTCAGAAATTCAGCTATTTGCTCGGCGGTAAATTGCATTGATTTTCAGATTTGGTCACAAATGTACGTATTAAATATTCTTTCCGGCCGCATCTTTGGGATAATACAGGAAATATTTCCTGACGGTTTTTGACAGTACCGATATATCCAGCATATCTGAAACTTCCGAGATATCCCTGAGCCCTCCTCCGTGGTATAAAATCCTGATGTGTTCGTCTTCCGAACTGTAGGCATTGTTGCTGGCCTCGTTGGTATATACAAAAAAATCCAGGTCTTTTTTATCGAGCGAATAATGATTCTGAACCTTTTTCCTGATTCCGGATATGTAGCTGTCTGAAAAGGGTTGATTCCGTATTTCTATTCGTGACAGGTTCCTGTTGATCAGGCTGGTACAGAGAAGAGACAGAACGGGATCCTGATGTGAGGCCCATGCCTTGGCCGATGACATGATATCACTATCATCGAGCATGGCAAATTTATCGAGGCCCTCGTCCGGGAATCTGTCCCCTGAGACCGGATGATAAAGGAAATAATGCAATGCCGGGGTACAGAACAATGCTACCCCATTCATTGCAAGCTGCTTTGCCCTGAGGAGGATCTTCATCAGCAGGGTTTCCGAAGCCAGAACTGTTTTGTGCAGATAAACCTGCCAGTACATGAGTCGCCTGGCAATCAGAAATTTCTCGATGGAATAGATCCCCTTGTGGTCGACAACAAGCAGATCATCCGCCACATTCAGCATGCGGACAATCCTGTCGGAGCCGATCACGCCCTCTGTGACGCCTGTAAAGAAGCTGTCCCGCTTAAGATAGTCCAGGCGGTCCATGTCAAGCTGTCCGGAGACAAGCTGGTGCAGAAACTGCTTGTGATACTTTCCGGTGAAAATCCTGATGGCGAGACCGAGCCTGCCGTTGAATTCAGTATTCAAGGCCTGCATGAACAGGAGCGACAGTTCCTCATGGTGAATGTTCTCGATGATGCTTTCTTCAAGTGCATGCGAGAAGGGCCCGTGACCTATGTCATGCAGCAGGATGGCGGCAAGCGCAGCTTCCTCTTCCTCCGGTGTGATCTCAACCGCTTTTGACCTGAGCACCTGTATGGCCGTCTCCATCAGGTGGAAAGCGCCCAGTGCGTGCTGGAAGCGGGTGTGTGTGGCGCCGGGATAGACATAATTGGTCAGCCCGAGCTGCCTGATGCGCCTGAGTCTCTGAAACCAGGGATGTTCGATCAGATCAAACAGGCTGTCGAATGAGATTTTAATAAATCCGTATACAGGGTCATTGATGATTTTTTTTTTACTCATCCCGGCGGTCCTGTTCTTGGTGCGTATTGAGGCCCTAATGTTGGGAACGGAAATTTAACAATAATTCTTGAATACAGGGAATCTAAAACCTTTGTATATTCATTGTTTTTTCCTACTTTTGGGGCCGGAATGAAGGAGGATTTAGGGGACGAGAGTCCCCTATTTTAATGAAATGATATGATCGATCCGGGCAGGATAGAAGCGCATCTGACGGAAATTCTGGCTGAAGCCGGTTGTTTCCTGGTAAGTGTGAAGGTGGACAGAAATAACAGTATCGTGGTTCACATTGACCGGGATGAGGGCGTAAGCATTGATGATTGCGCGAAGGTAAGCAGGTCGCTTGAGGCAAAGCTCGACAGGAACCTTGAGGATTTTTCGCTGGAGGTATCATCGCCCGGGCTGGATGCTCCCTTTATGGTGAGAGAGCAGTACCATAAAAATATGGGAAGGAAGGTAAGGGTTGTTGTGGCGGATGGCCGTGTTGTGGAAGGTCTGCTCAGGGAGGTAAGCGAAACAGGGATCGGAATTGAGGCATTTGCTAACCGGGAAGGCGCACCCGCAGGGGAAACAATCAACCTGGACTTTGGGGAAATCAAATCGGCCAGGAATATCGTTTCGATGTAAATGTAATTAATCATAATTTAAAATAGCTGAAAAATGGAAGGTATGAATTTGATCGATACCTTTTCGGAATTCAAGGAATTGAAGAACATTGACCGTGCGACCATGATGTCTGTGCTGGAAGATGTATTCCGGGGTTTGCTGGTAAAGAAATTCGAGACGGATGAGAATTTCGATGTAATTATCAATATCGATAAGGGAGATTTTGAGATCTGGAGGAACAGGGAGGTTGTCAAGGACGCTGACCTGCAAAATCCGAATCTGGAAATCACGCTCTCTGAAGCCAAGAAAATCGACGAGGACTATGAAGTAGGGGAAGAGGTAACCGACGAGGTTAAGCTTGGTGATTTTGGAAGAAGGGCCATCCTGTCCCTTCGCCAGAACCTCACATCCAGGATCCTTGATCTGGAAAAAAACAACCTCTACGGGAAATACAAGGACAGGATCGGGGAAATTGTTACCGGTGAGGTGTACCAGGTATGGAAAAGGGAGATCCTGGTACTGGATGACGAAGGGAATGAACTCATTCTTCCCAAATCGGAACAGATTCCATCGGATTATTTCAGGAAAGGCGATACAATAAGGGCGGTGGTGATAAAGGTGGAAATGAAGAACAACAATCCGCTCATCATATTGTCTCGTACATCACCTGTTTTTCTTGAAAGGTTGTTCGAACTGGAAGTTCCGGAGATTTTTGACGGACTCATCACCGTCAAGAAGATCGTACGGATTCCCGGGGAAAGGGCAAAAGTGGCAGTTGAATCGTACGATGAACGGATTGATCCCGTTGGTGCATGTGTGGGAATGAAAGGATCGAGAATACACGGGATCGTGAGGGAACTGAAAAATGAGAACATCGATGTCATAAATTTTACAACGAATACGCAGTTGTTCATACAAAGGGCACTGAGTCCGGCAAAGATCAGCAGCATCAAGTTCAATGAAGAGGAAAAGAAAGCAGAGGTATATCTCACACCCAACGAAGTATCCCTGGCCATCGGGAAAGGGGGTCTGAACATACGCCTGGCAAGTCAGTTAACCGGTTATGAAATAGATGTTTACAGGGAAGCAGTCGATGAAGATGAAGAAGATGTAAATCTGGAAGAATTTGCGGATGAAATCGAAGGCTGGATCATTGACGAATTGAAGTCCATCGGATGTGATACGGCCAAATCGGTTCTTGATCTGACAACCGAAGACCTTGTTAAACGGACTGATCTTGAGGAGGAGACAATCCAGGAGGTCCTTAAAGTTCTGAAGGCAGAATTTGAATAATTCATATGAATAACCTTATATTAGCAGAGAATTTGGGCTTTTCAGGGTATTTAAGCGCATAAAAACATGACGTCAGGTAAAGGGACAAGACTGAGTAAGATTGCAAGGGAGTTCAACGTCGGAATTTCCACCATTGTGGATTTCCTGAACAGGAAGGGGTATAAGGTTGATCCGGATCCCAATACCAAGGTTACGGAAGACATCTATGAAATTCTTATCGAGGAGTACAGTACGGATATAAATGCGAAAAAGGAATCGGACAGGCTTAGCCTGAAGAATTTAAGGGAGGAGAAGGAAACCATATCCATAAATGATATAGATCAGCAGCGGCGTTCGCAGCTGGAAAATGAAGAAGAGGTTTTTATAAAGGACCCGACTGTCAAGTCAGGCATTGACCTGTCGGTGGAGGAAAGTGAACCGACTGAACGGGTAGCCGCCGGGAAAGCAGCAGGTGATGAAAAGCCTGACGAAGAACCTGCGAAAGATGATGCGGACAGGAAAGCAGACAAGGACCTGAAGGTGGTCGGTAAAATCGACCTGGAAAAGGTCTCCGAAAAAGAAAAAGAAGCGAAACAAAAGAAAAAGGAGACCCAAAAAGTCGAAGAAGTTGCAAAGGAGAAGAAAACGGTTTCCCAGGAAGCCGGGGATGAGGCAGAAACCGGCAGCGGGAAAGAAACTCCCGCCGCCCCCACGGAGGATGAGAATTTCATCAAGACCGAATTCAATAAGATATCCGGCCCTTCCGTTGTGGGCAAGATAGACCTGTCTGAAAAGGAGAAAAAGGAGAAACTGGTAACGGAAAAGGATGCTTTCAGAAAGAGAAGGAAAAGGATCAGGAAAGATACGGGCCGTGTGGATTTCGGTGAAAAGGCCGGAAGCGGGACATCCGAGAAGGCGAAAACACAAAAAAAACAGGCTGTAAAAAAGCGGAGAAAACCGCTCAAGCCTGAGGTCAGTGAAGAGGATGTTCAGAAGCAGGTAAAGGAAACCCTTGCAAGATTGACCGACAGGGGTAAATCCAAAGCCGCCAAATACAGACGGGAAAAAAGGGATGCTGCAAGCCTCAAGCTGCTTGAAAAGGAAAAAAAGGCTGCAGAGGACAGCAATGTCCTGAAGGTCACGGAATTTGTTTCCGTTCAGGAACTTGCATCCATGATGGATGTGCAGGCCACCGAAGTCATCGCCAAATGCATGGACCTTGGCATGTTTGTTTCCATCAACCAGAGGCTTGATGCCGAAACACTCTCGCTTGTGGCTGAGGAATTCAATTACAGGGTCGAATTCATCAGTGTGGAGGTTCAGGAAGCCATTTCAGAGACAGAAGACGATCCGGAAAAACTGGTCGCCAGACCTCCCATCGTCACCGTAATGGGTCATGTAGACCACGGAAAGACCAAGCTTCTGGACTATATCAGGAATGCCAACGTTGTGGCAGGTGAAGCAGGAGGGATCACACAGCATATCGGTGCCTACAGTGTCAGCCTGGATGATGACAGACACATAACATTTCTCGATACTCCGGGACATGAAGCATTTACGGCTATGCGTGCAAGAGGAGCACAGGCTACAGATGTAGCCATAATTGTCGTTGCCGCCGATGATGGGGTAAAGCCGCAGACGGTTGAGGCCATCAACCATGCACAGGCTGCAGGGGTTCCCATTGTTTTTGCCATTAATAAAATTGACCGGCCGAATGCCAATCCGGAAAAAATCAAGGAAGAACTGGCGAATATGAATTTCCTTGTTGAGGATTGGGGGGGGAAATACCAGTCTCAGGAAATCTCCGCCAAAAACGGAACGAATATCAGTGAGCTCCTTGAAAAGGTGCTGCTCGAAGCGGAACTCCTTGAACTGAAGGCCGATCCGTCCAGGGCTGCGAATGGGGCTGTAATAGAATCTTCGCTCGATAAGGGGCGCGGATTTGTAGCCACCATACTGGTTGAGAACGGGACACTGAAAGTTGGTGATGTCGTGCTGGCCGGTTCGTATTACGGGCACGTGAAAGCCATGTACAACGAGCGCGGGAAGAAAATCAACCTGGCGGGACCGGCGACACCGGTGCTGATCCTTGGTCTGAACGGAGCACCCCAGGCAGGTGACCGGTTCAATGTAATGCATGGTGACAGGGAAGCCAAGGAGATCGCCACCAAGCGTGAACTATTGCAGCGCGAACAGGATCAGAGAACCCGCAAGCACGTTACACTTGACGAGATTGGCAGGAGGATCGCCATTGGTAATTTCCAGGAACTGAACATCATCGTCAAGGGCGATGTGGACGGTTCTGTTGAAGCGCTCAGTGACTCGCTGATTAAACTGGGTACGGAGGAGATACAGGTGAACATCATACATAAGGCGGTAGGTCAGATCAAGGAAGATGATATCATGCTCGCTGCAGCTTCCAATGCCATCATAGTCGGATTCCAGGTCCGGCCTTCGATGGGTGCCAGGAAACTGGCCGAAAAGGAAGAAATCGATATCCGGCTTTATTCCGTTATCTATGATGCCATAGAGGAAGTAAAAGCCGCAATGGAAGGTATGCTTTCCCCTGAAATCCGGGAGGAAATTATTGCAACCGCAGAGATCAGGGATATATTTAAAATAACCAAGGTGGGTACGGTAGCAGGTTGCATAGTGAAGGAAGGGAAGCTGAATCGCAGTTCAAGCATTCGCGTAATACGCGAGGGTATCGTGGTTTATACGGGTGAACTGGGCTCGCTGAAACGTTTCAAGGAAGATGTCAGGGAAGTCGCCTCGGGTTACGAGTGCGGTCTCAACATTGCCAACTTCAACGACATCAAGGTGGGGGATATCATCGAAGCCTACCAGGAAGTCGAGGTGCTTAAGAAGTTATAAGCTCTTTGTATTGTTCGGGGGCGAGCAGGCCCTCCAGTTCGTCAGGGTTGTCAATGCTTGCCCTGATCATCCAGCCATCACCATAAGGATCGGTGTTCACAAGTTCGGCATTGTCTTCCAGCCTGGTATTGAATTCCAGTACTTCCCCGGAAATGGGCATGAAAATATCCGAAACCGTTTTTACGGCTTCAACTGTACCGAATATCTCGCCCCGGGCCAGTTTTTCACCTTCTGTTTCAATCTCGATATATACGATGTCACCCAGCTCTCCCTGGGCATAATCGGTAATGCCGATAACCGCTTCCTTGCCGTCTACACGGATCCATTCATGCTGCTCGGTGTATCTCAGGTTTTCCGGAATGTTCATGGTGATGTTTTTATGCTGATAAATTTAGCTAAAAAGCCATTACTGAGCAAGTGTAAACCGGACGCTGAATCCGACATTCGTATTGGCAGTGGGATACGAAAGGGAAACGAAAGGTTTGTTCACTACCCGGTCGAAAAAGAATCTCAGGTTGAAACGGTCGCTCATTACATAATCCAGGGCAAGGTCAATCTTCAAAACCCGCTGACCCGCCGTAATCTGATCCACATCTTCTTCAAGTTTCCGGATGACGGTCCTGTTGTCCCTCAGGGAAAAATTGGCACTCACGTTCAGGTCACTGTTCAGGGAGGTTTGGGTTCCCCCGGGCAGGTTGAATATCAGGGGGAGCTCCTCGAACCGGTATCCGATACCGGCCACCCATTCACTGCTTGCGATTTCCGTAAGCTGTTTATTGGCAAGGCTCAGGGTCATGGTACGCGATTTTTTATATTCCATCCTGGTGGTCAGGCTGTTTATCCAGTTCATGTTCACACTTATCAGTGGGCTGAACTGTTCGTTTATCGATACCGAGGCAATATCCTTTTGGGGCAGGAAATTATTGCTTTCATCCCTCGCATCCGGATGTACATAGCCCGATGCTATCTCCGAATAAAAAGGATTGGAGATAAAGCTTCCCACCGTATAGGTCGACCTGTATGAATGACTCAGGTTCACGGACCTGAAATATCTCCGGATAAATTCAATTTTGGACAGGCCGTCGAAGTTCAGCCGCCAGTTGGGCAACATGGACAGCACACCCGGCAGGGGATTCAGGCTGACCTTCCCTGCGTCTTTATTTCCATAGGCAGCCAGAAAGGCAGGGATCAATACATCCTGGGAAGCGGCGCCGTATCCGTCCCTGTATGAGGGATCGGCAGTGTCCGGCTGGTTTATATACCCCGGCCCGGTTGCCCTTTGCGCGGCCAGTCTTGCGGAAATCTCCCGGCGGTATTCGTCTTTGAATTTCTCGAAGGTTCCGGAAGCGAAATTTTCGTTGCTGAATACTTTTTCAAATGAAGTCCCAAGCGATATAAAGGAAATGGAATAATTTCCCGTAAGCTGGCGGCTGCGCGTACTGTCCGGGAAATTCCCGTTGATGTCGGCAATGTAATATTCACTTATGTTCTGGGTATAATTCCGGCTGGCTGTAAGGTCTATTCTCAGTCCTGCAATGGGTTCAATCGTGCTCCGGAAATTATAGGTGCCGGAATGGCTCATTACATAGGGCGAATTAAGCAATGGATCTTTTGACAACCAACCGTATTCGATGGCCCGGTACGGAAAGCGGGGATCCTGCCAGCCGAGTATAAAGGGCCAGCCCGGAGCGAAAACACCGTTGTAGGTTTCCGTTCCGAGGAAATGGGTCCCGGGTTTGTACCCCGGCAGAAAGGACCCGTTGCTTTCGTTATAGGAGAGGGACACACTTCGTACACTCATCAGGATACGTGCCGTGTAATCCGCAATGATGATCAGCGGGTTTTCACCCAGTTCCCTGATGCCGTTAACCTCTACCCTGACCCCACGATAATCCTGGTCTGTTGTGAAAGTGATCCTGTTCTCACTGGCCACAACCAGATTCCCCTGGATTTCCCGTCCGTCGGCATCATAGAATTTTGCCGTGACGGATTCGGTTTTCAGATTGTGGTTGATGGATCGTGAACGGCCGGCCCGCAGGCTTATCCCCTCCTGGGTGTATGAGACCTCCCTGGTTCTTCCTTCGCCGGCAGGGGTACGGAACCCGTTTCTGAATTTTTGGTTCACCTCCCTCAGGTAGCTGAGCTTATTGTAGAGATTGATCATATTCAGCTGCCCGTTCAACTGCATGGTATTCGAGTTTTTCACCGTGTTTCCGAGATCGATGGTATCTGCTGTAACGGGACCCGTTTCCCAGGCATATGTGGCCCCGTACCGGCCGGATATCGTAACCCAGTTTAAGATCGGGATCTTATTTATGGGAAGTGTATAGGATGCATTGATGTTTTGTGTGTACTGAATGTTTCTGCCCAGGCTGAAAAGCTCCTGAAGGATGGAATCCCTTTTTACCTGGTAATCGTCCCTGTCTTTCCTGATGGGCCCGGAGGGTTCATCGATCCGTGACATGTTGGTCGCGCTGAAATCAAGACGCAGTGCACGTGTCAGGTCAAACTTGACATCATAATAACGGTTCCACAGCAGATTTTTATCCACGATGGTATCGAACCTCAGTTGAGGGTTGGCGAGGTTTCGAAGCAGTCTTTCCTGGTAATTCCTGTTCAGGTCGGTACGGAACGAAAGCCTGGAGGGATAGAAGTAAAAGTTAATATCCTTGACCAGTCTCATGTAGGGGTGTGTAAAAATACTGGCTTTCGCAAAAGGTTGAACGTTTTTCGGCCGGGTGTTGAAATTGTAGTTGAGGGCGGCCTTCTGGCGTCTGTTGATGTCATATCTTGTATTGATATCGCGGTGGAAGGTCTCGCTGTAAGCATAGCTTGCGGACCAGTTGGCCAGATCGTAAAACCGCGGCTGTCCCTGGAGTTTTTGTTTGCCTGCATTGGTAAGGTTTATGCTTTTCCGCTGTGTGTAATCCTGTGCATTGTTTTTAATGGAATCACGTTCTGTTCTGGTTTCCGCATTTCTGAGCGCCGATTTAAGGGGGATGTCCGGATCCAGAGGGTTATACTGCGGATTGATGAACGATTCGGAATAGCCGATGAACAGCGGAAGCGTAACCCCTGATTTTTCCGGGAAAAACTTGCCCAGCTCAAGGTTGGTGGAGATGTCATACTGGTATACATCCTCCTTGGACCTTTCGTTTACTTTCTTTTCAATGCTGCCAAAACCATGGGTGCTGGTATTCCCCGCCACGGTAACCGAACCCAGGTCGGCGAGCTGGGCGGTCATCCGTGCGTTTGCTGCCCATCCCCCTTCTTCGTTGAAATCCGTCAGACGTAATTCGTTCATCCAGATCTCCCCGGATTTGGGCAGGCCGTCATCCTGGTTCGGATTGCTCCCGGCCCTGGGATTCCGGATGCCCAGCATGACCGTTTTCACGTTGCTGAGGTTCGGGTTCCCTTTGACACTGACCCTGTTCCCCTTTGCATCGAAATCACTGAACACCGTTGAAAGGTCTACTGCAGATCCGCTGACTCTCATCTGGTCGTTCCTTGCATGCTTTACATTCTGGAATATCTCGAGGTTGATCTCGAAACGGTTGTCGACGGGCCAGACAATTGAACGGTCGGAAGGATTTTCATTGTCATACCTGCCCGGAGGGGTCACCTTAAGCGGAATCTCGTATTCATAGTAGTTCCCTTTGTAATCTGATCCCAGCCGGAGGAATGCAACCAGGTCATCATCGTTCAGCGTCCCGTTTTCCAGTGCTTCGGCATGAACCTCCATCTGGATTTTTTTATATTGCCTTATATCCAGCGTAAGGTTTTTATATACAGCGCGGGCGTCGCCATCGTCCAGGTTCCTGACTTTCAGCAGCAGGGACTGTTCGTTCAGCTCGCGGAGCTGCTGATTTGTCGGGTCGATGACCCTGTCGATACCTGGCGGCAGGACATAATTGACGGGACTTTTGCCGGCATTTTCCTCTATGTTCACAGCGGAAACATCCAGTATCCCTCCGGAAGGCTCCGGGGCCGAAAGGTCTTCACCGCCCTGTGTCAGTGAGAAATGGTATTTCCTCCATTCACCTCGGACAAGGTCGAGTTTTGCAAAACGGAGCACGACGGGCCTGTCAAACCCGCTGAGGTACAAGCGCATGAACCGGATGGATTTGAAGTCCTGTATGTTTCCAACGCGGTTTTCCCAGTCACTGATGGGAATGCGGAACTGGTACCAGTCAACCGTAGAAGTTGTCCCGTTCGGGAATTTCGATGTTTTGGTCACCTTATCGGTGATGTAATTCTGCCCGACATTCAGGCTTCCGGGGCTGAGGTCCACCCGATATTCATAATACGCTTCTTTTTCGTTCAGTGTATTGTCCCGGTTGATATCTTCCACGTCCGGCAATGTGGAACCCGTGGTCGGATAAGCTTCGGAGGATTGCCCGGATGCGGGTGAATTCCCCTGCAATCCGTTATAATCGCGGTATCTGTCAAGGATGCCGACAGCATCCCGGTCATAGTCGCTCCCCCTGAAATAATGATAGTTGTCCTGTGAAGGGTCCTCATAAGCAAGCTGATAGGCTCTGGAATCCGTTCCGTATACCTGGCCGATGCTGTCAAGAAAACCGGAGAAAAATTCCCTTTCCTCATCATCGTTCAGTCCATCCAGGCCTATATCCTGGTATTTCCTTGAGGCAGGGTCGTTGTTGAAGGCATTGACCAGGGACTGTACAAGGGGCACCCTTCCCCATACTGTGGTGTCCACCAGTGTCACGTCCTGGCTTGCCGGAAGGCCGTTCTCAAATGCCTTCCGGGAATCGGAAAGAATATCCTCCGAGATGTCTCCGAGGTCAAAGTACAGCTCGCCGCCCGGATGGCCGGGCTCTTCCACAAAGGGGTCCATCAGCCAGAATTCGATGAACTCGACGTTGGCATTCTCAAAATCATTTGTCGTAACTTCCCGCATGATCCCCCCCCAGCGCTGTTCGGGTGTCAGCAATAATCCATCGGCATCTACCTGATCGGTGAAATTATATACACCTCTTTCCTGCGGATAAAAGGCCAGGTTCAGGATGGAAATGTTGGTAGGTACACCGCTGGGATTCTCCCGGTTCGGAAAGATATCCGTTTCAAAAACCTCTTCTACGAAATGACTGGATTGCGCATCCGGATCCCCTTTTATATGGGGGGGGGTCAACGAATTGTTCCTGAGGAACAGGGGGTCAATTACATAAAAGGCAAACTTGGCACGGTTGTATCCGTATTCAATGTTGTTGACCAGGTTCCCTTCCGTAAACCTGCCGCTGGGGGTGCTCGCATAAACCCAGGCTGCGAAATTTTTCATGTCGATGGAAGTCTGGCTCCCTTCAAAGTCGTCGATATATGCGGTTCCTTCTTTTTTTATGGCCCTCGAATGTCCGGGAATGAGCTGGGCGAATTCTCCCGTGAAGTTTATGTTTGACGGCTCGCGGGTGGATACGAGCGGAATGGCGTCAATCAGGGTGGTCAGGAGCTGCGATTCGGTCCGGTAGGAACCATCGAGTCCCCATATAGTATTCGATATGGGTTCATCGCCTATGTTAACTTTCTGTGTCAGGGGCCTTTCCGTAAGGTTCATGATTGTGCCCCCGAGACGGAAATCGTCAGATATGCGGTAATCGAAGTGTGAACCGACAAGGGTTTTAGTCTGTATGGCAAACAGGGATGTACTTTCAAGTGAAATTCTCACAGGCGTGCCCGATTCCAGAAGTCCCTGGTTAATGATGGTCACCCGTCCGTAATTATAATCGACCGTGTAATCCACATTTTCCGTAAGCTGCCGGCCGCCTGCCGTTACCACGACCGATCCCCGGGGGATGTTCGTCGCATTCAGTGCAATCTCGGAACTGCTGGATGATTTATAGGTCCCCGAAATACTGAACTTGTTTTTCTCTGCGATCTGTGATGCAATGGTTTTCGTAGAGTCATACAGCTCCTCGAAGACATATTTGTCAGCGATTGCGTCGTTACCTATCCTGGCCCTCAGATAGGATCCGAAAGGTTCGAGAACGGGAAAAATGATCCTGCCGTTCTCAGGATTTATTGTCACACCGTTAATGAAATCAAAACGACCGTCGGGAATGGGATCAAGCTGGTCGTTAAGATTGTCAAGGTTCAGAACCTGGATGAGCAGTTTGTCTGCGGTATTTTCACCAGCCGGGAGGTAATTGATGGTGGTGCCGGTTTTATCATCATGGTACATTACTTCAAGAATAAAGTCCTCCGGATTAACCCGGAAAGCCCCAATGGCATAGATATTTTTCATCATCAGCTCCCAGGTGGGCAGTTGCGGCGTCAGGTTTGTGCCCTTTAAAAGTTTTACGATCAGTGTATTGGGTGCGTTTATCCCATCCGAAGTAAGTTCCCCGACCTTGTAGGTCTTCCCGTTGAGGGTATATTCGTATGCAACCGCAAGCACTTCATCCGAATTCAGCGCCGAATTCAGGGAAATGAAACCAAGTTTTGAATTCAGGGTATATTCCCTTTCCGACAATTTGCGGGCATTTTCAATTTTTTCATAATCCTTTCCGGGTGCAAATCCCGGTAACAGAGGGGCGAACAGGGTACTGACCAGGTTTATGTCCCGGATTCCTTCGTAGCTTGTGGTCATTTCCCCGTACTGGTTATTCAGTTCATTCCGGGGGTATGTCCCCAGCTGCCCCGGGGTCTGGGTCCAGGAGCCATAAATATTGGCCTGTGATTCAGCCAGGTCCATAAAGGCTATAATGTTCCTTGAGTTTTCAAAATTGCTGGTCTTATTGGTTACCCAGACTTCGATCTTGGTGATGTTTATGCCCGTGGTGATCACAGGAAGATTGGCAAGTGCCCGGTCATAGTTATCCTTGAAATAATGTGAAAGGAAAAAATGACGGTTGGCATCATATTCATCGGCATTTATCTCAAATTCAGTTAGTTGAGCGCCTCCTTGCACATCTATCACTGAAGTTTCACCTTTTTGCTGTGAAAAAACGGAGGTAACATTGAGTTTTCCGAACTGCAATTCGGTTTTCAGACCGAAAAGGCTCTGGCTTCCCTGAATAAGTGAACCCGAAAGAGGCAGCGTGACATCACCGGCTTCGATTTTCTTAATGATCTCGTCTTCCTTGCCGGAGTATTCAAGCTTGGTTTTGTTATCGAAATCGAAGGTCGCCTCCGTATCATAATTTACCCCCAGTCTCATTTTATCTCCAATTGTACCGGTCACATTCATCTGGATTTTTTCCTTGAACGTGAAGGAGGGGGTCCTGCGGAGTCTCTCGGACAGGGTCGGGTTGTCGATTCTTGACAGGTTAAAGCCAAAGATCAGTTCCGCATATCCCTGGGGGATGATGTTGATGGTATTGGTTCCGAATACCCGGTCGAACGCTTCTCCTCCCACGTTGATGGAAGGAATGAAAGAGGACTGTGTTTCTATGTTATCGCCTGCCCTGCGCTGCTGCCAGTACTCCATCTTGGACCTGTTCAGTTCAAACTGGCGGTATTCATCGAATGACATGACCCGCAGGGGGCGGGAAGGGATGTTCCCGATCTTTTCAGAGAAAACATAGGAATTCGTCGCCGGGTCATAAACAATGTCTGATTTGATGCCGGAAGGATTGCCGAGATAAAGGGGAGATTGCAGCAGGGAACCCGGAAAAGGCCCCGAGGGATCTTCCCGGAAGGGATACTTCAGGCCAATACTGTCCTGGCTCTCCTGTCCGTATGAAACAGGCAGGGAAACCAGTGTGATAAGGACAGTGAATAAAGGATAGACGGTAAAGTATTTTATATCCCTCTTCAAGCGCTCAGACTGATGTGGTTAGAATTATTATAATGCTTTCAGGGCTTCCTTGATGAGCTCTTCAACAGTAAGGTTGTCACTTCCGCCGAGAATCCTGTCGAGTACCTTATTCACAGTTGATTTCGCAAAACCAAGATTCACTAAAGCTGATAACGCTTCATCCTTTAATGTATTGCTTTGCGTGTGAAATAATTGACTCGCTTCGGAAGAGGTTGTGATTTTGCCCTTGAGGTCTACAATAATCCGTTGCGCAGATTTTGCTCCGATTCCCTTAATGCCTTGCATCAACACGGCATCTCCCTGGTTGATGGCCTGTTCAATTTCATTCGGGTTCAGGGAAGAAAGTATGAGGCGGGCGGTATTTGCCCCGATTCCGGACACAGAGATCAACTGCCGGAATATCTCCCGTTCTTCCTTGTTTATGAATCCGAACAGGATCCGGGCATCCTCCCGGACAATCTGGTGGATGAACAACTGGCAGGGATTCTGACCGGGAAGCTGGGTATATGTAAAAAGGGATATATTGATGAAATATCCTACATTTCCGGTTTCCAGGATGACATAGGAAGGTGTTTTTTCGACGATGTCACCCGTAATGAATTCATACATACTGATATTTATTAATTAAGTGTTTGATGCTTAATCGTTTTCCTCGATGGACAGGGCATTAGCGACGCAGAGGGCGGCCATGTTGACAATTTCCCTGACGGAACTTTCAAGGTGCAGGATATGGACCGGCTTTTTAATTCCCAGGAGTATGGGGCCGATGACCTCCAGACCGGCAAGTTCCCGCATCATCTTATAAGCGATATTGCCGGAACTGAGATTTGGGAAAATAAATACATTGGCATCCAGGTCCTGAAGCTTGCTGAAGGGAAATTTTTTCATCCGGAGTTCCTTGTTGATGGCGAAGTTAGCCTGTATTTCACCATCCACGATGATTTCCGGGTGTTCCTCGTGCAGATACTTCACGGCTTCGTGTACGCGCATGGCGCTTCCCGACCGTATGGCCCCGAAATTGGAATAGGACAACATTGCGATCCGGGGTTCGATATTGTATTTCTTAACTTCCCTGTAAGCCAGCAATGTAGTATTGATCAGGGTTTTCGCATCGGGCTGGATGTTTACGGTGGTATCGGCGAAAAAGATGGGGCCCTTTTTGGTCAGCAGGATGTACATGCCGGCAATATGATTTTCAGGGTTGTTGCTTCCTATAACATTCAAGGCCGGTCTGATGGTATCCGCATACTTGCTTGTAAAACCGCTCAGGAAACCTTCTGCCTGGCCTGTTTCGACAAGCATGGTCCCGAAATAGTTCCGGTTATTCATCAGTTCCAGTGCCTCGTCGTAGGTCATGCCTTTCCGTTGCCGTTTTTCAAAATGTATCCTTGCAAATTCCTTTCGGATATCCTGTGTTTCGTTACTTACCGGATCGATGATGGGTACATCCTTGATATCCAGATTGTTTTCCTTGATAATGCGGGTAATTTTCTGCCTGTTCCCAAGCAGTATGGGTTTGGCTATTCCCTGATTGATAACCGTCTGGGCGGCTTTCAGGATCTTAAAACTTTCCGCTTCGGCGAAGACCACACGTTTGGGATCTTTCTGAGCCCTGTTGCGGATTGTTCTTATCAGCCTGTTATCCAGCCCCATACGTTGACGGAGCTGTTCCCTGTAGGCATCCCAGTCGGTGATTTCCTTACGCGCGACGCCGGTATCCATGGCAGCTTTTGCCACTGCAGGAGCAATCGTGGTCAGCAGCCTCGGATCGAGTGGTTTCGGAATGATATAGTCCGGGCCGAATTGAATGTTCTTTTCCTTGTACGCGGCATTGACAATTTCGGGGACATCTTCCTTTGCCAGAGCGGCCAGTGCCTTTACCGCTGCCAGTTTCATTTCCTCGTTGATCCTTGTAGCCCTGACATCGAGCGCTCCCCTGAAGATGAACGGAAATCCGAGAACATTATTCACCTGGTTGGGATGGTCGGACCGGCCCGTGGCAAAGATCAGGTCATCCCTTGTTGTGACGGCTTTTTCATAAGCGATTTCCGGATTGGGATTGGCCATTGCAAATACAATGGGATTCTTAGCCATGGATTTCAGCATTTCAGGGGTCATTACATCCGCCACGGAAAGGCCCAGAAACACATCCGCGCCCACCAGGGCCTGTTCGAGGGTCTCAAAACCGGTATTTGTGGCAAATTCCATTTTATACCTGTTCAGATCCTTCCGTTTTTTGTTCAGGACACCCTTGCTGTCGACCATGATCACATTTTCCTGTTTTATGCCCAGGGCCAGGTATAATTTGGCACAGGAAATGGCCGATGCACCGGCACCGTTAACAACGACCCTGAGGTCCTCTATCTTTTTTCCGGTCAGCTCCACCGCATTGAGAAGGCCAGCTGCCGAAATTATGGCCGTGCCGTGCTGGTCATCATGGAATACGGGAATGTCAAGTTCCTCGATCAGTCTTTGCTCGATCTCAAAGCATTCGGGGGCCTTGATGTCTTCCAGGTTAATGCCGCCAAAAGTGGGGGAGATGGCTTTTACATGCCCGATGAATTCATCTGCATCCCTGCTGTCAATTTCAATATCGAATACATCCACATCGGCAAATATCTTGAACAGCAGTCCCTTACCCTCCATGACGGGTTTGCCGGCCAGCGCACCGATATTCCCGAGTCCCAGAACCGCAGTTCCATTGGAGATTACTGCAACAAGATTCCCTTTTGCCGTGTACCTGAAGGCTTCCTCCGGGTTTTTCCTGATCTCCAGGCAGGGTTCTGCCACCCCCGGAGAATAGGCAACGGAAAGATCCCATTGTGTACTGTGAGGCTTGGTCGGAATGACCTCGATCTTGCCGGGCCTTCCCTCGGAGTGATAGTTCAATGCATCTTCTTTCGTGATTTTGGCCATTATAACGTAGTATTAGGGTTTTAAATTCATTCCATGCATACAGGGCCATCAGGTTCTTTGACGGATCCGGGATTTTCTCAGGCCAGATCGGTAAGGTCCTTTTCAGGGAGCGGATTACGGGTAAGTTCCTCGTACTGCGACCGGTTTTTATAAATGTCGCATGCCATATAGACTGCCCTGCGGAAGGAACCGAACCTGGCCTGGTTTGCACCTGCGATCTCAAAAGCGGTTCCATGTGCCGGAGATGTTCTTACAATGGGAAGGCCGGCAGTAAAATTCACTCCGTTATCCGGGATCATGGTCTTGAAGGGAATCAGACCCTGATCATGGTACATGGCAAGTATGCCGTCGAATCTGGTAAATTCATCCGATCCGAAGAAACCGTCCGCGGAAAAAGGTCCGAATGCAATTATGTTCTCCTCCTCCTTGGCATGTTCTATTGCCGGTGTGATAATTTCCTTTTCTTCCGCCCCGAGCATGCCCTGCTCTCCGGCATGCGGATTCAATCCGAGTACGGCTATCCTGGGCTTTCTTATTCCAAAATCTTTTATCAGGGAATCGTTCAGCAAAAGGATCTTGGAGAGGATCCCATCCCGGGAAAGGTGTTCCTGCACTTTTGAAAGCGGGATGTGACCGGTAACAACACCTATTTTCATAAGATCGCCTGCCATGAGCATAAGTACTTCCCGGGCATCGAAATACGCTTTCAGAAATTCCGTATGGCCGGCAAAATTAAAATTTTCGGACTGGATGTTATGCTTGTTAATGGGTGCAGTAACCAGTGCCTGTATCCTGTCGTTCTTAAGATCTTCGACGGCCTTCATCAGTGCATCCCGGGAAGCTTTACCGGCGGCAGGTGTGGACTTGCCGAGTTCCACCCGGATTTCATCGTCCGCACAGTTGATTATATTTGCCCTTTTCGGATTTGCCTCGTTGGGTGATTTGATGCCGTTCAGGCTGAAATTTTCAAGTTCAATGGCTTTCCTGTGGTATGCGGCAGCCTTTGGAGAACCATAAATGACGGGCGTGCAAAGATCGAATATCCGGCTGTCCTGTAATGTTTTCAGAATGATCTCATAACCGATCCCGTTGATATCTCCGTGTGTGATTCCCAGTTTAATTCTGTCTCTCTGCATTTTTATCCCTCATTTTTCAGAAAATCATACAGCAGCCTGACACCGGTACCGCTTCCGCCCACACCGCGGTATGAATCTTTTGTCTTGTTGAATGCAGGACCGGCGATGTCGAGGTGAAGTAAGGGATGATTCGTGAAATGTTCGAGGAATTTGCCTGCGGTTATGGCGCCGGCGTATTTCCCGCCGATGTTTTTAAGATCGGCTATATCGGATTTCAGCAGCTCATTATAATCATCCCAGAACGGAAATTCGGCAATTCTTTCATAGACTTTATCCCCGCTTTCCTTCATGCGGGTCATCTCCCCGGGATCCGCATTTCCCATTGCCACGATGCCGTAATTGCCGATGGCCCTCTGCGCCGCACCTGTCAGGGTAGCTATTGTAATTACCAGTTCCGGGTCGAATCTATCGGCCCATGTCAGGGCATCTGCAAGGATCATCCTTCCCTCGGCATCCGTGTTCAGAACTTCCACGCTGCACCCGTTAAACATTCTGACCACGTCGCCGGGGACATAGGCATTTCCATCCGGACGGTTATCCGTTGCAGGGATCAGTCCCACTGCATACACGGGAACCTTGTTCTTGGCCAGCGCATAAAATGTTCCTGCCACAGCTGCAGCCCCTGCCATGTCACATTTCATGTAATCCATGCTGTCACCGGTGGGTTTCAGGCTGAGGCCGCCGGTATCGTAAACAACTCCTTTCCCTACAAGTACGACGGGTTTCCTGTTTTTGGCCTTCTCCGGTTTCCATGTGAGAATGGAAAACGTAGGAGGATCCACGCTGCCCTTGTTCACAGCCAGCAATCCCCCCATTCTGAGAGACTGGATCTTTTTCTTGTGAAAGATTTCCACTTCGAAGCCGGCTTCCTGCCCGATCTTTTCAATTTCCCCGGACAATTTAACAGCGGTCAGATAGGACAGGGGTTCGTTTACCAGGTCACGGGTTATATAAACGGCGCGGCAGAGATGATCCAGTTCTTCAATCTCCCTTGTCCGGACTTCTGCGCAGGAGATTTTAAGGGTTTTCAGGGAACCGGTCTTATCTTTCTTATTGTTGTATTTGTCAAACCGGTAATTGCTCAGAGCAAGTCCTTCGGCAAATGCCATTACATTATCGCATTTTTCCACGAGCCCGATAAGCGTGATGCTGTCGAGTTTCCTGGAATTGATCGGATCGGCCGTTATTTCGGCTGCCTTCCTGCTTTCTTCAAGGGATGCCAGGTGATCCTTTTCCTCATCGATCAGATGGACGAAGATCCAGCGGGGATACTGGTTGAATATTAAATGCCTTTTATTGTTCTCAATGGAAAATGCAAGGTATTCCTTTTCCTGGCTGGTTTTTAAATATGGATCAAAATCACTGCTTTTTTCCCCGACAAGTACCAGGCTTTCCTTCATGCCGACTTTTCCGGCCTTTATTATTCTCATCGGTCCAATGCTTTGGCTGAGTCGTCTACAATGAAAACAAAGATAAGCTTTTAATCCGTGATCTCAAGGCTGGTGAGAATGGCTTCCAGTTCACGGACATAATTCCGTTTATCCAGCGAAGGCGCAAAAACGAAACCTTCCGCCGTAATTACCCGGTTGCGTTTTTCATCGAGGATTGTATGGCTTACAAAAGGGCCTCCCATATATGCATTCTCTGTTCTCCACAGCCCCCTGAGCTCGACCATGTATTGTCCGTTTTTGACATTTTCACGGGTGATCACGGGGAATCTGTGCTCCGTGGTCATATAAGAGCCGTTCGTGGGACCGGGAACATATTTCCTGGTAAATGCATCCCGTTTTGCGATCAGGTATTCGGGTGTGAAGGTATTGGTATCCGTATATGGATAGTGGTAAATCAGGACCCCCTGGGTCACATCTGCGGATTCATTTGAAAGCCAGATAAAATCCGATGAATCGACATCAAGGTTATACCCGATGGGCACCGTAATGCTGAGATGATGATTTTTTTTCAGTATCTCGGAGATCCCCTTGGCCATGTTTTTGCGGTAGAGTTCCATGGTCCGGTTCAATTCGTTCGCATCCAGGAGATCAATCAGTTTTTCGCGGTTCTTCCCGAGGTAGGCAACCGTGGTTGAGTCATTGGGGCCTAAGATGTTGATGACCAGCTGAGGAGTGGCCCATACGTCGCGCTGCACTATGATCCCCGGCTCTGTCCTGTCATCCGAAATCTTTACCAGTATGATATTCCGGTGAGATTGAAAAAGTTTTGTAAAACCGTTCGTCGGAATATGGATAAGATCGTAAATGGGCTCGTCGGCGGGGAGCGCTTCAAATGGCGTATTGAATGTTTCCACGAAATATTGCCCTACAGGCGATTCCCAGAGATAGGGATCGATGACCAGCAAAACCTCTCCGGGCATGCCTGTAACCTTCGGGAGAAGGGGTTTCCTTTCCGAATGCCTGCAGGAGGCTCCGGCTATGATGAGGATCAGGGCTATGATTGCTTTTTTCATTTCCGGCCTATATAATTTAATTTCCGGTAAAGTTAATTATATGTTTTTATAAGAAGGCAGATATAAAGCCGCAGCTGGAAATCATAGATTTAAGGCTGCTCTTTATATCTGCCTTCTCAGATCTGAAACGATAAGCTTTATGATCAGATCCTGTGAAACCGCAGCCGGCAAATTTTGCTGCGCAAAACTTAATGCT
>CAYOPZ010000025.1:0-42438 GCA_964406005.1 uncultured Bacteroidaceae bacterium
TTTATTCGGGGACGATTTCGAAGGGGATCTCAACGGATACCTGCCTGTGCAGTTTGACCGTTGCTGTGTAACTACCCACCTCCTTAATCAGCTCTTCCTTTATGGTAATGTTCTTACGGTCAATTTCGAAGCCTTCGGCTTTCAGGGATTCCGAAATCTGGATGGTATTTACTGAACCGAAAATTTTACCTTTTGTACTTGTCTTCGCTCCGATTGTCAGTTTTATCTTTTTCATCTTTTCCGCCACGCCTTCCGCTTCCAGACGTTTCTGCTCTTCCTTGTGTTCACGCTGCCTGAGCGTTTCGGCGTGCATCTTTTTGACCGAAGCGGTTGCATTCACGGCAAGTCCTTTCGGGATAAGATAATTCCTTGCGTATCCGTCTTTCACGTTTATTGTATCATCCTTGTGCCCAAGTCCGGGGATATCCTCTTTCAGAATAATGTCCATGATGCCATGCTTATTTTAACAGGTCCGTTACATAGGGAAGGAGTGCGATGTGACGTGCCCTTTTTATTGCCGTAGAAACCTTTCTCTGGTATTTCAGTGATGTTCCGGTTAATCTTCTGGGCAGGATTTTTCCCTGTTCGTTGACGAATTTCGTGAGAAATTCCGGGTCTTTGTAGTCAATATATTTTATCCGGTTCTTTCTGAACCGGCAATATTTTTTCTTCTTGATCTCGACGGTCGGGGGAGTGAGGTACCTGATTTCCGATTGATTCTGTGCCATGATTTATTCTTCCTTTACCGATTCTTTTTCTTTCTTCCTGGCCCTTTTCTTTTCTGCCCATTCCACTGCATACTTTTCGAGCCTGACGGTCAGGAAACGGATGATGCGCTCGTCCCTTTTGAATTCCGTTTCGAGTTTCCGGACAAGTGTTCCTTCGGCCCGGAATTCTATCAGGTAGTAAAACCCGGTCGACTTTTTCTGGATGGGGTATGCCAGTTTGCGGAGCCCCCAGTTCTCTTCATGAACGATCTTGGCACCTTCGGCGGTGAGAATCTTTTTGAACTTGTCGACCGTTTCCTTCATCTGGCTTTCAGACAAAACGGGAGTTGTAATGAAAACGGTTTCGTATTGGTTCAACATCTTAAAAATTAGGTTTTGAAATACAAGCGCACAAATGTAGGAACTTTTATTAAATGCACAAAAAATTAGTACTTTTAGAGGCATGGACCATTACATCGTTTCCGCACGAAAATACAGGCCCGGAAAATTTTCAGACGTCGTCGGACAAGCCGCCATCACCCGTACACTGAAAAATGCGATAAAGAATGATCACCTGGGGCATGCATACCTTTTCTGCGGTCCCAGGGGAGTGGGAAAAACAACCTGTGCAAGGATCTTCGCAAAAACCATCAATTGCGCCAGGATGAACGATGAAGCGGAACCCTGTAATGAATGTGAATCCTGCCGGTCATTCAACGAATCCCGGGCTTTTAACATTCATGAGCTGGATGCTGCTTCCAACAATTCCGTGGAAGATATCCGCAGCCTGACTGAGAAGGTCCGGATTCCTCCCCAGGTGGGAAGATACAGTATTTATATTATCGATGAGGTGCACATGCTTTCCGCCCAGGCATTCAATGCCTTCCTGAAAACCCTGGAAGAACCTCCGGCACATGCTGTCTTTATTCTTGCCACCACGGAAAAACACAAAATTATACCCACCATCCTGTCACGTTGCCAGATATTCGACTTTAACCGGATCAGGGTGGAGGACATCGTGGCATACCTGGAGTACATCGCAAAGGAAGAAAAGGTGGAATATGAACCGGATGCGCTCAATGTCATTGCTTTGAAAGCCGACGGCGCCATGCGGGACGCCCTCTCAATCTTCGATCAGATAGTCAGTTTCACGGGCAGGCAGCTCCGCTACGCTCATGTCATTGAAAACCTGAATATCCTGGATTACGAATATTACTTTACGATGACCGGGCATTTTCTTGAGAGGGATGTTCCCGCTGCGTTCCTGCTTTTCAATGAAATCCTCGGGAAAGGATTCGATGCACATAATTTTCTTGCCGGAATTTCAAGTCATATGAGGGATCTGCTTGTCTGCCGGGATCCGGTAACGCTTGAACTGCTTGAAGCAGGGGCAGGCATTCGTGACAGGTACATGGCACAAAGCCGGCAGACCTCCCAGGAATGGCTGTACAGGGCTCTTGAAGTTCTGGGTGCGGCCGACATGGGGCTCAGAACCAGCAGAAATCAACGTCTCCATGTTGAACTTTGCCTGCTGAAACTTTGCAATCTTCCGGAAACAGATAAAAAAAAAGCTCCGCAACAGGATAAACCGCAATCCGAAGCACAGGAAAGCAAAGCATCAGAACCCGGACATACGGTCTCGGATGGCAAATCCCTGAAAGCAGAGCAGCAGACAACGTCAAGCACCCCGTCTCAGGAGAAAAAAATTCCGGGACCCATTCCTTCCATTAAGGATGCACTGAACGGAACAGATACCGTGGAAGAGAAGGCAGGAAGAGAGGGAACTGGAAAAAAGGAACATGTTTCCATGTCCAAATCCTTTACCCAGGAGGACCTGCTTGAACAATGGAATGCCTATGCTGAGAAGATTCGTCCTGAAAAGCCAAGGATGGCCAACAGTCTGAAGCACCATCTTCCTGTCCTGAAGGAAGGCCATATATTAGAGGTTGTATTCAGCAATTCAACCCAGATTGAACAGTTCGACAGGGAAATCAGGCAGGATCTCATGGAATTCCTTGAAGCTTCCCTTCGAAACAACCTGTTCAGGATCGAGCCCGTTGTTTCCGAGACGGAACAGAAGCAGAACAACCTGTACACACCGGAACAAAAGTATGATCATATGCTGAAGAAAAATCCGAACCTGGGAAAACTCAAGAAGAGGTTTAATCTGGATTTCGAATGATGCAGACAGTTTTTTTCTATTTTTACTAACAACCAAATATTTCAAACCTAATGGAAGGACAAAAAGTTACAATCAAGGAAGGACAATTACATGTCCCGGATTTTCCGATTATCCCGTTTATTGAAGGGGACGGCACCGGACCGGACATCTGGGCTGCTTCTGTCCGGGTGTTTGATGCTGCGGTTAAAAATGCCTATGGCAGTGGCAAAAAAATCATCTGGAAGGAAGTGTACGCCGGTGAAAAATCATTTAACCGAAACGGTGAATGGCTGCCGCAGGAAACCCTGGATACCATCAGGGAATACCTGGTTGCCATTAAGGGGCCTCTGACTACACCTGTAGGCGGAGGAATCCGTTCACTGAACGTGGCCCTGAGGCAATTGCTCGACCTGTATACCTGCCTGAGACCTGTAAAATACTACGATGGCGTGCCTTCGCCGGTCAAGAATCCCACCACTACCGATATGATCATATTCAGGGAAAACTCTGAAGATATATATGCAGGCATCGAATGGATGATGGGAACCCCTGAACTGGAAAAAATAAGAAACTTCCTCCTGAATGAAATGGAAGTGACAAAGATCAGATTCCCGGAAACCACTTCCATAGGTGTGAAACCGGTTTCCAGGCAGGGCACGCGGCGCCTCGTTCGAGCTGCGATCAATTACGCACTAAAGCACAACCTCCCGTCGGTATGCCTGGTTCACAAGGGCAATATCATGAAATTCACGGAGGGGCAGTTCAAATTGTGGGGATATGAACTGGCCGAAGAGGAATTCGGGGACAGGGTATTTACCTGGCTGCAGTATGACAGGATTGCGGAAAGAGACGGTACGGATGCTGCACGGGAAGCACAGGAAAAGGCCCTCTCCGGCGGGAAGCTCCTGGTCAAGGATATGATCGCAGATGCCTTCCTGCAGCAGATACTGACACGTCCCGCAGAATATTCCGTGATCGCCACCCTGAATTTAAACGGGGATTATATTTCCGATGCACTTGCTGCCATTGTGGGCGGCATTGGCATTGCCCCCGGGGCCAACATTAACTATGAAAGCGGGCACGCCATATTTGAAGCGACCCATGGAACGGCGCCCAAATACGCCGGGCAGGACAAGGTCAATCCCGGATCCCTGATATTGTCAGGTGTATTGATGTTTGAATACATGGGATGGCAGGAAGCGGCGGATCTGATTGTAACGGGACTGAAAAAAGCCATTGCCACCAAGCGTGTCACTTATGATTTTGAACGTCTGATGGAAGGGGCGACCAAGCTGAAGTGTTCCGAGTTCGGGACAGAGATTATTAAAAACATGTAAAACAATTCACTGCCATGTTATCAAAAAAAATCGAGGATATACTGAATGTACAGGTTGACAAGGAAGGGTATTCTTCACATCTTTATCTTTCAATGGCTTCGTGGGCCGAAACAGAGGGGTTAACGGGAATTGCCGGATGGCTCTACCAGCAGTCGGAAGAAGAAAGGATTCACATGCTGAAAATCATCCGCTACATAAATGAACGTGACGGAAAAGCAAAGATCGATGCATTAAAAGAACCGCCGGCCTCTTTCGGAGGTGTCAGGGAGATGTTCGAGCAGATCCTTGAGCATGAACAGTTCATTTCGGCATCCATCAATGAGATTGTTCAGGTCTGTATCGAAGAAAATGATCATACCACCCACAACTGGATCCAGTGGTTCGTGACCGAACAGATCGAGGAGGAGGCATCGGTGAGGGCCATCCTTGACAAGCTGAAGCTGGTCGGTGAACATCACATGTATATGTTCGACCGCGACATCATGAGCATGCGGGGGGAAAACCCGGATGCCGGAGAATAGAGCCTCAGCGTTTCCTTACCTCTTTAAATTTCACGGAAAGAACGAGGGATTCAATCTGCTGTTCCAGCTGTTTGAGCTTTTGAGGAGCTCCGTAATGATCCATAATCCTTTTATACCTGCCGTCTTCCCTGTAGCTTATATAGGTTGTCGGTGTATCCATTACGGGTTTGGTATAAATATTTTCCAGCTCGAAAAAACCGCTCGCATCGAAAGATTGATGCAGCGCATCCAGTTCTTCCCGGTTTAGCCTGAATTTATATATGCCCAGGGGCTGAATATATTCCACCCCTTCGAACAACCCTTTTCCGTTTTTACCGATCCTAAGGGTATATACGGGGCATTCGCCCCTGCATGAAGTTTTTTGCATTTCGATGAGCAGGTTCTCACCGGTGATTGTATAGGGGCCTGCACATCCGGCGAACACACCGAAGGCGAAAAACATTAAAATGCGGTTAATTGTAATACAGATCAGGGAATTATTAAACATATTGCTAATTTGGCCGTTGAGTTGCCCGGGTATATATTGTCAAAAATATAAAAATCTGTTCTAATGTTGCGCGTGTTGGGATTTACTGTGGTATCCGTACTTTTCGTGTCTGCTGCATCCCTTCATGCCCAGGTTTCCTATTCCAGGATGTTCGGGAAGGTTCCACGGATCATATGCTATGCCAGCGATGAGCCGAGTGACCTGCATATTCCCCCGCCCGAAGCTTACCTGTCAAGGCTGAAATCCGGGCAGGAGGCAGGAGCTTCTTTCGGGTTCGAACTCATATCAGCCCCCGATGATCAGGCCCTGACCACGGCTGAAGAAGCCGGAAGGATATGGGCATCCCTGGTCTGTTCTCCCGTTCCCATTGTTGTACGGGTGGAATTTTCAGATCTTTCCGAACCTCTGTCAAATGGACCCCTTGCCAGTACCTCGATTGACAATTTCTATCTCGCCGATGCGAACGGTCACCTTCCCCCCGGATGGTACCCGACTGCGCTTTATGAGAAACTGACAGAAAGGAACCGGAACGGAAATCTTCCCGATATGACCATTCGCTTTAATACAAAATTCAACTGGTATTTCGGAACGGACGGAGAGCCGGTGGAACAACATGATTTCCTTTCCACCCTTCTTCATGAGATGGCACACGGAATGGGATTCATCGGAGCCCTGGGGGTCAATGAACATGGGTTGGGATCCACGGCAGTTCCTCCTGTCGTTTTCGACGGGTTTGTTCAGAATATCGACGGTAAAACACTGTCCGATACTACTGACTTTCCGAATTATTCTACAGAGCTTGCCGAAGCCCTGGTAACCTCTCCAGTCTATTTCCGAAGTCCGCTGGCCAAAGCGAACCTGAATGAGGTCCCGCGGCTGTATGTGCCTCCGACCTTCAATCCCGGCAGCAGCATTTATCATCTCGATGACATCTACAACTTCGGACCGAATGCCCTGATGACATACAGTTCCTATGCGGGAGAGGTCATTCATGATCCGGGTCCCATCACCGTGCAGATGCTCTGGGAAATGGGATGGGTACATACCTTTATCCGGCATGATACCCTGTCTGACAGGGAGAGCCTGGCCGATCCGTTCACGGTTGCGGCAGAGATATACAGTGATACGGCAGTACTTACGGGCAGCCGGTATCTGTATTATTCGTTTGACGGATTCGGGAAATCGGACTCCCTGCCCATGAACCCCACTGCAAATCCCGACGAGTATGCTGCAAATATTCCGGTTGAGGATTACGGGATTAACGTCAGCTATTATATACAGGCAGTGGATACTTTTGAGCGTGTATATACTTCACCGGCTCAGGCACCGTCAAATTCATACAGCTTCTATGTGGGGACGGATACGATTCCTCCGAAAATAGATCATATTCCCTTAAGTTTTGTTCTGGAATCAAGCGATTCCGTAGAGATAAGGGCCCGGATCTGGGATAACCTGGGCATAGATACGGCGGAGATCCAGTACAAGATCAACGGTGTGGAACAGGAGCCCATTGATCTTGATCCGGATACGCTTAATGAATACAGCGGATATTTCGTATTCTCCGAAGGACAGATTACGGCCGGGGATGTGATCCGGTACAGGATCAGGGCGGTAGACGCTTCGGCGGCCATGCATGCCGCCTATGCTCCGGATACCGGGTACTACGCAATCAGCGTTGAGGATGTACCGCCATACGTGGATGAGTATGAGAATGATTTTGAGACCGGTGCGGATGATTTCCTGATGGACGGTTTTTCACACAGCAAGCCTTCCGGTTTCAGCAGTTACGCCCTGCATTCCGACCATCCTTATCCCTCGCCGAACAAGGATAATACCAACTATGAGTTCACCGCACAACTGAAGATTCCCATCCGTTTACGACCCGGTGATGCATACATGCAATTCAATGAGATCGCTTTCATTGAACCCGGTGATCCCGGGACAGTTTGGGGAGACGATAACTTCTGGGATTATGTCATCATAGAAGCCTCTCTCGACGGAACAACCTGGTTCGAAGTAAACGAGGGATATGACTGCCGCGCCCACCAGGAATGGGAGGATGCCTACGGACCCTCCTATACATGGGTCAACAACCAGTCCACCGCTGTACCCGACGAATCGGATGCCAGGCCGAGGCTGGTCAACCTTCTTTCCAATCCCGTGTTTAAAGACGGGGACATTGTATTTATCCGGTTCCGGCTTTTCTCAGACTGGTATGCCAATGGCTGGGGCTGGATGATCGATGATCTAAAGATACAGGGTCCGGTTTCCACCGTGGAGGAATACCCCATTTTCGAGGAGACGGTGAAGATTTATCCAAACCCTTCCGCAGGAACTGTTAAGATCAACCTGCAGATGAGGGAGGATGTTGAGAAGCTCCAGGTCACCCTGACTGACCTGTTCGGAAAGCAGATCCTGCGGGAGCAATACATACGCCCCGGAAGCAGCTTCACCCGGTATTATCAGCTGGATGATCTTCCTTCCGGAATTTACCTGATGCGAATTGAATCCGGTTACCAGAACGTGATAAGGAAGATCGTGATCACCAGGTAACCGCTATTCCCTGATGATCTTCCGGTGGATCACCCTTGCCCCGTCAATGAGGTAAAGGTAGTAGATACCTGCGGCAGAGTCAGCCATATCGATCCGGGTATAGAATTCACTTCCCAGTCCGCTGAATGATTTTGTCCTGACCATCTGCCCGCTGATATTATAGACGAACAGATCTATCCGGCCGGATCGTACACCGCTCATCCGCAGGTTCAGAACGTCCCCGGTGGGATTGGGATAGACCGACAGGCCGTCATCGACGTTGCCCGCCCATAATTCATCCGTGCCTACTGGATATGCATAGAAATACAGTTCGCAGGAACCCTCCTGTGAATTGCCGCTCCCGTCCATCTGAAGATAATATTTTTCTCCGGGGATTACATCTGCGTCAACGATTGCAGCGAGTTCTGAAGCGCTTTCGTCATCATTTGCTGCTACAAGGCTGTCCTCGAGAATTCCGATACAGGTATCCGCACGGTAAATGGCGATCTGGTTGTCCCAGTCGTTGATCCCGACGGTGCGTATGGAGGCGGTACCGGTTTCCGGTCCGTAGAAATAAAACCAGACCGAATGGAGCGGACCCGGCTCGTTGGGGCACCATGCCATGTCAGAATAGCAATCTGTCGCCTCCGGGGCGGGTTCCCCGCTCTCAATGGTCCCGTTCTGGTTCGAATAGGTGCCGGCCAGACCTCCCGGAGAGATCAGCACGGCATCGCACATATTATCGTTTTCCGGCGGGATGGTGGATATGATCGTAATGGTTTCCTGGTCGCTGCATCCGGGCAGTTCACCCTGGGATCCGAATACCGTGATTTCATAGGTATCTTCACTCGGAGGTGTTGCGGTTACCGTATGGCCAGTATTGCTGCTTAGAATGGTTGCAGGGGTCCAGATGTAGGTATCGGCACCGTATGCGGAAATGTCGGAAGATGTACCGAGCGGGATACGGTATTCCGTTGTCGGAACGATCAGGTCGATTCCGTCGGTAACCCGGATGTAATCCTCCCTTGTTATGGTATCCTGCCCTCCCGGCCCGCTGACAATAAGACTGACGGTCTTCGTTCCTTCTGATGTATAGCTTACCGTATGAGGACCCTCTCCGGTTGCATTTGCGGGTTCCGCATCCCGGCCGAAATCCCATGTCCAGGAAGTTGCGGGATTGTTTTCAAGGAAGGTGAATACTACATCGGATTCCAGGCAGGCATTTGTCTTGTTTGCCATAAAAAGGGCTTTGGGGCCTGTGTCGTATGATGTATAAGCCCTTATGGACAGGTTGTACCCCGAATGTGCCGTGCCGGGGTTGGCCGATTCCCAGTTCGTTCCGTTTGTGCTTATCCAGTTGACATCTTCTTCGATCACGGGATCGGCATAACCCTCGTCAAATGCCTCGACCGGGATAAAGGCGTACTCGGCGGCTACCGTTCTCTTTATTTTTACATAAAAATCCCCGTCTACGAGAGCAGGGATCCCGAAGGTATAATAGCCTGCAAACTCGGCCACCTCCCTGCTTCTTTCCGCAAGAAGCCCGCTCAGCTGACCGCCGGTAAAATCATCGTAAATCTCGATATCTATGATGGTGTTGGGGTCGGCGACGGCGACTCCAACGCGGGTAAGCAATTGTTCGTCGGGGGCTTCGAATTTTGCCAGTTCGTAAACCTCGTTTGAAATGGACACCCCGAGAGCCTTTACCACACCCAGCCGGTCGTAGATATAAAGAGAGTCTACTTCATCCGTGTCCCAGCGGACCGGGAAATATGCCATTTCCTCGGCAAATTTGGTGTCGTTGTAGGAAACGTATACATAACCGTTGTCGCCCCACGCGGTGCTCCAGCTGTTCTTTACGATCCAGGCCCCTGTTCCTCCGTCCGTGGATAAAGTGTCGTCCCATCCGCAGGCCAGGAAAGCGTGGTTTGAAGGCGAGCTTTCGCTGTTGTAATAAGTATTGTCGTCACTGTCATAACCTGCGTTATTCCAGTATACGGAAACCCATACAGCGCCGTAATGGTAAATGATCTCCTTCAGGAGCTGGAAATCCCTTCCCGGGAGCCAGCGTGCTTCGGGAACCAGTGCTACCGGAACGGTGTCATGACAGGTGGGATCCTCCAGGTTGTAAGGATCCTGTTCTTCGAGCACGGGACCGGAGAACCGGTTCAGGTAAGCGGTGCAGATATACTGGTTGGCGCCTTCCCCGTAGCCCCATTCATAACCGTGGCATGCAGCAAGGTTTTGCTCGGAGAGATCGTATTCAGGCAATCCCGTTTTCAGCCATCTCGATTCGAGCGCTCCCATGGTGGCGAAGGCGGTGCAGTTGCCTCCTGCGGAGCCGCTTCCCTGGTCTTTCGGTGTGGTGACAAAGCCTGAATCGCGAAGATCATACCTGTCCGGCAATTCTTCCTCAGTGCTCTTCAGGACGCCGGAAATGGCAGGTGTGGGATTGTGCCGGATCGTAAAGGGAGCCGGTGCGTAACCCAGGGGAAAATCGGCCGTCCCCGGCGGATTCCATTGTCCCGCCTGTTTCAGTTCCATGTATTTTGTATAGTCCGGGTTGGGGATGATCCAGGAAGTGTTTTTTTGTCCATAGGCGAATGAAGTGCCCAGGCACAGGACAAACAGATGTAAAAATATTTTTTTCATGTGAACATTTTTAACGTGGCCTTCTGCAATATTACAAAAATATCGGAGAAGCCCTTTCTGCAGCATTACAAATCACAGGCTGAAGGATGGGTTTTTATCAGATCCTGTGAAACCGCAGCCGGCAAATTTTGCTTCGCAAAACTTAATGCTGCTCTTCACAGGATCTGATGATATTTTAGGAAAGCAGATATAAAGAGCAACCTTAAATCTTTGATTTCCAGCTGCGGTTTTATATCTGCTTTCCCAGGTAAATTGTATGAAATATTGCAAAACAGAATCCGTTCAATTGCACAAAATAGATTAATTTTGCGTTTTATCGGGGAGAATCAATAAAAGAATATAATATGAGCATTGTAAACAGGGTGATCGGAGGAATGTTCAGCAAGAAGTCCGATCGCGATATGAGGGAGATCGAGCCCTACATCGGGAAGATCAATGCCGAAACGCAGAGAATCGAGGGGTTCAGCAATGACAGGCTGCGGGAAGAATCCGCGGAGCTGAAGCGCAGGGTGAGGGAATCGATTGCCGAAGAGCAGGAGGAGATACGCGATATGAAGGCAAAACTCGAGGATACGGCGCTTGAAGTTGACGAAAAGGAGAAAATCTATCAGCAGATTGAAAAGAATGAAAAGATTATTGACGACCTGCTGGGTGACGTACTTGAGGAAATTCTGCCCCTGGCTTTTGCCATTATGAAGGAAACTGCAAAACGTTTCAAGGAAAACGATGCACTCGAAGTTACGGCCGGTGATTATGACAGGGACCTTGCAGCAGGTCGGGAAAGCATTGAGATCAGGGGAGACAAGGCGTACTGGAAAAACAAGTGGATGGCAGGGGGCAACATGATCACCTGGGATATGATCCATTACGATGTGCAGCTGATCGGGGGCGTGGTCCTTCACCAGGGCCGCATCGCGGAAATGGCCACCGGGGAGGGAAAAACCGTTGTGGCCACCCTGCCCGTATTTCTGAATGCACTTACCGGGAGGGGGGTTCACATTGTAACGGTCAATGATTACCTGGCAAAAAGGGATGCGGAATGGATGGGACCCCTGTATGAATTTCACGGCCTTGTGGTGGATTGCATCGACAAGCATCAGCCCAATTCGGATGCACGCAGAAAGGCATATGCCGCAGATGTCACTTTCGGGACCAACAACGAATTCGGTTTTGACTACCTGAGGGACAACATGGCCATCCGTCCGGCTGACCTGGTCCAGCGCCTTCATAATTATGCCATTGTGGACGAGGTCGATTCTGTGCTCGTGGACGATGCACGGACTCCCCTGATCATCTCGGGTCCCGTCCCTCTGGGGGAGAACCAGCAGTTCATGGAACTGAGGCCCAAGGTCGAGAAACTGGTAAATGCACAGCGGAAACTTGTCAATAACATTATTGCGGATGCCCGCAAATACCTGATTGAAGAAGATACGGAGAACGGGGGGCTCATGCTGCTCAGGGCCTTCAAGGGGCTGCCGAGGAACAAGGCCATCATAAAGATGCTGAGTGAAGAGGGGAACAAGACACTGATGCGGAAAACGGAGAATTTTTACATGCAGGAGAACAGCAAGAACATGTACAAGGTCACCGATGAGCTGTACTATGTAATCGAGGAGAAGGACCATTCCATTGAAATGACGGAAAAGGGTCTGGACCTGATCACGACATCCGCGGAAGAGACAGATTTTTTTATTCTTCCCGATATAGGCAGCGAGGTCGCCGAGCTTGAAAAATCCGAACTGCCGCCGGCCGAGAAGCTTACCCGAAAGGATAAGCTCCTCCAGGATTATGCCATTAAATCCGAGCGCGTGCATACGGTTAACCAGTTGCTGAAGGCTTATTCCCTGTTCGAAAAAGACGTGGAGTATGTGGTCATGGACAACAAGGTGAAGATCGTGGATGAACAGACCGGCAGGATCCTCGAGGGAAGACGCTATTCTGACGGGCTCCACCAGGCCATCGAGGCCAAGGAAAACGTAAAGGTGGAGGCCGCAACCCAGACTTTTGCCACGATCACTCTTCAGAATTATTTCAGGATGTACAAAAAGCTGGCGGGGATGACGGGAACCGCAGAAACCGAAGCAGGGGAATTCTGGGACATCTATAAGCTGGACGTGGTGGTGATACCTACAAACAGGCCGGTAATCCGGGCCGACCGTGAGGATCTTGTGTACAAGACCGTAAGGGAGAAATACAATGCCGTGATCGATGAGATCGTAAAGCTTGTCCATGAAGGCAGGCCCGTTCTGGTGGGCACCACTTCGGTTGAGATCTCCGAACTTTTAAGCCGGATGCTTAAAATCCGCAAGATCGATCACAATGTGCTGAACGCAAAACTGCATGCAAAAGAAGCGGATATTGTTGCCACTGCGGGGCGTTCCGGTAATGTGACCATTGCTACAAACATGGCTGGACGGGGAACAGACATCAAGCTGACACCTGAAACCAGAGATGCAGGCGGACTTGCGATCATCGGTACGGAACGGCATGAGTCGAGGCGGGTTGACCGGCAATTGCGGGGCCGGTCGGGGCGCCAGGGGGACCCCGGGTCATCGCAGTTCTACGTATCCCTTGAGGACAACCTGATGCGTCTTTTCGGTTCCGACCGGATCGCCGGCATTATGGACCGCCTGGGACTGAAAGAAGGGGAGGTCATTCAGCACTCCATGATCAGCAAGTCAATTGAAAGGGCTCAGAAAAAGGTTGAGGAAAACAACTTCGGGATACGGAAGCGCCTGCTCGAGTACGATGATGTGATGAATTCACAGCGCGAGGTGATCTATACCCGGAGAAAGCATGCCCTGCTGGGAGAGCGTCTGAGCCTCGACATTGCCAACATGATGTACGATGTATGCGAAAGCATCGTCCTGGACTGTCATGGTAGTGTGGAGTATGCCGATTTCAGCTTTGAAGTGCTCCGTTATCTTTCCGTGGAGCCTCCTGTGAACGAATCGGATTACATGAAAATGGATGCCTCGGAAATCACGGAGAAACTCTATGGGATTGTGATCGACACCTATCGGAGAAAACAGCAATCCATTGCCTCTCAGGCATGGCCGGTGATCAGGGAAGTATTCGAGAAGCAGGGAAAGGTTTATGAAAACATAGTCGTTCCCATTTCAGATGGCACAAAGGTGTTCCAGATTCTGACCAACCTGGAGAAAGCTTATGAATCAGAGGGACGTGAGGTGCTCACGTCCTTTGAAAAAACATGTGTCCTGGCGACCATAGACGATACCTGGAAAGAACATCTGAGGGAGATGGATGACCTGAAACAGTCGGTACAGACCGCTGCTTATGAGCAGAAAGATCCCCTGCTGATATATAAGTTTGAATCCTTTGAATTGTTTAAGGCTGCCATTGATAAAATAAACAAGGATGTTGCCGCCAGCCTGCTGAAAGGGTATATACCCCTTAGGGACAGCAGCCAGGTCCAGCAGGCCAGGGGCCCGAGCCGTCTCGATATGAGCAGGATGGAACAGACCAAAAAGGAAGCACAGTCTGCATTCGAGAAGAGGGGCGGGGACGGACAACCCAGGCCGCGTGAACGGGAAAAGGTCGAACCGGTACGTACGGGCCGGAAAATAGGAAGGAATGAAATTGTCAGGGTCCGCTACCAGAACGGGCAGGTGCTGGAAACGAAGTATAAGAAGGTTGAAGAGGACATCAGCAACGGAGCCTGCGTCCTTACAAGCTGAAAATCCCCCTGTCCTCTAAACGGGAATGGATTTGATCAATTCGGAAAGTCTTGCGTAGTTGGTTTTGCTCACCGGCACAAGAGGCATTCGAACATGCTTCTCACAGATTTCAAGGATGTTCAGGGCTGCTTTCACACCCGCAGGATTGCCTTCCACAAAAAGGTTCTCAATGATCTCCAACAGGCTGTAATGTATTGATCTTGCTTCTTCCAGGTGACCGGACATGGAGAGTCTCACCATTTCGGAGATCTGACGTGGAAATGCATTGGCTGCGACAGATATCACCCCTGTTCCTCCAACGCCGATGATGGGCAGGGTCATGACATCGTCTCCTGAAATCACCTGAAAGCCGTCCGGTTTACCGTGAACGATCTTCATGATCTGTGCAAGATCGCCGGAAGCTTCCTTGATCCCTGCAAAATTGCTGCTGTCAGATGCCAGCCGGAGAGTGGTCTCTGCAAGGATGTTTGATCCTGTCCTGGAAGGTACATTGTATATGATTACGGGAACAGGGCTGCTTTCGGCCACCGTCATGAAATGCCTGTAAATACCCTGTTGTGTGGGCTTGTTGTAATAAGGCGATACCGAGAGTATTGCATCGATCCCGTCAAAATCCGTTGTCCTGAGCTTTTCAACCAGCGCTTTGGTATGATTGCTTCCCATGCCCACTACCACCGGAACCCTGCCTGCGGCATATTCCTTTACCCGGTTCACCAGATCTTTTTTCTCTGCATCCGTAAGCGTGGGGGGTTCCCCGGTGGTGCCGAGCACGACCAGAAAATCTACTCCGTTGCCGATAACGTGTTCAACGATATTGCGCAAGGCCCCCGTGTCAATGCTGTCATCTTTTTTAAAAGGTGTAACAAGTGCGACGCCGGTACCGGTAATGGTTGTTTGTTGCATACGCAAATATATACAAATTCAGAAGACAAACCCCGTCAATCAGCTGTTTTTACTGTGGATGAGGGTTAGGTAATGCTTGACTTGTTCAACAAAATAGGATACCGTCCGGGAGTACTGTAATTCGATCATCAGATCGTAATTTCGGGCTTCTGTAAAAACACCTATCTTATACGTGGCAGGAGACAGCTCCGAAAGGTACTTCAATGGAAAATCGTCTTCCAGGCTGAGATCAAAAAGGATGTCATATTTACGCGTGGAGAAATCCAGTGCAAACTTGCGCACGGGCCGCTTAAACCAGTTAAGATCCTTAAGACAGAAGAAATTAAAGCCGGTTCTCAGAAGATAATGATCCGGGACCTGTTTCTCATGTACATAACCAAGTACTTCTGTCCTGATCCTATGACTTTCCAGATATTGTTTGAAATCCTTGACAGCATTAAAGTCTTCTTCGTTCTTACACCGGAAAAGTACTCCTGCCGTCTTTGCAGTGGAGAAATTATGAATGGCTTTCCGGCGGTTCAGGAACCTGGCCTTTCTCTGGAGGTCATGATTGCCGATATAGCTTCGGATGTTTCGGATCATATTCACTCTGCAATTAACTATTGAAAATCCAAGCCTCTAAATTACGAGTTTAGGATTTATTTACATGGATTTTACAGGATCATCTTGAGAAATTCTTCTTCGGAAATCACGGGGATCCCAAGCTTTTTCACTTTTTCCATCTTGACCGGACCGATCCCGGTGCCTCCAAGTAAATAGTCGGTTTTACCGGATATCGCAGCAGCATTCCGTCCCCCGTTCTTTTCTATAAGTGCCTTCAGCTGATCACGGGAATGATGGGTAAAAGTGCCGGATATTACAAATGTGAGTCCGGAGAGCTTTTCCGACCCTGCTGCTGCGGACTCTTCCGTCTGAAGCCTTACCCCTGCATTTTTCAGCTTCCCGATCAGCGAACGGCTGGAAGGTTCACGGAAATAGCTCAGGATGCTTTCGGCTATTTTTTCACCTACATCCTCTGCGGCCACAAGCTCCTCAAAGGAGGCCTCCGCCAGCCGGTCGATGGATTTGAATTGCCTTGCCAGCTTCCGGGCCACTGTCTCCCCGACAAAACGTATTCCCAGTGCATACAGAACCCTGTCGAAAGGAACGTTTACGGAGGCTTTGATGGACCGGATCAGGTTCTCAGCCGATTTTTCCGCAAATCGTTCCAGGTCCAGAACCCGCTCATATTTCAGGTTGTACAGATCCCCGGCATCCCGGATCAGACCTTCCCTGAAAAGGAGATCGATCGTGGCTTCGGCCGCCCCGATGTCCATTGCACCGCGGCTGATGAAATGCTCTATTCTTCCTTTTATCTGCGGGGGGCAGCCGTAAATGTTGGGGCAGTAATGCGCGGCTTCTCCCTCGTTCCTGACAAGGCCCGTTCCGCATTCCGGGCAGCGGTCTATGAAAACAAAATCAGGGCTGTCTTCCTTCCTTGCCGAAATATCCACACCCACGATCTTCGGAATGATCTCGCCTCCTTTCTCAACATAAACAAAGTCGCCCGGCCGGATACCGAGCAAACCCATCTGGTCCGCGTTGTGAAGGGATGCCCGTTTTACTGTTGTACCGGCCAGCAGGACGGGCTCCAGGTTTGCCACAGGAGTCACGGCACCCGTCCTGCCCACCTGGAAATCAATGCTTAGCAGTTTTGTCAGTGCCTGTTCCGCCTTGAACTTATAGGCAATCGCCCATCTGGGGGATTTCGCCGTAAAACCGAGTTCTTCCTGCTGCCTGTAGGAATTTACCTTGACAACGATGCCGTCGGTATCGAAAGGAAGTTCCTTCCTGGCTGTGTTCCAGTGCCGTATGTATGCGAATAATCCTTCAAGGTCATCCAATTTGCGGGCATATTCAGGGATTTTAAATCCCCACTGCCGGGCAGCTTCAAGATTCTCATAATGGGAAGTGAAGGGAAGCGATTCTCCGAGCAGGTGGTACAGGAAACAGTCAAGGGGCCGTTTTGCCACAAGTGACGAATTCTGCAATTTCAATGTGCCCGCAGTGGCGTTTCTCGGGTTGGCAAAAGTTTCCACGCCTTCCTTTTCACGTTGTGCATTCAAACGGCTGAAACCTTCACGGGACATAAATATCTCACCACGAATCTCAAAGGAGGCAGGCCAGGAATCCCCGCGAAGGACCAGGGGTATGCTGCGTATGGTTTTTACATTATCGGTCACAACATCCCCCCTTACACCATCTCCCCGGGTAACGGCCTGCACGAGGCGGCCGTTTTCATAACGCAGGCAGATCGCAATACCGTCGTACTTCAGCTCTGCAACGTATTCGAAACGGTCCCCAATGGTTTTCCTGATCCTTTTGTCGAAATCCCTGATCTCATCCTCCGAGTATGTGTTGGCCAGGGATAACATGGGATAATTATGTTCCACCTGGCTAAACTCCCTGTTCAGGTCGCTTCCCACCCTCTGGCTCGGGCTGTTTTCGTCTTTCAGTTCCGGAAACCTGTTTTCCAGGCTGATCAGTTCATTCATCAACTGGTCGTACGCAAAATCACTGATGTCAGGCTTTGACAATACGTAATACCTGTGATTGTGATGCTCTATCATTTCCCGCAATTCAATGATACGTTCCTCGGCTTTTGCTTTGTTCATGGGCTGACTATGATTATTAACACGGCCTGTGGATAAATACACGAATCCCTGCGGGAATAAATTAACGGCCGGTATAAAATTAATGCATAAATTTGTCCCTGATGTGGTTTCCGGTGCAATTTCTTGTACCGGATGAAAAGGGAATGCCGTGAGAACCGGCAACAGTACCCGCTGCTGTGATCTCCGAACATCCCGGTTAACACCGCGCCACTGACCGCCAGAGGGCGGATGGGAAGGCATAACCGGGGGGAGTAAGTCAGAAGACCTGCCGCATTCGAATCAATATTCTCAGCTTCGGGATGAAAGCAATGCTGATTCTTACTGCTGTCATTACAGGGTGTCCCATTGTGCACGGGCAATACCGGGAAGATACCATTCACCTGGAAGAGGTGCGTATCATTCACAGGGAATCGCTTCCGGAAGCTGCAGCCCGGCACTTTGAAATGGATTCCGTATCCATGACCGGCCTGGAAGGACGCTCTCTTTCGGAGCTTCTCGGAAGACGTTCGTCACTGCACATCAAATCCTCCGGCAGGGGACTTCTGGCTGTCGCCTCATTCAGGGGAACGGGTGCCTCCCATACGAAGGTGTTCTGGAACGGGATACGGATCAATTCTCCCATGCTGGGACAGGTGGATTTTTCACTGATTCCGGTCTGGATGCCGGATAAGCTGTCATTGATTTACGGCGGCAGTTCGCTGGCTTATGGAAGCGGTGCTTTCGGCGGAGTCATTCTCCTTGAGAACAAGCCGGAGTGGAACCGGGGCAGGTCACTTGAACTGAACCAGGAAATCGCCAGTTTCGGCACCTACAGCAGCTATGGAAGGCTGGAAGCCGGGAATGAAAAGATCAGGTCGGAGACAGGTATATATCATACAATGTCGGCAAACGATTATCCTTTTTTCAATACGGATGTTATCCCCGGTCGCAATCAGAGGCTTGGAGGCGCTGAATACAGGAATTCAGGGTTGTTGCAGGAAATCTATTTCAGGCCCGCTGAAAAACATTCCCTGTCCTTTCATCTGTGGTACCAGGATGCACTGAGGAACCTGCCTGCCGTTATGAGCTATGAAGGGCCGGCCAGGGAGGAGATTCAGGCGGACAGGGACCTGAAGACCTCGCTCGAATGGACTGGCTATGCACCGGGAATAAACCTGGTCTTCAGATCCGGATACCTGGCCTCCGGCCTGAATTATAAACTGACCCTCAGGGATCCTGATTACATCCCTTACAGCTCGGCAAGCAGGGAAATCAGTTTCTGCAATACATTCCAGGCCGATGTTACCGGATGGAGGCCTGCACAGCTGAGATTCCGGGTTGATTATGACCGGTACAATGCCAGGATCCTTGATGAGATAAAGCAACAGGGGTATCATCACCGGCGGGGAGAAGCTTCCTTTCTGGCAGGCCTTTACCGGCAACTGGGAAGCGACTGGATCGTATATGCCCTGGCCAGACAGGAAAGGGCAGATGGAAAATGGTTGCCCCTCATGCCTTCGGCGGGATTCCGATACAGGAAAGAAGGGGACGGAAATACAGGTTTGCAGGGCATTGTCAGCCGCAATTACAACCTTCCTTCCCTGAACGATCTGTACTGGCATCCCGGCGGAAATGCGGGACTGAGGCCGGAAAACGGGATCAATGCAGACCTGGGTGCGGAAACCGGCATTGAAACAGACTTCCTGAAGTTATCCGTTTCTTTGAATGTATTTGCAGCAGAAGTTAGGGACTGGATCCTCTGGAAACCGACAAAACTGTACTACTGGAAAGCTGAAAACATCGCCAGGGTGTTTTCCAGGGGGGTTGAATCCGGGATCGGTATGGATCTTGAATGGAACCGGACACTCGGCACACTCCGTGCAAACTATGCCTTTACCCGTTCAACCAACCAATCAGATGAAGGTCTGAACGGCCTGGCCCGCGGAAGCCAGCTCATCTATATTCCCGAGCATACATGGAACATGGTTCTGAATGTCAGAAGAGCGGGATTCAGTTTCACCGGGTCAGTCTCCTATACGGGCCGCCGCTATACGCAACCGGGCAGTGAGGACTCCGGTTCCATGCCTGTCCTGGGCCCTTACCAGCTGACCGACCTGTACCTGGAAAAGGAATTCAGGACGGGCAGCAGCAGGGCCGCCGTACGGCTGGCTGTATATAACCTGTTTAACGTCAGTTACAAGGCAGTCGTTTCAAGGCCCATGCCTTTAAGAAACTATTCCCTCGGGCTGCAATGGAAAATCAATGCCAAACAACAAAATTTATAATATCGTGAAAAATGTATCTGTAAGCCGGCCGGCCGGCCTTATGTCTGTTTTACTTCCTGTCCTTGCGCTTGTAATGCATGCGTGTGAAAAAGATCCACTCCGTGTAAACGGCGGTGATCTGAATTTTTCCAGGGGCGTATTTGTCGTGAACGAGGGAAATTTTCTTTCTGACAATGCTTCCCTTTCGTTCTACGATCCGGCAAATGATACGGTCTATAACCAGGTCTTTTACAATGTGAACCAATCCTCTCTGGGAGACGTGGCCAATTCCATGACCATCTGGAACGGAAAAGCATACCTGCCCGTGAACAATTCGGGAAGGATCTATATACTGGACCCGGCCAGTGTAAAATATCTGGGGAAAATCACCGGTTTGTCTTCTCCCCGTTACCTGGAGGTAATTGATGAGACCAAGGCCTATGTTTCCGATCTTTATGACAACAGGATCATCATTGTGCATCCCACTGAATTCACAATTACCGATTCAATTGATATAAGCAATCAAAGCGACTTTCAGCAGCATACTTCGGAACGGATCCTGCTTGCCGGCGGCAAAGCTTTTGTGGGATGCTGGTCGTACGACAACAAGGTACTCGTGATCGATACCGGCACGGATACACTGATTGATTCCATCGAAGTGGGAAAGCAGCCCAACAGTATGGTCCTGGACGGGAACGGGGACATATGGGTCCTGTGTGACGGGGGCTACCCGGGAAGTCCTTACGGGCAGGAAAATGCTTCTTTGTGGAAAATCGATCCGGAATCATTTCACGGGGTCCTCCAGGTGGAGTTTAAGGACATCGACGATTCACCCGCCGATCTCTGTGCGAATGTGCAGGGCGATACCCTGTTTTATCTGAACGGCGGTGTTTGCTTTGTCGGCACCGGGAAACTGCAGGAGGAAACGCTGATCGGGGGAAGCGGCAAACAGTTTTACACCCTTGGCATTGATCCGTGGGACAATACGCTTTATGTGGCTGATGCAGTTGATTATCAGCAAAACGGATGGGTATACCGGTATACTCTCCGGGGTGCTCTTCTGGATTCATTCCGGGTCGGTATCAACCCGGGTCATTTCAGCTTTTTAAACCTGTCCCAATAACGAAACGGTTTAAATTGCTTATTTTAAGCCTTACAAATTCCTTCATGAAACGATTTCTCATCCATATGGCAGCATTTCTCCTGGCGTTAAATGCTGCCAGGGCCCCCGCCCAGCTGAGCAGGGGTGGAAGCCCACTGGTTGTAAACCCGGTTAAATCCGAATCTGTATGGGTCGTTCCGGCAGGGGTCGACAGGGAATACATGATGCTTGAAGACCGGTGGGCAGCCGTTACGGGGAAGAAAAGCCAGCGGATCGCCAAGGAATTTCCCTGCGAACTGAATCCTTCCGTTTCGGGACAATGGCAGACGCATTCCGACGGAACGGGGATCTGGAGGCTGGGCATAAGGGGAGAGGGGGCCCGGGCGCTCGGGCTGGTGTTCAACCGCTATGCCCTGAAGCCGGGCGTCAGGCTGTTTGTGTTCGACCCGGAAAGGAAAATGATCCTGGGTGCATACACGGACCTGAACAACAAGCCCTCGGGGATGCTTCCCGTTTCCTACCTGAAAGGGGAGGAACTGATCGTTCAGCTCGAGGTCCCGGCCGGAACGGATGATTTCGGGGATCTGCAGATCGGCTCCGTCCGCTATGCCTACAGGCCCGTTTTCGGGGGCGAGACCCCATCTGATTACGGAATGAACCTTTCGGGAAGCTGCAACCTGGACATAAACTGCAGCCAGGGCGATGACTGGCAGCAGGTGAAACGGTCGGTTGTCAAACTGGTCAGTGGGGAAACCTGCACGGGCGTGCTGGTCAACAATACCGCAGAGGATGAAAAACCCTATATTCTCACCGCAGCACATTGTGTTTTCGACAAAATAAGCGGCCAATATCACAACATCACCTTCTATTTCAATTTCGAAAGTTCGGGTTGCGGTACAGCAGATACCATCCCGTACCAGTCCATTTCGGTAGCCGAGCTTATTGCCACGGGTGACACCAGTGAAATTACCGTCGATGCCGACAGCCTTGATTTCGCATTGCTTGAGCTGAGCGTTGCGCCCCCGGATTCCTTCGGGATTTATTTCGCCGGATGGAACCGCACTTCGTCGGCCGCGCTTCACACGACAACCATCCACCATCCGTCGGGAGATGTCAAGAAAATATCGCTGGACAATGACCCTCCTCTTTCGGATTATTCAAAAGATCATTCCTTCGAGGAACTTGTTTACAGCTCCTTCTGGCAGATAGAACAGTGGGATGCAGGGACCACGGAGGGCGGTTCTTCCGGCTGTCCGTTATTTGACGAGAACCAGCAGATTGTCGGTACCCTGACCGGGGGTGAGGCATCATGCCTGAATCCGGTCAATGATTATTTTACACGTTTCGATTATGCATGGGATTATTACCCCGATTCCCTCAGGCAGCTGAAATACTGGCTCGATCCGGGCAATACGGGCAGCATGTCGGTTTCAGGGCTGGATCCGCTCTCAGGTAGGGATGAGCCGGAACGTAACAACTTTGGCATTCTGCTGTATCCCAACCCCGCCACGGATCAACTCATTCTTGTTACGGACCGCCTGAATGGCCGGCCATTCGAGATCAGCATAATCAGCGCCACCGGGGCCGTCCTGTATCAATCCGGCCCGCAGGACAGGGAGGAGATCAGTATCCGGGTCGGGGAATATCCTCCGGGCATCTACCTGGTACGTGTAAAAACAGACAGGGGCACCGGTTCTGCACGCTTTATAATCCAGTAGAAGATGAAACGGAATTACCTCATTCTGTTTCTGTCCTGCTTTGCCTTTATTTCATGCACCAGGCAGCGCAAGTCCCAACCGGAGGAATCCTCCCCCGGTCATGGCCCGAAATATGCCATCGGCTTTAGTATAGACGAATACAGGGGTTTCAGGGTACTTCATGTCACCGATCCCTGGCAGGGATCTTCGGGCGTTCACTTCCGTTATGTGCTTGCGGATAAAGGGACCGGCCTTCCCGATTCCCTTTCCGGTCTTCCGCTTGTCCGTACCCCGGTAAGCAGGATCATCTGCATGTCGACAACCCATATTGCGATGGTCGGTGCACTCGGGAAAAACGAAAGCATCGTCGGGGTTTCCGGAAGGGAATATGTCAGCCAGCCGCTGATGAGGGACAGGCTGGAGAAAGGGCTTGTAAAGGATGTGGGCGCGGACCAGAATCTGAATTATGAGCTTATCGTTTCCCTGAAGCCGGATGCCATCATAGCCTACGGGATAACCGGCGAGATCAGCGGTATGATCGACCGCCTGGAAGAACTCGGGATACCCGTGATCCTTGACGGGGATTACCTCGAAAACGACCCCCTCGGGAAACTCGAATGGATACGTTTCATGGCGGCACTGTACGGGAAGGATGAAATGGCGGACAGCATATTCTCCCGAACAGAGGCGCAGTACCTGGAGCTCCGGGAAAAGGCCGGAAAACCAGGGAACAGGCCTGCAGTTATGACCGGCCTGCCCTGGAAGGGGAGCTGGTACATCCCGGGGGGAGGGTCCTTTATGGCAGCCTTTATCCGGGATGCGGGAGGAGATTTTCTCTGGGAGGACGCACCCAACCTGGAAGCCCTGCCGTTCAGCCTGGAAACCGTTTATGCAAAGGCATCCTCGGCGGATATCTGGATCAACTGCGGGTCAGCAAGGTCCCTTTCCGATATCGAAAGCACGGACGACAGGCTGGCACGGTTCGAACCCTGGATAAACGGGAATGTGTATAACAATACAGCCAGGATAAATCCTGAGGGAGGGAATGATTTCTGGGAATCGGGCGTGATGAACCCTCACATCATCCTTGCCGACATGATAAAGATCTTCCATCCCGAAGTTCTCCCTGACCATGAACTGGTGTATTATAAAAAACTCGAATAATCTTCCTAAGCTATTCATATTGAATCTAAATCCTGTATCAAATACCTTTACGATGCATCACACAATTGAACCGTAATGAAGATAATTTCCAGGCACCCTGTTGCAATACGAATAGTACACTGGCTCAATTTTATCATACTGGCGATTATGATTTGGAGCGGATTACTGATTTACTGGGCAAATGACATATATACCCTGGGTTGGAATGGTTTTATATTATTTCGTTTTTTTCCGGATTCATTTTATAATGCCTTCAATATTGAGTATAAACTTGCCAAAGGCATGAGTTTTCATTTTTCATTTATGTGGCTGTTCATGTTAAATGGTCTGGTCTATGTGATCGTTCTGTTTGCCACAAAACAATACAAAAACCTATTCCCCTGCAGAAAAGCATTGAAGGAAGCATGGTTGGTCGTCTTGCACGATTTACATATTAAAAGAGGTTTGCCACCGCAAAAAAAGTATAATGCTGCCCAGAGAATAGCCTATACCGTTGTATTGTTAATGGGGCTGCTTATGGTATTGACCGGCCTTGCCATGTACAAACCCGTGCAGCTCAACTGGCTTTGTTTTGTGCTGGGAGGATATGAAACCGCAAGAGCAATACATTTTGCAATCACAATCTTATTCGGGCTTTTCTTTTTTGTCCACATCATTCAGGTAATTATTACCGGATGGAATAATTTTCAGGGAATGGTGACCGGTTTTGAAATTGAAAAACAAAAAAAGACTGAACCGGCCACTCATTGATAAAATGAAAACCACTATAAAGAATCCATTCATGAAACATTCCCGGAGCAATAAACCTGTCGTTAAAAAAATAAGAAACCGGACAATACTTTCATTCATTGTTTTTATCCTGTTTCTCACAATATGCATCATTTTTGTTTCCTGGATATTCGACCGGCCCAGGGATAACAATGCTTACAGGCCATTGCGAAAAGTTCTGGACAGGAATGAGAAAATATTCAGCAGGATTTTCAGCAATACTCATCTGTCAAAAACATATCCGGTTGAGATGGCGGCACAAAATGTCCGTGTGAACGGGAATATTGGTTTGGAAAGCAGTATTGATACTGCAGACTGGAAACTTCAGCTTATCCGTTATCCTGGAGATACCCTGTATATTACACTTGATGAGATTAAATCCTTGCCAAAGAAAGATATAGTGTTTAATTTCAAATGTATTGAGGGCTGGAGCCAGATATCACACTGGGGCGGGGTTCCTTTCACGGATTTCATGGCTGCATATGATTTGGATAATCAAACAGAAATGGGATATGTTGGATTACATACTCCTGATAATGAGTATTATGTGGGAATCGATATGGAAAGCATGCTTCATCCGCAAACCCTGTTATGTTATGAGATGAATGGTGCCCCATTGCCCATGAATCAGGGGGCCCCACTTCGTTTGATCATTCCGGTAAAATACGGGGTCAAACATATCAAGCGCATAGGTGCATTATATTTCAGCAATGAAAGGCCCCCGGATTACTGGTATGAAAGGGGTTATGATTATTATTGCGGATTATAAACCTGAATTCACATTGATTGATCCAAATAACATTATTACAATTATGAAAAAACTTACAGGCTTATGCATGTCCCTGATCATTGCATCAGGCATTGTAACCGGACAGGACAAGGTTATTTTCATTGAATCAGAACCCGGATTTTATCAGAATACCATTCTGAAAGAAGACCGTGATATCAGGGCAAACCTGTCCGGATCCGAACCGAGAAAAAGTATTGCGGTTGACCTGTCGGGAAAGGACATACCCAACAAGGTGGATCTGTACAGTAACCGGCAATGGCATAATCCGCCTCTGTCTCAGGGCAATACAGGTACCTGCTGGTGTTATTCCACAACATCCCTTCTCGAATCGGAAGTGTACCGGCTGCACAGTATGAAAGTCAAACTTTCGGAAGCCTTCACGGTTTACTGGGAATATGTTGAAAAAGCACGCAGGTATATAAGGGAAAGAGGTGACTCGTATTTTTCGGAAGGTTCGGAGGCGAACGCCGTCACACGCATCTGGAAGAAATACGGTGCGGTTCCTGTGGAAGCTTACACAGGATTGTTACAGGGCAGAAAATACCCCAACCATGCAACCATGGTGCAGGAAATGACAACTTACCTTGAATCTTTAAAAGCAAATTCAGCATGGGATGAAGAAGCTGCCATTGCGACAATAAAAGCCATCCTTAACCATTATATGGGAGAGCCTCCTGCAACCGTTGAAGCGGAAGGCAAAGAGATGACTCCCCTGCAATACATGAAAGAGGTGATCCGGATCAATCCCGATGATTATGTGGATATCCTTTCCTATATGCAGGAACCTTTTTACCAGCAGGTGGAATATAAGGTGCCCGATAACTGGTGGCATAACGCCGATTATAACAATGTTCCGCTTGAAGCTTTTATGAATGCCCTTAAGCAGGCAGTTCGCGAGGGTTATACCGTAAGCATAGGCGGTGATATTTCCGAAGCGGGTTTCGACCGTACAATGCAATGTGCCATTGTACCGGATTTCGATATACCGGCTGCATACATCAATGATGATGCAAGGCAATTCCGTTTTTCAAACAGAACAACCACGGACGACCACGGCATACATCTGGTAGGGTATCTCGAAAAAGACGGAAAGGACTGGTACCTGATCAAGGATTCGGGTTCCGGTTCGCGCAACAATGATCCTGATGCTGAAGAATTCGGCTACTATTTCTTTTCGGAAGATTACGTAAAGCTGAAAATGATGGATTTCATGGTGCATAAGGATGCCGTGAAAGAGATCCTTAAGAATTTCGATCACTGAAAAGCAGCCTTATGTTTTGATCTTCCGTCATCGGATTATATTTGGAGCGGATATAAAGAGCAGCCTTAAATCTCTGATTTCCAGCTGCGGTTTTATATCCGCTTTAAAGTAATCTGATCGTAAATTTTTCAATACAGGATTTGCCGGCTGCGGTTTCACAGGATTTGATCAGGAATTAATGACTTATGATTATCTTTGCAAAAATCCAATAATTCCGTGTAATGGCCAGTGTCAAGAACCTGAAGGATGAAATCAATTACATAACGTTCGACCTCATCAATGAATGCTTTGCGTTCAAGAATTTTCATCCCGGCCGGGGAAAAGACGTTGACGGTGTAATCGGGGAGGTGGTCAAGCTCCGAAATGAGCTGATCGCAAGGGCCAACCACCCGGAACAAAAGGAAGATCAAAAAAAACTAAAGGCACATTACAGGAAAATCCGGACAGACCTGGGGAAACTGTCAGGACTGGTTGAGAAGCTTGACAAGAAGGCGTAAAGGCAGATCCGTGTCAACCTCCCTCAGGCATACCATTCTCTTTGCGGGTCTTTTTCTGTTATTGCTGTTTTTTTTTACCGCAGACCTGTTTGCCGGTTCCGTTCACATTCCGGCCAGGGAGCTGATAAGCATTCTTTTTACCGGGCAGTCAGTTCATTCGGAATGGGTCACCATCCTGTTTGATTTTCGCATTCCAAGGGCGCTGACAGCTATTGTGGCAGGACTCGCGCTTTCCCTCAGCGGGCTGCAGATGCAGACCGTGTTCAGGAACCCCCTTGCAGGCCCGTATGTACTCGGTATCAGTTCAGGGGCAAGTCTGGGAGTGGCTGTGCTGGTTATGGGCGCCTCTCTTCTTTTCCCGGGGCAGGATCTCAGCTTCAGGACATGGGGGATCATTGCAGCTGCATGGATGGGATCGGGTTTGGTCATGCTGCTTATCCTATTGGTATCGCTGCGGATCAGGGATGTGATGACCATACTTATCCTCGGTATTTTGTTCGGCAGCATTACGATAGCCATCGTAAGCATTCTGCAGTTTTTTACAAATGAGACCCTGTTGAAAACCTTTATCGTATGGACACTGGGAAGCCTTGGCAATGTCACGGGGAACAAGCTGCAGGTCCTCATCCTGTGCATATTTGCAGGTGTGGTTCTCTGCCTGCTTGTACTCAAGGTCCTGAATGCACTGCTGCTGGGTGAAAATTATGCCCGCTCGCTTGGAATGCCTGTCAGGGCAGGCCGGTTGCTGATCTTTATCAGTACAAGCATCCTTGCGGGTACGGTCACGGCTTTCTGCGGTCCCATCGGGTTCATTGGCATAGTGGTACCACACATAGCCAGGCTGCTCTGGAAAAGCAGTGACCACAGGATTCTTATGCCCGGCGTCATGCTTACCGGGTCCGTACTGTTGCTTGTCAGCGACATGATCTCGCAGTTGCCGGGCAGCGAAAGGGTGCTTCCGGTAAATTCTGTTACGGCCCTGCTGGGAATCCCGGTTGTTATCTGGATCATTGTCAGGAACCAAAGGTTTTTAAAGATACCCTGAATGTATACGGGGAATGAGAATATCATAAGGCTGACAGACCTGGAAGCAGGTTTCAGGGAAAGGGGAAAGCTGCGCCGTACTGTTACCGGGCCTCTGAACATTTCACTGCCCGGCGGGGAATTTGTCGCCCTGATGGGCAAAAACGGTTCGGGCAAAAGCACCCTGCTCCGGACACTTTCAGGTTTGCAGAAACCGCTCGGCGGATCAATTTATATCAGGGGCAAAGATCTGGAATATTATTCAGGGAGGGAACTTGCAAAAATCCTGGGATACGTTTCGACGGATGTTGTCAGGGTGCAGGGAATGCAGGTTCAGCAACTGGTCACAATGGGAAGATATCCCCATACGAACTGGTTCGGGTCATTGACACCCGCAGACCGGGAAAAAATTGAATATGCACTTGAAATAACATCGTTAAATTTATTCAGGAACAGAGATTTATATGAATTGAGTGATGGAGAAAGACAACGTGCAATGATCGCCCGTACCCTGGCACAGGACACGGTCATTCTCATGCTGGACGAACCGACCGCTTTCCTGGATCTGTCCCACAAATTCGAGATCATCCGTCTTTTGAAGACACTTTCAAGGGATCACAGGAGAACAGTCCTGTTTTCCACCCATGACCTGCAGACAGCCCTCAGGGAAGCAGATAAGATCTGGCTGATGAACCGGAACGAAATCATCGAAGGTGCACCGGAAGACCTCGTACTGTCGGGCAGCCTGAGAGATGCCCTGCTGGAAGAGAACAGCGCTGCGGATGTCCTGCTCGACATGCAAAGCGGAGAGTTCAGGCTGGACAGGAAAACCCTGCCTGGAGTGGCCGTAAGGGCTTCTGATAAAAATCTGGAAACCTGGACTTTACGTGCAATTGAGAGAATGGGATACCGTTCTGTACGTAACAAGCAGGCAGGGATAAGCGTCATAGCAGGTAAAGAGGGTGCAAAAGCATCCTGGATCGTGGAAAAAAAAGGACAGAAGGTTGTGTTGAACAGCATTTATGAATTATCTTTATACCTGCGTACCAACGTTTAATCAATCGAGATACCATGAGCACATCAGTCAAAAAAGTAATCTCTTATTTCATGATCGTCCTGGTCCTGATATTTACGGTCATTGCATTGCTGGGGATATGGGAAGTGATTTCCCTCGAAGACATCATCAAGAAAATGTTTGTTTCCCTGATGGTCATATTTGCAGCTGCAGCCGTAATTCTGTTCATATTTTCGGTGCTGATACGCGACCAGGAACAGGATCCTCCTCCCCAGTAAGCTGCAGGATCATCCCGAACCGCTGCTTTTCTGCTTTTTTTCCCGGATCTCAAGGTACCGGCCCATCTTGTAAAAGGCGTAAAGATGCAGACCGGCAAAGCCTGTACACAGAAGTTTCCGGAGCAGGGAACCGAAAACGAAATACGGAATCCTGACCATCCAGGCCATTTTTTTTTCCTGCAGGCGGCCGGCATAATGCAGCAAGGTGATGCTTTCCGTGAACCGGGGGTGGCTATCGACATACCCTGTTATCGCGACCAGGTTCCTCAGGCCCTCATCCGTTTTGTCAAGAAAGGCCCGGTTATTTTCAAGTCCCCGGTGGATCACGGGATTATCCATATGGAAAATGGTATGGCCCAGTTCGCTCAACCTGTATCCGAACAGTGAATCCTCATGACCGTAAGCCGTGAGCCTTTCATCGAAGCGTATTTTTTCGAAAAGCGTCCGGGGAATAACGAAGCTCGCACTCATAAATGACCTGTTGGGGTCACTGTTCCTGATCCCGGCAGACCTGCTTTCCTTTTTTGTTCCGTATTTCCAGTGAAGGATGCGGCTCCTCCCGGGTTTAACAGGATCATACATTACCCCCCCGCAGATCACCCTGCCGGGATGCATGCGGATCGCCTCCAGATATTCGTACAGGAAACGTTCGGTGGGGATCTCGCAGTCACAATCAAGAAAGAGAAGGTACGGGTGCTTTGCCTGTTCCGCGAAGCGATTGCGTATCCGTGACCTTCCCGTGTTCCGGTCGAGTTCGATCAGGGTGGCGATTTCGTCCGGAATGCGGCGGTTGATTTCCCTTATCTTCTCCCCGGAAGCATCGTCAATGAGGATGATCTCTTCGGGGATTCCCAGCTGCGAAAACTGCCGGTGCAACGCTTCCACCAGTCCGCTTACATCATGATTAAAAACCGGGATACAGACAGAAATCATGAGATCGGGCCACATATTCACACAAAGGTAGGATTAATTCACCCGCAAGCATTATCTTTGCACAAATTTCGCAAAGCCCCTTACAGAATGGAGATTAATGCACTGATCATTAAGGCTGTCGGGACCTTTTTCAGGGAAGCATACAAGTCCGGGATCGGGGAAAATGACCTCCAGGTACATAAAACCAGGAAAGAATTCGAAGGGGATCTTACCCTGGTCGTCTTTCCTCTGCTGAAGATCACGAAAACGTCCCCCGAACAGACCGGGGAGGAGATCGGTGCATACCTGGTGAAGAAATGCCCGGAGATTGAATCCTATAACGTGGTCAAAGGGTTTCTGAACCTGATTGTGCATGCCGCCTACTGGAGACAGCAAATTCTGGATATGGGCAACGACAAATATCTGGGGTTAAAGCCGGCCAAAGCAGATGCCCCGCTCTATATGATCGAGTATTCTTCTCCGAATACGAACAAGCCCCTGCATCTCGGGCACATACGCAACAACCTGATCGGTTACTCCCTTTCCCTGATCATGGAAGCGAACGGTTACAGGGTAATGAAGGTGAACCTGGTGAACGACCGGGGGATACATATATGCAAATCCATGCTTGCATGGGAAAAATGGGGAAAGGGTTCCACCCCGGAAGCTACGGGAAAGAAAGGAGACCACCTGGTGGGCGATTTCTACGTAAGCTTCGAGCAGGAATACAGGAAGCAGGTCAGACAGCTTATTGAAAAGGGGCTTCCGGAAGAGAAAGCGCTCAGGGAGGCGGATCTTCTGAAGGAAGCACAGGAAATGCTACGAAAATGGGAGGTAGGGGACCCCGGGGTCACGGAACTGTGGAAAAGAATGAACGGCTGGGTCTACAGGGGATTTGAGGAAACATACCAGCGCATGGGTGTGAAATTCGACCGGATATACCATGAATCGGAAACCTACAGGCTGGGAAGGGACATCGTGCTCAGGGGACTGGAAAAGGGAATCCTGTACCGGAAGGAAGACGGGTCGGTCTGGGCCGACCTTACGGATGAGGGACTCGACCATAAGTTGCTGCTGCGCTCCGACGGTACATCGGTTTACATGACACAGGATATCGGAACCGCCGAACAGCGTTTCTCGGAGTTTGATATAGACAGGCATATTTACGTGGTCGGGAACGAGCAGGACTATCACTTCCAGGTGCTTGCACTCGTCCTTAAAAAGCTCGGCTACCAGTGGGCAGGCAGACTGGTGCATTTATCCTACGGTATGGTTGAGCTTCCTGCAGGAAGAATGAAATCAAGGGAGGGTACGGTAGTGGATGCGGACGAACTTATGGACGAGATGTACGTGACCGCCAGGGAGATGTCTGCCGAACTGGGGAAGCTGGACGGATATTCTGAAAAAGACAAGGAAGCCATCATCACCACGATCGGCATGGGAGCACTGAAATATTTCATTCTCAAGGTGGACCCGAAAAAGAATATGACCTTTGATCCGGCTGAGTCCGTGGATTTCAACGGGAATACAGGGCCCTTCATACAGTATACCTATGCGAGGATACGCTCTGTAATGAGAAAGGCACAGGAGGAAGGCGAGGAAGCAATGCATTTAACGGCGGAACAGGAATACCCTCTCAATCCAAAGGAAAAGGCCCTCGCCAAACTGCTTTCCAGGTTCCCGGAAATGGTTCGGACGGCAGGAGAGGAGATGAATCCTGCAGTGATCGCAAATTACTGCTATGAAATGGCAAAGGAATTCAACCAGTTTTACCATGATTATTCCATATTGAGCGCGGATACCCCACAGGAAAAAAAGTTCAGGCTGTTGTTGTCTGAAGTGGTGTCCCTGATCCTTGAAAAAGGTATGGGACTGCTGGGCATAGATATGCCCGAAAGGATGTAAATTAGCAGGATAAATGTTTGAAAGTTTATCGGATAAGCTGGAAAAATCCTTCAAACTGCTGAAAGGGCAGGGGAGGATCACTGAAATCAATGTCGCGGAAACCCTGAAAGAGGTCAGACGGGCCTTGCTGGACGCTGATGTTAACTTCAGGATTGCCAAATCATTTACTGATTCGGTCAAGGAGAAGGCCATCGGCCAGAAGATTCTGACGGCACTTCAGCCCGGCCAGGTGATGGTAAAGATCGTTCATGACGAGCTTGCATCCCTGATGGGGGGCGAAATGGCGGATATTAACCTGAAAGGGAACCCCACGGTGATTCTGATCGCAGGATTACAGGGATCCGGAAAAACCACCTTTTCAGGAAAGCTTGCCGGCCATCTTAAATCCAGGAAGGGAAAGACACCCCTGCTCATAGCCGGCGACGTATACCGCCCGGCCGCCATTGAACAGTTGCAGGTGATCGGCCGGCAGATCGATGTTCCCGTATACACGGAAGAGGGGAACAGGGATCCTGTGAAAATCGCAAAGTCCGGTATCAGGCATGCCAGGACACATGGCCTGAATGCAGTAATCGTGGATACGGCCGGGCGTCTGGCCATTGACGGGAAGATGATGGATGAAATCGCTGCAATCAAAAAGGCCACCGATCCGGAAGAAATACTTTTCGTCGTGGATTCCATGACAGGGCAGGATGCCGTGAATACTGCCAGGGAGTTTAATGAAAGGCTCGATTTTGACGGGGTCGTGCTGACAAAACTCGACGGTGATACACGCGGCGGAGCTGCTTTATCCATACGGGAGGTCGTGCACAAACCCATCAAATTCGTAAGCCAGGGTGAGAAACTCGATTCACTTGATGTTTTTCACCCCGAAAGGATGGCGGACCGTATTCTCGGGATGGGCGACATAGTGTCACTTGTTGAAAAAGCCCAGGAACAATATGACCAGGAAGAGACAAGGAAACTCAAGAAGAAGATCGCCAAAAACCAGTTTGATTTCAATGATTTTCTTTCACAGATCCAGCAGGTCAAGAAAATGGGCAACCTGCAGGAACTGGCCGAAATGATACCCGGTGCGGGAAAGGCACTTAAGAACCTGGACATGGATGACGACGCTTTCAAGGGCATTGAAGCGATCATACACTCCATGACCCCTGAAGAAAGGAGCAATCCCCTCATTCTGAACGGAAGCCGCAGGAAACGCATTGCAACCGGCAGCGGTACAAGCATACAGGAGGTTAACCGGCTTGTGAAGCAATTTGACGAGACCCGCAGGATGATGAAGTCGATGTCGGGAGCCAGGAACCTCCAGCGCATGATGGGGGGCATGCCCGGTATGAAACGCTGATATGGCATTTAATATCAGATCAAATCAAATAATTCTGAATTGTAAATCCCAGGTATAAAATCACATGGAAATCATCGACGGAAAAGAAACAGCTTCCATCATCAGACAGGAGATCTCGGATGAGGTAAGCAGGATTCTCGAATCGGGCGGCAGGGCTCCACACCTTGCAGCAATACTTGTGGGCAATGATCCTGCAAGCGAAACCTATGTCAATCTCAAAGTCAAAGACTGTGAGCAGGTAGGCTACAAATCAACCCTGGTCAGGTATGATGAAAACATACCTGAAAAGGTGCTTCTCGATAAGGTGCTTGAACTGAACCGGAACCCGGATATCGACGGTTTCATCGTTCAAATCCCCCTGCCCGGCCACATTGCCGAGCAAAAGGTCATTGAGGCGATTGACCCTTCAAAGGATGTGGACGGGTTTCATCCGGTCAATATCGGCCGCCTCCTGATCGGAATGCCCTGCTTTGAGTCTGCCACACCTGCAGGCATCATGGAACTGATCAGAAGGTACAATATCGAAACCGTGGGAAAACATGCAGTGGTGATCGGCCGAAGCAATATTGTCGGTAAGCCCATCGCGGCCCTGCTGGCCCAGAAAAGATCCCCGGGCAACTGCACCGTCACCATATGCCACAGCCGTACGGCCAACATCAGGGAATTGACCCTCCAGGCCGATATCATTATAGCAGCCATGGGGAAACCGGGTTTCCTGACCGCAGACATGGTTCCCGAAGGCGCTGTGGTCATAGACGTAGGGACCACCAGGGTGAAATCAGACCAGACAAAATCAGGCTTCAGGCTGAAAGGGGACGTGGAATATGAAACGGTGGCCCCGAAATGCAGTTATATCACCCCGGTCCCCGGCGGCGTCGGTCCAATGACCCGCGTTTCCCTGCTCCTCAACACTCTCAGGGCAGCAAAAAAGGAAATTTATTAAGCCTGCTTAGTTTAAATCCGGTTGTCTTAATTGGGTTTTTCCTAATCGGAAAAGATTGGGATCATGCTCAACAGCCGGATGTCGGACAGGTCGGAATAATCGTACTGGTATAATCCGTTCTCGCCGATCATTATCAGGCGACTCTGTACGGGGATAACATCAAAGGTGTTGATCTCCGAAAAATGTGCAAGCTGGTTATTCATGAGATGCAGGGGATCCTTCGCATCAAATACCTTCAGTCCTGCTTCACCATCGCAGATAAACAGCGTTCCTTCCTCAATCCCCAATCCGTGAGGATTATGCATGGGATAGGATTTGATCCTTTTCGGACTGTCCAGATTGTGTATGTCAACTATGTCAAGCTGGTTCACATCCCCTTCGCAAAGGTTGCCCGTACGCAGTGTAACATAGGCGTAATTTCCTTCGACCACAACCGGGTCGCAGCTTGTGACATGCCAGTAGGAGGATACCCATTGCGGGTTGATCGGATCTGCCAGATCGTATATATACATACCGGAAGTGGAACCGATAAACAAATGATCACGGGCAATGAACACGGTTTCGATATTCCACCCCACCGAACTTGAGCCTGCAGTCACCGGAGTCAACTCATCACTGATATCGAACATATGAAGCTGGGAAACGTCGATGGTATACAGTATGTCGTCATAGATAATGAACCGGGCCATGGACCCTCCGGTCCCGGTAAGCGTCTGGGAGCTTCCCCCTGAAGATGAACCGAAAAAGGCCGCATCATTCATTAAAAACATATTTTCCCAGTACCTTATGCCATAATTATAAGAATATCCATCCACTTCTTCGGTAACCTCTTCGGTAACCCAGTCCACCACGACGCCCTGCGCTTCATCCACCTGCCCGAGTCGGGTCTGTGCTTCATAGGGCGGAAGGGAATAGGAGAAGACATTCTCAAAACGTGCCACTTCCCTTATGTCGTCAAGATTTGAAATGTCAATGGCCACAAGGTCCACATAACTGTCTGCATACAGTATATTGTTCCTGACAGCCATGTCTATATTACCGGGGATCCGGATAAAACTTATCACCTCGGGACCGGAGGGATCCGAATTATCCACCACATGAATGCCTTTTCTAACCTCATTGACAAAGATGTAATCACCAAGGAGGTATATTTTCCCCGGATGGCTGAATTCCATCGGCGTGGTATCTGCAACGGCCTCCCTCAGTTCGGCATAGGAAAGATATATGGGGTTGCTTACTTCATAGCTTTGCAGGAAACGGTCCTGGCAACTGCTCAGCATCAGGACCGGAAATACAACTGCAATAAGAACGGATTTCGGAATATTCGTATTCATGGCATACACGGTTTTGATTCAATATTTCAGATGCAGGCCTTTGCCCGGAGGTTGCGTACCGGCCCGGAATAATTTCAGACGCAACCCATCCGCCCCTTCTCCCATCAAGATATTATTATGCCTTGCTTAACAGTATTACCAAAACCTCCGGATGCCGGGAAACCGGCCCTGAAACGGAAAGTTAAATTCTTAGCCCTGCTTGCACTGGCATCTGCGGTGATCTTTCCCGCACTCAGGGCCCAGGAGCTGGATGTTGACGCAATCTACCTTAAAAATGGAAGCATATACCGTGGAATTTTACAGGATACTACAGAAACCGGAAAAATTGTGATTGAAACCCTCTGTGCAAACACACTCCTGTTCGGCAGGGACGAAATAGATCATATTTCAAGGGAAACCGTCCTTGCAGGCACAGACGGTTTGTACGTTCCTGCGAAAAGAAGCGGGTATTTCAACCGGACAGACCTGGGGGCGCTGATCGCTTCGGGTTATAACGATAAAAATGTGATTTTCAGCCTGCAGATGGTCAACGGTTACCGGTTCCGGAACCGATTGTATCCGGGACTGGGTACCGGGATCGAGTTCTACCAGCAGGCATATGTTCCACTTTTTGCGGACATCAGCTATTTTTTCCGGCTGCGATTCCTCTCAACTTTTATAAGAGGGAGTTTCGGGTATGCCGTTCCGCTTGAAGATCCTGAAGAAAGCTGGGGCCTGAGCATCGATAATCACGGGGGCTTTATGTGCACACTGGGACTGGGAACCACCGTACGGATCAGCCGGGACAATGCACTGGCCATATCGCTTGCTTACCGCTTCCAGAGCCACAGGTCCGTTCAGACGACCGACTGGAACAATGAAAGGTCCACATTCAACACACAGTACAATCGCATAGCCGTCCGTATTGGATTTGTTTTTGACTGATTCAATAGTATTGCTAATTTTAGAGCATCAATTCCATGGCAACGGATGGACAGAGATCAGGATCACTTTCAGGAAGACAACGATTTTCAGAATATTCTGGGACGATTTGAGAGAATGCATGTCCATGAGAAGTCTTCCTTTTTTGATGTCTTCGAATTCGAACGGATCATTGATCATTACCTCGATAAAAACCTTTTCAGCAAAGCCATGGATGCAGTTACAAGGGGCATACGCCAGCATCCGGGTTCTGTCACGCTGATGATAAAGGAAGCACAGGTATATGCTGAAAAGGGGGAGTCACAGAAAGCGCTTGAGATGGTGAAATCCATTGAGATCCTGGAACATTCAAACAATGAGGTATACATGTTAAAAGGGATGATCCTGAACCAGATGGGCAGGATCGGAGAAGCCGGGAGGGCATTTGACCGGGCCATTGAACTGACCCATGAAAACAAGGTGGATGTACTGTATGACATTGCCCTTTCCTTCGAGTATGTGAACCGGTACAAGCTGGCTGTACGTTACCTTGATATGGCCAGAAGGAAAAGATCCGATAAGCCCGATATCCTGTATGAGCTGGCACATTGTTATGACAGGCTGCATGATTTCGAACGAAGCATAGAATGCTACGAAGCTTACCTCGACCTTGAACCGTATTCCGAGCATGTCTGGTATAACCTCGGAATGCTCTATTTCAAGAAGGAGAATTTCAGGAAAGCCGTGGAATGTTATGATTTTGCCATTGCAATAAAAGGGGATTATGCCGCGGCCGTATTTAACAGGGCCAATGCACTGTCCAACCTCGAGGAATACCCTGAGGCCATACTGGCGTACAGGGAATGCATCCTGCTTGAACCGGAAAATGTTCTGGCCCAGTGCTATCTGGGAGAAGCACTTGAGAAAATGGAATCCTATGAAGAGGCCATTGAATGGTATCAAAAAGCCGCGCGCATAGATCCTTCATTTTCAGAGGCTTGGTACGGAATAGCAGTTTGTTATCTGCTCCTGAAAAGGTATAACGATGCTTTATATTACGTCAATAAAGCCATTGAACTGGATGATGAGAATCCGGATTTCTGGTTTACCCTGGGCAATGTATACATCCACCTGGATTCCTGTGCGGATGCAATGAAAGCCTATGTTCGCACCACGGAACTGGATCCTTACGATGACGAGGCCTGGATCAACCGGGCCAGACTGGAATTCAAACAGGGACATACTGAAAAAGCCATACAGGTACTCAGGAAGGCATACAGATATGTCAGTGAAATTTCCCCGGTGAATTATTACCTGTCGGCCTATTGTTATCTTTCGGGTAACCTGTCCGAAGCACTGAAATTCTTTGAACAAGGTCTCAGGATCGCCTATGCGGACCATGTAATTACCGGGAAAATATGTCCGGACCTGTTCGCAAACAAATCCTTCCGGGAACTCCTGAATAAGTATAAACCATTATAAAACAGATTTTTATGAAAACCAAACTCCCTTATATCCCTGACCGGACTTCCAAACCCAGGGAATCGGGCCTTACCATGATGATGGACAAGGGCCTGAGTGTACGGGAAGCCGAGGATTTTGTATTCTCCAGCGCGGAGTATACCGACCTGGTGAAATTCGGATTCGGTACGGCCTTGATTACAAAAGGATTGAAAGAAAAAATCAAAATATACCGGGAAGCGGGATTGAAACCCTATTTCGGAGGGACCCTTTTTGAAATGTATATCGTCCGGGGAATGTTCGATGAGTTCAGAAAGTTCAATGATATGTACGGACTTGACCTGGCGGAGGTTTCCGACGGTTCCATTGCCATACCGCACGGTGAAAAGCTGGAATACATCCGGCAACTTACCGGGAATATGACCGTGGTTTCCGAAGTGGGATCAAAAGTGGCCGGAGTGGAAATCCCGGATGAACAATGGGCCGGGATGATGCGCGACGAACTGGATGCAGGTTCGTGGAAGGTCATTGCGGAAGCCAGGGAAAGCGGAACGGTAGGCATATACAACAAAGACGGGACGGCCAATAAGCACCTGATAAAAGGGATCATCAGTCAGGTCAGGGCTGAAGATGTTTTATGGGAAGCGCCCAATAAAAGCCAGCAGGTCTGGTTTATTCATTTGCTGGGAGCCAATGTCAATCTCGGGAACATTGCCCCGCACGAGGTTGTTGCCCTGGAAACACTGCGTCTCGGCCTCAGGGGAGATACTTTTTTCACTTTTCTTCCCGGAGAGTTGCACGACAGGAAACCATGATCAGGCGCAAGCTGAGCGATTATATCCTCCTTGTGCTGAAAGGCATGGGAATGGGTGCCGCGGATGTTGTACCTGGCGTATCGGGAGGAACAATTGCATTCATCTCCGGGATCTACGAAGAACTGGTGCATTCCATCAGGTCCATTGATCTCGTATCCGCGCGAAAGCTTCTGAGGGAAGGCCTGCCTTCTTTCTGGAAAGCCGTCAACGGAAATTTTCTGGCTTCGGTCGTTGCCGGCATATTGATCTCGGTGCTTAGCCTTGCAAGGATTCTTGAATACCTCCTGCAAAATCACCCAGTACTGATCTGGTCATTTTTCTTTGGATTGATCGTTGGTTCGGCCATTTTCGTGGCAAAGAGCATTCAGCCCTGGAACCTGGCCACCATTGCCGGTCTGCTGTGCGGAATTGCTGCAGCCATCATAATCACCGGTGTCACTCCGGCCCGGACCACGGAAGCCGGGTGGTTCGTTTTTATTTCAGGCGCCCTGGCCATTTGCGCCATGATCCTCCCGGGCATCTCGGGCAGCTTCATCCTGCTGTTGCTCGGCGAGTACCGGTTCATTCTGAATGCATTGAACGAGGGCCGGATAGGTGTTCTGGCCCTCCTGCTGGCAGGTGCCCTGACAGGAATCGTTTCATTTTCACACCTGCTTTCATGGCTTCTCAGGAAATTTCATAACATTACCTTTGCAGTATTGTCGGGTTTCATGATCGGTTCCCTTAACAAAATCTGGCCATGGAAGCTTACCATTGAAAGTTTCACCGGTGCAGAGGGTGCCGTTCACCCCCTGGTTCAGGACAATGTCCTTCCAGGCAGATATGCCCTGGAGTCCGGTACGGATCCGCAGGTTCTCTGGGCAGTGCTGCTTGCACTGGCAGGGTCGGGACTGATTTTCCTTTTCGAGATCCTTTCAAAAAAGAGGAACGGATGAATAAAAAGCTCGGTCTCATAGGATACCCGCTTTCACATTCCTTTTCTGAAAGATATTTCAGGGAAAAGTTCCTCAGGGAAGAAATAACCGGATTCGAATACCGGAATTACCCCCTCCGGCAGATTGCCGGTATCGAAGGATTGGTAAAAGCGGAAAAGGGACTGATCGGTTTGAACGTGACCATTCCCTATAAACAGAAGGTGATCCCTTATCTCGGGGAACTTGACGAAACAGCCCGGCAGATCGGCGCCGTGAATACCATCCGTATTACCCGGGATAAAGGATCGGTGGCAATGAAGGGATTCAATACGGATGCATACGGATTCCTGAACAGCCTGAAACCCCTGCTGGATCAAAAGCACGATGCCGCACTGGTGCTCGGTACAGGGGGTGCTTCCAGGGCTGTGCATTATGTACTCGGGCAGCTGGGCATTGATTGCCATTTCGTGTCAAGGAATCCTTCCCGGGGACAGTTACATTACAGTGATCTATGCCTGCCGGTCATAAGCAAACATAAACTGATCATCAATACAACACCCCTGGGTACCCATCCCGATACGGAGAGCTTTCCCGATATACCTTATGATCTGATCTCCGGTGACCATATCCTTTATGACCTGGTTTACAATCCCGCTGAAACGGAATTTCTCAGGCTTGGCAGGAAGAAAGGGGCGGTTACGGTCAACGGCCTGAAAATGCTTGAGTTGCAGGCCGAAGCTTCCTGGCGGATATGGACTGCTGACCGGATTCTGTGAAACCGCGGCCGGTAAATCCTGAATTGCAGAGCTTACGGTCGGATTACTTTGAAGCGGATATAAAACCGCAGCTGGAAATCAGAGATTTAAGGCTGCTCTTTATATCCGCTTCAAATATGAACCGATGACCGGAAGATCAGAATGTAATGCCCCTCTTGACAGGATTTGATCGGTTAGCTGGCGTATATTTATAAACCTATTGTTCTTTCAGATATTCTTCAAACTCACCATTAATATGGTTGTTAAACCATTTATCAATGATTGATTTTCGAAATCTCCATTCTTTACCCAATTTAGCAGCTGGAATCTTATTATTTTGTGCCCAAGAATATATTGTCTGAGGTTTTAATTTTAAATATTTTGCCACTTCCTCAAGCGTCATTATATCATCCATAATACTATTATTCTGTTAATAGCATAAAATCAATGCTATCAATTGTATCTTTTTTTTCTGTATCCAAATCGTAATTGTAATCCCTATAATCCTCCATTTCCTCTTTCGATAGTAATTGTTCAAACGAATAAATTATTGCTGTGTAGAAATTACCCTCATATTTTCTAAATAATTTGAAGTCTTCGTTTCTATCACTGAGAAATGGACGAAGGTTCCAAGATAATTGTATACCAACAAATGCTAAAATTATTATCCATACTTTAAATACTGATACTCCTGTTTGAGGGTATATGTTTTTTTTCTCACATGCATGTTTTAATGCATTAATAATAAGTTTCATTCCAAATATTCCGGCAAAAATGAAAATTCCCACATGTAATAATTGCAGGAAATGATAATTACTACCTGTAATTAGAAAGAAAATAATTATTGGAGCAAAGGATAAAGTTATTGTTGAAGCAAGAACAAAACCGCTTAAAATAATTAATATCATTTGTCTGAAACTCATTTTTGATCCCAATACCTGCTGAATTATAAAAAATGAAGGAAAACAGATCAGTAATGAAGTAATAAAAAGAATCATGACTTTCAGACCTGCGACAATAGCTTGTAAAAAGCTGTGATAACTGCCCATGACTATGCCATAAATAAAACCAAACAAACAAATGATGAGTATTTGTTTATAGATCAGTTGATTGGATTGTTTATGGTCTATTTCCTCAAAGAACGATTCCTTATCTTGGAAAACATTAAAAACTTCCCTGATTTTCATAATATTTCCTATTGTATTCTTTTCTCAAAAATACAATTTATTTTATTGTTTTGCAATATATATTATTGTATATTATTGTTTAGTAATATTTATTGATTATAAATGATATTTTATTCTATATATAACCGCAGTTAAAAATCTTGCTTTGCATCATCAACAAGTGTACTGTATGATCAGATCCTGTGAAACCGCGGCCGGCCAATCAAAGGTTGAATGTTGCTCTTCACTGGATCTGATCATATGTGAAGACGTAGCCGGAAAATCCTGGTTTGCAATGTTTACAAGGATTGTTTCTGATCAGATCCTGTGAAACCGCGGCCGGCCAATCAAAGATTGAATGCCGCTATTCCCAGCTTCTGATCATATTGATACCGCAACCGGCTTATCCTGCTATTCAATTAAAACAGACAGGTTTATGAGAGAAGGCAGATATAAAGAGCAGCCTTAAATCTCTGATTTCCAGCTGCGGTTTTA
>CAYOPZ010000026.1:0-39006 GCA_964406005.1 uncultured Bacteroidaceae bacterium
TTAATTTAAAATAATGTGCTGCGTATACCTTTGGCGGGTGTTTTGAAAAAGGCTTGTCCAGGCAGGTTTTATTTTTAATTGGTCTTATGATAAATACCCGTTTCACTTACCCGGATTCGCAGGGTGGAACGGGCTTTTTCTTATATTTCAATTTCTTATTTTTCAAGCCGAATCTCACTTATGAAATTACCAAAATCTTATTATAACTGGACCTCTATCATAGGGACAGTGGTTGCCACGATCAGTCTTTTCATGATCGTGTTCCTTATCACCATCTCTATATTCGTTGAAGTTACCAGTTCTTACCTCGGGCTCGTAATCTATATCGTTCTGCCCATCTTCCTTGTGCTGGGACTCATCCTGATTCCCATTGGCATGCTGCGCAGATTACGCAGGATGAAACGGAAGGTCGAAGAACCGGGCCAGAGATGGCCCCAGGTCAACCTGAATATCAGGCAACACAGGAACGCTTTTGTAATATTCCTGATTTCCACAACCGCCTTTTTATTCCTTTCGGCTGTCGGCACCTATGAAGCTTTCCACTATACCGAATCTACGGAATTCTGCGGAAAGATCTGCCACAAGGTGATGCACCCGGAATACACTACCTATCAGAATTCATCACATGCGAGGGTAGCATGTGTGGATTGCCATGTAGGATCGGGTGCTGACTGGTATGTCCGTTCGAAACTTTCCGGACTGTACCAGGTTTATTCCGTTTTGTTTAAAAAATATCCCAAACCCATACCTACACCGATAACGGATCTCAGACCTGCCCGGGAAACCTGTGAACGTTGCCACTGGCCCGAAAAGTTTTACCCGCACCTGCTTCAGACCCGTAAGCATTACCTGGCCGATGAACAGAATACGGAATGGGATATTGTTATGAATATGAAGATCGGCTCAGAATACCCCGCACTGGGACAGAAGGAGGGAAGCCACTGGCACATCAACCCGGATGTCAGGATTGAGTATGCACCCGAATCGGAAGACAGGGAATCTATCCCCTGGGTACGCTATACCAACCTTGAAACAGGGGAGGTCTATACTTATTCGGACCAGGAAAACATACCGGATTCCTCCATCCTGAAGGAGGAAAACCTCAGGATGATGGATTGCATGGATTGCCATAACCGGCCGTCACATGAGTATCTTTCACCTCCCTTCATTACGGATGCGTCCCTGACGAGCGGTGAAATACCGAAAGAGCTCCCGGATATTAAACTCGTGGCCATGGGACTCCTCTATGACGGGTATACGGATACGGATACAGCCCTGCAGATCATCAGGCATGATGTGAACGACTACTATGAAACGATTTATCCCGAATTGTACGATTCCAATTATGCCCTGATAGACAAAGCCATTGCAGGCATACAGGAGGATTTTACCCAGACTAAATTCCCGGAGATGAAAGCCCAATGGGATGCATATCCCAATCAACTGGGACATATCAATGCGACCGGATGTCACAGGTGTCATGACAACCAGCACATCTCGGCTTCCGGAAGGGTGATCTCAAGGGACTGCAATCTCTGCCATACCATCATGGCACAAGGGTACCCTGACCGACTCAGCCTGGTAAATGTCAGGGATTCACTGGAGTTCAAACACCCTGTTGACATTAACGAAGCCTGGAAAGAATATGATTGCGTCGAATGCCACAGGTACCTATACTGACAGACCGGTCAGCCTTTCTGGGATATCTCCATAAGCTGGTTCATATCCAGGATCTGCAGCTCCCGGCCGTTGACGGAAACCAGGCCGTCTCTTTCAAATTCCTTTAATATCCGTATTGCAGAGTCTTTTGACATGGCGGTCATATCTGCGAGATCCTGCCTGCTTATATGCATGCAGAATGCATCCGATTTGTAGAAATCTTTTGACAGGTACAACAGCCCGTCGGCCATCCTGCCGTGCATCTGCTTCTGTGTCAGACTGACAAGCTTTCCGAACAGGTTAATGGACATGCTGCTTACCTGGCTGATCAGCTGGTTGGCGAAAACGGCGTTTTTATCGGCTACCTTCCTGAAGTTTTTCGCATCAATATAGCAAACGGTGGATTCGGTCAGGGCCGCGACAGAATAATGTATTTTATTGTCAACATGGATACCGGGACATCCAATGAGTTCCCAGGGTGAAAGGAGGCTTAAAAGAAGGTTCCTGTCACCGAATCCTTCAATATAGATTTTTATAATACCGCCTACAAGGGACAGGACATGCGTGGCCGAGATACCCTGTTTCAGGATCATTTCCCCCTCATGGTAACGAACCGAATACCTGTCCTTGTTGATGAGATCCAGTTCGGATGGAGTCAGGCATTCGAAATAAGGACCCCTGTGGATACAATCCTTACAGTCAACACAATCGAATATCTTTTTAGATGAGGAAATCATTCCTGAGTCCTGGATTTTCATTAGCCCCGGTGTAAATGTATTAAAAAATCCTGTAAATGTGACTTATCTATATGTATGACATATAGTTACGACTGCACTTACTTGTTTAACATTGTGAAAACCAATGGCTTTTACGGTAGATAATTTACAAAATTCCCCGCATGAATATCGATACATCAGGAGACATATAACGCTTTCTCCATTTCGAAATCTCGGTGTGGGAATGCTGAATTCATTCATCTTTTAAGATAATTTTACTATTTGTTCAATTACCTCCGTTTCATTGAAATTATATTTAAATATTTCCTGAAATGAAAAGACCAGTTGAGTTACTCCTTGCAGGGATGTTGATGTTTATAATAATTTTTACTTCCTGTGAAAAGGTCGTTTTTCCTCCTGTGGAGATAAATATCCCTGAGACCGTCAGTTACACGACTGACATTCAGCCCATATGGGATGCAAATTGTGTGACTTGCCATGGCGGGCAGCGGAATCCGGATCTTCGTTCCGGTGGATCTTATGATGCTTTGATCTCAGGCGGATATGTCAATACCGGTGATCCTCCGGAAAGCAAATTGATAAAAAAGCTTTACGGTAGTCATGATTCAAGGGCAAAGGAAGCTGAAAAGCAGCTGATACTCGGCTGGATCGACCAGGGGGCAAAGAACAATTAACAATACAATCCATACAATATTAAAACCATCAGCATGACACAGATCATTAAAAACAGGTTATTGATATCGGCATTAACTGTTCTCACAGCTCTGACAAGCATAAAGGCCCAGGATGAAGAAACCGATAACCAGCCCATCCGTCCGCCGTTTGAAACACTGAGCCTGGTGGATAACCAGACAACGGTCAATCCTTACAGGGGCGCGCTTCAGCTGGAAATCTCCCACAGGTTTTCCCGGATAGAAGATGTGGACAATCTGTTTGGCATTTACGGTTCGGCGAATACCCGCCTGGCCATTGATTTCGGTGTTACCGACAGGATCATGGCAGGATTCGGAACCACCCGCGACTACAAGCTGCAGGATTTCGAATGGAAATACAGCATTCTTACCCAGACCCGTTCCGGGAGTATCCCGGTTTCCCTGAGCTATTACGGGAACATGGTCATAGACGCCCGCAGCAAGGAATACTTCGGTTCGGAGGACGAGTATAATTTCATGCATCGCCTGTCTTATCTCACCCAGTTGATAGTCTCCCGCAAGATGGGCCCTGTAAGCCTTCAGGTGATTCCAACATTTGCCTACTATAATGGTATTGCCCATGGTTACAACAATATCAATTACGGCATATCGGTCGGAGGACGGGCACAGGTACTCGGCCTGAATTCCATTGTCTTTGAATACGACCAGCCACTGAGCAAGCATGATGAACTCGAAGTGTATCCGAATGTATCCCTTGGCGTCGAGATCAGCACCAGTACGCATGCATTCAGGATATTCGTGGCCAACTACGGTGATATTATCAAGCAGAGAAATATGTTTTTCAATACCAACGATCCCCTTGACGGGAATTTCCGTTTCGGATTTAATATTTCAGTGAGGTTGAGATAGTAACATGGCAGGAAAATTCCTTGCATTCTTATTGATATCCTTGGGCACCCTGGTTCTGTTTTTCGGAGCCGTAGACACAGGTTCGGGCAAAGGATTCCCAGAGGATCAGCTCGACTCTTTCAGGCTGGTGAACGATTTTGTGGATGAAAACGAAACCTGCTTCAAATGCCACGGGGAAACCAAGTACCAGTTGCAGGATGAGAGCACGGGAAGGGTGATTACCCGGCATATGTGCCAGGATCATATCATTCTGAGGGAGGACTACTATACGGCCAATCATAAAAGTTTTTCCTGCTACGATTGTCACTCTCCCGAATATGCGGAATTTCCGCATCCCCTCGATATCAGGCTGGAGGAACCATGGGCCTGTGTGGATTGCCATGCCTACGATGAGGATTATGCACAATACCATTTCGAGAAGATCGAGGAAGAATACCTGCAGAGCGTGCACTACCTGGCCAATCCCGAAGAATTCAGCTGCTGGAAATGCCATCCTCATTCCTACCGGATCAGCATCAGGAATTCAGAAAACCTTCAGGCCACCATTGCCTATGACAATGCCATCTGCCTGTCCTGTCATGCCGATTTTGACCAGTTTGAACTGCTGACCGACAGGGAAGGTATCAATATCATAAAAACCCATGACTGGCTGCCCAACCAGGCATTGCACTTCGAGAATGTCAGATGCATTGAATGCCATACCCGGATCAATGACAGCATACTGGTCGCCCATCTTGTTCTGCCCAAGGAGGAGGCTGTCCGCCGTTGCAGTGAATGTCATTCAAAGGATTCAAGGCTGATGGCAACGCTTTATAAATTCCGGTCAAAAGAGGAAAGAAATAATTACGGATTTCTCAATGCCGTCGTGATCAATGACTCGTATGTGATCGGGGCAACCCGGAACTATGTTCTGAATATGATCAGCATTGTCATTTTCGGGCTTACGGTTCTGGGGCTGGCATTGCATATTGTATTCAGAATCATTAAAAAGGTCTGAGGAGAATAAAATGATCTATCATTATCAGGGATTTATTCGTTTATGGCATCTGTTGAATGCACTGTTCTTCCTGGTTCTTATCCTGACCGGGCTGAGCATGGAGTATTCCAATCCGGAGGCACCATGGATCTCTTTCAGAATCGCGGTGCGCATGCATAATGTATGCGGAATCGGGCTTACGGCGAATTACCTGCTGTTTTTCATCGGGAATGTCATCAGCGGGAACGGGAAACATTACAGGATCCAGTGGAAGGGACTGAAGGGAAGAATGGCGAGGCAGTTTCATTTTTATATCAGGGGTTGTTTCAGGAAGGAGAAACCTCCCTATCCGGTTACCGAAGACCGTAAATTCAATCCCCTGCAGGCCTTCACATATGCAGCGGCAATGTATATAGGCGTGCCTGTAATGATCATCACGGGATGGGGCCTCCTTTTTCCGGAAGCCACCATAGACCGGGTCTTTGGCGTCAGCGGGCTGCTGATTACCGACCTGCTGCATGTGATCAGCGGATTCCTGTTGTCCATTTTTATGTTCGTTCATATATACCTGTGCACGATGGGTACCCGTCCGGGCAGTAATTTCCGGGCCATTATTACAGGGTGGCACGAGGCCGGGAAGGAATAAAACACGGTTAAAGCTGGAGATGTCACATATTAAAAAGAGAAAGAGCCGGAGGGATTTTCTGAAGAAAAGTCTTACGGCAGGGGTTTCGGCAGTTGCCGGTATGACAGGTGGAGGGTTCCTGCTGAGGAAGGCAAGGGCGGGCGTGAAAACCGGAAAGGTCAGGGCGCTGACCACCGATGGCAGGCTCGTTGAGGTTGAGAAATCGATGGTGGAAGAGACGGAATCCCCACACGCCATAGGAAGAAAAGAATCCATGGCCGGCCTTCCGGGCAGGAAATTCGTCATGGTGATCGACCTGTCGAGATGTAAGAACGCCCGCGCCTGTGTGGCGGCCTGCCAGGAAGGGCACTACCTGCCGAAGGATCATGAATGGATGAAGATTTATTTTCTCAAGGATTCCCCCCGCACGGCACCTTACTGGTTTCCAAGACCCTGTTTCCATTGCGATAACCCCATGTGTGTCAGCGTATGCCCGGTCGGTGCCACTTACAAGCGATCGGACGGAATCGTACTCGTGGACAACCAGAGGTGCATAGGATGCAAATTCTGCATGACGGGCTGTCCCTATTCAGCCAGGCAGTTTCACTGGAAGAAACCGGAAGTTGAACAGCCGGATGTGGAATATTCTCCGGAAACCAATGTCCCTGCAAGAGAAGGTACTGTGGGAAAATGTGTCTGGTGCGCGGACCTCCTGCGGAAAAACCAGCTTCCGAGGTGCGTGAACGCCTGCCCGATGGGCGTCCTCTTTTTCGGCGACCTTCTGGAGGACACCGTGACCAATGGTGTGGAAACCTTCCGTTTTTCGAAACTTATGGAGGAAAAAGCCGGGTACCGGTACCGTGAAGAACTCGGCACACAGCCCGGGGTTTATTATCTGCCTCCTGCAGAAAGGAGTTTTGAGGTGGAAAGCGGGTTCGAAGGGCTTGACGAAGATATACGGGAGCGCTATGAAGAGCATGTTCAAAAATACAGTTCGAAGAAATGACAGACGGGACATTACAGGAAAGGCTCCTGTTTAAATTCAAGCCGCATCTGGAGTCAACGACCACCCGGTGGATTGTAATCATGGTTCTCCTCCTTCTGGTACTTGCCTGGGGTATCACGGGACTGGTGGAACAAATTACAAAGGGCCATATCGTGACGGGTATGCGTGACAATGTGGTATGGGGCGTTTACATCGTGAATTTTATTTTCTTCATGGGGCTGAGCTATGCGGGAGCCCTGGTATCCGGAGTGCTTCACCTGTTCAATTCCGATTGGCGGAAACCCATCATCAGGATGGCGGAACTGGTGACGGTAATCTCCCTGATGATCGGGCCCCTATACATTTTTTTATGTATAGGCAGGCTTGACAGACTTTATTTTCTTTTCATACATCCCAGGATACAATCACCGATAGCGTGGGATGTAATCGGGATATCAACAGACCTGATCGGTTGCTTTATCTACCTGTATCTTTCTTTTATAGAAGATTTTGCCCTGCTCCGGGACCAGGAAAACATCAAGCTTTCAAACTGGAGACAGAAGGTTTACAAAGCACTTGCCCTGGGATACACGGGTACCCCCAGACAGAAAAAGATCATCCATACCTCCCGCACAATCATGTCAGCCATGATCATTGCCATTGCCATCATCGTCTATTCCGTACTTGCCTGGATCTTCGGGGTTACACTCCAACCCGGGTGGGACAGCACTATTTTCGGACCCTACTTTGTCATCGCTGCGATTTTCTCCGGATCGGGACTCATAATCATATTGATGTGGCTCTTCCGGAAGATCTATGGACTGGAGGAATTCATCACTGAAAAGCACTTTATCAATATGGGGGTCCTGCTGCTTGTCGTGGCCGCCTTTTACGGATATTTTACCTTCTGTGACTATCTCACGAAATGGTACGGGTCGGTTAAGATAAATGCCGAATTGATTGACAAGCTTTTTGAAGAGTTTAACTGGATGTTCATTTTTGCCAATTATATAGGGATCATTATTCCCATTGTTATTGTAGGCATACGTCATTTCAGGTCCATACGGAACATTACCATCGCCGCTGTAATTGCGGTTGCGGCCCTGTGGGTGAACAGGTACATCATAGTGATCCCGACACTTGAAACCCCCTTCCTGCCAATCCAGGAAAGCCGGGAAGCATGGCTCAACTATACGCCAACCTGGGTGGAATGGTCACTCACACTGGCAGGTGCCGCGGTTTTCACCATCCTTTTCAAGCTGGCCTCGAAATTCATGCCCATCATTTCCATTTCTGAAATGACACAGCCGGATTACAGGCAATTAAGGATACTCGAATAAAATATGAATACAATGATATACGGCCGGATCATACTCTTATTCCTGCTTCTGTTTACAGGGTTTTCGGTTTCGGGCCAGGAAGCCGGCATAGCCGGTGAACCTGCCGGAACCATTGAGCCGGTCATGGAAATGAACTACCTGAAAGATACGTATGGCAATATCAACCTGAGGACGAGCATGCTTAACTATGTGAACCGGCAGCCTCGTCCGCTTGAGGGTCTTGAAATCGATTTCTACGCAGGGGAAGATTCCCTGGTATTCCTCGGGTCAGTGACATCCGATGGGGAGGGAATGGCCGTAATGGTGCTCGGAGACAACGCAGGGTTGCCCCGCACTTCCGGGGAAGAGATCAGGTATTACTCAGAATACAAGGGAGGTGAGAATATCATGTCGGCAGAGTATGAAATCTACATTACCGATGTCAACGTGGATATGACTCTTGAGCTGATAGATTCGGTAAAAACGGTAAAGGTCCGGGCTTATTTTCTTAATGAGGGTGCGGAAGTTCCTGTAACCGATGAAGACATCTATGTATTTGCGGCCAGGATGTTCAGGGACCTTCCCCTTGGAGAAGGTTTCCTCGATGAGGACGGGGAATTCACGCTCAGGATCCCGGATGACATTCCAGGGGATGCTGACGGAAATATTGAAATTGTATCCAGGTTTGACAACCATTATCTTTTCGGAACCGTTGAGAAACGACAGACCGCAGGGTGGGGTGTACCGACCGACCCCCACATTCCTGTGTCAAGGAGAACGCTGTGGACACAGATTGCGCCATTGTGGATGATTATTACCCTTTCCATTCTGCTTACCGGGGTCTGGTCGCATTATATTTATGTAATCGTCCAGCTTTTCCGGATCAGGCGGATCGCAAAGAAGGAAGAACAGGCAAATCTGGTATGATTTTAGTACTTTAGCATATAATTATAAATCTTTAACCATATAAATATTTATACAATATTTAAAACCCAAAATAATAAGGAGGAAATGATGATGAAAAAAGTGAATGGAATAATGACCGGACTTCTTGTACTGTCTGCATCGGCTATTTTGTTCTCGATGACCCGTACATTCCAGGAACCCGCTGAAGCGTGGGAAGTTCCTGCAGAGTATAAAAACATGAAAAATCCGGTCAGTGCAGATGACGAATCCATGAAGACGGGAAGGCTGTTGTATACGAAAAACTGTGCATCCTGCCATGGCAGGGCAGGACTCGGGGATGGAGTCAAAGCCCGCGGACTGGATACCCACCCCGGAGATTTCTCCGGAGATGCCTTCCAGGGACAAACGGACGGAGAGCATTTCTACAAGACCAAGTTCGGCCGCGGTGAAATGCCGAAGTACGAGAACAAGATCCCGGATGAGGACATCTGGAACATCGTGAACTATATGCGCTCCTTCAAGAAGTAGTATCCCGAAAAATCGTTTCTGGCGACTGGAACCCGCCGGGTTCCAGTTTCTTTTTTCCTTTTAAGTAGGAAATAATGGCCGAAATGATTTATTTTGCGGTCATATTTAATTATTCTAAATAAACAAAATATGAGATCTTTACTGTATATATATTCAGGTATGATCTTAGCGTTCATGAGCACCGGGAATATGAATGCCCAGGTGGTGGATTCTGTTGAAATGGGTGCAAACTATGCCGATGATGTATACTACAGCATGTCTTCCGGAGAAGTGGGTACACAACCGAATAATAACTGGCACATCGCATTTTCTACAAGTGCATTCAGTTCGACCATCATCATCAATGACGGGGCGGGAGTGGTGCTGTACACCTACCCTGACGGAGATACCGGCGCCTGGGATACGGTTTCCACAGAAGGGATCGATAACTGGACTCCCCAGTATAATTCGCCCGATACAGCAATGATCGGGGCTTTCGACAGGAATGCACTGGGTCATCCGGATTACGGCTGGGGGATCTACAACAGCACAAGCCATGACGTCGTAGGGGATTCCCTTTTTGTGATCCAGCTTCCCGATCAGAGTTACAGGAAGCTCTGGATAGATAAAAAATTATCCGTGGATAACAAGTATGTGATCCAGTATGCCAACATAGACGGTTCGGAGGACATCAGGGACACGCTTGACATCAATCCCTACGTTTCGAAAAACTTCGCTTATTTTTCATTCGAGACCGGCGAGCTGGCAGACAGGGAACCCGATGATCCATGGGACATACTTTTTACCCGCTACTATGACGAAAGGATCCCTTATCCTGTAACAGGTGTTGTATCGAATATTGGAGTGGAAGCAGCGCGTATCACAGAAGCCGATACCTCATCCTCCTGTTTCGGAACACCCGAATATTCCGATAAAAGGACGGTAATCGGTTCTGACTGGAAATCTTTCAATATGGAAACATACCAGTATGAACTTGAAGATTCGCTGGTTTTTGTGGTCAGAGACACATCCGGAATGGAATACAGCCTGTATTTTACCCGTTTCGAAGGCAGCAGTACGGGCAAGGCGGTATTTGTCAAAAGGCAGATAGACTGTACGACAGGAACATCAGCTATTGAAACGGTAGACAGGATTCAGGCATATCCGAACCCGGCAGACAATGACCTTTTTATCCGGCATTACCTCGATACCCGGGAAGCTGTTTTCGTTCGGATATACGATCTGACCGGAAGGATGGTACGTGAAAGGACAATGGAACCAAAGAGCACCCTGCACATTGATATTTCAGACCTGAAAACAGGATTGTATATCCTTCAGTTGAAGAATCCAGAGGTACAGGCCGGAATGAGGATCAGCATTAGATAGGCCTGATATCCGGCCATTTTCAGGGAATAACGAATTGCGAAGCGTTGAAGGGTGAACTATGCTATCAGGATATTTTTTATCTGCGTTTTAATTATGACGGGTATCCGGGTACCCGTTTTTGCGCAGACCTCGATCAGACTGGTCGACGGTGAGTCAGGTGAACCGGTTTCATTTGCCCATGTCTGTTTTGAGAGCCTCGACAAGGCCATCATTCAGGACAGGGTTGCCGATGACAGCGGCATGGTAATCTATACCGGAAACCGCGCTTTTCAGCTTGCCGCCACTGCCGTCGGATACGTCACCCTTATCGATACCCTTCCTGCTGCCGGGGTATTCACACTTTACATGCAACCCACAAGTTTTGAGATGGACGAAGTCGTGATTACGGCACAATATTCACCGAGGCGGGTGGATCAATCGATTTATAATGTGAGTGTTATTGACAACAGGAAAATAAGGGAAAAGGGTGCAACCACCCTGTCCGAATTGCTGAACAATGAACTCAGTGTCAGGATCAGCAATGATGCTTCACTGGGATCGAGCATGAGCATTCAGGGGCTTTCGGGCGAACATGTCAAGATCCTGATCGACGGAGTCCCCGTGATCGGCAGGTTGTACGGCAATATAGACCTGAGCCAGATCAACATGCAAAACGTGGATCACATCGAGATGGTGGAAGGTCCCGTGTCGGTCATCTACGGTTCCAATGCACTGGCCGGTGCGGTAAACATCATCACCAGGGAAAATACCCGGAGCAAACTGATGGCCTGGCAGGATTCCTACCTGGAATCGGTAGGAGTTTATAATTTCGATCTTGGAACCGCCGGGAATTTTGGAAAGCATTCCTTTTCCCTTTCGGGAGCCCGTAATTTTTTCGGGGGATATTCCGAGGTGGATACTTCGCGCTCCAAACGCTGGAAGCCAAAACTCCAGTACAACCTTGATGGGTATTATATGTTCAGGACTGCACACCTGAAGCTTAAACTGGACATGAATCTTTTCGACGAAACCATCCAGAACAAGGGGAACCTTCTGAGGGATTATTATTTTGAAAAGGCTTTCGATACCTATAACTATACCCGGCGATGGTCACAGAGGCTGCAAGGGGATTATGATCTGGCAGAAGGAAGGAAGATCAATGCAATCGTGGCCAACTCCCGGTACCGGAGGATCAGAAACACATTTTTAAAGGATCTAACCACCCTTTCCGAGATTCTGTCCGGTGACTCCACTCAGCACGATACGACGGGATTCGGTGCCTGGCTTTTCCGGGGAACATACACTGAAGAGAAGCCTTCAGGCAAGTTCGGTTATCAGGCCGGTACGGATATAAACATTGAATCCGGCGAGGGAGAAAGGATAGGGGGAGGAAGGGAAACCATAGGAGATTATGCATTTTTCGCAAGCTTCAGGTATGAGCCCTTTTCCACCCTTACCTTCCAGCCCGGACTGAGATACGGGTATAACAGCAGGTACAGGTCTCCCCTCGTGCCTTCGTTCAACATCAGGTGGGGTGACAAGCCGGGAAACAACATTCTGCGTGCTTCCTATGCGCGGGGGTTCCGGGCGCCTTCCCTGAAGGAACTCTACCTGTATTTTGTAGACATCAACCACAATCTCAGGGGAAATCCCGACCTGAAGGCCGAATATTCCCATAATGTTAATCTGACATGGGACCATACAATCGACCGCAGATACAATAAGTACGGCTTCCGGGCAGGAATCTTTTTCAGCGGCATCCATGACAAGATAGACTTGTTGCCCGACAACCAGAATCAATCGGATTCCGTCTATACCTACATCAACATCGACAGGTTCAGATCCTTCGGCACAAACCTGAAGCTTAGGTACAGCTTGCATCCCAGGTTTACCCTGGAGACCGGAATAAGCGAGATAGGAAGGCAGTACATCACGGAACGTGGCGGAGGGAACAGGTCTGACATTTACTACAGCACTGACATTACCTCCACCGCGTCATACTACTGGCTCAGCCGGAGGATAAGATTCCTTGCCAGTTATAAATATAACGGCAGACATCCGGAACTTCAACCCGTCGAAGACGGAGAAATTGCGGTTTTTATGCTCAAACCTTACCACATTATGGATGTTACGGCTACCAAACCGTTCTGGCAGGACAGGATCATGCTCGGGCTGGGTGCAAAAAACCTTTTCGATTACAACAGCGTGAAAGTAGGAGGCTCATCTGCCTCGGGGGGCATCCATGTCTCGGAAGGCGGAAGCGACCGCCTTGTGGGATGGGGAAGGTCTTATTTCATCAGCCTCAGTATCAATTTCAGCAAATTTTGAGGAAGATGAAAACCATGATAAAGCTCAAGATCGTCCTGATCATCCTGTCCCTGTCAGTTCTGGCGGCATGCTTTGAACCCGACGAGCCTGTCGCTCCCCATGTGCCCGGAGACGAAATGTCCTATGAATTCGAAAATTCAATATATACGACCCAGGCATTTTTTGACCTGGGCACAAACGAAGTCGTGGCCGAAAACAGCAATTCAGCCTGGATCATCCGTTTCGGGTCCCAGGCAGGGGATAACCACATAGGGGTCAATTCGGCCGGTTACTGGGCAGTTTACAATTCCGGGACGGCAAATCCCGACAGTGTACCGGAAAATCCTGCAGTGAAGGACTGGATCTTCGACAGCTCTTCAGGGGATCCCGATTCCACCGCATTTGCCGGCTGGGTGCGGTTCAGCGGGGAGGATACCCTTTACAGCCATAATGTCTACCTGCTCGGCAGGTACGACGGTATAGACTATACGCCGGCGTATGCGTTGCAGCTTTTGTCGGTGAATGAATCGGGCTATGTTTTCAGGATGACAGACTGGCCCCTGAGCACCTGGAACGAATATGAGGTTCCGAAGGACCCTTCCTTTAATTACCGGTACCTTTCTGCCGGCGGCGGTGGAGAATTGCTGCATACCGAACCCGGCAGGGACCTGTGGGACCTGCAATTCACCCAGTACGCTACCATCCTTTATACGGAAGAGGGCATACCCACCCCTTACTATGTCAGAGGGGTCCTTCTGAACAGGAACGGAGTGGCGGCTGCACTGGATACGGTCAATTCTTTTCCCGACATTACCTTCGGGGACATCTCCGGCTATACGTTCAGCACGAGGCAGGATGTCATCGGTTACGATTGGAAAAGCGTGGAGGTGGACGTGAACAGCAATACGGCAGTGTATACCGTAAATGCGGATTACACATATATTATAAGGGATACGGAGGGATTTTACCACAAGCTCCGCTTTATCCGTTTTTATAATGATCTGGGTGTTAAGGGTTACCCGGTGATCGAACATTCCCGCCTCTGACAGAAATTTTACACAATTATGAAGACCATTACCGTTTTTGCCTCTGCCATTGTAAGCCTTGCACTGTTTTCCTATTCAATTGCCGTCATCACGGAACAGGTCAAACACAGGATTTCTGTCAGGGTACTGTTTTTTCTCAGCATGGGGCTGAGCTTTGACATTACCGCAACGACCCTGATGATAATTGGTTCGGAAAATCCTGCCTTTACCCTCCATGGCCTGCTGGGATACAGTTCCCTTACGGGCATGCTGATCGATGCCTTCCTGCTCTGGAGGCTGTGTATCAGGAAAGGTATCAACACCGGCGTGTCCCGGGGCCTGCACTGGTATACACGGATCGCCTATATATGGTGGATCGCAGCCTACATTACCGGAGCGATGATTGTAATGCTCAGGTAATTTATCGGTTTCAGCGGTGTTTTTTAATCTAATCTCCGTATACGTGGACGGAATTCTGGGCCGAGGGCAGGTAATTGATGCCGAACCAGCAGATCAGCAGCACGACGAATGCCAGGCTGAGGGCCCAGAGGGGCGCCTTGACCTTCCGGGGCTGAAAGTGCCTGAAGTGCATGTAAACCAGGTAACTGAGCCAGGTAAGGAAAGCCCATGTTTCCTTGGGATCCCATGTCCAGTAATGTCCCCATGCCTCCTTTGCCCACAGGGCGCCGAAACAAAGCCCGAGCGTCAGGAATGAAAATCCTACATAGACAAGGTTATCCGCCAGGTGTAAAACTTGCGGATTGAATTCCCTGTAATACAATTGCCAGATCCCTTTCAGGGCTATCAGGGAAGATGCCGCCAGCAGGGCATAGGAAAAGATGTAAACGATCACGTGCGGAACGAACCAGGGAGATTGAAGGGCGGGCATCAACGTTTTGGAATAGGTTTCGGGATGCATGTAATTGATCATCAGGAACAATGCTGCAAGCGCCAGGGAATAGGCAAGAAACCATTTGTACCGCCACCTGATGTATGTAAGGAATCCCACAAGCGGCAGGAAAAGCGAATACCACAGGCGGGTTTCGCCCAGCGTCCGCAGGGGCGGCCTTTCAAGATGCATCCAGAGCAGGATGATGAAAAGTGCCAGGATCCCTATTCCGGCCAGTATGATAAGCTGTCCGCTCAGTTCAAGGGATTTCCTTCTGACTGAAAGATATACCAGTGTGAGACCCGCGATCCAGGCCAGAAATGTAATGCCGGCAAATGCCGGGAAATTGATCCATTCCATTTTTAGGTTTCTTTGGTTTCTTGTCCACTCCAGAAAAGGTATGCGGCTCCGGCAAGCAGAAGGAATATCCCGGTATAGACAACCGTAAGCCATGGGTCCCTTACAGCTTCGATCACAGACAGATCCGACCATTTTCCCATTTGTTCATTATAGGAAAGCTGGTATAAAGTCCATCCCTTGTACTTGTAAGGTTTATTTACCTCGAGCGTGACCGGCAATCCTTCGCCATCCTGTCCGTAGATGATGATGTCGGAAGAGAATTTTTCCGGTTCGGGGCGTGTCATGACCAGGATATCATGCTGATCCAGAGGTAGATATTGTGACATCACCCGGTAAGACCCGCACGAGATCCAGCCTTTTATTTCCTCTCCGGAAGTCCGGTTAACGGCTCTGATACTGGCAGCAGGAGCGCTTCCAACACTGTCGGCAGCATAATATTCCCCGCCCGTTCTCAGAGTGTTGGGTTCGAAATCGACAATTTCTATATCCCAGTTCAACAGGGTTGTTTTCATACCCTTCTCGATAAGTATTAAGGATTTGCCGTCCTCGTTACGGACGCTGCCTGTAAATCCGTCAACAATGGCAATCCTGGGATTGTACTGGTCGATCTTGAAATCGACGAGTTTTACCGAAAAGGGGATCTCGCGGACTTGCTGTGTCCGGGCATTCACCCCCAGGTTGACTGCCCCGTGATCTTCCATCAGGGAAAGCTGAAGCCTCACCAGGTCGCCGGATCCCAGGTAACCGGCTGCAATGGTGATCCAGAGCCCTGCATGATTCAGCAGGAAGCCCAGGTTTTTGCGACTGAGGGGAAGGGCCCTGCGCAGGGCCACGAATCCGAGTGTCGTCAGAAAATACATACCGGATACCATCATCAGCCAGGAATTCTTCATATGCGTGAATCCGATCAGTATGAGATACCTGTTTGCCTGCGGGTCATCCTGGGGAATGAAGCCCAGCAGAAGTACGACCAGGGCAAAGAAGCAAATGGCCGAAACAGCAGCAGGAATACTGCCCAGCCATTTTACCACGGGTCTTTTGCGGTAAAAGACGTGGATGAGAATGAGCAATGTGAGCAGACCTGTGCCGACGATCATATTCACCGGCCATTCCAGAAGGGGCGCTCCCTTTCCCCCGGTAAGCACCTCGAATATCAGTCCCAGCAGCAGCAGTTCAAGGGCCACCATGAAACTTTCCCTGTACTTCCACGGATGCTCCCATGTTTTCCTCTTTGTCTTATTGTTTTCCAGGTTCACGCGACCAATGATTGATGTCTGATTAAGTTGCCAAATATAAGAAGATAAATGAATTCTGGGTTAAAAGCGGGTGAATTGAAAAAAACAAAAGGCTCCGGCGCTGCCGAAGCCTTCCGCAGTAAATATATACTATGTTTATTCGCTCATTGCTGCGATGGAGTTTTTAAGAAGGGCCATTGCATACGCGGGATTGTGCACCCCATGGCTCAGGTCATCGTCCAGGAATTTGAGATTGTAGATGGCACCCGCCTGGTCCGCCGTAACGGTAAGGGGTGTGCTTTCACTGGCATTGAGCAGCCCGTCCTCGTCAAGCAAATCAAGATCGAACAATATGTTTTCCAGGCTGTCAATCAGTTCCGCGACATCCGTCTGGACATCACCGATATCGAAATCGGTTGCCGATGAATGGCATTCCGTGCAACCGGCAACCCAGTCTCTCTCCGAGCCATGGTATTCATAGGTCATCCTTAAGGTATGTCCGCCCGCCTGGTCACCGAATGCATCGGGCATATGACAGGTTGTGCAGCCGGCATTGACATGGGGATTGCTTCCGGCGGCAGGATAACTTTCAGAACCGGATATTTCGTACCCGCCTGTACCGTACAATACTGCGGATTGTGAAGAATGATGCGGTCCCCATCTCGAGTCTGTTATGTTAAGGTCACTTCCTCCCAGTTCCCACATGGGATCGGGAATCCTGGGCTGGTGGCAGTTTGCACAGACGTTGCCTTCACCGACATCAACAGAGATATCGTTGATCCAGAGGCTGACAGGGTCAGGATAGCTGATATCAAAATCCGTCAGGTCGTAGTTTACATGTATATTATGACAGGTCCTGCAGTTGGGAGGGGAGGGTTGCGTGATATCCGCCGAAGCTTCCATGGTTCCTGCCTCCATTCTGTCTATGAATCCTTCATGTGTGTGGCATGCGGCACAATCGGCGTCACTTCTCTCGAAAGCGCTTCCTGTCTGATGCTTTGAGTTTCCCGCCTGAAGTGACTTGACATAGATGTCGGAGTTATCGTTATGGCATGATGCACAGACTACTGTCCCATCTTCTCCTGCAGGGCCGGCCGGCCCTTCGCAACCGGTCATTACAGTAAATGCCAGCACCAGGGCAGTGGCCGATAAGCTTAATAGATATGTGAATTTTTTCATTCTGAAAACAATATTAATGAGATGATTTAAAAATAGCAAGGCTTAGAAGAAAAGACAATAATCGCCGGATGATATAAACAATATTAGAGAGAGACTTTTTCTATCCTGAATCTTGACAAATATCGCTTGATAATCGATATACATCATTAATTTTACCGGAAAATACCTGTTCGCGGAACAGGAATTGTGTCATTAAGCCGTAACCTGCGATCCTTTGAATAGGGAATTATTCATATTTTTAACTGAAATAATTAAGGTAAAAAAGAAAAAATGAAAAAGATACTGAAGATACTGCTGGTTGCAATTCTGGTCATCCTGGCCGTACTTGTCGTTACACCTGTTGTGTTCAAAAAGCAATTGCTTGAAAAAGCCAGGGAACTGGCCAATACCAGCGTGAACGCCAGAATCGACTTCAGCGATCTGAAACTGAACTTTTTCAGTGATTTCCCGCGTCTTACCGTCTCGCTTTATGATGTTTCGGTTACCGGGACAGACACTTTTGAAGGTGACACACTGGTTGCCTTCGAAGCGTTTTCTGCCACCCTGAATGTGATGAGCCTGATCGGGAAAAAGGCCATTGACGTAAGGCAGATACTGCTCGACCGTCCGAGGATCTCCGCGCAGGTGACGGAAGATGGAACGGCCAGCTGGGACATTGCCAAAGAAAGCGGAGAAGCCGGGAAGGAGACGGCGGATACTGCCGGGGGAGGGAATATGGACCTGAAAGTGGCGCTGAAAAAATTCGAGATCCGAAGTGCCTCGGTATCCTATTCTGATCTGAGCTCCGGTATGGTTGCTTCCATGGAGGATTTCAATTTCATCCTGTCGGGTGATCTGGCCGCAGATCATTCCAGTCTTGCATTGTCTTCAACCGCAGGCAAGCTGAATTTTGTGATGGACGGTATCCGTTATGTGAGGGATGCCAGGCTGGACATAAGTATCATGGCAGATGCTGACCTGGTGAATCACGTCTTCACCCTGAAAGACAATTCCTTTTCCGTCAACGACCTGGTGTTGCTGCTGGATGGAAGTGTTTCCCTGCCGGAGGATGAAGATGTTGCCGTGGATGTGCATTTTGCCACTGCAGAAACCTCCTTTAAAAGCCTGCTTTCCATGGTGCCGGCGATCTATATGAGGGATTTCGAAGAGGTCGAGACAGACGGTCTGCTGAGCCTGTCGGGGAATATCAGGGGAAGCCTGACGGACGAGCATACACCATCTGCAGATTTGAAGCTCCTGGTTGAAAATGCAATGTTCAATTACCCCGATCTGCCGGAATCTGCAGACCGCATTCACATCGATCTGGATGTCCAATATGACGGGATTCAGAATGATAATTCCGTGGTCGATGTAAATGCATTTCATGTGGAACTCGGACAGAATCCCGTCGATTTCAGCATGCACATGATCACCCCCGTCAGCGATCCGCAGGTGAATGCCCGCCTGGAAACCAAAATTGATTTTTCGACCCTGGCCGAGGTGATCCCCCTGGAGGATGTGAACCTGACAGGCTTTCTGGATGCCGGTATAGATATTATGGGCAGAATGTCCAGTCTTAAAAATGAACGCTTCGATGAGTTCAGGGCAGATGGCCGGCTGGAGTTGCGGGATTTCGAACTGAATTCGCCCGACATGCCGGGGCCTGTTATGATCAACCATACCCTTATGAATTTCTCCCCTCAATTTGTGGAGCTTGCGGATTTTGACGCCGGCATAGGCCGCAGTGATGTCCGGATGAAAGGCAGACTTGAGAATTTTCTGCCCTATGTGTTCGAGGATGGCACCGTCAGAGGCACCCTCGATCTGAACGGTAATCTGCTTGATCTGAATGAATTCATGAGCACCGGAGAGGTGGAAGAGGAAACCACGGGCGATACAGTTGCTCTATCAGTCTTTGAAGTTCCGGCAAATGTGGATTTCATCTTCCGGTCTGATATCCGGAAGGTTTTGTTTGACAGCCTGGATATTTATAATCTCAAGGGCCTGATCACCGTGAGAGACAGGCGTGTAATCCTCCGGAACCTGAACATGGATGCTTTGGAGGGCGGAATATCATTAAGCGGTGAATACAATACTCAGGACATCACCTCCCCCATGGTTGAACTGTCCCTGGATGTCAATAAGATAGATATTCCTTCTGCATTCAATGCATTTGTTACGGTACAGCAACTTGCTCCTGTTGCAGAGAGAACCACGGGTACGGTTTCGGCCAGGCTGGAATTCACCTCCTTCCTGGACCCGGAGATGATGCCGGTTATGAACTCCATTGTGGGACAGGGAAGCCTGGGTTCCGAAATGATACGTATAGATAACTCGGCGACCTTTGAAAAAATCGGGGATGTTCTGAAATCAGACAGGTTCAGGGTGATCACCATGGAGAACCTGGTTATCAATTTTTCCATACGCAACGGACGTGTGTATGTCCAGCCCTACCGGACCAGGATCGGGAGTAGCGAACTGATTTTCAGTGGGGATCAGGGGATCGACCAGTCAATGAACTACGAGGTCCAGATGAAGATCCCCCGCACGGAACTCGGAAGTACAGCACAGGCCGGTATTGATGAATTGTCTTCCATGGCAGCCGCCCAGGGCATAACCCTTGGCCCCGGCGAGACGATCGATGTTAAGTTCATTGTGACGGGTACTTTTTCTGATCCGCAGGTCAGACCCGTATTCGAGGAAGGGGTAAGGAATGTTGCACGGGAGGTCAGGGAACAGGTACAGGAAAAGGTGGAGGAAAAAGTGGAAGAGGTCAGGGAGGATGTTCAGGAAGAAATCAGCAGGGAAGCCGAAAGGATCATGGCTGAAGCACAGGAGCAGGCTGACAGACTTAAGCAGGAGGCGAAGGATGCAGGGGAGGAGCTGGTCAGGGTGGCCGAAGAGGAAGGTCAGAAACGGATAGATGAAGCCGGCAGTAATCCCATCCGGAAACTGGCTGCCGAACAGTATGCCCGGACCCTGAAATCCGAGGCAGAGGAAAAAGCGAAACGGCTTGAAGAAGAGGCTGAACAGAAAGCGGATGAAATTTTGAAAAAAGCGCAGGAACAGGCGGATCGGCTGGAATAGGGATTAAATTCTCTTTTCCTGGATACGTGCTTTTTTGCCGGTCCTTTGGCGCAGGTAATAGATTCTGGCACGACGCACATGTCCGCGTTTGTTGATCTCAATTTTTTCTATGAAAGGAGATTCGAGCGGGAAAATTCTTTCGACGCCAATATTCCCTGACATTTTCCTGACCGTAAATGTTTCGGACATGCCCGGTCCGCGCCGTTGCATGACTACTCCACGGAATTGCTGTATCCTTTCCTTGTTGCCTTCCCTGATCTTGTAATGGACGGTAATGGTATCCCCGGCTCTGAATTCCGGATAATTCTTATCCCTGACAAATGCCGATTCGGCTGTTTTTAGTAAATCCATCCTGATTTTGCTTTTGAAACTTAAAACCTGATCATTGACAAGGCGCGAATATACGAATAAATTTCATAATATGCCTTATGCGTTTTCTGTGGTTTTCCTGGTGAGTTAAGCCATTCTGTATTAACAATTAAGTTGGGACTTGTTTATAATTATTTTATGTTTTTTTAACATCTTTTTAGAAACAAAATCGTGATCTTTGCGTTTAACAAATAAAGGAAGACACAATTAAGGTTGAAATCAGGTTTAGTGGTTAGTGTTTTTAGTTAGTAGTTAGGGTGAAAGGCGCAGTAGGAGCTGCGCCTTTTTTCAATTTGCAAACATATTTTCCACGATCCGGATGTGGTCCTCCTTAAGCCGGCTTATCCTGTCACCGTTCGTGTGTTTCATATCTTTCATCAGGCCGGGTTGCATATCACACCGCAGCATGAATCCCTTGCAGCCCCGGTCACTGAAGCAAAGCAATTGATTTTGTTTTTTTCCCTTAGTAGCCCCAGGAATGCAAATACCAGGGCTTCCTTAAAATCAACAAGCAGGTCTTCCGGTATGACAATTCTGGATTTGCTGTAATCGCGGATAAGACCGATAAGGAATTTATTATGGGTCCCGCCCCCTGTAACAAGGACGCTTGCATCTTTTTCCAGGGAACGCGATACTTGCAGGGCGATATGCTCGTATACGGTTCTCATTGTATCCGTTACGGGAATTCTGAAACCATGGATACAAGGCAGGAAATTGGATTCCAGCCATTCCCTTCCCAAAGATGCAGGCCCTGTCTTATGGTAATAGGGAAGTTCATTCAGCATTTCAAGCAGTTCATCACATATGTATCCCGATTTTCCCGCTTCGCCATTTTTGTCATAGGGCAATTCAAGCTCCCGGGACAAATGGTTCAGGATAAGGTTCGCCGGGCATATGTCCCTGGCCATGCGCAATCCTTCCCGGTTGTATGAAACATTTGCTATACCGCCCAGGTTCAGGCAATAATCATACTTCCAGAAAAGGTATTCGTCACCGACAGGCACCAGGGGCGCACCCTGTCCTCCGAGCAACACATCCAGCTTACGGAAATCACCGATGGTCCGGGTACCGGTAAGAGCAGCAATGACCTGGGGATCACCGATCTGTAACGTAAATGAGGATTCCGGCTGATGAAAAACAGTATGACCGTGTGAGGCAATCAAGTCCGCCACAAGTCCGTACGAGGCCAGAAAGTCTCCTGCCTTCTCCGCAATGAACTGACCGTATTCATGGTGCAGGAACTGGAGATCCATTCCTGAAAGATCAGGAGCTGCCCTCAATTTTCCGGACCATTGATCCGTGTAGGGAATGGTTTCAGCAGCCAGTATTTTCCAGGTCCATTTCCCTGCTTTCCTGTCAAAAGAACAGACGGCAAGATCCAGGCCGTCAAGAGAGGTTCCCGACATGATTCCCAGTACATTCATCCCTACCAGTAGAATTCCGTGTAATAATACGAAATATTCTCCTTATTATCTGTAATGTATAACTCGAGTTCGTGTTGTGATCCCCTGTTGATGCGGCTTGCATCAAAGGTATAGGATACAAGGTCATTTTTCGGGTCATATTCAAACAGGGCCCACCGGTTGTCTATATATCCTTCATAGGATTTTATTCCCGAGAGGTCATCTGTAACCCTGAAACGGACGGATTGCTCCCTGCTCATATCAGTCCTGCCATTCTGCACAAGGGGTATGATCTTCGGGGGAAGGGTATCGAGGGCCACGGTAAAATTCCCGAAACTGAGGATTTCGGTAATGACCCGGCCATCCTTCCACTGGCCACCTACTGATTCGATTTCCCCTTCATCACTGACCATGCCGATAAGGGCTTTCCCTTTTAAGGAATCCGGTAAGCCTTCCGGTTCAATGGCAAGTCTGCAGGCCATATGCAGGGGGGTGTAAGGATTGTGCAAATGATACACAGGTGCATATGTGCCGGGAAGCATCTCTGTCCTGGCAAAATTGAAATTCAGGTCATCGTACAGCGCTCCTTCCGGGATTTGCAGTTCCAGTCGAGCGCGATTGAATTCATTGGGATTCATACAGGAGAATATCTCGGTATATGCTTCCTGTTCATTCTTCCGGTTAAGGGCCGAACGGCTGCCTCCCAGGACCGTAAAAGCGATCGTCGACCGGTTCCCGTAGGCATCATCAAGGATAAATGCAATATGGAATGCCCTGTTTTCCGAAAAATCCAGAATACCGCCCTGGTCCGTGAATTCGTAGAGTCCCAGTTTATTGTTGGGATCCAGAAATGCCTTTTGCACGGTTCTCTTGTTACGGCCCTTTTCCTCATAGTCAATATAGCTGTTAATATACCTGGTTTCATTGAAGGAAAATTGTTTCATTTCCCAGTGGTATTTCAGCTGGTCGTCGACAAGCATGCGCACACTGTACAATCCGCAACGGTTATTCGCCCCATCGAGGTAGTCGTAGGCTTCAATCCCATAACCGATGGGGCCGTCCACCCTTATGGTATCGGATGATTTCAGCCTGTATTCACCGTTGTCACCGCTGACCTCGAACCGTTGTTTCAGGCGGGAATTGTTAACCAGTCCACCGTCCCCCTTCGGGTAAACATACAGCGACAGGATTTTCGGGGGCATATGATCTTCAATATCAAACCCGAACAACAAGGCATTTATGGGTTCCTGCGGGCCTGAATCGCGTATTTCAAAATGCAGGTGGGGCCCGGATGTATTCCCGGTAGATCCCGAATATGCTATCAATTCTCCCTTACTTACGGGCCATTCCTCCCTGCCGGTGAAAATATCCAGGGTATGTTGCTCTCTCTCGTACTGTATCTTTCTAACATATTCCGCTATGTCCTCGCGAAACCTGTCAAGATGTCCGTAAACAGTGGTATAGCCATTAGGATGGTTGATGTAAAGGGTATTCCCGTATCCGCCGGTTTCAATTTTAATCCTGGATATGAAGCCTTCAGCAGAGGCATATACCTTAAGACCTGTGACCCCCAGTGTCTTAATATCTATACCGGCATGAAAATGGTTTGTCCGCAACTCACCGAAATTTCCGGACAGATACATGGGGATGTCCAGGGGTGCCCTGAAATAATCCGCCGGATATTCCTGCTGTGCCTTCAAACATGGATACAGGCTCAGAAATGCATACAGGCACAACAATGTTTTATTCCGGATCATGAAACTGTATTGCGATGCGGTTCGTAAATTCGGAATCCAAATATTTTAAAATTTCTGCAACAATCTTATATTTGTAATAAGAAATTATTAACATGAGTTCAGCTCAGGGGGATATACTGAAGCAGTTACAGCAGCGAATTTACAGGGTACTGGAACTGTATTCTTCTCAAAAGGCGGAAAATGAGCAGCTCAGAAAACAAAAAGATGCACTGGAGGAGAAACTCCAGATTGACCAGAGTAGTAAAAAGGAACTTGAAAATAAGTATAACAGACTTAAAATTTCAAAAGCGCTGGTCGCGTCCAGCAATGATTTGCATGATGCAAAATTGAAAGTGAACAGGATGGTGCGGGAGATCGATAAATGTATTGCTCTTTTGAACAGGTAACACCGGATGGATGACCAACTGTCAATTCGTATCAATATTGCCGACCGGTTTTACCCTTTGAAAATTAACCGGAAGGATGAAGAGAAGATCCGAAAAGCAGCCAGATCCATAAATGAAAAAGTATTACTATACAAACAGAAATATAAGGATAAGGATACGCAGGATTTCCTTGCAATGGCAGCCCTGCAGTTTGTAATAAAGGTACTTGAAAACGAAGGAGAGGCGATTGACGATGAGATTTACGATAAGATCAGGGAATTGAATGACGCAGTGGGAAGTGTTTTAAACAGTGAGTAATATACGTTCTTTAACATACAACGATTTAGCCCGCATTGTTTCTTCAACCATTTTTGGAACTCAACACTAAGCAAATTGGAGCATTGCTCAAATTGATCTAGGTCAGGCCTCGCTTCCCGGCTCGTTCCGGGAATTCTTCCGGTCTTCCGGAAGGACAGTGGAAAACCGAAATCGAATGGCGGCTCCACCCATGTTAAACAGGGGTTTTATAAAATCTTGGGGAAGCATGCGGGTTTTTTTTTCAATCCAAATGATAAAATGATTATGAATAATACAATGATAATCGTATATATCCTGGCCGCAATGGTCATTGGCAGTGTTCTGACCCTTGTTTTCTACCATATGATATTGCGCCTCAGAGGCACCAATATCATCAAGGATGCAGAGTCGGAGGCAGAGGTCATCAGGAAGGATAAGATTCTGCAGGCCAAGGAGAAGTTCCTGCAGTTGAAATCTGAACATGAAAAGGTGATCAACGAAAAGAACCAGAAGATCCTCCAGGCCGAAAGCAACCTGAAACAAAGAGAAGTGGCTGCATCTCAGCGGATGGAGGAGGTGCAACGAAAAAACAGGGAACTGGATGCCATCCGGGCCAATCTGGATCACCAGATGGGAATCCTTGAAAAAAAGAAGCAGGAACTGGACAAGTCGCACAGGCAGCAGGTGGAACAACTCGAAACCATTTCCGGTTTATCCGCCGATGAAGCCAGGCAACAGCTTATGGATTCTCTCAGGGAAGAGGCGAAAACCGCTGCCATGTCGTCCATAAACGAGATCGTCGAAGAAGCCAAGATGACGGCCAACAGGCAAGCTAAAAAGATCGTGGTGGAAACCATTCAGAGGGTGGCTACGGAAACCGCCATCGAGAATTCGGTCACGGTATTCAACATTGACAATGATGAGATCAAGGGCAGGATCATAGGCAGGGAAGGCAGAAATATCCGGGCGCTGGAAGCAGCTACCGGTATTGAGATCATAGTTGACGATACACCCGAAGCCATCATACTTTCCGGATTCGACCCTGTAAGAAGGGAAATAGCCAGGCTGGCTCTCCACAAGCTTGTACTGGATGGAAGGATTCACCCGGCACGGATTGAGGAGGTTGTAAACAAGACCCGGAAACAGATCGAGGAAGAGATCGCTGAAGCGGGAAAACGTACGGTGATTGATCTGGGTATCCACGGGATCCATCCCGAACTGATCCGCCTGGTGGGGAAAATGAAATACAGGTCCTCATACGGTCAGAATCTGCTACAGCATTCAAGGGAAGTCGCCAATCTGTGTGCCATCATGGCCACAGAGCTGGGATTGAATGCCAAATCTGCAAAAAGGGCAGGCCTGTTGCACGACATAGGCAAGGTACCCGATGATGAACCCGAAATTCCACATGCGGTTCTGGGTATGAAGCTGGCCGAAAAATACAAGGAAAAAGAAGAGGTGTGTAATGCCATTGGGTCTCATCATGACGAGGTGGAAATGACAACATTGCTGGCTCCCATCGTCCAGGTTTGCGATGCAATTTCAGGCGCCAGGCCGGGTGCACGCAGGGAGATCGTTGAGTCCTATATCAAAAGGCTGAAAGAGCTGGAAGCCCTTGCGCTTTCCTATCCCGGTGTATCCAAAACCTATGCAATCCAGGCCGGAAGAGAACTCAGGGTGATCGTGGGCAGTGAAAAGATATCCGACAAGGAAGCCGAAAGCCTTTCACATGAGATTGCCAAAAAGATCCAGGAAGAAATGACCTACCCTGGGCAGGTAAAAATAACCGTCATCCGTGAAACACGGGCAGTAAGTTATGCAAAATAAAACCCGCTCGGGGAAACGTATCCTTATCACCGGTACAGCAGGATTTATCGGTTATCATCTTGTAAAAACCCTGCTGAAGGGTGAATTTGAGATAATCGGACTGGACAGTATAAACGATTACTATGAAACCGGCCTGAAATACGGAAGACTGTCTGAAACGGGCATCGAGCCCGGAAAGATCCGGTATAACCGGATGGTTTCCAGTACGCTTTCAGACCGGTACCGCTTTATTCGCCTGAACCTTGAGGACAAGGAGAACATTCTGAAGCTTTTTAAACGTCAAAAGTTTGATGTGGTCGTAAACCTTGCCGCACAGGCAGGCGTACGTTACAGCTTCACAAACCCGGATGCTTATGTCGGAAGCAACCTGGAAGGATTCCTGAACATCCTCGAAGCCTGCAGACATCATCCTGTCGAGCACCTGGTATTCGCAAGCACTTCCAGTGTGTACGGACTGAACAGCAAAATGCCCTTTTCCGTTCACCAGAACACCGACCATCCGGTCAGCCTGTATGCTGCCAGCAAAAAAAGCAATGAAATGATGGCGCACAGCTACAGCCATCTTTTCCGTATCCCGGTGACGGGGCTCCGGTTTTTCACCGTCTACGGTCCCTGGGGGAGACCGGATATGGCCCTTTTCATTTTCGTGCGGAACATCCTGGAGAACAAACCTATAAATGTTCACAATGAAGGAAGGATGGAACGTGATTTTACTTATGTGGACGATATTGTCGAGGGTGTCCGCAGGGTTATGGGGAAAATACCGGAACCTGCATCGCCTGACCGGTTGATGCATGATCCTTCGGTATCTACCGCACCATACAGGATCTATAACATAGGCAACAGCCATCCCGTGAACCTGATGGAATTTATTCATGCCATTGAAGATACACTGGGAATGAAGGCCAGAATGAATATGATTCCAATACAGCCGGGAGAAGTGGAAAAAACCTGGGCGGATGTACAGGAGCTGACCGGGAATTTTGATTATTCCCCGTCCACTCCTGTTCAGACAGGTGTAAAAAAATTCATTGACTGGTACAGGGTTTATTACCGCGTATGATGCTATTCCTCCCCGGGAGGCATTATCCCGAGTACTTCTCCGAATTGTAAGGCCTTATCCTTCTGTCCGGCCTTCTGATATGCCCTGATGAGATATTGCACCATTCGAATGATTATCCGGGAATTGCTGCAGGGCAGGTAGTAGGCTTGCCTGGCTTTGATTTTCTGCTGTCTGAGAAAATGGTCGATTTCTTTCCTGCCGAGTATGGCACCGTGGTTATACGGATTGATGTAAAACAGGATTTCCATGGCGATATCATCGAATGTTTCCCTGCCATGCTGTTCGTCCTTATAGGCAAGGATGAAATTCTTCGGAAGGTTTACACCGTAAACGGGCAATCCCAGACGTTGCGCAACAATTGAATAGACGACAGACAGTGAAATCTGATTTCCCTTTCTGCTTTTCAGAACATGGTTGATGAAGGAATCCCGGGGATTGTAAAAATCCTTCGTATTTCTTGAAAAACCATGTACTTCGAACAGGATATGGTTCAGTATTCTTACCTTTTCAAGGGCTGTAAGGTTATTGTTCAATTCAAGCCATACATCCTTGATGATTTTATCCAGTGAATCTTCCACTTCCCGGAATGTAAGATCGGGATACCGGTATTTTGCCAGAAGATATACTCCCTTAAGCAGGTCATCCTGTTCAAAGGTCAGCCATCTTTTCATTTCCGTATGGGTCGACTGCGTCTGAATTTCCTGAATCAATCCCACAACCTTATCCTGGTATTTCCGGTCAAGCGATCCTTCCCAGGCGGCTTCGAGATCCGGGAGTATGGCAGTTCCCTGGTCAAGAAGGTTTTTTGTAACCTCCTGGTGCACTTCCATGCTTGGATCATCCAGCAGTTGTATCAGGGCCTGTATTTTCTCCCTGCTCATTGTCATATCAGTGAATATGGTTTAACTCCCCGGGGTGAAATTAATCAATTTTTCGAACAAAGCCTTAAGCTCTGTCTCCGGGTTGAGAAGGTGCTTCTTTGCAAAAAACAGAATTATTTATCCCGGTCTCCCGTTAAAAAATATACTTTTACACATGTGAATGTTGAAATTATAAATTGAAAATCATGAAAAGAAGCCGACAAACCATCATCATCACTGCTGCCGTAATCGTAATTCTTTTGCTTATTTTCGGAAGCCGCATGTTCTTTGTGATCCGCCCGGGCGAAAGGGCGGTCGTGTTCAGGAGCATTTCGGGGGTTCTGGACAAGGACAATATACGATCCACCGGTCTGCATATGATCGCACCCTGGAACAAAATGTTCAAATACAATGTCAGGGAACAGCAGCGGGAGGAAACCATGGACGTGCTTGAAAAGAACGGACTTTCCATCAGTGTGGATATAACGGTGCGTTTCAATCCCCTGTACGACAGGATCGGTTACCTGCACGAAGTATTCGGAACGGATTATGTGAATACCCTGGTAGTGCCCGAAGTGCGTTCATCCGTGCGGAAGGTTATGGGACGCTACACGGCAGAGGAGATCTATTCCACGAAAAGAAACGAGGTGGAAGCCACCATAATCGACGAGACTGCCAATATTCTCCGGGTAAACAACATTGACATGCGTGCCCTGCTGATCCGTTCCATCAACCTTCCACAAGATATCAAGGTTGCCATCGAGAACAAGCTTACCCGCGAGCAGGAAGCCCTGTCCATGACATTTGTTAATGAAAAGGAAAGACTGGAAGCCGAGAGAAAGCAGATAGAAGCACAGGGAATTGCAAATTACAACAGGACGGTCAATGCCAGTCTCACTGCAAATATCATCAAACTGCGAGGCATTGAAGCCACGCTGCAGCTCGCAGAATCTCCAAATTCAAAGGTCGTGGTCGTCGGGAGCGGTGATGAAGGTCTGCCACTGATCCTTGGAGGCAGTAACTGACATTACAGGCGATTGATCGATGATACAGCGAATCCAGTCCCTGTACCTGCTGGCTGCACTCCTGCTGATGGGGCTCATGCTGTTTGTTCCCTTTGCAGAGATTGCGGGCAGGGATGGCAGTATTTACGTTTTCGGTTGCCTGGGCCTGTCCGCTTCTTACGCAGGCGAGGTCACCACGGTTATGCGGACATGGCCCGTTTTTATCCTGATACTAATCCTGTCCCTGCTTCTTTTCATTTCCATTTTGCTGTACGGGAACCGGAAGCTTCAGATGCGTGTCTGTGTGTACGTCATCATACTGGAATTCGGACTGATCGGTTTGAGTTATTATTACTTCGTCGTGGCTTTCCGCCGCCTGGAGGCAGTCGGTAATGCAATCCGCATTCCGGTGATCGTCCCTGTCATTGTGATTGTTCTGGTTTACCTTGCTTTCAGAGGCATCAGGAAGGACGAAATCCTGGTCCGTTCCATAGATAAGATCAGATGAAACGTCACGGCTGATGGGCGAAGATCCTCAGAAGGATGTAATGATGTTCATGTTGCTCTGATCGGTGGTCTTTTCGCAATAGTGGCATTTGAGTTTTACAGGCTGGCGTGAGACAAGTTCAAAACGTGTCATGATCTCCTCGTTGTTGGTGATGCATACGGGGTTCACACATTTCACAATACCTTCCACTTTTTCCGGTATTTCGACCACTTTTTTTTCAACCACCTCATAGTCCCTTATGATATTCACTTTCACGTCGGGCGCTACAAGCGCTATCCTGTCAAGGTCTTTTTTTTCGAAAAAGACCGCGCTGAGCTTGATGATTCCTTTTTTACCCAGTTTCTTACTGTACAGGTTTGTTCCGAAAGTGATCTGATTCTCCAAATGATCCAGTCCGAGAATATGGATCACTTTAAAAAGGCTTTTGGCGGGGATATGGTCGATCACCGTACCGTCCTTAATGGCACTAACGACAAGTTGTTTGCGGTCCTTCATTCATACAGGTTTATTTGTTTACTCCAAGAATGGATGTAACAATGGCCTGGCGGGTATATACACCGTTCAGGGCCTGGGTGAAATAATACGCCTTAAGGTTTTCGTCCACATCTTCCCCGATCTCGTTAACCCTCGGAAAAGGATGCAGGACCTTCAGGTTGTCCCTTGTATTTTCCAGCATGGAATTTTTCAGGATATATACGTTTTTCACTCTCTCGTATTCAATCGGATCGGAAAACCTTTCCTTCTGAACCCGGGTCATGTAAAGGATGTCTGCTTCGGATACGATATCCGTGAAATCCTTATGCTCATAATATTTCAGTCCCAGGTTATCCAGGTGCAGCTTGTACTCATCAGGCATTTTCAGTTCTTCAGGCGAGATGAAATTAAAAGTGGTTCTGAATTGAGACATGGCCATCAGCAGGGAATGGACCGTTCTCCCGTATTTCAGATCACCTACCATGAAAATGTTCAATCCGTCAAGCTTACCCTGCGTTTTCCTTATTGAATACATATCAAGCAATGTCTGTGTGGGATGCTGGTTTGCACCGTCTCCCGCATTAACGATCGGTACTGCGGACACCTCACTTGCATACCTGGCACTTCCTTCCAGAGGATGCCGCATCACGATAAGGTCGCAGTAATTACTGACAATCTTAATGGTATCATTCAGTGTTTCGCCCTTGGTTACGCTCGTCGTTCCGGTATCGGAAAATCCGATTATCTTTCCTCCCAGCTGGTTAACGGCACTTTCGAAACTAAGACGGGTCCTGGTCGAAGGTTCAAAGAACAGTGTCGCAACCACGTAGCCCTGCAGTATATTCTGTTTGGGTGATTTTTCGTATTCGACGGCCAGATCGAGGATTTTCAGGTATTCTTCTTTTGTATAATCGCTGATGGATACAAGACTTTTGCCAACCATGGACCGGAAGTTTTACAATGTACAATTTAAGGATAAATGAAAGGCAGTCAGCCAGAATTTAAATTTAACCAAGTTATGGATTCGTCCCAAAAGCTTGTTGATAAGAATTAAAAACTTTTCCGTCCCCCTGTAACACTGATCCCTTCCACCTTCAGAAACCGGTCCCCGATCCTTTCAAGACGACTTCTTCTGACTGACGCTGTGATTGTGCATTCTGCCGAAAAATCCTGTTTATGAATCTTCATCTTTTCATCATTAATGATTTTCATCACATCGTTTATGACAGGGTAGGGGAAGCGGATGGTCAGAAATTCGTTTTCCGTCAGCGAGATGATCTCGGCATTTTTCAGGGCATCGGCTGCCGCCGAGTGGTAAGCTTTAATCAGTCCTCCGACCCCGAGCAGGGTACCCCCGAAATACCGGACCACAACAATGAGTATATTGCTCAGGTCAAAAGCCCGGATTTGTCCGAGAATGGGTTTCCCGGCCGAATGGGAAGGTTCTCCGTCATCATTTGCCCGGTATGTTTTTTTATCGGCCCCCAGCCTGTATGCATAGCAGTAATGCCTTGCATTGCGATGATCCTTCCGGAGCCTGTCAAGTATCTCCCTGATTTCTTCTGTTGAATGAACCCGGTATGCAAAGGCCAGAAACCTGCTGCCCCGGTCTCTGAAGCTCCCTGTACTTTCTTTCCTGACAGTACGATATATATCTGCGGGTTCCATGCCGGAAGGATGAGGCGGAAAAATGCCTGTAGAATTCAGATCTTCAGTTTCTTCTCGATCTCGTCTATCTGTATCCTGAAACGTTTGTCTGTATCAATCAGATTGTTAACTGTTTTACAGGCGTGCAAAACAGTTGCGTGATCCTTACCTCCGATCTGTGAGCCGATCGTGGCTAGGGATGCCTTGGTAAGGCTTTTCGAAAAGAACATGGCTACCTGCCTTGCCTGAACTATTTCGCGTTTCCGGGTCTTGGACTGGATCTGTTCAACCGGGATATTGAAATAATTACAGACCACTTTCTGGATGTAATCAATGGAAATCTCTCTTTTGGTGTTTTTGATAAGCTTGTCGATCATGTCCTTGGCAAGGTCGAGGGTGATCTCTTTCTTGTTCAGGGTGGATTGGGCCAGCAGTGAGATCAGGGCACCTTCCAGTTCCCTGATATTATCCGTAATATGCGTGGCTATGTATTCTATGACGTCCTCGGGAAGATCAATACCGTCCTTGTATGTTTTTTGTTTCAGGATGGCGATCCTGGTTACAAAATCAGGTATCTGCAGATCGGCAGAAAGCCCCCATTTAAACCTGGAAAGCAATCTCTGTTCTAGTCCCTGCAATTCAACCGGAGGTTTATCCGAGGTGAGGATCAATTGTTTTCCCGACTGATGAAGATGATTGAAAATATGAAAAAATGCATCCTGTGTTTTTTCCTTCCCTGCAAACTCATGCACATCGTCAATTACCAGTACGTCGATCATCTGGTAGAAATGAATGAAATCGTTTTTGTTATTGTTCCTGATGGAATCAACGAACTGGGTCTGGAATTTATTGGCGTTCACATACAATACGGTTTTCTCGGTAAATTTCTCCTTTACCTGTATCCCTATGGCCTGTGCAAGATGTGTTTTTCCAAGCCCCGATTCCCCGTATATAAGCAACGGATTAAAGGCCGTACCTCCCGGATTGCTTGCCACTGCAAACCCTGCGGAACGTGCAAGCCGGTTACAGTCGCCTTCCACAAAGTTGGTGAAGGAATTTTCCGGATTCAGCATCGGGTCAATGTTCAGTTTTTTCAACCCGGGTATGATGAAGGGATTTTTAATGGTTGTTCCTTCGGTATCGATGGGAACGGAAACGGGCTTGTTTTTTAATTCTTTCTGGTTCCTGGCCGGAAGCTTGACGGAATAAGGCTTGGAGCTGGCATACCCGTTGTTTTCCATAATTACACTGTACTCAAGTTTTGCCTCAAAGCCAAGTTCTTTCCTGAGCACCCTCCTGAGAATATCAATGTATTGCTCTTCAAGGTATTCGTAGAAGAAAGGGCTGGGCACCTGAATCGTAAGAATGTTTTTTTCCAGTTTTAAGGGAACGATGGGCTCAAACCAGGTTCTGTAACTTATTGAGGGAACGTTGTCTTTGATAATTTTCAGACACCGACTCCAAACCTCTTCGTGCATCAGAAAAAACGTATTAAAATTATAAATCTCTATTGCCCCTTAATCTTTAGCTAAGGTTGTGAAAAAAAAATAAAAAAAAAAGCTGAATCCGACTTGACTTTTTAGAAAAAACCATATTGAATTTAGTATCAGTATTTTAAAAATGAAAAAAATATGAAAAAAAATTAAGTTGCAGATAGTCAATGATTTACATTTATTATTTCTTAATAAATTGTTACTTAATTGTTTATTAAATATTAATTGAAGGTATATGTTCAGGGAGTGGTTCCATATTGAAATATTTATCAACAAAAAACCGATGTTGGTCAAAAGTTAAAGTGGCGGAAAAATCGTTTCTGAGTCCGGCGGGATAATTTTATAATATTATTTCCTGCCCGACCTTCCAAAGACCGAAACGTTAATATATTTTCCGGGATTTTCCCTGAGATCTTTCAGCAGTAAATCAACTTCACCGGAGAGTGTCTCGAGATTGCGGTAAAGTGTGTCGTTGTTCACCAGCATTCCCACCGTACCTTCCCCATTATTGATCTTTTCCAGGATCTGATGTATCTGTTGCAGCGTAAGGTTTGTGTTGCTTATCGTGGATTTGAGATCGGATTTCGCGAGGGAGTCGGTAATGGATTCAAGGTTGCTCATGGCGGCTGCAATCTGTTCGTTGTTTTCCTTAAGGTTCCGGGTAATGGATTCGATATTGGCGATCATACGGGTCAGCTTCCCGTCTTCCGCCACCATGCCTTCTATCCCCGAAATGCTGTTTTCCAGGCTTTGAATGGAATTCTTAAGCCGGTCCATGCTCTCCCGGTCCAATACATACTGAAGGCCGGTCAACAGTGAGTCGAATGTTTCAATCATGCTTTCGGCTTTGTCGGTTACCGGCAGCAATTCACGTTTCAGCTGTTCCGCCAGACCCGGACTGATTGCGGCTTCGATGGTGTCTCCGGGCTCATGGTTCTGCTTTTCATCAGAGAGATCCACACGAACGGCTTTGGTTCCGAGAAGATCGGCATCATAAAGAACTGCAGTTGAATGCAGCGGCAGTTTGTAATCCTTCCGGATACCGAGCACGACGGTTAGTGATCCCCCGTTTTCACTGTTGAAATAGATGTTTCCGACCTGTCCCACACGGAAGCCGTTTATATAGATCTTGCTGTTCTTTTCGAGACCTCCGATCTCATTGAAAACGGTATAGTAATTATCCACGGATGTAAGAAGGTTACGCCCCTTCAGGTAATTCAGTCCCCAGATGGTTGCGGCAATGGCAATCGTAATGATGATTCCTATTTTGGTTTCGCTCGAGAGTTTCATGGAGTATTGGCAGAGGAAGATAAAGGTAACTAATTATTTTGTTTACGGGCTTCAGCCAGATCAATTATTTTCCCTGATTTTACGGCAATGATGAAAGCTCCGGGAAAGTCTTCCCGGACCCGGCCGAGGGATGAAGATATCTGGCTGTAGGAGGTGGATTTTCCTACCGCATACTTGTATAGATTATTCATTTTGAATTCCGATACATGGCCATAGTTGGCAAATGACTCTTGATCAAGTTCCCGCATCCTGGAGGTCGTAAGAACCTGTATCATATAGGTGACCGCAGTGTCATTGTCGCTGACCGGGTCCGTAGACCTTGTGAGAATGGCTGCGGGCCGGATGTCCTCGTCCTTCATTTCGTCTTCGGTGGCGATGGTATAAACCGATTTGTTCTCGATGGAGGTTTTGTACTCCTTAAAAGCCCTGTAAATGGCCGATGCAATGTATTCCTGCCCTTCCTCCGACATCAGGTATTTTTCTTCGGTGGGATTTGTCAAAAATCCCGTTTCGATAAGTACACTTGGCATGGTTGTACGCCAGAGCACCAGGAATCTTTCCTGTTTTACACCCCGGTCATTCCGTCTTGCACGTTCCCGGAACTGGTCCTGCAGGAGTTCTGCAAACTGCAGGCTCTGGTTCAGGTAGGTTTTTTGCATGAGGTTGAAAATGATATAGGATTCGGCGGAGTTGGGATCAAATCCCTCGTAGTTGGTGGTGTAATCCTCCTCCAATGTGATTACGGAGTTTTCTTTCATAGCCACCTCGAGGTTCCTGGCGTCCGATGAGATTCCCATTGCATAGGATTCCGTACCGCTTATTCTGGAAGAGCTGGACCAGTTGGAGTGTATGGAAATGAACAGGTCAGCCTGGTTCTTATTGGCTATGTCCGCTCTTTCATGCAGCGGAATGAATACATCCCTGTCACGGGTATATATTACCTTGACGTCCGGAATGTTTTCCTCGATATAATGACCGACCTTCAGGGTAATGGCGAGGACTATGTCTTTTTCCCTTGCCTTTTTCCCATGTGCACCGGGGTCTTTCCCTCCATGTCCGGCATCCAGGACAACAACGGATACCTTGTCTTTGGGATCATCCGTCGCATCGGAGTTCCAGGGGGCAAAAATCGACAGCGAGAATACAAGAAACGCGAGTAAAAGGCGTTTATTCAAAGGCGGTTTCAGGCATTTTGATAACATTGATTCTCGGCGATTTTGATTAGTTTTAAAGTCATTATTCAAACGGACCCTGTACAAAATTAGCATATATAAGTTTTCGGCAAAAATGCTCCGGATCCTTTTGCAGGGCATTATTTGCCTTACCGTCGCATGGAGGGCAGGAGCCCAGGTCACTGACACCCTTGACCAGGCCGGTAACCCCCGGGGAACAACGGGTCCTTCCGCTGCCCGGACGGACAGGCAGGCCATAGAATTCCCGGTTGATTATGCTTCTGCGGATTCCATAGACTACAGGATAGATGAACAAAAAGTATACCTTCTGGGAACGGCCAGCATTAAATACCAGTCGGTCAACATAGAAGCGGATTTCATAGAGTTTGATATGGGTACCGAGATAATGACTGCCAGGGGTGTTGTCGACAGCCTGGGCAATTTGGCCGGCAAACCTGTTTTTACCGAGGGCACCGAATCTTTTAATTGCAGTGAAATGTCCTATAATTTCAGGACCAAGAAAGGTTACATCAAGGATCTGTTTACCGAGCAGGAAGGGGGGTATCTTCACAGTGCGATCACCAAGCGGCAGCCAAACGGGGAGATCGATATAAAAAACGGAATATATACGACCTGTGATGCCGAACATCCCCATTATTATTTTGCACTTACAAAGGCCAAGTCCATCCCGGATGACAAGACCATATCCGGGCCGGCATATCTCGTGCTGGAGGATGTTCCTTTGCCAATTGGTATTCCTTTCGGTTTCTTTCCTTCCACGCAAACCACCAGTTCGGGATTCCTGCTCCCGACTTACGGAGAGGAGAGAAGAAGGGGATTCTACTTTCGAGGCGGGGGATTTTATTTTGCCCTGAGCGAATACTTCGATCTGACCGTTAAGGGCGATATCTATACCAACGGAACCTGGGGTGTCCGGACACAGTCTTCCTATCGAAAGAATTATAAGTTCAATGGAATGTTCGGGATCAACTATTATGAAAACGTCTCAGGGGAAAAGGGGCTGGAAAACTATTCAAAAACAAAGGATTTCGCCGTTAACTGGTCACATTCCCAGGATTCGAGGGCCAATCCGAACCAGAATTTGAGGGCCAATGTAAATTTCAGCACCACGCGGTACGACCAGAACCATTCCAGGAACATCAACGACGTATTGCGGAGTACCAAGCGTTCCAGCATTTCATACTCCAGGCTCTTTCCGAACACTCCCTTTAATCTTTCCGCTAATATGTCTGCCACGCAGAACAGCCAGACCGGTATGGTGGATCTGAACATGCCATCTGCAAATTTCAATATGAACAGGATCTATCCCCTGAAAAGAAGATCGGCAGCAGGCAGGGAGAGGTTCTATGAAAAACTTCAGTTCAGTTATAGCTCTACGCTTGAAAACAGGTTGAATGTCCATGAAGATTCACTCTTCAGATCGACCAGGGCCTCGGATTTTTATACAGGATACCGGCACAATATACCGCTCAGCCTTCCGATGAATTTACCCGGACATTTTACTGTGTCACCCAATGTCCGCTACACAGGAGTGCTCTTTACGAAGTCCATCCGCCCCCGGTATTATAACGGAACAGACAATCCGAGCGGCAGTGGCCGGGATACCCTGGTGATAGACACGGTTCCCGGGCTGAAATATGCACATGCCTACGTACCCAGTGTAGGAATAAGTTACACTCCCAAGATTTTCGGCGTCTACAGCTTTCGTGAGCGGTCAAGGATCGAAGCCATCCGGCATGTTATGTCTCCCAGCGCCACCTTCAGCTATACCCCCGATATGAAAGGGAAGGTGCCTGATTACTACCAGGAGGTGCAGACAGACTCCACGGGGGCTACCCGGACCTACCCTCTGTACGATGAGAGCATTTACAGTATACCCGTACCCAGCGGGCGGCAGGGCTCGATCAGGCTGAACCTGAAGAACAATGTGGAAATGAAGCTGAAATCCGAAGTGGATTCCCTTGAGGGAGCCAGAAAGGTAAAGATACTGGACAACCTCAACTTTGCCACCACATATACCATGTTCCGGGATTCCATGAAATGGACGCCCGTACGGATGAGTGGCAATACGAGCCTTTTCAACAGGACAGTCAGCCTGCGTTTCAATGGTGTCTTCAACCCTTACGCATATGTAACGGATGAGAACGGCATTTCGAAAAACATAGGTTCCTCCCTGTACAGTACGGACAGAAGACTGTTCAGGCTGACAAATTTCGATTTTTCAGTGGGCGCAAGATTCAGTTCACGGCAGGGAAGCACCGGAAGGCAGGAGGAGGGAAATCTGGCGAACGATGCCACGGCCATGGTACTCAATCCTACCGGCAATGATCAGATCTATTATGCTGCCTATGTTGATTTCAGCATACCCTGGTCATTCAACCTGGATTACAATTTTCGTTATACCAAACCCTTTGAGGAGAGCAGCATCATTCAGTCGCTTCGGTTCAGGGGGGAATTCAGTCTTACTCCGAAATGGCAAATCGGATTCAATTCGGGTTATGATTTCAAGGCAAAAAAGGTTTCAACCACCAATTTGAGCATTTACCGGGATCTTCATTGCTGGGAGATGCAGGTTTCCGTGGTGCCTTTCGGCACTTTCCGGAGTTATTCCTTCCGGATCAATATCAAGTCCTCCGTAATGAAGGATATCAGTTACGAAAAACATCAAACCTGGTACGATAATTTCTAACAGTGAGGCTTTTATTCGGGGACGATTTCGAAGGGGATCTCAACGGATACCTGCCTGTGCAGTTT
>CAYOPZ010000027.1:0-37885 GCA_964406005.1 uncultured Bacteroidaceae bacterium
GTGAAACCTCCTACCCGCAGATACGCTGGCTCGAGACCCTTCAGAACGATTTTGCAGCACGGGCCGACTGGTGCGTAATGGAGTATGAAGATGCCAATCATGCCCCTGTGGTTCACCTTGAACATCCTGCAGACATAACGGCACAGCCCGGTGACAGGGTGCAGCTGGAGGGTGTTGCGGAAGACCCGGACGGTGACAGGCTTGAATATCGCTGGTGGCAGTATGTTGAGGCGGGAACCTGTGACCATGAAGTCTCCGTTGAGGGATCGGGAAGCAGCAGCGCTTCATTCATTATGCCCCGGGATGCGGAAACGGGAAGTACGGTTCACATGATTCTCGAGGTAAAGGACGGGGGAAATCCGCGACTTGCAAGGTACCGGCGTGTCATTGTCACAACGGGCTGATTCCCGGCATTGTTCTTACTGACCGGTTGCGATTATTCAAATAGAACCTGGCAGCAGCATAGTCCTGGGGAGAAGTACAGAGTTACTGCCGGGTTTTATATATTTGTCAATATGAAAAAGATGGACACAAAATTATCATTGCTTGCATTGCTTGGCATAGGCACGGCACTTCCCGGCCTGGTTTCCTGTGAAAAACAGAAATCCGGGAAGCCCAACATCATTTACATCATGAGCGACGACCATGCCTACCAGGCCATAAGCGCATACGGCGGGCCGCTTGCAGGCCTTGCACCCACCCCCAACATCGACCGTATCGCCGCCAACGGGATGCGGTTCAACCGGTGTTATGTCACCAATTCCATATGCGGTCCCTCCAGGGCCACCATACTGAGCGGAGAATACAGTCATATCAACGGATTCAAGGACAATTTCGGCAATGTCAGGTTTGACAGCACCCTGGCGACCTTTCCGAAAGTGCTTCAGCAGGAAGGCTATCAGACAGCGATGATCGGCAAATGGCATCTTGTCTCTCAGCCGACAGGGTTTGATTACTGGGACGTTCTTCAGGGGCAGGGATCCTATTACAATCCGGCCTTTGTCAACTCTTCGGGGCGGTATGATACGACAGGCTATACTACGGAGATCATTACGGGGAAGGCCCTTCAATGGCTGGAAAAGGTCAAGGATTCCGACAGGCCCTTCATGATGATGATGCATCATAAAGCTCCGCACCGCAGCTGGGATCCGGGTCCGGACGAGCTGGGGATGTACGATGATGTCACCTTCCCGATACCCGCCACCTTGTTCGACGATTATTCGAACAGGGGGCCTGCGGAACATAATCAGAACATGACCATTGCCAACACAATGGGATTGGAAAGGGATCTGAAATTATCCTCCCGTCCGCGGCGGGGGCTTGATTCCGTCCAGCAGCAATTGTGGGAAGCGGAATATGGCCCGAAGCTGGAAGAATTCAATGAGCTGAACCTGACAGGCAGCGACCTTGTCCTGTATAAATACCAGCGTTACATGGAAGACTATCTTGCCTGCATTGCCGCAGTCGATAAGAGTGTTGGGAAGATACTCGATTTTCTGGAGGAAAACGGGCTGGACAAAAATACCATTGTTGTATACACATCCGATCAGGGTTTTTACCTGGGAGAACACGGATGGTTTGACAAGCGCTGGATGTTCAGGGAATCCCTGCGGACCCCCCTGCTTATCCAGTGGCCCGGAGTAGTAACGCCTGGCAGTGTTGTCAACGATATGGTTTCGAACCTCGATTTTGCCGAGACATTCATTGATGCAGCCGGAGGGACCATTCCCTCGCAGATGCAGGGAGCAAGCTTTTTGCCCATTCTCGAAGGGAACACTCCCGATGATTGGAGAAAAGCATTTTATTACCATTATTACGAGGCCCCGAGTGAACATTATGTACCGCGGCACTATGGCATCACCACAGACCGTTATAAGCTCATCCATTTCTATTATGATATCGGAAATGACATCGACGACTGGGAATTGTTCGATCTTCAGAGAGACCCCGATGAGATGGTAGATGTTTATGACGATCCGCAATACAGTTCGGTCAGGGACAGCCTGCACGAAGAGCTGTCCAGGCTGATGACCAGGTACGGTGACAGTGATTCCCTGGCCATGAGCTTTGTTCAGGAGACCATTGACAATCCTCCTTTCATGTACTGGCTTAATATGAATCTGCCCGGAGGCTTTCCGGGGGGAATGCCTACGGCCCGCGGCGGGGAATAATTTAATGAGAACCCGGACAAAGCATGAGCAAACAGTATATAGTCCTTTTTATTGCACTGACCGTCTTTTCCCTTGCCTGCCAGAGGAGCAGGAAGGGAACAGGTAACCAGGCAATATCCTCTGCAGAGATGACCGACACCGTTATTCCCGGCATGGTCTGGATAAGCGGGGGAAACTTTATAATGGGAACCGACGACCCTGGTGCAATGCCTCACGAAATGCCGGCCCATGAGGTGAAAGTTGATGGTTTCTGGATGGATGTTACGGAAGTAACCAACCGGCAGTTCAACGAGTTTGTGGAAGCTACGGGCTACATCACCACAGCCGAACGGAAACCCGACTGGAACGAGCTTAAGAAACAGCTTCCGCCGGGCACGCCCAAACCTTCCGATGATCTGCTGGTTCCCGCTTCCATAGTCTTTATCCCCCCCGATCACCCGGTATCCACCGCCGACATCAGCCAGTGGTGGAAATGGGTGCCCGGGGCATCCTGGAAACATCCCGACGGTCCGCAGAGCGACCTGGACGGAAGATGGGATGCGCCCGTAGTCCATGTGTCGTGGGACGATGCCAATGCCTATTGTAAATGGGCAGGTAAAAGACTGCCCACTGAAGCGGAATGGGAGTTTGCCGCAAGGGGCGGCCTTGTCCGGAAAACATACGCCTGGGGTGATGAATTCACACCCTCCGGCCAGTATATGGCAAATACCTTTCAGGGCCGTTTCCCCGACGATAATCTCGTGCTTGACGGTTTTGCCGGAGTCGCCCCGGTGAAAAGCTTCCCTCCCAATAATTTCGGACTTTACGACATGATAGGAAACGTATGGGAATGGGTAAGCGACTGGTACGATGTGAATGCATATGCAAAGTATGATCCGTACGAGATCCAGATAAACCCGCAGGGTCCTTCCGGGCCAAATGTTCCTCACGAACCGTATTCCTTGCAAAGGGTAACAAAGGGCGGTTCCTTCCTGTGTGCATCCGGTTATTGTACCAATTACAGGCCGAGCGCCAGGCAGGGCACTTCTTACGATTCGGGGCTGTCCAACCTGGGTTTCAGATGCGTGATGACCATGGAGATGCGGGAATGAATCAAGGCGTCACTCACCGTACCTTTTCAACTTTCTCGCCCAGTTTATGACATTGGCGGGAGGCCGTTTGGCGGCCAGCTCGTCACCCATATACTGCATATAGGGATGCACGTATGAAAAGAACATTTTGTAAGCCCTGCAAAGATAATTCAGCCCCCTTTCCCCGTCGGGAGTGATCCCGAACCGGTGTTTGGGACATTCCCCGTGGCAGGCGAAACGGTATTCGCAATTCATGCAATAAGCAGGCAGCCCGAGCAGTTTGTTCTGTCCGAAGTCATATTGCTGTTTTGACAGAGCCATATTCCTTATCGTGGAATTCCGGATGTTCCCGAGCCTGTGCTCATCATATACAAAATGGTCGCAGGTGTACAGATCTCCGTTGTGTTCCAGCACCATGGCACTGCCGCAGGTCTCTTCAAAGACACATAATCCGGCGGGCTGGCCGACCCAGTTGGCCAGGGTGACATCGAACATCTGCACGAAGACCCGGGCAACATCCTTGCGTACCCACTCGTCGAAGACAGTGATCAGGAACCTGCCGTAATCTTCGGGCCTGACCGACCATTCGGTGACTTTGGCGGCGCTCCGGAATTCCGGAGCCACCAGTTCAATTTCACCGGCACCTGCATTCTCGTTGATCCTTTCCACGATGGGGATGAACTGGATGTATTCAATGCCCCTGGATTTCAGAAAATTGTATACATCCAGCGGATGTTGCACATTGTCGCGGTGCACCACGGTCAGGGCATTGAAATTAACACGGTATTTTTTCATAAGCCCGATCGCGGTAAGCACCTGGTTATATGATGCTTTTCCGGATTTGTTTACGCGATGCCTGTCATGCAGCTCCCTGGGACCGTCAACGGAGATCCCTACCAGGAAGTTGTTGTCATGAAAAAACCTGCACCAGTCGGCATTGATCAATGTACCGTTGGTCTGAAAGGAATTTTCAATTTGTTTCCCGTTGCTGTACTTCCTTTGCAGGGCAACCGCCTTTTTGAAAAAATCAATGCCCAGCAGGGTCGGCTCTCCTCCCTGCCATGTAAAGGTTACGGAAGGTACATCCTGTGCTTCAATATATTGCCTTGTGAATATTTCGAGCAATTCTTCACTCATTTTGAAGTTCCTGGTTTCAGGATATAATTTTGATTTTTCCAGGTAATAACAATAGGTGCAGTTCAGATTGCACGTGGGGCCGTGCGGCTTTGTCATTATATGAAAGGCAAGCGGCCTTACCGGCGATGATATCTGAAACGGTTTATCGTTGTTCATGGTTTAAAATTAGTATTTTTCACAGGGTTTGACAGTTATTCCGGCATAATCCGGTAACTTTCCCGTTTCAATGCTTTCTGAGGATTAATAATATTAACCTGCAGGTTTCATGGTCGGGTTGAGAACAAAGGGCGGTTTTCTGATACTGTCGGTCGCTACCGGGTTTGTCATGAGCCTGCCCTGGTATGGTTCGGGATCAGGGATCGTCCTGTTCTTCGCGGTCGTTCCCCTCCTGTACATAGAAGATTTTGTTCCCGCGGCCCTTAAAAAATCCGTTCTCCGGACCTGTATGTACCAGGGACTTGTCTTTCTGACCTGGGGCATATCCTCGGGCTGGTGGCTGGCGAATGCCACTGTGGCAGGCACGGTATTCCTGATCGTTCTCGACGCCCTGCTGTATACGTGCATAATGTTGCTTTATCACTGGGTGAAGGCGGGATTCGGAAAGTTCCCCGGATATGTCTCCCTGGTATCTTTCTGGATTGCATTCGAATACCTCTATCTGAATGCGGAGCTGTCCGTTCCCTGGCTGAATCTCGGCAACGGTTTGTCCCATCACATCAGAATGGTGCAATGGTTCGAATATACGGGGTGCCTGGGCGGATCCGTCTGGGTACTGATCCTGAACATACTGCTCTATGAAACCCTTTTGCGCTTCCTCTCGAAAAAACCGGTTCTGAAATACCTGACCGCATACGCGGTCCTGCTTCTGTTTCCCGTCCTGATTTCAATTATGATTTTCAGGAATTACACCCAAAGCGGGGAACAGATAGACGTATTGTCCGTACAGCCCAATGTCGATCCTTATGAGAAGTTCATTTCGTTTACTCCCCGGCAGCAAACGGATACCCTGCTGAGTTTGTCCCGTCCCTACCTGAACGGGGACCTTGACTACATCATCACGCCGGAAACCTCAATTACCGCCTATACCGACATTGATGCGCTGAAATACGATGCCAGCATCGAAAAAGCAAGACGGCTGACAGAACAATACCCGCAACTCAACGTGGTGCTCGGGATGACCCTCTCGCGGACCTATTCTGCCGGTGACAGCATTCCGTCCACTGCCGGGCTGAACTATGCAGGGCAGTATTTCGATACCTACAATTCCGCGGTCCAGGTAAACCGTTGTTCCATACAATATTACCATAAATCAAAGCTTTTCCCCGGGGTCGAGACCATGCCTTATGCCGAGCATCTCAAATTCCTCAATAATTTGATGGTCAGGCTGGGAGGGACATACAGGAGCCACGGGGTATCCCCCGAAAGAAAGGTACTGTCTTCCTGCGACGGCTCAGTACGCGCCGCACCCGTCATCTGCTGGGAAAACATATACGGTGAATTTGTAACCGGATACATCCGGAACGGGGCGAACGTGATCTTCAACATTACAAACGAAGGCTGGTGGGGCAATACGCCCGGGCACAAGATGTTCAATAAATATGCACAGCTCAGGGCCGTGGAAACGCGCAGAAGCGTTGTCCGCTCGGCCAATACGGGAATATCCTCCCTGATCAATCAGAAAGGCGAGATCATGGAGCAGCTGACATGGGGCATAAAAGGCGCCATTGAAGGATATGTTTATTTAAACGAAAAGCAGACATTCTATACCCGGCACGGAGATTTCACGGGAAGGATATTCAGGGTTGTTTCCGTCATTTTTATCCTGGCCCTGATCATTCGTTCAGTCATTGCCAGGGCCGGAAGATAACGCGACATACAGCTGGATTTCCGGGTTTTTCCCGAGGCTCCTTTCATCATGCAATTCAAAGTCCCCGATAATGTCCGACACTTCATACCCTGACTTGGGCAGCCATTCCCTGAAGATGAATTTCTTCATCCTGCCCATCGTGATGCCCCAGGCCAGCCTGCTTTTCGGGCGCACCGGAAATACGGCATAGGTAAGTGCGGGAATTTCATAGGACGTTAATCCTTCGGGAATACTGTCAATTCTGGTAACCACATCCCCGACGATGTATGTAAAAGTCCTTTTATCTGTGTCATAATCCTTGCTGACGGCCACAAAAGCCCAGGGTTCCTTTTTGTATGGTACAGGATTTTTTTCCTTGATGCTGTTGAATTCGGCTGCAACTTTTCCGACATCCCTGTATATGTCCCTGTCGCTTGTGTTTATTTCCAGCCCTATGAATTTCACAGGTTCATCAAACGTCACAAATTCGGGTCCGGACTTGTCTGTATTGCCGATCAGCGCAAAGTACAACAGAACTGCGATCAGGATCAGTATAAGTATAACCAGTAGTGTTACTTTCATTTTAACTGGCGGTCATCATTTACGAACAGGTATAAGATACTGAAAAATATGAAATTTCAATACGCCCGGCTGACCTGCTGCCTGTTGTAAAGTTAAATTCCAAAAGGAGATTCGTAGTCACTGAAGAGCGATTTATAAAATAAGTTTGATTATCTTCAACATCAGGACAGATTTTCATAATAGATCATGAACCAAAACCATTCGATTACATGAAAAAAGAAGCACGCAGGAATTTCCTGAAAAAAAGCATGCTCGGCATATCGGGGGCAATCGTATTGCCGGGTACGTCCGGAGGAGCAATACCGGGCAGTGTTACTGGTACGGCGTCACGAAAGGACCTGGTATACCGTACACTTGGCAGAACAGGAATCAAACTCCCGGTAATCAGCCTGGGAGCGGGCAGTGTAAAGAATCCGAATTTCGTAAGAGCGGTACTGGACGCAGGTATCAAACTGATTCAAACGTCAAGTTATTACGGGGAAGGTAATAATGAGAAGATGCTGAGCGATGTTCTGAAAGACCGACCACGCGATTCATTTTTGATTGCAACAAGTTCCCAGCCGCAGGGAACCGATCCGGTGAACGGCATATTTACCGATCCCGGAGCCGGAAAAGCCTTTACAAGTGATATAGAAGGCGGGCTTGAGCGTCTTGGCCTGGATTATGTTGATATCATATTCCTTCCCTTTACCGCCAAACGTGAATCCGTTTTTTACGAACCGCTTCTCAGAACAATGGAAGATCTGAAAAAACAGGGGAAGACCAGGTACATCGGGATCGCCACCCACAGTTACTGCGAGGAAGCCATCAGGGCGGCTGCAGATACAAAGGTGTATGACCTTGTAATGACGGCATATAATTTCCGTACGGAAAATGCAGTACAGATGAACGAGGCCATCGGTTATGCGACCAGTGCCGGCCTGGGCATACTTGGCATGAAATCACAGGCTGGTGCATTCCGTGACAGGGAAAGGACACAGCCTGTCAATTCAAAGGCAACGCTGAAATGGGTGCTGCAGAATGAGAATGTCACCAGTATTGTCTCGGGTATGAGCAACGTGGAGGAATTACAGCAGAACATAGAGATGATGAACGACCTGGAGCTTTCCGAGCAGGAAATGAATGACCTGGAACTTGCATCTGCAGGAAGCGAGCCCGGCCTGTACTGCCTGCAATGCAGCAGGTGTATTCCCCAGTGCCCCCATCAGCTCGATATTCCGACCGTAATGCGAAGCTACATGTATGCTTACGGGTACGGTGATCCGGGATTTGCAAGGAGAACGCTCGATTGTGTCGATCTCTCGGAAAATTATTGTACTGCCTGCCAGGCGTGCCGGGTGGAATGCCCCATGGGATTCGATGTCGGTGAAAGGATCCGGGATATTTCACGGCTGAAAGATGTTCCGCCAGAATTCCTCAGGGCCTGAACCACGCCGGACAGGCCTTGCATCACATTTTTTCAAGTTCCTTCCAGACCAGCGCGCTCGCCCCGACGATGGCCGCCGAACCTGCTTTGAGCTTTGACGGAAGGATACTGACCTTGTTGCGAAAGACAGGGAGCACATGACGTTCCATGCTGTCTTTTGCAGGTTTGAAGATCAGGTCACCGGCCGCCGCAGGGCCGCCGAACAGGAAGATGGCTTCGGGGCTGAAATGGTCAACGGTGATGGCAAGTCCACGGCCCAGTACCTCCCCGGTGATTTCAAAGGCTTCTCTGGCGACCTTGTCCCCTTTAACGGCTGCATTATATACCATCTCCGAAGTCATTGTATTAAAGGGAATGCCGGCAAGTTCGCTGCCGAGGTCGTTGTTTTTTACCAGGATCTCAAATACGGTGCGTACCATACCCGGCGCTGAACAATATGCTTCAAGGTGGCCCAGCCCGCCGCAGCCGCACAGGCGTCCGTCGGGCACCACTTCCATATGGCCGCATTCGCCGGCGAAACCGTCATGGCCGTATACCAGGTCCCCGTCCACGATTAGGCCGCTTCCTACGCCCGTACCCAGGGTGAACATCGCGAAATTCTTCATCCCCTTGCCGCCGCCGTAGATCATTTCGCCCAGCGCGGCGGCGTTTGCGTCGTTGGTCAGCCTGATAATTTCGATTCCGGGGAGCTTCGACCTGATCATATCCGCGAAATGCACGACACCGACGAAGGGCAGGTTCGGGGCCAGCTCTATGGTCCCCTTGTAATAGTTGCCGTTGGGTGCACCTATCCCTATGCCTGCAACTTCAACGCCCGGGTTGCTTTTCCTTACCGCATCTATTGCGGAATTGATTTCCGATGCAAGGGTACCCGTGAATTTTTCCAGTATCTCTTCCGATTTTGCCTGGCTCGCACCGGGATTCTCTTTCTTCTGCGGGGTCGGCAACTGGGGTTTTTTCTCATAGAGGACTTTTCCCTCCCCGTCCACTATTCCTATTGCGGTGTTCGTACCGCCAATGTCAATTCCTACTGCTATTTTACTCATTTCGGGGTATTGTTATTTTATTCGTAATTGGGGGTTATCTGAGCTGGCTGCCCTTGGCCGCGAAGAAAAGAATATACGCGTAACAAACGGCGGGGACAATAAATGCCCAGGTATACCCGGTGCTGTCGGCGATTCTTCCCATGATCAGGGGAATGATCCCTCCGCCCAGTATCAGGCTGTTTATAATGCCTGAGGCAGTGCTCAGCTCACCCTTATCCAGATCCTTGACACTCAGGGAGAAAATGGTCGGGAACATCACGGAGTTGAAGAATCCTATGGAAACCACGGTCCAGAGTGCAACCTGTCCTGTTGTAAAGGCTGTAACAAGTGCCAGGATTGCGGCCACTGTGGCAAATACCGAAAGGATACGAGTGTCACGGCCGGCCCCGATCTGCATGATGATGAAGTTGATCACGGCAATGATCAGGAAGTAAAGGCCGTGCTTCCAGCTCCAGTCGGTCACAAACGAACCTGCTATGAAGGCAAGCACAAGTATTCCCAGGACAAATGAATATTTCCTTGCTGCCGTCTTGATGTCGGAAAGCATCACGGCTCCGAAGAAACGCCCGATCATTGCGCCTCCCCAGTAAATGGCAGCGAAACGTGAAGCCGCCTCGGCGGTAAGCCCGCCGTTCTCAGCCGTTCTCAGGTAATTGACGATAAGGCCGGCGGTTCCGACCTCGGCGCCGACATAAAAGAAAATACCCAGGGAGCCGAGCAGTACATGCGGGTATTTCCAGACGCTTTTTCGCACTTCAACGCTGGCTTCACCCGTGATCTCGGGAAGTTTCATAGCCATGATTATCAGCGCAATAAGCAGTACCAGCACGCCCATAACTATGAAAGGCATTTGCACGGTTTTTGCCGCAGCGGCGGCATCCAGCATCTCTCCCGCGCCTTTGAAAACGGCGACCGAGATCACCCAGGGGGCAACCATTGTTGCCACCGAGTTCAAAGCCTGCACCATATTCAGCCGGCCTGAAGCGGTTTCATCGGGCCCCAGGGCGGTGGCATAGGGATTGGCGGCAACCTGCAGCAACACAACGCCCGAGGCAAGCACAAAAGTTGCTGCCAGGAAAAGCGGATAGGATGGAATGGAAGCAGCGGGGAAAAACAGGAAGCTGCCTGCAGCCATCAGGACCAATCCGGCAATCAATGAAGTTTTATAGCCTATTCTCTTGACAATGTACCCGCTTGGAATGGAAAGCAGGGGATAGGCAATGAAAAATGCAGAAGTAATCAACTGAGCTTCAAATTCACTGAGGGTAAACACTTCCTTTACCTTGGCGCTCAGCGTGATGATGAAAGTAGTCGCAAAGCCGAAAATGAAAAAAATGGACCCGATCACGGACAAGCCGAGACTGTTGGTGGATTTTCTTTGTTCCATTGTGATACTTTTTGGTTAAAGATTTTGAGTTAATTAGGCGTGCCTGACATGTAAGATAGTTGGAGTAAACAAATATATAAAATAATTGAAATTATCCTTAAAAACGCGCAATTTATGCGGAAAAGAGGACCCGGGTTCGACCGGTCATGCAGGCGGCGCCGGGTATATTTTTAAGGTTTTCATGAAAACAGGAGCATTTGTATTAAATTTAAGCACATAATAACCCCTTTGCCATGAAATCGTTTTGTTGCATTTTACCGCTTATTTTCCTTTTTTCCTTCTGTTCGGTCCGGGAACCCTGGAAAAAGCTCGAATTGAACACGATCGGCGGCTATTACGCATCCACCTCCGAGCTGAATGAACCTGACCCGTATGAAGCCCCGGGAGTCTACGGCGCTCACAACCTGTTCGACGGAGACCCTTCGACGGCATGGGTGGAAGGGGTTGACGGGGAGGGCATTTCCGAATCCGTCACCCTGGCCATCGGGAAGGAACCCGGTGATTACATATACATTACCAACGGGTACCAGAAATCCCGCAGCCTTTTCGACCGGAACAACCGGGTGAAAAAACTCCGGCTAAGTCTTTCCGTCGGTTTTATGATACCGGGCGATGAAACCGAGCTGTATGCCTATTTTTATACCCTGCCGTTCGGTGAGCCGGTGGATGTGGAGCTGGAGGATTCCTGGGGCATCCAGCAAATCCCCATGCCCTGGGACAAGGCCGATGCGAAAATGTTCATGGAAAAGCAGCTGGCCAGATTCCTGAAGGAATTCCGCTCCGACATAGAAAAGTACCAGGAGTTATCCGGCGAAACCGGTACAGCGCCAATGGCAAGATTCTTCCTTACATGTGAGATCCTGGAGGTTTTCAGGGGAAGCCTATATGACGACACCTGCATATCGGACATCGGAACGGGACCCGGGATCGAAAAAGTGATGACGGAAATACCTGAAGAAGAAAGGATCACGGATATCATAAAGGATGATGACCAGGGCATTGTCTATGTCGTCCTGGATAACAATGAAAGGATGGTCCTTGCCGATGAGAACATACTGGCTGAGCAGGAGGACCTCCCCGAGGGAGTGTTCCTGTACCTCGAGATCATGGAAATAAGTCCCGACAAGGAATGGGTGCAGATCGATTACATGTACCGTCAGGAAGTCGAAGCCAGGATTGAGGAAATTGCCCACCTGTATAACGCCAGGCTGCGAATGCATATCGGCAGGGAATTACTGGGCGATACATTCGGCATGTACGGATTTCAGGAAAAGGACGGCAGGATCTTCCTTGATACGGATTACGGTCTGGTTGACCTGGATGAAGTCGCAGCGCAGCTGGAACCTGACCGGCCCTGACCGGTGCACCCGGCAGGGAGAAGGGAAAAACGTAGCGGCCCTTTGAAATGCTAATTTTTAAAAACGGAAAACATGAAAATCATATCACTCGACAATGTAGAAAAGAACGAGGTCAGGATGGAAGGAGCACACAAATCCTGGAAGCAGGTACCGCTGTCGGCCGACGACGGCGCCCCGGTCTATGCCCTCAGGGTCTTTACGGTAGAAGCGGGGGGCTATACTCCCTATCACGACCATCCCTATGAGCACATGAATTACATTATCGAAGGTGAAGGAGTCATGGTGAACGGGGAGGGGGAGCAGCAGGCAGTGAAGGCCGGCGATTTTGCCCTTGTGCTGCCCGGCGAGAAACACCAGTACCGCAATACATCACCCGATAATCCCTTAAGGATGATCTGCGGGGTGCCGAAGGAATTCGAATAGATCTGATCAAAGAAGGGAAGGGATGATACAGTGGAACAATCTTTAAGTTACAAAAGGGTATTCTTCCTGTTGTTTTGCGCCACCGGCTTTATGCTGTCATGCAACAACAGGTATGGGGCCGGCACCACCGATGCAACCGGCATAAGTTCGGCAAATCCGGATATCGCTGTATCTCTAAAGGACTTGCCACAATACAGTATTCCCGCAACAGGTTTAAAGGATCAACCCGAATGGCCTTGTTTCCACGGCCCGGACCGTAAGAATAAATCAAATGAAACAGGACTGATGAAAACCTGGCCTGAGGGCGGCCCCGGGTTATTATGGTCGGTTTCCGGCCTGGGAGAGGGATATGCTTCCGTTTCTATAGCAGACGGTCTTATCTTCACTTCAGGGACATACGATGATCAAACCTATGTGTTTGCCTATGATCTCGATGGCAAACTTATCTGGAAGAAACCAAACGGGTCTGCGTGGAAAGTAGAAGTATACTGGGCAAGAGGCTATGACGGCCCGAGAAGTACACCCTCATACGACGAAGGTACGGTATATCATTTAAGTGAGTTAAACAGATTGACTGCCTATCGGGCTGAAACTGGCGATATAATCTGGTCAAGAGATCTAATGGGTGATTTCAAAACCGGCATGCCTGATTATGGGTTCACAGAATCTGTACTTATTGACGGCAGTGTGCTTTATGTAAAACCGGCAGGAAGAAGAGGATACCAGGCATGTCTGAACAAAAGAACCGGAGAAACCCTCTGGATAAACAACGATATTCCCGGGTTATACGCATATAACTCTGCGGTACTCCACGATTTTGGCGGATATCGTCAGTTAATTAACGCCAGTTCAAGTTGCTATTATGGTGTGGATACAAAAACAGGCAAGCTTCTCTGGAAAATTGATTTTGAAAACGATTACGAAGTGAATTGCTCCGATGCAGTGGTTCATAATGAATATGTTTTTATGTCCAGTGGAGAAGGCGGCGGATGCGTACTTGTCAGACTTGGATCATCAGGAGATAATATTACTGCCGAGAAAGTCTGGAAATCCGATTTACTGGATAATTATCATGGCGGGGTGATATATCACGATGGGTTTGTCTATGGTTCAGGGGACAGAAGCAGAGGCTGGATCTGCCTGGAACTGCTTACCGGAAAACAGATGTGGAAAGACCCGGGCAGCATGGGGGCGCTTACGTATGCAGACGGGATGTTATACCTCTACGATGAAAATGGCAGAATGAGACTTGTAAAAGCGTCACCGGATAAGTTTGAAGTAACCGGTGAGTTCAAGGTTCCCGGGGGAGGTGTAGGGCCCTACTGGGCACATCCGGTTGTTTGCGGAGGAAGGCTGTATTTGCGCCATGCCGATCGGTTATATGCTTATCAGATCAGGAGCCACTTATAAAAATAGTACCGGTTATATCCCCTGAAATTTTATCGAAGCAGTTTGAATAAAGCTATATAGTGGATCCAAAAAGTGGATTATACAGAGAAAAATCCTTCAATGCGATTACTCCTGTCTCATCAACATTACAAGCGACAAATGAATTTACTTTTTTATTGAAAAGCCGGGAGATTTTATCCATATGCAATTTACCCGGATTTGGCCGTTCCACGTGTTTTGCTTCAATCAGGGAAATACCACCTTCTTTTTCAATGATAAAGTCTATTTCATTTCCATTGGAATCTCTAAAGAAGAAAATGTCCTTTCCTGCGATAAATCCTTCCTTCAGATATTCTGAAAAAACGAAGTTTTCCCACAGACTTCCCAGGTGCATCGATACATCCAGAGCCTCAAGTGAATCAATATTAAGTAATGATGCAATCAGACCGTTGTCGCAAAAGTACAGTTTAGGAGCTTTTATTAAACGTTTCCCCAAATTATTGTAATAGGGAGGCAGAAGAACTATAACTCCTGAAGTTTCCAATGCAGAAATCCATGCCTTTATGGTATTTACGGCAACACCTACTTCCTTTGAGATTTCGGAATAGTTCATCAACTGTCCCGTCCGAATTGCCAGAATTGATAAGAAACGCCTGAAATCCCTCAGATTTGTCACATTTAAGATTTGTCTCAGATCTCTTTCAAGATATGTTTGTATATAATCATCGAAGAAATCTTTCGTATTCAGATTTTCTGCCCAAAGTTCCGGGAATCCTCCTTTCCATAACAAATCCCTCTTATTGCTTAATAATTTGGTCCTGTTAAGTTCTGAAGCATTTAATGTACCCAGATTCAATATCCTGATCCTTCCAGCCAGAGACTCACTTGCATGCCTCATCAATATGAATTGCTGGCTCCCTGTTAAGATCCATCTCCCCTTAACATTTCTGTTTTCATCAACCTTGATTTTTAAGTCCCTGAATAAGGAAGGTGCATATTGGATCTCATCGATAATAACCTGTTTGCTGAATCGGTTAAGAAACAGCGTCGGGTTTTCTTCTGCTTCCTCTGCCAGTAATATCTTGTCTAAAGTTATGTATTCAGCATCACTTAGGAGCTTTCGAAGAAGTGTACTTTTCCCGGCCTGGCGTATCCCGGTCAGTAATACTACAGGCCGTGTCTTAACTGCATCTTTAATTCTTGCCGAATAGTTACGTTCTATCCACATAGAAGAACATCAACAGTTTTATGAGAACGTAAAATTACATTATTTGCAATAAAATAGCAAATAATCATATAATAAAATGCAAAATTACATATTATTTATACATACGTTCTGCCGTAAACCGGTTCAGCCCAGTTTTTCCCTGAAGAAATCAATGGTCCTTTTCCAGGCAAGCTCGGCAGCCTGCTTATCGTAACGGGGTGTTGAATCATTATGAAATCCGTGGTTCACATTGTCATAGAAATAGACTGTGTATTCCTTGTTGTTTTCCTTCAATGCCTTTTCATATTCAGGCCATCCCGCATTGACCCTCTGGTCGAGGCCCGCATAATGCAGAAGCAGGGGGGCGTTGATGTCGGGAACGGATTCGGCCGGAGGCTGGCTCCCGTAAAAAGGGACGGCCGCTGCGAGGCCGGGAACCCTGACGGCCATCATGTTTGAGATACCGCCTCCGAAGCAGAACCCTACCACACCGACTTTCCCGGTGCATAGCGGATATGTCTTCAGATAATCGTAGGCTGCAATGAAGTCTTCCAGCATTTCATCCCGGTCACGCTGTCTCTGGAGCTCCCTTCCTTCATCGTCGTTGCCGGGATACCCGCCGAGCGGGGTCAGCGCATCCGGCGCCAGGGACAGAAATCCTTCCAGGGCAGCCCTCCTGCCGACATCTTCGATGTATGGATTCAATCCCCGGTTTTCGTGAACCACAACGATCCCGGGCATTTTCCCCTCTGCACCGGAGGGCGATGAAAGCAGGCCGCGGATTTCACCGCCTCCCTTTGACGATACATAGGTAATGTAATCCGAATTTAATCCGGGGTCATCCGGATCGATCTGAAGGGTATCCCGATAGTTGGGCATGATTGCGCTCAACAGGGCGGAAACGGTAATGCCCCCGACGGCGTAAACAGACAGCTTCTCGATGAATTGCCTTCTGTCTATCCTGCTGTGCGCATAATCGTCGTACAAATCGAATACCTCCTGGCTGATATCTTCCTTCCTTATTTTTCTCATGAAAATTGATTTTAATTGTGGTTGAATTTTGACAATCTGGCAGGATCCCGCAACGGACCCGCTGAGGTAAAGATACGATTTTTATAATTCAGACAAACAGGTATGATTTTCCGGACGGAAGGAATGAACTTCTGCTTATAAGTCCGGATCGGAGGATGCAACTTCTTTTTTTATTGCATCATTAATGTATTGATTCAATGGGATACCTTTCAGGATGGCATTGTGTGCAACTTTTTTATGCAGTTCCGGTGACAAGCGGATATTGATGTTTCCCTTGTAAGATTTCTCAACCGGAATATTCCTTTTGTTGCAATCATCAATATGCTCATTCACCATAAATTTGAATCCCTCCTCAAGTTCATCAACTGTTGACCCTTCAAATGTGATCCGGTCTTTTACCTCTTCAACCTTTCCGTAAAATACTCTTTCCTCTGCTGCATAATGCACAGAGCCAATAAACCCTTTGTACTTCATTATATTTTTCATAACAATGATCCGGATCCCCGTTGTTCTTCGTATCCAAAGCCTTTCAAAAGCCTGAGCAGCTTTTCAAATCGGGTCCTTTGGCCGCAGCTGATTTCTATAAAGATACAAAATGGAAAATAATAATGCAACTGAAGTCAAATAAGTGTTAATATTTATATATTTAAATAGATGGAACATAATTTGATGTTATCTTTGGAAAAACAGCAGACATGAAAAAATCGATTGCAATTCTCTTTATTCCTGCTGCCATCCTGATCGCTTCATGCGGAAACCAGTCGGGAAAGGCCGGAACGGCAGGAAATGATTCAGATTCTGAACTTTCCGTGATGACCCCAGAGCAGGGGGGAGGCATCGTTAACCTGAACAAGCAGGATTTCCTCGTCAAGGTGATGAATTACGAAAAGAACACCACGGAATGGGTATTTGAAGGAAACAAGCCCTGCCTGATCGACTTTTACGCCGACTGGTGCGCTCCCTGCCGCACCTCGTCCCCCATATTGGAAGAACTGGCCGGAAAGTATTCCGGCAGGATCGACTTTTACAGGATCGATACGGATGCGGAACAGGAACTTGCCGCCGTATTCGGCATACAGGGCATTCCCTCCTTCCTGTACGTCCCGCTTGAGGGGAGGCCCACCATGACGACAGGGATAGCGAATTCGGTCGAGGAAACCAGGCAAATGTTCCTGCAGAACATTGAATCCTACCTGCTGGACTGATATTTCCACCGTTTTTATTAATTTCCCGGTACCCGTGCTTTTTGCCGGGCAATGACATTTTGTCTGAAATGGGCTGGATTTCATCCTGGTTCTGTTTTTGAGGGTAGGATCAGGGAAAGGGAGAGCGGCCATGACTTTTTCGGAATTGACGGAACATTATCAGCAAATCATCGGGTTCATCGACCGGAACCGGATCAAGGAAGCATTGGATCTGATTGAAAGGATTGCGAAAGACTGCACCAACAGGGATCTTTCACTTCAGCTGGAAGAATACCGGAAAACCTACCGAAACATACTGAAATATTCTTTCGAGCTGCAGGACGACCCGCAGAAGGAAGAGGTTTTCAACAGGCTGATAAAATCCATCCTTGAGCTTGCGGATGATGTCCGTGAAGACCTGATCATGAAAGACCATCTCATCTCTTACTACCGTTTGAAGGAGGAAATGATGAAAAGCAGGGCCGGGCGCAGCGCTTCTGACCTGGCAGAGCATCTTGACTTCAGCAAGGAGATCGAAAACATCCTGGCTGCCGAAGATGCTCCGGACAAGGCCCCGGGAGACAATTACCGGCGAAGCCTGTCAAGCATCTTCAGGATGATCTGGCTGACCGACAAATTCAGGGATGCGGAAACCGGGATGGCGGGGAAGATCTGCAGGTCAAAGCTGATCCCGTGGTATGACAAATCCATCCTGGTAAGTTCCCTCACCCTTTCCTTTTTGCGGCATTTCGATGTTCAGAAGGTGAACCTCCTGTTCGATTTTTATGAACAGGGCGAGGACCAGGTGTGGCAGAGGGCGCTGATAGGGCTTTTCCTGGGTCTGTATTTTCATGACAACCGCCTGGTCTACTATCCGCAGATCCTTGACCGGCTCGAGGCCGCACGGGAACAGCAGAAACTGGAAAAGCACATCGAGGCCATCGTGATACAGTTCCTGAAGGCCCGGGAGACCGAAAAGGTCACCAGGAAGATCAGGGAAGAGATCCTCCCCGAGATGATGAAGATCAAATCGACCCTTGAGGAAAAGCTCGACCTTGAGGATATTCTTTCATCCAAAGGCATTGACGAGGAAAATCCCGAGTGGGAAACGGTATTCCGGGATACTCCTGACCTGTACAGCAAGATCGAGGAATTTACAACGATGCAGATGGAAGGCGCAGACGTATTCCTCAGTGCATTTTCCATGCTCAAGGGATTCTCCTTTTTCAATGATATGAACAACTGGTTTCTGCCCTTCCATAAGGACAGCCCGGAGATGCTGGAAGGATTGTCCGGTGAAAAGAAAGATTTCGACGTGGAAATGTTCGTGGAAGGGCTCGAACGCTCCTCGTTCCTGTGCAACTCCGACAAGTATTCCTTCTGCCTGAACGTGAAGCATATGCCGGCGGCGCAGAAATCCATGATGATGGAGCTGTTCAATATGGAGATGAAGGCCATGAACGAAATAACCGGCAGTGACGAACTGGTGGACGATACACTGAAGGACAAGGGGGTATTCACTCATTACCTGCAGGATCTTTACCGGTTTTTCAAACTGTACCCGTTAAAGCGGGAGTTCGACGACATCTTTGCCATTGAATTTGATTTTGAGGAATCAAACCTCTTTAACGTGCTTATCAAGGACCGGGGCATAATGAGGAATATAGGGGAGTTCTACTTCGAAAAGGATTATTATGAACGGGCCATAGAGATTTTTACCCTGCTGAGCGGCACGGATGAAAATGCCGAACTGTATGAGAAGATCGCTTTCAGCTACCAGAAGCTCGGAGGGTTCGGGAAAGCCCTTGAATATTATCACAAGGCCGAGCTGTTTGAACGTGAAAAACCCTGGGTCCTGAAAAAGATCGCCTATTGTGCCCGGAAGACGGGTGATTACGACAAGGCCGAGCAGTATTACAGATCGGCCGAAAGGCTCGAACCGGACAACCTGTTTGTCCAGACCTTCCTGGGCCATACCAAGATGGATCAGGAAGACTACGATGAAGCCCTGAAGTATTATTTCAAGGTCGAATACAATGCCCCCGACAACCATAAGATCCACCGTCCCATTGCATGGTGCTCCTTCCTGACGGGAAAGTTCGACCAGGCGGAGAAATACTTCCGGAAGGTCATTGAAAAGGAAGGCAACAGGAACGACTTCATGAACCTCGGCCACGTATTGTGGTGCAAGGGCGACCGGGAAGGGGCCATTAACAATTACCGCAGGAGCATCGAGAAGGCGGAATTCGATTATGACTGGTTCGCGCAGGTATTGTCTGAAGACAGCGTGCACCTTGTAAGGCACGGGATCAACTCCTTCGACATACCCCTGATGGCCGACTACCTGAGACTGGGACCTTAAAAATCAGGATATTACTGTTCCTGACTGTAGCTGACCCGGACTCCGTATTTGTTGATAATGCGATTCATGCCAAACATTCCGCCTGCATTTTCTTCACCCTCCAGTTTTCCGGAAAGAACATCCTTGCATATGGTAACCAGGTCATCGACCCTTTGTTTCGTTTCCAGGTTCGAGCCGAAATAATGCCCCGGATATAGGAAACCGATGTCGTATTTTTCCATCGCTGCACTGGCTTTTTCGCAACCTACCAGGAGTGTGGAAATATCCGTGAATACAAGCAGGTTGCCTGAACCGAATGAATCACCGCTGAATCCATAATGAGCGGCCTTATCAATAAATGTCGTTGAGCCGGGAGTATGCCCGGGAGTAAATACGACTTCCAGCTGCCTTCCGCCCAGATCAATTATCTCTCCGTCCTCCAGGTATTTGACTTCACCCTGATAATCCGGCATAAATTGCGGAATGTTCACCGTATCGGCAGGATTGATGTATATTTCCGGAAAGTAGTCGATTGATCCGACGTGATCCGGATGGACATGTGTGGCAACAAGCATCACGGGTTTCTCTGTTATGGATGCCACGATCTTATCCAGATCGGCAATACTGGTGCCGGCATCGAATAATACGGCTTTGTCGTTCCCTTCCACGAGATACAGACTCTCGTTGGCCGCCAGATGACCGGTACCGACCCAGGTATGTTCATCGATCCGGTGGAAGACCACATCTTCCCCGCTGTAAACCACCTCTCCCTCAATCTGGGTACCGGGACCCTGTCCCTGTGCAAACGCAATGAGCTGAACAAAAACAAGCAGGTTGAATAGTAATACTGATTTTTTCATTTTTAAAAATTTTATATCTGTTTACAATGGTAATTCGCGATTGGCCTATAACCTCCCTATTGACCGCCACATCCGGAGTTCCTTGCCATACCTGTCATAAATCACTTCACAGTTTTCATCAATACGCATGGTGGCCCTTGTTTCCAGATCGTAGGGCGGCCATTCGGGCACATCTTTTGCTCCGGGAACACCGGTGCGGGCAAAGGTTGTCCACAATTCCGCCATTTTACGGGAAGCCACGAAACGTTCGGGCCTGTTTCCTCCGAAACCCATCCGGGGTTCTTCCCCCTCTTCGGGCGGAACCTCGTTGTTGAATTTAAAGGTGATATCCATTGCATGGGGTGTGCCTACGGGATAATCCGTCCCGGGAATTTTCGTCTCCGACTTATAGCCAAAGTTGTACAAATAGGCCGGCGCACCATTCTGTTTGGCTTTTTTCTCAGCTATGTCTATCGAGCCGAGCCCCATTAAATTGATGGACGTAACCGCCACATAGATATCCGGCGCCGACGCATCGGGTCTTGCGTTTCGATAAGCCTCGATGATTTTCTGTGTGTCGTCCCCGAATTGAGGTTCGAGTTTCGACGGAAGTTCATCGAATCCGATTTCAACTACTTCGGTATTATTGCCTACCCAGATCATAAAGGTGATTTCATCTTCGTTCCAACCTACCATGAGCGGCTTGTCTTTTGAAATTTGAGGCGCCACAGGGTCGAACGGGTGGTTTGGAAGAACCGCTCCGCCGACAACGGGCCCGTATCTGCCGGCAAATGATTCAGGAGCACCGTTTTCTCTTTCTTCTTGGGACGGCGGCGTAGGCGGGATCTTACCCTGAACTTCAAGTATGTCGGCTGCAGGAACATCGAGTATTTTTCTCCAGTTACCGGTAGGAATATTCAGTTCCCTGAAGACTATTTCGGTCGTTCGGGCGGCCATATCACGCGTCAGCATACGCACACCCGGGCCGCTTTCAATGGATGCCTTGTTAAAATAAGGAGAAGCTTCCGGCATGGCATACAAACAGGATGTTTTTGCTCCGCCTCCCGATTCTCCCCAGATCATCACATTGCCGGGGTCACCTCCGAATCCGGCAATGTTTTCATTCACCCATTTCAATCCGGCAGCAATATCCAGTATCCCCATATTTCCGGAACCGGCATATTCGGGGCCGGCAATCTCGTCAAGGTAAAGGTAACCCAGCAAGCCCAGGCGATGATTGGTTTCAACCACCACCACATCGAAATTGCGGGCCAGGTTTGTGCCGTCCTGTATGCTTGCGCCTCCCGAGCCGGTTACATAACCTCCGCCATGGTTGTAGAACATTACCGGACGCTTTTTATTGTCGTTTGCCGGTGTCCATACGTTAAGGAAAAGGCAGTCTTCCGCAGGTGCCGGCTCCCCTCTTCTTGGTGGAGATTGGATTGAAGGTGGTCCCAATTCCAGTGCATCGCGCACACCGGTCCAGGGCTCCAGGGGAGCCGGCCTGCGGAATCGCCGGTCTCCGGAAACTCTTCCGGCATAAGGTATTCCTTTAAATATATTTGCTCCTTCCGTTCTGAGCCCCCTGATTTTTCCATGAGAAATTTCAACATCGACATACTCCTGGATGCCGTTTTTGTTTTTCGAAAAACCGGAAGCGAGGCTGAATTTTGACAAAGCCGCTGCTGCAGCGGCGGTTGTCACTCTCGATACGAATTGTCTTCTGTTTATCGGATTCATGATGTTTTATTCAAATTATAAGTAAATATACATTTGAGTGTAATTCCTGAATTCAATTTACAAATTTTTAATCCATCTGATACAGGAGGCTGGCCAATCTGCGTCATTGACGGGATTGTCAATGCCGAAACCATGTCCCCCGCCGGCATAAAAGAAACATTTTACATCTACGCCTGCCTGCTGTAAAGCGGCAATAAACAGGATTGAATTTTGAATTCTTACTGTCGGATCGTCATTGGCGTGTATGATAAAAGCCGGAGGCGTATTCTCTGTCACATGAAGTTCATTGGAGAATTCAAGGATTTTTTCATGTGAAACAGGAATCCCGGCCATTTGCCTTTCAGCTTCACCGGGGTCCGTGCCGCTGAGTTGAAACAGCTCAGAGGGTATCGGCCCATCTCCGATCAAGCGTAATCTGGAACCGATATGTGCCAAACTGTCTGCAAAACTGATCACCGGATAATTCAAGATCATAAAGTCCGGCCTTACACTGATATTATCCGGATTTGGTGCATAGCACTTATCAAAATGCGTACCCACCGTTGAGGCCAGATGCCCGCCTGCGGATGATCCCATGATTCCCACTTTGTCGGGATCTATACCCCATTCTGACGCATTCCCTCGAACGATGATCAATGCTCTCTGGGCGTCCTGTAAGGGGACTGTTTCCTTGTTTTGATAGTACTCCGGATCGGGCAGCCGGTATTTCAAAACGATTCCTGCAATTCCATTCTCGGCGAAACGCTTTGCAACGTTTGTTCCTTCATGGTCATAGGCCAATACCATATAGGCTCCGCCCGGGCAGATAATGACTGCCTTGCCGGTATTTTTTTCTTTGGGCGGCAAATAGATTTCAATGGCAGGATCGGCCACCTGGAAATAAATCTTCCCGATCGGACCGTCAACCGACCGCTCCTCCGGTCCGCTTCCTGTTACATTTGGTATGTCTCCGTCATAAAGACTGATCTCTTCCTGGGAGAAAACACAGACGGAACTTAATGTGAACAACAAAATTATTCCGGCAGTGAGCCCAACCTTCCCGGATCTGTTTTTCATTTTATATGCCACTGGTTTTCAATTTGAGCTGAAACAAATCAGGCATCGCACTTACTGTTCGGATTCTTCGATCAATTCAACCAATCCGTTAATGATCGCAGTCTCGGCACAGTTGGGTTCCAGCCTGGAGCTCAGTACCTGGAAAGTATATCGCTGAAAAGCATCATCGCTGGGTATGTAACCCGAATTCGCCGCCCCGTTGGTGATCGTTGCAACGATGGTATTTGTAAGCGGTGACCTGTCTTTGAGTTTTTGGGCAATAATACTGTATACCTCTGCATTCACGCCGCATATTGCAATGTCCCCTATTTTAAGCAGGCTCAGTTTTATATTTACCGGATCGCCTTCCACGTAAGTTCCGGGAGCTCCTTCCCTGTTGCCCGTATCCGTCCGTGTCCTTCCCGGACAGGTTACCGTATTCTGTGAAGCGGAGATGGATATTGCAGATTCTGCTCTTTGCGGCAGACTCATTGTCCTGAGTACTTCTTCACCCAGAATCTGTCCCATTGAAGTGATCATTTGTGCCTGCCTCGCCAGCAATTCCGGTTCTATTTCAACATCCGATTCACCGCCGAATCCTGCCATCATTATAGCCTCATTCAGATTCCGGGCCCTGCCGCTTGCCAGAAGCGCTTCGCTTTTTTTTCTGCTGACGTTCATCATGGGAACCGTTGAAATGGGATTCTGATCTCCCGCTGCACCGCTTGAAAACAGGGCCACCAATTTGTTGTTATAATATTCTTCAAGGTACTTCGAAGTTTCACCCGGGAAATCGGCACTGATCGAGCCGCTCATAAACATGGTATTCGCATGCATGGCATAATTGTAATACAGGGCAATCGGTTCGCCCGTCAAATCCTCGAACTTCACCACTGCCACGGTCTTGTCGGAAGGCCCGTCGTAATTGGGTCCCTGCGACCACAACCTTGTTTCCGGATCAATTACATCCCTGTTGATATTGAGGTAGCAAATTCCCGTATTGTAGCTCATCCGGGCAGGCTGCAAATTTGATTGTGCCCGTTTGACCGCTTCAACAACAGCAAAATCCGCATCCCCGGTATTTCCGAAAGGAGCGGAATGAGTATGGGAAGCGGAAATGAAAATGTTTAGAGCAGGGATACCTGTTTCCTGTTCGATCTCCTGTGTCCATTTTTCATACGATTCGGTGGAGACCATTCCCTGATCGACCGAAACCAGTGCGGCACTGGCCGTTTCATTTTCAATAACAATGGCGCGGCAATACAGTTTATCGTGTATGTTATCAAAGCCCCTCGGCAGGGCGTCTTCAGAAGGGGTCATTTCAACCTTCGCTGCACCGGCACTGAATGGAGAGGGTTCGTTCCCCCGGGAAAAACACCCTGCATTCAGCATAAAGGCAAATAAAACAATTAAAACACCTGTTTTCATTTCTTATAAGTTTTACGCGTTAATTTTCAGACAATTTCACAAATCTCACAGGGCCGAGCAGCCCGGACGGTTTCAGGGGTGAATCGGCCCTGTAGGGTTCCGATGTAGTAAAGGTAATTTTATTTTCCTCATCCGGCTGACGATCCCCTATCAACCTGTTGACCCACAAATTGGTTACTTTTATTTCCAGGTCGTTGTCTCCCTGTTTCAGGACATCGCTTACATTTACCCTGAATGGTTTTTTCCAGACAATACCGAGTGATTTCCCATTTACAGTAATCTCTGCCAGATTTTGTACATCTCCCAGATCCAGCCACAGCTGTGAATCCGGATTGAACCAACCGGCAGGCGCCTGGACGGTTTTTGTATAGGTCCCCGTTCCTGAAAAATATTTTATTCCCCTGTCCGTGTTTTCATTCCAGGGAGTGAGCGATTCGAAAACAGCCTGTTCGGGAGCGCCGCGTCCGGACTGGAAAGCCACATTCCACTCTCCTTCAACGGTTGCCAGCGCTGTTTCGGTTGTTTCCGGCAGGGTAAAGGACTCCATATCCGTCTTGGTCCTGAATACCACAAATACGGCACCGGCAGGTTCAAGGTGCAGCTGCACTTTTGTGGCACCGTTTTCAATACTGTAAGAAGCCTTTTCAATCATTCCTGTTTCGGGATGCCATATTTCAGGCGTCATTCCCTCTACCCTGAATGTGGCTTCCATATCTTCAACCCTGTCCCTGTGATTGGCTACCCAATATATATTTACGCCGTCAACCTTGCGGTGAACAAAAAACAACCGGGCATCATCCTCCGGCCTGACATAGCTGAAATCCCGGGCTATTTCCTGCGATTCCAATACATCATGGAGCGGCATTCCGGCATATACTTTACCTTTTCCGACAATATTCACACCTTCTCCATCCGGCCATAATTCATTCACGACAGACTTGAATTCTTCAGGGTCGTCAGCCAGGCTTGGCGTCTGAACAGGTTTCGTGCCGGTTACAATTGCTCCCTTGCTGACCATATCCCTGATTTTACGAAGAACCGTCAGGGTCATGTACCTGCTGTTCGGATCCAGTACCAGGATGCGATAGTTCATACCGCCCGGAGTAACAATGTGCCCCTTGTCTGTTTCCATCAGGTTCACCAGTGCATCCGCATTCACAAAATCATAACTGTAACCTTCGGGTATATCGGGAAGACCATTGCCTGTGCGTCCGCTAAACAGTACAGTGATATTGTTGTCCTCACCATAGTAATAGGCAATGTCGGCAACATATTCGCCCTGTTGCAACATATAGCAACTGCGCGCCAGGTAAGTCGTCCAGGCAATTGCCTGATCGGCCCAGGTTTCATTCCTCGTAAACCATTGACCGAAAGGGCCGAGGCTTAAACCGGGAGCTTTGTCCAGTAAAGGCTGATGCACCGATGTATGAATTACAAAGCGGTTCAAACCGCAGGCCATGGCATAATCGGCGATGGGCTTGAGCAATGCCGGAGACCAGGCCCAATCGGTGCCCATTGCCGATAATGATTCTGCCGCAGCAAGGTTTTGTCCGTATACATGCGCCGTTGAAGCAGATTCACGTACATCGGCCCGGTAGACCGTTGCAAAATCACCTTCGTTTCCGCCAAAACCGCCGGGGGTCCAGGCGGCGCCCATCGGAACGTCCGCAGTCCGTTTTGCCTCCATTCCGTCACCTATGAATGCGCGGCGTGCCTCATGCGATTCAGAATAACGTCCCATTCCCCGTTCCTTCAACAAGGCGGTCAGCTGGTCATAATGATTTTCGGTTACAAGATCGGCCAGCGTCTTTCTGTAATCCCAGAGGAATTTATCACTGGCCTCGGCACTCTCAACAATGTGGCCCGATAAAACCGGAAGCCAGGGAAGCATATCATAACCGCGACGATTTTCAAACTCTGTAATCATATCGTCTGTCCAGTTTTGCGTTCCGGCTTCCCAGCTGTCGGTGATCACATACTGAAGCCCTCTTTCTCCTATGAGTCCGTTTGTGGCGTCCTTATATTGATCGAGGTAATTGGTAAAATAGGATTTCACATGCTGCGCACTTAATTTGTCTACTTCAAGCCCGGTTGCTTCGGGTGAAGCCGGACCGTTCCGATGGCCCGTAAGCGAGTATCCGAGCCGCATTACCATCCAGTTTCCGGCGGGAGGTGTCCATAGAAGTGTCCCGTCGGGATCCATGTTCTGGGTGAGATCGATCACATCGGCTTTCTTTATTGCATCGGCCGAACTTACAGATGGGGTAAAAGCCTCATATAAATCGGTAGCCGCAATGAATGCTGCCTTTTCTTCGAACCTGTTAACACGGCCGGCGCCGTAAAGCACAAGTTCGGCCACATCAACACCTTTTGGCTCCTCCATGGGCATGCCGAACATTCTTGCCATTTCTGACGCAGATCCATCCTGTGCCGGAAGCTTTTCCCAGACGAATCTGAAAAATCTGGCCGTGGTCGGTTTGAATGAAAGCGTTCTTTGAGCAAGCCCTCCCTGAGGGATATCGGTTACTTTCAAAAAATCATCGCCGTCATTGCCTGCTTCCAGAAACCGCTGTTCCCCTGCAGCCTGAAACATGCTTTGAGCCCCGCCGCCAACAATGGTAAGTGCCTGCATGGTTACCGGCCCGGAAAATTCGAATTGTATCCAGGTACTCTTTCCTTCTTCTTCAAACGGCAGAAGTGATGATTTGACCAGGTCTCCGTCTGTCAGCTCTTCCAGGGTAAAGCTGCCCCCGCTTGAAGTAACTTCGGGCTGAAGTGCCGACAAGGAAAGATCTCTTTCAGGCAAACGGCAGGCAATGACCTTCGCATCTGCATAATAATCAGGGACCGGTTGTTCTTCAGGTCCGCCAAACGGATTGCTCAAACCGATGTTCTGAAAAGGTCCCGAAACCGACGGCGGTTCCGGAAGTACGCCGGAGAAAGGTTCACCTCCCTCTATCCTTGTTTCTGTCCAGACATACTTTTTCATCGCTTCTTCGGGTTTTACCCATGGCCCCCCGCTTTCGCTCCATCCCGGAGAACCGGCAATGGCCATTTCCAGACCCAGGGAATCCGCCAGCTCGGCAGTAAACCTGAATGCATCCTTCCATTCGGGGGTCATATAGACCAGCCTTTTATCCACAACCTTCGGAGTGGTCAGGCCCGCATCAAAATTCTGGAATCCTCCGATACCCGAACGTTTCATCCATTCCAGGTCTGCCCGGATACCTTCTTTCGTTATATTTCCGTTCATCCAGTGCCACCAGACGCGCGGTTTGGCTTCATCGGGAGGCATCTTAAACCCGGTTTCAAGCTCTTTGGCAGCATCAGAGTCTTTTTTCGGTGAACAGGATACGCACAGGATGCTCAGAAACAGTACTGACAGGAACAAAAAAATGCTTGTATTTTCAGGTTTCCCTTTCATTTTTATATGTGTTTGAATTAAGTTGGATTCTATGTGACGGTCCGGATTTACGGATGGGGCATATTTCAAATTATAAGCATGCGATACGCTGATTGACCCGACAGCAGGGGCAAAAGGTCCTTTTAAAAATAAAATAAATATATGGTAAGTCAAAGTTCCTTGACTTACCATATATTATATCATTGTATCAGGGGCATACCGGTTATTGCCAATTTGGATTCTGATCCAGGTTCACGTTTTGGAGCACCTCCGTATACGGGAACGGAAAGAGCTCGTCCCGTCCGGTAACAAAATTTTGTGCACCCGAAATTGCCTCCTGGTTTATCAAATAATCAGCAGGACTTCCGTTTTCAGGATCAGTCCCAACCTGATATCCCAGGAAAGAGTATGTATAAAACCCTCTGCCATCAAGTTCAGTGGAAGCGTCACCCCAGCGGATCAGGTCAAGGAAACGGTCTCCTTCCAATACAAGTTCAGCCCGCTTTTCATCCTTTACATCCTGAAGGTTCAAAGACGAAAGGGTGTTAAAACCTGCACGTGCACGCACCTCATTCAAGGCGGCCAATCCTTCGGTTGTGTTTGAGCCTGATAAAGCACAGGCCTCGGCATAATTCAGGAGTACCTCAGCATATCTCATTCCGGGCCAGTTTGCCTTGGTATAAATATCCTGATCGGCGCTGTATGGAAACACCTCGTCCCTGTATATATACATTTTTGCGCGCAGATACCCCTGACTGTTGGCCAGGATAGGGGATTCCTGCCAGAACTGGGAAACGGCCTCCGTTCTGTTGGCAGCACCTTCCAGTTCAATGAACTTATCCAGTATGTTCTCATAATCCCAAACCGTACCCAGGTACCGTGCCTTATCCTTTTCGCCGTGGGCAATCATAAAGTCATAAAAATCTTTCGTGTAATTGGATGCTGCGCCAAAACCAATATGGAGTCCGCCGGGCTGTTGGACATTCTCTGAACGCCATCCCATCTGAATTGTCCTTCTGTCGTTTTCATAGGTATAGTTGGCAACATCACTGTCCTCTATATTCCATTCCCATATATACTCTTCACAATAATCCGACTGAGGGTGATAAAGGTCGGAAAAGTCGTTAATCAAGCCATATAGATTAGAACTTATAACGGTTCCGAGAGAACTGATTGCCCCGGAGTAATCACCTTTCCAGAGCCGGGCTTTACCCAGCAGGGCATAAGCCGAATGTTTGGTGACACGCCCGCCTATCAGTACTTGTCCGTCCATACTTGCTTTCGCCGGAAGGCGGTTAATGGCTTCCTGAAGACTGGTTTCAACATAATTCCACAAATCGTCCGGGTTGCCGTTGTCAGGTTCCAGTTCGTCGAGATCAAGCAGATGGTCGACCAAAGGAGGGGTTCCCCAGGCCTGGATAAGATACATGTTCGCCCATGCCCTCCAAAAATAAGCTTCGCCTTTCACTATTGTTTTCTCATCCGTATCTTCATTCAACTTCTCAATGATCATATTGCAGAGATAATTCATCCTGTAAAGGGCTGTGAACAGATCGCCGCTCGGGTGATTCGATGAAGAAACTCCGACATTTGAGTAGGCACCGCCGGACGGACCGTCAATATCATTGGCCAGCTGTGCCCACATACTGATCCAGCCGAAACTGGTTGTCGCGTAAATCTGCTTGTATATGTAAGCGATGAGCGCTTGCGCCTCGTCATCCGATGCATTCGCATAATATTCGTCGGTGTTTATGGCTCCTCTTTGAGGAATATCCAAAAGATCCTGTTCGCATGAATTTATAACAGCCGCAAGGATCATTATCGTAATTATTGAAAAATATCTTTTCATAATTGAAACCTCCTTTTAATATTAAAAAGACAAGTCAATCCCGAACACAACCGATTTCATGGTAGGATAATTAACCCTGTCAAGTCCGATTGTTGCGCCGAAGCCAAAACCGGGGGCAAATTCCTGAATAGCGCCGTTATCGACGCTTGACATGGATTCCGGGTCATTACCGGGATATTTCGTGAACGTAAAGAAATTATCTAATGAAACATATGCCCTTAAGGCAGACACCTTGATCGGCTTTAATACAGACCCCGGTAAATTATATCCCAGCTGGATCTGTTTAATTTTAAAGTAGGATGCGTCGAGTACCCAGAAATCAGACTGGGAATACTGAAAATCTGACTGGTTTGCCCTTGGATATTCAGCATCCGTATGGGTTGCAGTCCACCGGTCTGTATACAGGTATTCCGGCAAATTCGCAATGGGCAGGTCAGGACGATAGACGGAAAGGAAATTTTCATTGCCTTCAACACCCGTACCAAACACTTTAAAATCGACGCCTCTGTATGCAAGGTTAACGGTTAGGCCGTACGTATAATCAGGTATCCCGGAACCGGTAAAATCCTTGCCGTCATCGGTGCCGAGCTCAGCAGCTGTTTTATAGACCGGAAGGCCCGTTGTTTCATCAATATGGTCATGGATGTAGGTTCGTATGTACCATACCGGATAACCTTTCTCAAAATAGGTGACAGGCAGGAAAAAATTGGTACCGCCTGCCTGACGGCCGGTTTCTCCATATGGACTCTCTATAACTTCATTGTGAATTGTTGAAAAGTTGGCCTCAACACCGTAGCTGAGTCTGCCTATCATATCGTGCCATGACAATTCGAACTCCAGTCCCGAGTTATTGATTTTACCCGCATTGATGGTCTGGGTCGTATTTCCGGAAATTGCAGGGGCGCTTACCGTGGAAAGCAAATTGATTGTATTCTTATTAAAATAATCTGCGCTAAAGCTCAGTTGATTCTTTATAAAGAGCGCATCCACCCCAATGTCCACCTGTTTTGATTCTTCCCATGTTAAATACGGATTGGTCAGCACATCAGAAGGGTACGCACCTGTAATCAAGCCGGAGGTACCTGTCAGGGAATAATACGAATCAGAATTCGCTGCACCGGTACTGCCCAATGAAAGAGATGAAGTATACGGATAATTTCTCAAAGAGCTGATGTTCCCGTTAATGCCCCATGATGCCCTCAATTTTAAATTGGACAGAACAGCCGGATTGACATTTTCCATAAACTGCTCGTTGGTGACAGTCCAGCCTGCCGACACAGACGGGAAGTATCCCCAACGGTTTTTGGCGGATAATTTGGACAAATCGTAGGCGTCGCCCCGAATGATTCCCTGCAAGGTATACCGGTTATCATATGTAAGGCTTAAACGGCCGAAATAAGAAATACTTGCAGTTATATCAACAAAGCCTCCCAGATTGTCGGTCGCATCCGGTGATGAATAATCCAGGTAGCGGTAGTTTTTATCTTCATTGATCAGTTTGTTTGTACTTCCCGACTGGTATTCAATGTTGTTACGTGAATATTGCATCCCTGCCATAACAGCAAAATCAAGCTTGCCGACAGCAACAAGATAATTTCCGAAGTTTTCCCATTGATAGTAAAAACCATGGTTATTGCTGGCTTGAAATGTACCGTTTTGAATTTGCTGAAACTGGTTCCAGTAATACGGATATTGATAACGGGTGGAATAAACGTTTCCTATACGGTATCCAAGCCGCGATGTCAGTGTCAATCCTTCGATGGGAGTAAGATCCCCGTATATGGTTCCGTTAAGATTGGTTCTGGTACTGATATTGTCTATGTAAGCTATCATACCCAAAGGATTCCAGAGGTTAGATACCATAAGCGCCGAAGCTCCGTAAATTTTGCCGTCTTTTCTGAATACATTCAACCCGGCATTTTCTGCATCAATGAGGTATGAAGGGGCATCACTGTCATTTTCGTAAACAACCGGAACGGTAGGGTCGTAATAATAAGCGCCTCCGATGGCACTACCTGTTCCCGTAAAGTTGTTTTCAGAAATTCCCGAGGTCTTCCCCCTTTCAATTGAGTTTGTCGTCCCTATCGTCAACCAGGGTTTTAGTTTATAGGAGGCGTTCACCTGAGCTGTAAATCTTTGGTTAAGATCTTTATTGCCGTAAACCATCCCGTTGTTTTCAAGATAGCTCATGGCAGTGTATAAAGACCCTGCATCGTTACCTCCCTGGAAACCCAGGGTATGTTTTTGCATAAGGCCTGTTTCGAAAACGATATCCTGCCAATCCGTATCGGCGTTGCCAAAAGATGCCGCATTTGCCCGCCCGGATTCGATCCAGTATTCCTTGAACTGGGCAGCATTCATCATGTCCATGCGTTTGGCTTCAGAGGTGAAAGCGAACTGAGAATTAAAGAACAGCCGGTTGTAGGCTCCCCTGCCGGCTCCCTTGGTCGTAATCAGGACCACACCGTTTCCTGCTTCTGCTCCATAAATGGCTGCAGATGAGGCATCTTTTAATATCTCGATTGATTCGACCACCTCCTGGTCAAGATAACCGATGTCATTCACTTTCAATCCGTCAACGATGTACAGAGGGTTGGAACTTCCGGTACTGGAGTAACCCCTGATCCTGAAGGAAGTTTGTGCATTGGGTGCACCGGAGGTCGCCAGCACCTGAACACCCGCAACTTTTCCCTGAATGGAGTGACCGACATCTTCCGTTGTACGGTTTTCCAGGTCATCGGATGCCACCGAAACGATAGAACCCGTAACATTGCTTTTCCTCTGAACACCATACCCGATAACCACGATATCTTCCAGCTGTTCCACATCCAGGCGAAGAACCATGTTGATTGTTGTGTTTCCTTCAACAGGGGCAGTCTCTGTAACATAACCGACAAAGGAAAACTGGAGTTCCGCATCGGTTGAGGGGACAACTATCTCATAATTGCCATTTATATCCGTAATGACCCCTGTTAATGTTCCGACAATAACCACATTTACTCCTACCATGGGCTCTCCTTCTTCATCCGTTACCGTTCCTGTAACGGTCAATTGCTGATGCACAGCAGCCCCTAAATCAATGGTTTCTTTGGTTTCCGCAAGGTATTCCTTGGGAGATAATACTATCTGTCTGTCCATGACAAGAAAATCTATGTCGGTATTCTCAAATAACTGGCCAAGCACTTCATCAATTTTCTTGTCCTCGACGTGGACATTTACTTCCCGGTCTGCATCAACAAGTTTATGATTGAACAGAAAGTAAAAATCGCTCTGTTTCTCGATCTCATCCAGTATCTGGATGACGCTGACCTTGTCCATATCCAGGGTCAGTCGCGCATTCTGAGAATAGGTATCTATTCCCAGGGCCTGCAGTGTGCCGAATATCAACAGAAATGTTGTCAGTTTCATGATCACAAGTAGTTTAAGCATGAAGGACGCTTGCGTCCTTGCTAATGGATTCGTTTCACATTTTTTCATAACTTTGCATAGTTTTAGCGTTAATTGTCTGATGTTCTTACATTTAATCAGTTGACGTTAATGTACAATGATTCGGGGAAGTGTTCGCGCACTTTCCCGATTCTTCATTTGGGGGATTTCATTTCATAGGCTGGTACGGTTTAGTTGGTTTTGAATTAGTTAGCGAGTTTTTTGCGGTTTATTTTATTGTAATATTGATCTCCTGGGTTTTATAGGTCCCGTCAGCCTTCTGTTCCCTTGGCAGTTTTGTGAATTCAAGCGGTCCTGTGAGCGACAACAGCTTCAGAACCTGGTCGAGGTTTTCTTCTTCGAACGTGGCCGTGTAGGTATAGTCATTGATACGTTGATCCAGAACATTGAATTTTACACTGTACCATCTTTCCACCCTCCGGAGGAGGATAGGCATAGGATCATTTCTCAGGATGAGCTTTCCTTCCGTCCAGCCGGTATATCTGTCTGCCTTGGTATCAAACCAGTACAGATCCCCTTCTTCCACTTTGGTGAGGGCCATCTCACCCGGGCTCAGTTTCTGCAAAGCTTCATTCTTTTTATCTACAACTATCAGATTCATATCTGTAGGTGTATTAGGTGTTTCCTGTTCTCCATAATCATAATGTACATGTTGACCCGGTTTGATCCTGGCAACCACTACCTCCTTGTCCTCTTCATTCCGGATCAGTTCCACAGAGCCTGATTCCAGAGTGATTTCCTGATAGGATTCATCCGGATAGGAATACACATTCACCCGGGTGCCCTTCACTTTCACATCAAGGGCAACCGTTTTAATGATAAAAGGCATCCGGTTACTGTGAACCACATCGAAAAAGGCTTCACCGTACAGTTCGACCTCCCTTTGTTTGCCGGAGAACTCAACCGGGTATCGCAGGGTGCTTCCGTTGTTGAGGCTTCCTTTGGTTCCATCGGGCAATACGAACAGGCTTCGTGCGCCCATGGGACACTTAATTTCATTATAAATGACTCCGGATTGGTTTTCCATCCATTTTCTGTGCTTATACATTTCCAAACCGTTAATGGCCAGCAAGGGTAACAGTAGAATGGCTGCAGCCTTTACAAGAATCAGCATTACTTTTTTGATTGAGGCCGCTCCGTCCTTCTTCTTTCGAAGAGATCTGACACCGGAGCTCTCTGACTCCTCCAATCGAATCATATGATGCACTTTGCTAAGAATGAATGAAAGGTCGGTTGTGGATTTTTCAGTATCCGAATCCAGTTCTTTCCATAACCTGTGAAGGTATTCCTTGAATTTCGATCTGTTTTCGGGACTGGTCATCCGTTCGAGGCGTTCTGCGGCCTCGTCTCTTGAATATTCCCCTTCAAAAAGGCTTTTAAATTGCCGGTAAGTGAAATTGCTGCTGTCTGTTCTCATCAAAATATAACTTTCAGGAGATTCGGCATTAGCTTGTCTTAAACTGCACCTGTTTCATTTTGCAGTTCTAACAAGCGTGTCTGTATTGTATACAACTGAGAGTGCGATAATACTCACTGAAAAAAAGGATTTTTTACCGGGCAACCGAAGTGTCAGCTAAAACAGGAATAAATAACAGATCAATAGAGGTTAAAGTGAATACCTGGATAATTCTTCCTTTAAATATTTTAAAGCCCTTGCCAGATGATTCTCGGCTGTTCGTTTCGAGATGTTTAATTTTTCGGCAATTTCCCTGATTTTCATGCCCTCCTGCCTGCTAAGCTTATAGACTGTCTTTCTTTTTGGAGGAAGTTTTTCGATGACCTTGCTGGCAAGTTCAGACAATTCATTGTAAACCAGATCCGCATCCGTATCATCTGTGAATTCCGGAGCTTCCTGAAGCAACCGGGCAACTTTTCTGGTCTTTATTGAATGTCGTTTGATGACATTGTGTATGGTGTTGTATGTGACGGTGAATATATAATTATCGAAAGTAAGCTCCGGGTCGACATTTTCCCGCTTCAACCACAGTTTTAAAAATACGTCCTGAACAATGTCCTCGGCCAGGGCTTCATCCTTGAGCAATCCAATCGCAATTTGATAAATCCTCTTGCTGTAGTGATGAAAAATCACGTCAAAGGCCCCGGTATCTCCGTTTTTGTACCTTTTAATTGTATTTTTCGCCACCGGTTGCATCTCAGGTTCAAATGGTCTGGGCCAATTTACATTTAATTTTTGATACCTCGCAAATAATCCGTTGCCGGGTTACCATAAGGACCATCTCAAAATTACAACCGGGTGCTCCTGAATCCGGTTATTGCTTTATTGAAATCTTAAGGTCGCACAATGTGTCCTGTCCCGGTTTTTGAACATGGCCGTACCAGGCGGGTTGTCCTGAGGCGGAAGAATGAAAAAGATAACAAATATATCGGAAGTGGATTTTCATACATCGATTTCAAACTTGTACTCCTACTCTGCGATAATTCCGCCACGGTATTTCGTTCAAGGATAATTTCTCCCGCTTCATACTTAATTTTCGGTTTCTTAGAAAGTATCAGCAATACCCCTTGGGTGACTATACCTTCCATGTTGCAATATTGCAACGCTTTTTTATCAATTATATCTTGGGATTTCCTGTGCTGCAGAGACAGAAATAAAAAAATTGATTCCAGAACTGTAAATGACATACTACAAACCCGGCTAGCAAGCCGGGTTTGTAGTATAATTATAATGCATTGCATTAATTTACTTCTCAAGAATTTTTACTCTCCAATTTTTTTGAGTTTCTATTCTTCTAATATTTTAATCCAAGTGACATTCTCAATTAGGCCAGAGTAAAATAGTTTATGTTCTATAGTAAAAACTCCCTTGATGTAGGCTAAGTAACCAATATAGGCTGTATTATTTTCTAAATTGTTTTTAGAGGCCGTACTCTTTTTCTTTTTAAGTTGTTGTCTTATTCGTTTTTTATACTTTTTGTAAGTTATAATTTCATCAGCGCTTGCAAGAATACAATTTTTTGCAATTGAATTAATTCTTAATGAATTTCTGTAAGGATCTTTTTCCCCTCTTTGCAGAAATAATTCTTTAGAATTATAAATAGATTTACTCTCATATTCATGAACAAAATATCCAATAACAACAACCGTCTGATTATCATACTTGATCTGTTCACGAATAAGTTGTTCAACCGATATAGTATCAATACTTTTTACTTCATAGTCCACCGGGTAACTACCTAAACAGCTTAGTGTAATTAATACTGAAATAGAACTTAATAAAAGCATTTTCATTGGTATTCACTTAGTAATTCCAGCCAAAAAAATACATGAAATAAAATACTGAAGGTACTGATACAGGTAATAGCGAGGAAAATGTGGTATTTAGAGCATGAAAATACATTTGATTATTCCAGTTAGTAATCATTGAGGGTGTATTGAAATGATTATCAAAATAAAAATCATAGTCTGAGTGATGGTGAACACCTAGGCCAATGTTGTCAATCATTCCAGTTGATGGATCGATGCCAATACATATTTCAGATGGATGAGTATGAAATGAATAACTTGCGTTCTCTGGTATTTTTGGGATGTTTTCAAGTGGAATTTCACATTCTCCAACTGGTCCTGGCTTCCATCTAACTACTCCTCCATCTTCAGTAAACCATGCACCTCGTTCCCTACCATCAATCATAGACCTTTGATGAGCAGTAACTTTATAATTATATTGCCTATAACTTAAGCCTTTAAGTCCACTAGTTCTATAATTGTAATAATTATTTGCATGATAAGCCCCAAAACCAACTAAACCACCTATTGCCGCAGATTTAAACACATCTTCTGCGGAACCTCCATGCAATGCTGTATTTAATCCACCACCTGTAGCACCTCCTAAAAAGGCTCCAGCCCCACCACCAACCGCACCTCCTACGAATCCACCAGCTAAACCAGCTAATCCTCCTTTCCAAGCACCTTCAAACATTGCTTGACCATTCCATCCTGTAGCCATTCCTGAAAACCCAGCTCCACTTATAACTCCACTTGTACCGCCACCCAACATTGTACCTCCAAGTCCTCCAACCGCAGCACCTACGGTATAAGCTGCGCCGCCTGCAGCCCCTCCTATGACTGCACCACCAAAAATATAACCTGCCATTTTCCAACCAGTTGCTCCATGAACTTTCCCTACTTTATATCCGGAGAAGCCACCTATCAATGCTCCAATACCAATGGCGAACCATATAAACTCTCCATCCGGATCGACGATCGTTATGGGGTTATTTCCCATCCCGGTGTACGGGGACATTCCGGCAAAGGAACTTGCCCGGGGATCCACCGAATGCCACCTTCCCAATGCCGGATCGTAATACCTGGCCCCGAAATCAAACCACGCCAGCTCAATTGACCCGATTACATCATCGATCCATTCCTTCCCATTATAAAGATATGGATTCCCGCTCTCCAATGCAACCGGTAGGTGTCTCAATCCAAATGGATAGTAGTCGGATATCTGCTTGACATTTATCCCTTCCTCCCCTGCTTCGAAAACAAGCCTTACATTTCCCAGGTGATCGGCTACATGGTACTCAT
>CAYOPZ010000028.1:0-37569 GCA_964406005.1 uncultured Bacteroidaceae bacterium
GCGGTTACATGTCTGAGAAGGCAGATATAAAGAGCAGCCTTAAATCTCTGATTTCCAGCTGCGGTTTTATATCTGCCTTCTCTTAACAGTCAGTTAGAAGCGGATTAATTGTTTATGATCAGTGAGTTGTTGCTGATGACCGCAGTATAGCGCTTCAGGGGCATGGCTGCCGGTCCTTCGAAGACGTAACCGTCGGAGTTTACAAGGAAGCTTGAACCGCAGCAGGGACATTCGTACAATCCCTCGAAATCACTTCTTTCCAACCTGCAATAGTCAGTCCGGGCCCGGTATGTACAGGTAATATCGTAAACCTCGTACCCGGTTATGCCCGCCGGCCTGTAGATAATTATGCCGTTTCCGTTGATGATCTGACCCGATCCCAGCGTGATCTCCGGGTAACGGGGATTGCTGAAGCGGATCACCACGTTGCCGTTATTGTCGGGTATCAGCGTTGCGGTTTCGCCTGCTCCCAGGTTTGCAAGGTCGGCAGAGAGATCCAGGGAGAGATGAATGTACGCATAGGGCACTTCATCCCTGCGCTCGCGGGCACAGCCGGAAGCCATGAACATTGCCAGAATTCCGAAAAAAAGGCTTATTTTTGATATGGGAAACAAGCGGTCCATTACGTTGAACAGAAACAACGTAAAGATAATCATATTGTTCCTGGTTTTTATGTCTGCATTGCCCCTGAATGCCCAGACAAGAACGGAGAGGAAATTGAATCGCAAGGAGTTACGGCTGGAAAGAAAGGAAAGCAGGGATTACGAAAAGCGCAGGAAAGCCGCCCTTAAGCACCGGTACAAGATACAGACAAAGGAGGTACGGGACCGGATGAAGGAGTCGGAAAAGAAAGCAAAAAAATACAACAGAGCGCTCAGGGATCCCTTTTACAAGGATCTGTTTAGCAAGAGAAGGAGAAATCATAGAAAAAGACGATGAGACTGGATGTTGACACCATTATTTACATTATAATCAGCATTGCGATCCTGGTGCTGAGCGGGCTGGGAGGTGCACGCAAAAGAAGAGCCCAGAATCTTAGGGCTCCTGCCGGCGGAAGCAGGGAAGGCACGGGTCAGGTGCCAGGAAGGGATGCATCGGTCTCTCAGCCGGGTATGGATGCATTTGACAGGCTTGAGCGGATGTTTACGGGAGAAATGGCATACGAGGATGCCGGGGAAGACCGGGATGAAACCACCTCTGAAGAGAAAGAAACGGGAGAGGAAGAGAAGCCCGCTGCAGAAGAGGTCCGGGCAGAGGAGCTTCCCGAAGAAGGAGGTTCCACCCTGAAATCATCAGAAATAAAGGAAACGGGATTCGATTCCGGTCAGCAAACTGTCCCGGATACGGGTGATGATGAAAGAGGGCTGTCGGTGGATGAACTTTTCAGGAATGTGAAAGACGTTAAGAAAGCTGTGATCTACAGCGAGATTTTTAACAGGAAGTATACCTGACCGGATGCAATTGTCAGGTACAAGTTGCTGATTTTTGAAATTATTTATACCTTTGATCCGCAGAAGAGTCCTGTAACCGGGATTCTTTTTTGTTTTAAAAGCAACAGTGGAAGGAATATGGCGAAGCTTGCATTTATAACCCAGGGAGGACTGGAAAAACTGAAGAAGGAACTGGATGAGCTGGTCAATGTTGAAAGGTCCGCCATTTCAAAGCAGATCGCAGATGCAAGGGACAAGGGCGATCTTGCAGAGAATGCGGAATATCACGCTGCCAGGGAAGCACAGGGATTGCTTGAAATGAGGATTGCCAGACTGCAGGATACCATAACCCATTCCAGGGTGCTGGATGAATCACAGATCGACACGCACAAAGTTCAGATCCTGAATCGTGTAAAAATGAGGAATACGGCCAGTAATGCGGTCATGGAATACACCGTCGTTCCGGAGACCGAGGCAGACCTGAAAGCGGGCAAACTTTCCGTAAACTCTCCCATTGCTATGGGATTGCTCGGAAAGAAAGTCGGAGACAGGGTGACCGTGAAGGTTCCTTCAGGCGAGATCTGTTTTGAAATTCTCGGAATATCCCTTTGAACATATCCGTTTCCCTTGCCGGCAACGCATCATATTTTTCATTAATTTTACCTTATGGCATCTGTTTTTACCCGTATCGTCAGGGGAGAGATCCCCAGTTACAAAATTGCAGAGGATGACAATTACTTTGCATTTCTCGATATCAATCCGCTTGCAAAGGGACATACCCTTGTAATTACAAAGCAGGAAACGGACTATCTGTTTGATCTCGACGATGAGCTTCTGGCCGGAATGCAGGTATTTGCCAAAAAAATCGCCCTGGCCATCGATGCGGTAATGGATTGCAAACGTGTGGGGGTGGTTGTGCTTGGTCTGGAGGTCCCCCATGCACATATTCACCTTATTCCCATCAACAGTCTGTATGATACGGAGTTTTCCAGGCCAAAGCTGAAGCTCAGTCCCGAAGAATTCGAGGAAATTGCCGAAAAGATCAGGTCCGCCCTCTGATTAACCGAGACGTCCCGGGTTTTTCGCGATAAAATCCTTCCAGCTGCTGTAAGCGGCGCCGGTACCGGTAAGATCCTTTTGATAGAAATGGCAGACCGCGGCGGCCAGCCCGTCGGTAGCATCCAGGTTTTTCGGCATTTCCCGTATACCGAGGATCTTTTGCAGGATTCCGGCCACCTGTTCCTTGGAAGCATTTCCGCGACCCGTAATCGCCATCTTGATCTTTCTGGGCGCGTATTCAAAAATGGGGAGGTCCCGGTACAGTCCTGCTGAAATGGCTGCGCCCTGCGCCCTGCCCAGTTTCAGCATGGATTGTACGTTTTTTCCGTAGAAAGGAGATTCAATGGCGAGTTCATCGGGCCGGTACTCACTGATCAATCCCAGTGTCCTTTCGAATATCTGCCTGATCTTTACATAGTGATCCCTGAATTTAGTCAATTCTATGATTCCAAGGGCCAGCAATTCAGGTTCCTTTTCCCGGCCGCGGATGATTCCGTAGCCCATGATCGAAGTGCCGGGGTCGATTCCCAGTATGATCTTGTCTTTTATCAAAACAGGTCAGTTCAAATCGCACCGATCTCGGAACGGATCCCTTTCAGCTTCACGGAAGGCATGCGTTCGGCCTTTTTCTTTCCGGCACCTGTGAATTCACCGTTCTCAATGAAATAGAGCACTTCCTTCAGAAGCTTCTCTTCAGGATCTCCGAAATCGATCGAAAGGTCTTCCTGGATGTATGAATCGGCCGGGAGCCCGTCAAAAAAGCCTCCCTCACCAAGACGGTTGGTATACCTGAAGGCAATGGGTACCAGAGTGGTGTCGCTGTACCTGAATCCAATGGCCCCTACCGGTTTTCCATAGGTATCGTCCCCGACCAGGTAAATGTCCAGGGGACGGTTCAGTCCCGTCAGACCGAGCAGGCTGTTGATGACCAGTTCGCTCGCCGAGGCGGAGGCCCCTGTTGTGATGAAGAAGATACGGTCGGGAGTGGGATCCAGCATGTCATCCAGCTCCAGATAGGTAATGTCCCGGTCAAAGCTCGATGCTTTTTTATCATTGTATTCATAACTCACGAATGTACGCTTAATGGCAAATTCCCCTGCCAGGAGGCTGCCCAGGTGCCTGGCAGCATCCACCTGTCCGCCGCCGTTATACCTGAGATCCACCACCACTTCATCGACATCGTTATCTACGAATGAGCCGAATACATCATCCAGCTCCGTGACAGAATTCGAAAGAAATTGCTGATACACAAAATAGCCAACTTTTGAACCGTCGAGATCTATGATCTCGGAATGAAGCACCGTATTGATATCCACAATTTCCTTTGTAAGGTTAAGATTGACGCTCTGACCGAGATTATCCCTGAAGGAAAAGGCATTCTGCACCCCTACGCTGTCCGCTCCCAGCAAACTGTCAATGTTTGATTCCAGGGTGATGGATTCACCGTTAATGCCCAGGATTTCCCAGCCTCTTTCTACTCCCTGGCTCCCGGCGGATGTACCGTCGAAGGTAAAACTGATACGGAGCCTGCCTTCTTCGTCCCATTTCAGCCCGAAACCATGACCTATATATTCATTCTGGTCGTAAAAGCGGTCATACTCCTCGGTAGATACTACGTAACTCCATTTGTCGGTGGGTTCCAGGCGGAGCGCATCGAGCAGTTCCGAAAGCGAGGAATAGTCACCGGGATTCACTGCAGGCATCTGATCATACCAGAGGTACCATTCATTCATTACATCATACAAAACATCCTTTGTAAGCTTATTCGACTCGGGGTTGATAAAATTCCTTTCACATGCTGTTGTCAGAACGGCAGCGAGTAAAAGAAACAGATATTTGATATTCCTTTTCATTTTCCCTTCAATTGCAATATAACTAATTCAAACGGATTTTTCCGATAATTACTCCCAGCACTATAAACGTTAAACCGGCCACAGATGTTACATATATTGTCTCCCCTGCAAGGTAATGTATGAATATCAGTGAGAGAAACGGGGCAATATAGACCAGGTTGCTGATCCTGTCCGTTGTAACGCTCAGCCTCAGGGCCCGGAACCAGATGACATAGGTGATCCCCATTTCGAAAGCTCCGGCATACGCGGCCAGGAAGATACCTCGGGGATGCAGGTCACGGAAACCCGACAGGGAAATCATCAGCAGGGTGATGTATATGGCGGCAAAAAAGAAGTTCAGGGTCAGCTGCAGGGTTTCCTTCTGTTTCTTCGGGATATTGAATATCCAGTAAAAGGACCAGATCAGCGAACTTCCGAGGGCAAGGAGAATCCCCAGGGGTTCATCTATGACCGGGGAGAACGGTGCTCCCTGCGATGAGACAAGGTATACCCCGATGAAGGAAACAAACAGCGCGACAAAGCTTCTTCCGGATATTTTTTGCTTCAGGATGAGCACGGAAAGGAATACCAGGACTATGGGCCATATCATATTCAGGGGCTGGGCAACCTGGGCGGGAAGGAGTTCATAGGCTTTAAAAAGAACCAGGTAATAGACAAAGGGATTCAGGAGGCCCATCGCTGCCGGGAAAACAAGGTCGCGCAGGGCCGGTTTCCTGACAGACGCCAGATCGCCCTGCAGGGAAGCGATGAGCAGCAAAATGACAAAGGAGACCCAGGTTGAAAAGAACAGGAACTGGATAAAACCGATATACTGAAGGCCTATCTTGAATGCGGAGGCTACGGTAGACCAGAAAAGAATTGCGAGACCGGCGTAAATATATGCCCTGGTTTGATTTGTCATTTTTCAGGCAGCAGCCATGCCTGCATCAGGTTTGAACTGCATCCCGTTTTAGGGGTACTGAATATTAATCAATGATGTCGAATCCTGTATAGGGTTGAAGCACTTCCGGGATCCTTATGCCTCCGGCTGTCTGGTTGTTCTCCAGCAGAGCCGCAAGCACACGGGGAAGGGCCAGGGCGCTGCCGTTAAGGGTATGTGCCGGATGTGTTTTCCTGTCTTTTTCGCTTTTGAACCTCAGTTTGAGACGGTTTGCCTGGAAAGACTCGAAATTCGAAACCGAACTGACTTCCAGCCATTTTTGCTGCGCACCGGCAAAGACTTCGAAATCATAGGTCAGGGCGGAGGCGAAACTCAGGTCACCTCCGCATAATCTCATTACCCTGTAAGGAAGGTCAAGTTTTCTGATCAGCCCCTCGATGTGTACGGACATTTCTTCCAGCGTTTCGTAGGATTTGCCGGGGTGCTGGATCTGGACAATTTCAACCTTGTCGAACTGGTGCAGGCGGTTGAGTCCCCTGACATCCTTTCCCCATGATCCCGCCTCCCTCCTGAAGCATGGAGTATAGGCCGTCATTTTCACGGGCAGGTCGGCGGGTGCCAGGATCATGTCCCTGTATATATTGGTCACGGGAACTTCGGCCGTGGGGATGAGGTAATAATCGTCATCCCTGACAGAATACATCTGGCCTTCCTTGTCAGGCAGCTGGCCTGTCCCGAAGGCAGAATCCTCATTTACGACGACAGGGGGCAGCACTTCACTGTATCCGGCCGCAATGTTCTCATCGAGAAAAAAGTCGATCAATGCCCTCTGTATTTTTGCCCCTTTTTCCTTATAAACAGGGAATCCTGCGCCGGTGATCTTATTGCCCAGTTCGAAATCAATGATGTCGAACCTTTTGATCAGGTCCCAGTGAGGAACTGCATCGCCCGGAAGTTCGGGCAGCGATCCTCCTTCCCTGACCTTTTCGTTGTCCTGTTCCCCCTTTCCCGCAGGAACGGATGAATGCGGCAGGTTGGGCACCTGTACCAGCAGGTCCTGCAGTTTCCCGGTCTTGCTGGTTTGCTTCTGCTGCAGCTTCCGGATTTCCTCTTTCAGCGAGAGGCTCTCTTCCTTGATCCGGTCGGCTTCATCCTGCTTCCCTTCCCTGTACAATGTTCCTATTTCCCGGGATTTTTGATTCAGAGCGGCCTGCATATCGTCCTGCCTGGTCTGGATCTCCCGTCTTTCATTGTCGGCCCGGATGATTTCATCAATGATTTCTGAATTGTGAAAGTGCTTGACTTTCAGTCTTTCAATGATATGATCCCTGTTCTCTCTGATAAAGGAGGTCGAAAGCATGGTAAAAGTATAATTACTCTGACCGGGGGATTACGGAAACAAAGGATTTGTTGTTCTGCTTTTTCCTGAAGTCAACCGTTCCGTCGACCAGGGCGAAGAGTGTATGATCCTTTCCCATTCCGACATTTTCACCTGCATGGTGAACGGTTCCCCTCTGGCGGACAATGATGTTGCCTGCTTTCGCAAACTGGCCGCCATACAACTTCACACCGAGCCTTTTGCTTTCCGACTCTCTTCCGTTTCTTGAGCTGCCCGCTCCTTTCTTGTGTGCCATGGTCCGACTGTATTTATGATTTTACTTCTTTTTGCCGGTCCCTGAAGTGCTTGTGCCGGGCTTTTTTCCGGCTGGTTTCTTCCCGGCTGTTTTGACCGCGGCCGAAGCGGTTTTTCCCGGCGTTTTGGCCGTTTTTTTTGTTGGTGCTGTCTTTGCAGCCGTTGCCGTTTTTTCTGCCTTTACCGGTTTCTTTGTACCGGTTGTTTTTGCAGCCGCTGTGGTTTTTTTGGCCGGAACTTTCTTCTTCGGGGCAGCAGGTTTTTCATCCTTTGCAGCAGTGGTTTTGGAAGCCGTTGCCTGAGCTGCTTCCTTTTCAATGATCTTCTGGATCTGGATCTCGGTCATGTACTGACGATGCCCCTTCATGACCTTGTAACCCTTCCGTCTTTTTTTCTTGAATACCTGGATCTTGTCGCCTTTGGGATGAGAAAGCACCTTACCGACGATCCGTGCACCTTTCACATTGGGCTGGCCGACTATTACACTTTTGTCGTTGTCGATAAGAAGAACCTCGTCGAAGTTCATCGAATCGCCCTCTTTCCCTTCCAGCCTGTGCACGAATATTCTCTGATCCTTCTCAACCTTGTATTGCTGACCGGCTATATTTACAATGGCGTACATTCTGTCAATTTCTTACAGGAATCCTTTATTTCCAGACTCGGGCATGCAAAAATATAAAAGTTTAATATAACTGCAAAGATTTCAGGTCCTTCTTTCGTAATCTCACAGGAACCGGGAATAATCCCGACGGGAATGAATGATTTCATTATATTTGTGAATGTGATCCTTGTATTCGAACTGAACCGCCGAGTACGATATGAGTAAAATAAAACTGAATGTCCTGGGAATATCATACAGCCAGACCCAATCCGGTGCATACGCACTGGTACTGACCGAGGAAAACGGTGAACGGAGGATCCCGATCATCGTGGGGGGATTCGAGGCGCAGGCCATTGCCATCCAGCTCGAAGGGCTGAAACCGCCGCGGCCCCTGACCCATGATCTTTTTATGAACTTTGCCAGGTCCTTCAAGATCAATCTTCTGGAGGTGACTATTTACAAGCTGGAGGAAGGCGTATTTTACAGCAAGTTGTTCTGTGATAACGGCGTCAAGCAGATATCAATCGATGCGCGTACATCCGATGCCATCGCCCTTGCCCTCCGGTTCAAATGTCCGATCTATACAACTGAAGAGATCATGGAAAAGGCCGGGATTGTCCTTGAACTGGGACAGGGCGGCAAAGGTCCCGGTCTGACGGAGGATAAAACGATCACCGAATCCACTCCTTCGGCCGCCGCAGGCAACTCGGCGGAATACAAGGACTATACCACCCAGGAACTGAACGAAATGTTGAAGGAAGCCATCAGCCAGGAAAACTATGAAAAGGCCTCCATCATACGCGATGAGCTGAACAAAAGGACCGAAAGCTAATTCATTCATTGATGAAACCCCTGGCATTTGCTGTCTTCCTGGTATGCCTGCTTTCTTTCACCCGACATTCAGCATACTGCAACATCCCGGACAGCCTGCAGACCACAGTTTCCGGGGATACTACCCTGCATGCGGACACGGCAAAGCCGGGCCTGCTGGACGAATCGAACAGGATCGTACCCCGGCAGGAGAGTTTTAATTTCAACCCGGTAAAAATTCTCAGGGGCCTGCTGGGGATGCTGGTCCTGATCCTTATCGCATACCTGTTCAGCAGCAACCGGAAGGCGGTAAACTGGCGCATGGTGGGTATGGGACTGAGCATACAGGTCATCCTTGCCATAGGGATCCTGTGGGTTCCGGCGATACAGTTCTTTTTCGAGTTCGTAGGCAAAATGTTCGTGAAGGTCCTTGATTTTACCAGCGCCGGAACGGAGTTCCTGTTCCGTTCCAATGATTCGGGGGTCATTGAGCCTCCCCTGCTGAACTTTGCCGTAACCATACTTCCCACAATTATTTTCTTTTCTGCCCTTACCAGCGTACTGTTCTATTACGGGATCATTCAGGCGATCGTCTATGGGCTGGCCTGGGCGCTCAGCAGGGCGCTGGGAATCTCGGGTGCCGAAAGCCTGTCGGTGGCAGGGAACATTTTTCTGGGCCAGACAGAATCCCCGTTCATGATTAAGGCCTATCTGGAAAAAATGAACAAATCCGAGATCATGTTGGTCATGTCGGGAGGCATGGCCACACTGGCCGGCGGGGTACTGGCGGTCTATATCGGTGTTCTGGGCGGAACCGACCCGGTACAGAGACTGGTGTTTGCCAAGCACCTTATTGCAGCTTCGGTCATGGCTGCACCCGGGGTTGTTATCATCTCGAAGATTCTCGTTCCCCAGACGGAAGACGTCAGCAAGGTCCTGCAAATACCCAGGGAAAATATCGGAAGCAATGTTCTGGACGCGGTTTCCAGGGGAACCGGGGAGGGCCTGAGGCTTGCGGTCAATGTGGCGGCCATGCTGCTGGTGTTCCTGGCCTTTATCGCGATGTTTAATTTCATTTTCCTGAAGCTGGGCGACTGGACCCGTTTGAATGCCTTTATAGAGCATATTACAAAGGGTCAGTACCACGAGCTCTCCTTTGAATTCATCCTGGGATATGCCTTTGCACCCCTGATATGGCTGGTCGGGGTGGCGGGCGATGACATCACCCTGGTCGGGAGGCTTCTCGGTGAAAAGATCATCCTTACGGAATTCGTAGGGTATCTGAGCCTGGCCGATCTGAAGGCGGCGGGGGCCTTTGCGGACACCAAGTCCATTATTATGGCAACATACATTCTGTGCGGTTTTGCCAATTTTGCGTCCATCGGCATACAGATCGGGGGGATAGGGTCACTGGCCCCGGGCAAGCGGGTGCTTTTATCCCGGTACGGAATGCGTGCACTCCTCGCGGGAACCCTTGCTTCCCTGTTGTCGGCAACCATCATCGGAATTTTACTGGGATAGTTTTGATGCACTGGTCATGGTACATAAGCGGAGGACTGATCCTGCTGTATGCGGTCCGGATTCTTTCCTTCCTGGCCGGCTGGAAGCGATGCGTCCGCAGGCCGGCCGGGGTTTCGGGAAAGCTCCCCCGGGTTTCCGTTGTGGTCCCGGTCCGGAATGAAGCGGAGGGTATTGTTTCCCTGCTTGAAGACCTTGCCCGGCAGGATTACCCTGATGAGCAGTACGAAGTAATCATCGTGGATGACCGGTCCACGGACAGGACTGCAGAAATTTCCGGGGAATTCATCAGGGACCTGCCTCATTTTCACTTGAAATACAGCCCGGCATCCGGCAAGAAGGCAGCGCTTCATGCAGGCATACGGGCATCTGAAGGAAACCTGATCCTGACCACCGACGGCGACTGCCGCATGGGTGAGCGCTGGATTGTAGAAATGGTACGTGAGTTCAGCGCTCCCGGGGCCAGGCTGGTTTTCGGCGCAGTTGCCCTAAGCCCCCGGAAGGGCTGGTTCAGAAAGATGCAGTCGCTCGAGCAGGCAGCCCTGACAGGCATCGCTGCGGGTGCCGCCGGGATACACAGGCCCATCCTGTGCAATGCGGCGAACCTGGCCTTCTACAGGGAGGATTACCTGGCTTACCGGTCGGAAACACCTGCGCGCTCACCCAGCGGAGATGATATATTCCTGCTGCTCTGGATAAAGAAAAAATGGCCGGGCGCCATACGTTTTACTGCTTCCGCCGGATCGCTTGTAAGCACAAAACCTGCCGGGACAGCGCGGGAATTTTTCAACCAGAGGATACGGTGGACTTCAAAGAGCCGCCATTACAGGGACAGGGATATCATCGCGACCGCCGTGCTGGTCTACCTGGTTAATTTTTTACTTCTGGCCGGTGCCGCGGCCTGTATTGCCGGGCTGTATCCCTGCCTGCTTTTTCTTACCTGCTTTTCGGTCAAATCCCTGACAGACCTTGTATTGCTGTTTTCCATCCTGGGCCATTACCGGGACAGGAAATTATTAGCCCTGTTTCTCCCGCTCGAAATCATCTATTTTGTGTATGTTAGTATTACGGGACTCGCGGGACAGGTCATGCCCTATACCTGGAAACACAGGAGGTCAGGGGCAATTCACGAAAGGCGGAACGGTGAAAGCGTCAATGCGGCATAGGTTTTTCAGGAACTTTCTGAGCCTTGGAGGGTCGGTCATCATAATTCTTGCGACGGCGGTGGCCCTTTTCTCCTATCTGATCATCCCGGATGGCAGTCCGAGCGCCAACCAGCAGCACATAGAACTTGCCGCCAGGAAGCCCGGTTTCATGGTGGAGATGCTCAGGGTCAGGAAGAACGAAGAGATCGTCCGCCGGAAACTTCCCGGGAGAATGCTGCTGGGGCAGAGGGCGGTCTATACCTACGTTCCCTTCAACCGGTATGAGTTTTCGGGAGACACGATCCGGCTCGAGGCATTTAACGAATTTTCCGGGGAGGCTCCGGTCTACAGGTATTACAATATTGCGGATGTGCTCTACCCGCTTGACCCGGGGAGAGTGGATTTTATCACCCGGGGGGATACCCTTGCATTTCGCGATCTCCGCGGGGAGCTCCACCGGGAAGCGATCGGGGACCTCCGGCAGCGTGTGCTGGACGGGCATATTTTTACCCGGCGCTTTCTTCTGGGAACGGACCGTTTCGGAAGGGATTTCCTGAGCCGGCTTTTACTGGGGACCCGGATATCCCTTTCGGTCGGTTTCATATCGGTGGGCATTTCCCTGCTCATCGGGCTGCTGCTGGGAGGGATCGCCGGATACTACAGGGGCATTGCAGACGACGTGATAATGTGGTTCATCAATGTCGTATGGTCCATCCCCACCCTCCTGCTGGTGATCGCCATTACACTCGTGCTCGGCAGGGGATTCTGGCAGGTCTTTGTAGCCGTGGGAATGAGCATGTGGGTGGAAGTGGCCAGGGTGACCCGGGGACAGGTGCTCGGGATCAGGGAGAAGGAATATATCGATGCCGCACGCGCCCTGGGATTTTCCAGCCTGAGAATACTTTTCAGGCATGTCCTTCCGAACGTACTGACCCCCGTCATCATTATTTCCGCGGCAAATTTCGCCTCCGCCATCCTGATGGAAGCCGGACTGAGCTTTCTCGGGATCGGGGTGCAGCCCCCGGTTCCTTCATGGGGAACCATGATTAAGGATCATTACGGATACATCATTGTCAATAAAGCCTACCTGGCATTTCTCCCGGGACTTTCGATCATGCTCCTTGTGCTTTCCTTTACGATGGTCGGGAACGGACTGAGGGATGCCATGGATGTCAGGAGGAATAACTGAGGAACACAGGTCAGAGGTTCCTCTTTGTAAGCAGGAGGTGGGCAAGCATCAGGAACAGGGCCGTGTAGCCGAGTGCAAGCAACAGGTTGAGGTACACTGGAAGGGTCTCCGGCAGCAGCCCCGCTTCCCTCATGTTAAAATTAAACGCGCCTGAGGAGGAGGAGTTTCCGGAAGCCATGGACAGGAATTCCGGGGTAGGCGTTAGATCGGATATCACCTTCATGGGGAAAAACAGCCTGACCCGCGGCGGGAAAAACAACCTGGTTACGGGTTCTATGATCAGGCGGTAGAGAATGAACAGTATGATCCCGAGGGCCGTGCCCCGGAAAAGAACGACAAGCAGGAGGCCTGCCGTCATGTATGCGACCGCCTGCACGAAATAGACCAGGAGAATATAGGTTTTGTCAAAAAAGTTCTCCGGGATACCGGAGGAGAAAACAAATCCGAAGATCAAAGAGAACAATAGCACCATCAGGGTGCTGTAAATGCCGGTCATCAGGATGACGAATCCTTTTCCGGCGAGCAGCTCCCACCTGCCCAGTCCGTCGATCACATGCTGCCGGAAGGTGCGGAAGGCATATTCGTTGCCCGTCATCACGATCACCAGTATGGCCAGGAGTAGATTGAACCAGCTGGCCACCCAGGGAAAGAATTCCCATATGTTGGGGAATTGATAAAAGTGGTGCGTACTGAGCCCCGGAACCGTAATATCGAGCCGTGACATCACCAGTACGACGAGAAAGAACAGAATGAAATGCAGCAGGATGATGATTCGGAAAGTCCTGTATGACAATGTTTTGGTAATCTCGTTCCGTATGACGGATCTCATGGGCGGCATTTATTTTACGAGTTCGAGGAACTGTGATTCCAGGCTTTTCCTGCGGGTTTCGAGGTGGCTCAGCACAATGCCGTTCTTAAAGGCAAATTCGTTTACATCCGCGGCAGTGAATTCATTTTTCAGGATCAGGCTGAGCCGGTTTCCCTGGCGCTCCACTTTTTTGGTCATGCCGGAGCGGATCAGTCCCTCTTCAAGTTTTGCGGCCTCATCACAAACAGCGATCACCGGGTCCTCCGCCGCGAGCAATTCATGTACCCTTCCACGGGCAATGGTGCCGCCTTCCTTCAGAACGGTCACATGGGTGCAGACTTTTTCCACTTCGTCAAGGATATGGCTCGCCAGGATTATGGTCTTTTTTTTCTCCGCTTCCTTCCTGATGATTTCCCTGACTTCCGCTATCCCTTCTGGATCCAGCCCGTTTGCCGGTTCATCCAGCACAAGGACGTCCGGATCGCCCAGGAGCACCGCGGCCAGCGAAAGGCGCTGCTTCATTCCGAGCGACAGGGTATCGTACCGTGATTTCCTGCGTTCCCACAAGCCGGTGATCCTGAGCACACGCTCAATGTCATTCACCGGTTTGTCCTTGATCCTTGCAACTATGAGGAGGTTCTTTCTCAGGTCAAGATAGGGATAGAAGTTCGGGATTTCGATCAGCGATCCTATCCTTTTCCGGATTTGTGAAACGGGCGGCCTGCCGAACCATGCATATGAGCCGGTATCCTGCCGGATGACGCCCGTAATTATGGAAAGTGTCGTGGTTTTTCCACTGCCGTTGGGTCCGAGAATTCCGAACACCTGTCCGGCGCCCACCTCGACAGAAAGGTCCCTGACGGCCCGGATGGCCCCGTAGCTCTTAGAAAGATTCCGAATTTGCAATACCTGCTCCAATACAGTATGAATTCCGGGGGGCTTAATGGCCCAGTTCCGAAAGAAACTTGATCCTCATCAGGCGTATGTCCTCTACCGAGTATTCGTCTTCACCCAGTTCCTCAAGGGCATCCGACACGGATTCGGTTTCGGCTTCACGGAAGTACTCGAAAACCTCCTCCTGGTGATCGGTGTCAAGGATCTCGTTGATATAATAATTCAGGTTCAGCTTTGTGCCGCTGTTTACAATGGCCTCTATCTCATCGAGCAGCTTTGGCATTTCAAGGTTCTTGGCGCTTGCGATGTCGGTCAGGGATACCTTGCGGTCTATGTTCTGAATGATATAGACCTTCAGGCCTGATTTATTGATGACCGATTTCACCACCATGTCCTGTGCCCTGGTGATCTCCTTCTCTTCCACGTAAGTGGAGATCAGTTCAATGAACTGTTTGCCGTAGCGCTGGGCTTTCCCTGAGCCCACCCCCTGGATGTGCTGAAGCTCTTCCATGGTGATCGGGTATTGAATGGCCATGTCTTCCAGGGAAGGATCCTGGAAGATCACGAAGGGCGGGAGGTTCAGTTCGCGCGAGATTTTTCTGCGGAGATCCTTCAGGATGTGGAACAATTCCGTATCCACCGTGCTGGTCCTGCCCTGCTGCAACCCCGCAGCTTCCTCTGAGGCTGCTTCATAGTCATGATCCCGGGTGATCATCCATGAAACGGGTTTTTTCATAAAATCCCGTCCCTTGCCGGTCAGCTTGAGAAGGCCGTAATGTTCAATGTCTTTGGTTATGAACTGTGCAATGAGCGCCTGCCTGAGCACGGCATTCCAGAATTTGGCATCTTTATCGCGGCCCGATCCGAACTCGGGGATCTTATGGTGCCTGTAGGATTTCACAGAGGAACTTGCATCCCCGGCGAGAATATGGGCCACATGTTCCGCCTTGAATTTTTCCTTCACAGCCAGGATGACTTCAAGCGCCTTGACGATGTAGTCCTTGCCTTCGATTTCCTCCTTGGGATGCAGGCAATTGTCACAGTGGTCACATTTTCCCGGCATGACCTCTCCGAAGTAATTCAGCAGCAATTTGGGACGGCATACGGAGGACTCTGCATATGCCACCGTTTCAAGCAACAGCTGCTTGCCGATCTCCTGTTCCGCCACGGGCTTGCCCTGCATGAATTTTTCGAGTTTCTGAATGTCGTTATAGCTGTAGAAGGCAATGCAGTTTCCTTCTCCTCCGTCACGCCCGGCACGCCCGGTTTCCTGGTAGTATCCTTCGAGGCTCTTGGGTATGTCATAATGGATGACAAAGCGCACATCCGGTTTGTCTATGCCCATGCCGAATGCGATGGTGGCAACAATGACATCCGCCTTTTCCATCAGGAACTGGTCCTGGTTTGACGACCGGGTGGCCGAGTCCATGCCTGCATGGTAGGGAAGGGCCTTGATCCCGTTCACCTTCAGCGTTTTCGTCAGCTCTTCCACCTTTTTCCTGCTCAGGCAGTAGATGATCCCTGATTTTCCGGGATTGTTCAGAATGTAACGGATGATCTCCTTGGTGGCGCCGACCTTGGGACGTACCTCGTAATACAGGTTTTCCCTGCGGAACGAATCCTTGAAGACCTGTGCATCGAGCATATCCAGGTTTTTCTGGATATCGTGCTGCACCTTGGGCGTGGCCGTAGCCGTCAGGGCGATGATGGGCGCCGGACCGATCTGGTTGATGATGGGCCGGATCCTGCGGTATTCCGGACGGAAATCATGCCCCCACTCGGAAATGCAATGGGCCTCGTCAACCGCATAGAACGAAATCCTGATTTTCTTCAGGAAATCTATGTTGTCCTGTTTTGTGAGCGATTCCGGGGCCACATACAGGAGTTGGGTACGCTTGTTCAGCAGGTCGCTTTTTACCTGTTCGATCTGGTTTTTCGAGAGGGAGGAATTCAGAAAATGGGCGATGCCGTCGTCGGTACTGTGGCTTCTCATGGTATCCACCTGGTTCTTCATCAGTGCAATCAGGGGGGAAATGACTATGGCGGTCCCCTCCATGATCAGGGAAGGAAGCTGATAGCACAGGGACTTCCCTCCCCCGGTCGGCATAAGGACAAAAGTGTCCTGGCAATCAAGTATACTTTTGATGATCGCCTCCTGATTACCCTTGAAATTATTAAAACCGAAATATTTCTTCAGGTAATCGACCAGTATGATTTCAGAATCAATCGCCATGCAACCCATTCCTGCTACATTGAAATAATTTTACGTAAAACCATCAGTAAGTAGTGCAGGGGATGTTGAATTTAACTTCTAAATAACAAATCTTCCGGCTGCTGTATTCTGTAAAACAAGACAACGGGAATAAAAATATATGAATACATTTGTAAATTAAATTTACTATAAATAATCGAGAATTAAAGTTTTTTCATGGCAAAAAAAAACGATGACGAGATGTCCTTTCTCGAACACCTTGAGGTGTTGAGATGGCATATCCTCAGGTCTATTCTGGTCATCGTTCTGTTCGCAATAATTGCCTTCATCTTCAAGGGCATCGTCTTTAACGACATCCTTCTCGCACCGAAAATGCCTGAATTCATAACAAACCGGCTGCTGTGTGAATTCGGACAGAGAATTAACATCCTCAAGCTCTGCATCAATACCAAACCCCTGGAAGTGATCAGCATTAAGATGGCAGGCCAGTTCTCCATGCATATCATGGTCTCGCTGGTCGCCGGCCTGGTCGTTGCCTTTCCCTATGTGTTCTACGAGATGTGGACATTTGTCGTGCCTGCATTGTACACCAGGGAAAAGCGCCATGCCAGGGGGGCTGTATTCTACAGTTCCGTATTATTCCTGATGGGGGTGGTTTTCGGATATTTTGTGATCGTCCCCCTGTCCGTACATTTCCTGGGTTCCTACAGTGTGAGCGAGGAGGTGACAAACCAGATCAACCTGATTTCCTATGTTTCGACCATCGCCTCTGTGGTGCTTGCAGCCGGGATCGTTTTCGAACTGCCCATCCTGGTGTATTTCCTGTCCAGGGTGGGGCTGGTAACACCGAAATTCCTGAAGAAATACAGAAGACATTCACTGGTGCTGATCCTGGCCCTGTCGGCCATCATAACGCCCCCGGATATTTTCAGCCAGCTGCTGGTGTCCGGCCCGCTGATCATATTGTACGAGGCGGGTATAGGCATTTCCCGGCGCATTTACAGGAAACAGGCCTTGCAGGATGATAAGAAAGAGAAAAAGGATGAAAAAACATAATTCGTTTTTTACCGTTGAATTAAAAGCACTATGAGACTGCACACCGATAAACTGGTTAAGAGATACAGGTCCCGTGCCGTGGTGAAAAGGGTCTCCATCGACGTGGAGCAGGGAGAGATCGTGGGATTGCTGGGTCCGAACGGTGCCGGGAAAACAACCACTTTTTATATGATCGTAGGGCTCATCGCTCCCAATGAAGGCAAGATATTCATGGATGAGGAGGAGATTACCAGGGAGCCGGTGTACAGGCGTGCCAGGCTGGGCATAGGTTACCTTTCCCAGGAAGCTTCCGTGTTTCGCAAGCTCAGTGTCGAAGACAATCTTCTGGCCGTCCTTGAAATGTCGGGTTTGTCCAGGGAAGAACAGAGACAGCGGGCGGAGGCCCTGCTCAAGGAATTCGGCCTGACGAAAATACGCAAAAGCCTGGGTATCAATTTGTCCGGCGGTGAACGAAGGAGGACTGAGATTGCCCGCGCCCTGGCCCTGAGCCCCAGGTTTTTCCTGCTCGACGAACCCTTTGCAGGGGTCGATCCCATCGCAGTGGAGGACATTCAGGAGATTGTTTCAAATCTGAAGAACAAGAATATTGGGATATTGATCACGGATCACAACGTTCATGAAACGCTTTCGATAACAGACAGGGCATACCTCCTGTTCGAGGGGAACATACTGAAGTCGGGAACATCCGATGAACTGGCCAGGGACGAACAGGTCCGGAGGTTGTACCTTGGCAAGAACTTCGAACTGCGCTGATTATCTTTCCTTAAATCAGAGATTCAGACTCATCATACCTGCTTTTGACTTTTTGACCGAAAAACGATAAATTTGCGCCTTAAATTTGCGGATGTGGCGGAATTGGTAGACGCTCCAGACTTAGGATCTGGTGCCTTAGGGCGTAGGGGTTCGAGTCCCTTCATCCGCACTTAAAAATGATAAAAACGGGACGGAAATCATGCAGATCACCAGAGAAGATATCGATCAGTTGAATGCGGTACTGAAAGTCAGGGTAGAAGAAAAGGATTATGATGAAAGGGTGGATGAAGTGTTGAAAGATTACAGGAAAAAGATGAAAATGGACGGGTTCAGGCCGGGGAAGGTACCGGCCGGAATCGTGAACAGGATGTACAGGACGCCGGTCAAGATCGAGCAGATCAACAAGCTCGTCTCGGACTCCGTTTCCCGGTACCTTTCAGAGGAAAAGATCAGGATCCTCGGCGAGCCCCTCCCGGATGAAGCGCAGCGGAAGGACATTGACTGGGAAAACCAGTCGGATTTTGAATTCCGTTTCGACCTGGGGCTTGCACCCGAACTGGAAATAAACCTTTCGCAGAAGGACAGGGTCCCCCTGTACGAGATACAGGTAGACAGGAATATGATCGAAGAAACAAAGGAATCATATGCGCGCAGGATGGGGAAAATGATTCCGCTTGAACAGGTCACCGACTCGGCGGTGATAAGGGCTGATTTTGTCCAGATCGACAGGGACGGCAATCCGGTGGACGGCGGGATCGTGTCGAAGGATGCGAAATTCAGCATGGAAGTGATCGGGGACGGGAAAACAAAAACAGATTTTACGGCCAGGCAGGCAGGGGATTCTGTCGACTTCGATATCCGGAGCGCTTTTCCCAATGACAACGAAGTGGCGTCGCTGCTGAAGATCGACAAGTCTGCCGTAGCGGAGATCGCACCCCGTTTTCGCTGCACCATCACGGATATATCCCGCTTTGAAAAAGCCGTGATAGACCAGGATCTGTTCGATAAGCTTTACGGAGAGGATGTGGTAAAGACCGAAGCGGAGTTTGAGCAGAAGATCACCCTGGAGCTTCAAAAAGACCTTTCGCGGAATGCAGATTACCGGTTTGCAATGGATGCAAGACAAATGCTCCTTAAAAAACTGAAATTCAGCCTTCCGGCGGATTTTCTGAAAAGATGGCTGACCCTTGTCAATGAAGGAAAGGTCACGGCGGAGAAGATCGCGGAAGATTATCCGAAGTTTGAAGATGACCTGAAATGGCAGCTGGTCCGCGATCAGATCATCAGGGTCCGGGAGATCAAGGTGGAAGCCGCCGAGGTGAAGGCCCAGGCAAGGGAAATTGCCAGAATGCAATTACAGCAATACGGCATTATGGATATTCCCGCAGAAAACCTTGAAAACTATGCCGGCGAGATGCTGAAAAACGAGGATGAAGTAAAAAAGGTATACGAAAGGCTGTACGAGCAGAAGGTGATGGATTACCTGAAGGAAAGCATCAGGATTGATAATAAGCAGATTACACTTGAAAAATTCAATAAATTGTTCGAGAATAACTAAATTCGCATAAAAAAGAGATCAGCCATGGACCCGAACGAGTTTAACAAATACGCTGTCAAGCACATGGGGATCAGCAGCATGACCCTCCAGAGATATACTTCCATCTGGAGCAATTATATATCCCCGACCATTATAGAGGAAAGGCAGCTGAATATTGCCAGCATGGATGTTTTTTCGAGATTGATGATGGACCGGATCATTTTTCTGGGTCTCCCCATCGACGACTATGTGGCCAATATCATACAGGCGCAGCTGCTGTTCCTTGATTCCTCCGATCCTTCCAAAGACATACAGATCTATTTCAATACACCGGGAGGTTCCGTTCATGCAGGACTCGGGATCTATGATACCATGCAGTATATCGGTTCGGATGTGGCAAGCATCTGCACCGGAATGGCGGCATCCATGGGAGCCGTCCTGCTGACCGCGGGTACCAAGGGAAAACGTTCCGCCCTCGGTCATTCACGGATCATGATACACCAGCCTATGGGAGGAGCGCAGGGAACCGCTTCGGATATTGAGATCGCCACAAAGGAGATGCTGAAACTGAAAAGGGAGCTTTATCAGATCCTCGCAAACCATTCGGGCAATCCCATTGACAAGATCGAGAAGGATTCCGACCGCGATCACTGGATGACGGCACAGGAAGCCCTCGATTACGGAATGATCGACGAGGTGCTTTCAAAGGGAAGAGAGGTTAAAAAATAATTCTATATTTACATTATGGACAGATGTTCCTTTTGCGGCCGTGAAAAACGCGATACCAACCTGCTCATTGCAGGCATATCGGGACATATCTGCGATTCCTGTATAGAGCAGGCAAACAGCATACTGCAGGAAGAGCTTAAAAAGAAAAATGAATTTGATGTAGACCAGATCAAGCTCTCCACACCCGCCGAGATCAAGACATTCCTCGACCAGTATGTAATCGGGCAGGACTATGCCAAAAAGTATATTGCCGTGGCTGTCTACAACCACTACAAAAGGCTTGTTCATGTCAAGAAACAGGAAGCCAACGATGTGGAGATCGAGAAATCCAATATCGTCCTGGTGGGGGAAACAGGTACGGGTAAAACACTGCTGGCAAGGACGATTGCCAAAATGCTGCATGTTCCCTTTACCATTGTCGATGCCACCGTGCTTACCGAGGCCGGGTATGTGGGAGAGGACATCGAAAGCATACTGACCCGTCTTTTACAGGTGGCAGACTACAACGTGGAAGCCGCCGAGAAGGGAATCGTTTTTATAGATGAGATAGATAAGATAGCGCGTAAAAGCGATAATCCTTCCATAACAAGGGATGTTTCGGGAGAAGGGGTCCAGCAGGGCCTGCTCAAGCTGCTCGAGGGTTCCGTCGTGAATGTCCCACCCCAGGGAGGCAGGAAACACCCCGATCAGAAAATGATCCCTGTAAACACGAAGAACATTCTTTTCATTTGCGGAGGAGCCTTCGACGGCATTGAAAAGAAGATCGGGCAGCGGCTCAATACCAAGACGGTGGGTTATACGGCGGTGAAGGATGCGGACAAGGTGGACCGCGGCAATTTGCTGCAATATGTCGCACCGCAGGACCTGAAAGCCTTCGGGCTGATCCCCGAGATCGTGGGGAGGCTTCCCGTGCTGGCATTTCTGAACCCGCTCGACAAGGATGCATTGAGGAATATTCTCACCGAGCCCAAAAATGCCATCATCAAGCAGTACAAGCGCCTGTTTGATATGGACGGGATCAAGCTGTCCTTCGATGAGGAGGTTATGAACTACATCGTGGAAAAATCGATTGAATTCAAGCTGGGCGCAAGGGGACTGCGTTCCATTTGCGAAGCCATCATGATCGATGCGATGTTCGATCTTCCTTCCGGGCAATCAAAAGAGATCCATGTGGACCTGGGATATGCCACCAAGAAATTTGAAAAGTCGGATGTCAAAAGGCTTCGTGCCGCATGACAGATTTATTTTGATTTTACACGGAAATTGCATTTCTTTGAATTGATTTTAAACCTTTCATGAAGTTAAACACACATAATATCTGGTACTGGCACAAATCTCCGAATTTCGTCCGTGAGTAGTGCCAAACCCGTATTATGCATAAAATAAGAAAAGGCCTGCCGATCACGGCAGGCCTTTTTTAGTATAAACGACATGAAAAAAACAAACATTCATACAGAAGTCAGACAAATACTGGCCGATACCATTACACCTGTGAGCATTTATCTTCGGTTCAGGGACATATTTCCCCGGTCCGTTTTGCTTGAAAGTTCAGACTACCATGCAAGCGAGGGCAGTTATTCGTTTATCTGCCTGCAGCCCTTTGCATCCTTCGTGGTGGAAGGAAAACAGATAAAGCGGCTGCGCGAAGGGGAACAGCCCGAAATACAGGAGATCACACCGAAGGTTTCGGTGCCCGACGAGCTGAACCGTTTTGTCCGCTCATTCCGGATCAGCGGGAAGGATGCAAGGATCAGGACCAACGGTATTTTCGGATACTCGAGCTATGATGCGGTCAGGCATTTCGAGGAAATAGACATCCCGGGCAATCCCCGGGAGACCTATGCCATCCCGGACATGGTCTACTCGGTGTACAGGATCATCATTGCCATCAATCATTTCCAGAATACCCTTACCGTGCTTGAGAACCAGACGGAGGGATATGCAGGCCAGATAGATTACATACAATCCCTTATTTACAACCGGAATTTCGCCACCTATCCTTTCGCTCCCAGTGCGGAAGAAAAGTCGAACCTTACCGACGGGGAATATATGGATATGGTGTCCAAAGGAAAGGAGCACTGCCATCGCGGGGATGTATTCCAGATCGTGCTGTCCCGCCAGTTCCGGCAGGATTTCACCGGGGATGAATTCAATGTTTACCGCTGTCTCCGCTCGATCAATCCCTCCCCCTACCTTTTTTATTTTGATTACGGGAGCTACAGGATATTCGGCTCGTCTCCAGAGGCACTTCTGCAGATCAAGGACAGGGTGGCCTATATTCATCCCATAGCGGGGACCTTTCAGAGAACGGGTGACGATGAAAAAGACAAGGATCTGGCCGTGGAACTTACCCGTGACAAAAAGGAAAATGCAGAGCACATCATGCTTGTCGACCTGGCCCGGAACGATCTCAGCAGGAATGCCGGCAATGTGGTGGTGGAAACCTACCGCGAAATACAGTTCTATTCACATGTGATCCACATGGTTTCGAAGGTATCGGGGATGCTTGCCGAAGACTACAATGCCATACGGGTTCTGGCGGATACCTTCCCGGCCGGGACCCTTTCCGGGGCGCCCAAATACAAGGCCATGGAACTCATAGACAGGTATGAAAACCAGAACCGGGGATATTACGGCGGAGGGATAGGGTACATCGGTTTTGACGGGGATTTCAACCATGCCATCATGATCCGTTCCTTCCTGAGCATGAACAATACCCTGTTTTACCAGGCCGGGGCGGGCATCGTGGCAGACTCTGTGGAAAAAAAGGAACTGCAGGAAGTGAATAACAAGCTCATGGCGCTCAAGAGGGCCATTGACATGGCAAAAGGAATATGAGATGGAGAAAGTGGTCGTAATAGACAACTATGATTCATTTACCTACAATCTGGTGCATGCATTCAGGCAGATCACCGGGGACAGCGTGGATGTATTCAGGAACGACAGGCTGAATATGGCGGACCTCGACAGGTATTCCCATATCGTCCTGTCGCCCGGACCGGGGATCCCCGATGAAGCGGGAAGCCTGAAAGGGCTCATCAGGACCTTTGCCCCGGTCAAGAGGATACTCGGGGTATGCCTGGGGCACCAGGCGATCGCCGAGGTGTTCGGAGGCAGGCTGACCAATATAAGCAAGGTCTTCCACGGGGTATCCACCCGGATAAAGGTGCTTGACAGGGAGGATTACCTTTACAGGAACATCCCGGAGGAATTCGAGGGGGGAAGGTATCATTCCTGGATCGTTTCCACGAAGGACCTGCCGTCCTGCCTGAAAATCACGGCCCGGGCCGAGGACGGTGAGATCATGGGGATCAGCCATACGGAGTATGATGTCAGGGGGGTGCAGTTTCACCCTGAATCCGTTCTCACCCGGCACGGGGAAGAAATATTGTCGAACTGGTTTATGTATCAGCCATGAAAGAAACACTGAACTACCTTTATGAGCACAAGACCCTTGACAGGGAAGAAGCAAAAAAAGTGCTGACCAATATGGCAAAGGGGATCTACAACCATTCGCAGATCGCCTCCTTCATCAGCGTATACCTCATGCGGAGCATTACCGTGGAAGAGCTTACGGGGTTCCGGGACGCACTGCTGAGCCTGTGCATACCCATAGACCTGTCGGCCTGGGATACGATTGACCTCTGCGGGACCGGTGGTGACGGCAAGGATACCTTCAACATCTCCACGCTTACCTCGTTCGTGGTGGCCGGCGCAGGCGTGAAAGTGGCCAAGCACGGAAATTACGGCGTATCCTCCTCATGCGGTTCCTCGAACCTCATGGAATTTGGCGGTTATGCCTTTTCGAACGATGAAGGCAAGCTTCAGAAAGAAATTGAGAAAGCGGGGATATGTTTTCTGCATGCACCCCTTTTTAACCCGGCCATGAAAAATGTCGCCCCTGTGAGAAAAGATCTGGGCGTGAAGACATTTTTCAACATGCTCGGCCCTATGGTGAATCCCAGCTTCCCCTCCAGGCAGCTTGTGGGCGTTTACAGCCTGGAACTGTCAAGGATATACAATTACCTGTACCAGGCAACCGATAAGCAATATGTGATCCTCCACAGTCTCGACGGGTATGACGAAGTATCCCTGACCGGGCCCTGCAAGGTGATCACCCGCGATATGGAAAGGATAATGCAGCCCGGGGACCTGGGCCTGAAGGTGCATCCGCCGGAACAGCTTTCGGGCGGCAGCACCGTAAAGGAGGCAATGAAGATCTTCATGGGTGTACTCGACAACGATTGCACCGCTGCGCAGAAGGAGGTGGTCATTGCGAATGCCGGGCTGGGGCTGAAGGCCTGTTTCCCCGGCCTGGATCTCGGCGACTGCATGGCCCGGGCGGGAGAATCCATTGAAAGCGGGGCCGCGAAAAAAGCCTTTACCACACTGATGGAAATGAACGGATGAACATTCTCGACAGCATCATTGCGGATAAGATAAAAGAGGTCAGGCAGCAGAAAGAGCTTGTCCCTGCCGGCCTCCTGGAACGGGAGGCAGACTTCGGCAGGGTTCCGGCCTCCCTTTCGGCAGCGCTTGAAAAGGAGGGGAGTTCGGGCATCATAGCGGAATTCAAGCGAAGGTCCCCTTCGGGCGGAACGATCAATGAAGATGCAGATCCCGCAGAGATCGCGGCAGGCTACACGGAGGCGGGGGCGGCCGGCCTTTCCGTGCTGACAGACCGGAAATATTTCGGGGGGACGGCCGGCGACCTGCGCAGGGCAAGATCGGCCTGCGGGACTCCCATCCTCAGGAAGGAATTCATTTTCGACGAATACCAGGTGCTTGAAAGCAAGGCCATGGGCGCGGATGCGATCCTGCTGATCGCCGCCGTGCTTGACAGGAGGAAGGTAAGGCAGCTGGCGGGACTGGCCCGGTCTATCGGGCTGGAGGTCCTGCTGGAGATCCACGGGGAAGGGGAACTGGAGATGATCCATGAATCCGTTGACATGGTGGGCGTCAACAACAGGGACCTGAAAAAGATGGTTACCGGGACGGAAACCTCGGAAATGCTCGCGGAAAAGATACCGTCAGGCTTCATCAGGATCTCCGAAAGCGGAATTGACGGGCCGGAGGCCGTCAGTAAGCTGAGGTCGTACGGTTACAGGGGGTTCCTGATAGGCGAGCATTTCATGAGGCAGGAAAATCCCGCAGGGGCATGCAGGGATTTCATCAGTGAATCGGGATCATGAAAGGATTGAAGGTCAAGATATGCGGAATGCGCGAGCCAGGGAACATACGGGTCGTATCCGGGCTGCTGCCCGATTACATGGGATTCATATTCTATCCCCGGTCGGGGCGGTTCGTAGGAGACCTGAGCCCTGAAACACTGGCCGGAATACCCTCATCGGTTGAAAAAGTGGGGGTATTCGTAAACGAGGACCCCGGCAGGCTTGTGCAGACCTGTTCGGCGCTCGGGATAGGGACCGTCCAGCTGCACGGGGACGAATCGCCGGATTACTGCCAAGAGCTGTCGGAAAAGGGTTACCGCATCATTAAGGTCTTCCGCATCGGCGGCAGCCCGGCACCTGCCGATATGCGGTCCTTCGGCGCGGTATGCGATTTTTTTCTTTTTGACACGCAGACGGAAGGTTTCGGCGGCAGCGGGAAAAAATTTTCATGGGAGATGCTGGAAAAACATGCCCTTGACCTGCCGTTTTTCCTGAGCGGCGGCATAGGACCGGAAGATGCCGGGAAAATACTGCAGCTGGAACATCCCATGCTGTACGGGGTGGATATAAACAGCCGCTTCGAAAATGCCCCTGCAGAAAAGGACCCTGAAGCCTGCAGGGATTTCATCCGGAAAATTCGGGAAAAATGAAATACCATCCAGACGAGAACGGTTATTACGGGGAATTCGGGGGCGCCTATATCCCGGAAATGCTCTACGCCAATATTGACGAACTCCGCAGGCGGTACCTTGAAATCCTGGAGAGCGGGTCTTTTCAGAAGGAATTCCGCCGGCTCCTGAAAGATTACGTCGGCAGGCCGAGCCCCCTTTTCCATGCCGGGCGCCTCTCTGAAAAAACCGGTGCCGCCGTCTGGCTGAAAAGAGAGGACATCGTTCATACCGGCGCCCATAAGATCAACAATACGGTAGGCCAGATCCTGGTGGCCGGGCATCTCGGGAAAACCCGCATCATTGCTGAGACGGGAGCGGGCCAGCACGGCGTTGCCACGGCAACGGTGTGCGCCCTGACCGGCATGCAGTGTGTTGTGTACATGGGAGACACGGATATGAAACGGCAGGAACCGAACGTGCTGAAGATGAAAATGCTGGGCGCGGAAGTGGTGCCCGTTCACAGCGGCAACAAAACATTGAAGGATGCCACCAACGAGGCCATCAGGGACTGGATCAACCATCCCGAAGACAGCCATTACATCATCGGGTCTGTGGTGGGGCCACACCCTTATCCCGACCTGGTGACCAGGCTCCAGTCCGTGATCAGCGAAGAGCTGCTGTGGCAGGTCCCCGAGCAGACCGGCAGGGAGCAGCCCGGCACGATCATCGCCTGCGTGGGCGGCGGGAGCAACGCCATGGGTGCATTCTATCATTACCTCGACAGGGAAGATGTGCGGATGGTAGGTGTGGAGGCCTCGGGAGAAGGAAGGGACACGGACCGGACCGCGGCAACGCTGGAGACAGGAAGGCCGGGAGTCATACACGGGAGCTATACCATGCTGATGCAGGACGCAGACGGGCAGATCACCGAACCGTATTCCATCTCGGCGGGACTCGATTACCCCGGGATCGGGCCTGTTCATTCCTATCTTAAGAAAACGGGCCGTGTCGAATATTTCTCCGTAACCGACAGGGAAGCCCTGGAAGCCGCATTTTCCCTGGCAAAGCTGGAAGGGATCATTCCCGCACTGGAAAGCGCACATGCACTGGCAGCACTGGAAAAGCTGAGCTTCCGCCCCGAAGAGGTGGTCGTGGTGAATCTGTCCGGGAGGGGGGACAAGGATATGGAAACCTATACGAAAATGATGCGTGATGAACAGGATTGACAGGATCTTTGCAGAAAAGAAGGAAGGCATTCTTTCCATCTACCTTACGGCCGGATACCCGGGCCCCGGAGACACCCTTCCCGCAATCAGGGAGCTGGAAAAAGCGGGCGCAGACATGGTCGAGATAGGAATGCCTTTTTCCGATCCCCTGGCCGACGGGCCTGTGCTGCAAGGCTGTAACCAGAGTGCCCTTGAGAACGGCATGACCCTGAACAGGCTTTTCGCACAGCTGGAAGATGTACGTTCACATGTGGATATACCACTGATCCTTATGGGTTATGTCAACCCGGTTTTGAGTTTCGGGATGGAAGCTTTCTGCAGGAAGGCCAGGGATTGCGGCATGGACGGTGTAATCCTGCCCGATCTCCCCCTGCATGAATATGAGCTGAGATACAAAGCTATGTTCGAATCCTCCGGTCTCCATATGATTTTCCTGATCACGCCCCAGACATCCCGGGAAAGGATATGCAGGATTGCATCTGCCGGCAGGGGTTTCATCTACATGGTATCGGCGGCTTCCACCACGGGAATGAAGAAGGGATTCCGCAAAGAGCAGATCGCCTATTTCAGGAGGATACAAAACATGAAGCTGGAGCTTCCCCTTATGATAGGGTTCGGGATATCCTCCGCGGATACCTTCAGGGAAGCCTGTGCACATGCAAACGGAGCCATAATCGGCTCCGCTTTCATGAAACACCTGACACAGGAGGGAAACCTGCCGGACAGGATATCCTCCTTTATACGCAGCATACGAAACTCACCACCTTCTCAGGTTGATCCGCTCTGACTGGTCTCCAACGGTTACCGTAGCAAAGGGATCGCATTCCCCGTCTCCGAAATCGAGGATCACATCCGGCCTTCCCTCTACACTGATAAGGACGGTGCCACGGGTGATAAAGCGGCAGCCTATTTCCTTCCATAACGGGCTGGTGATCTCGTGTGTATATGCGACGCCTCTCCTGTTCGTGCCTGTTGCAATGCCTTCGATATACCATATATCATCGCGGGTGTCCCACTTGGTGTCCTCGCCCTCCACAAAGGTGCGGATCCTGTTGACATCCTTGGTAATGACCGTGCTGTCCGGCGTAGTGATCTTTCCCCCTTCCAGCATGACCGAGAAATACCACAGCCCGTCATACTCGCCTCCTTCGTGGCGGCCTTCGTTGGTAACCGTCCGGGTTCCTTCCACCTTGTGCCCGTTGACATAAAAATCCTCGAAGGTTACCAGCCTGTATGAGCCTTCCAACCACATCGGCCCCGATACTTCAATAATGATCTTGCCCTCGTGTGTCCTGTGGCCATTGTCACAGCCGTCCCCGAAATCCACGATCACGGTCCTTGGCCAGAAACTGCCGGGCTGGTGAACAATGGAGATCACCGGGCAGGTATCGTTCATACCGGATTTTAACGCTGTAAGTTCATATCCGTACATATCCATCAGGTTCATAATTCCGTCTACCTGCGAAAATACGTCATCGTATGCCATATCGGCGATTGCATCGTCTTCTGCTGTGATCAGGTCCGCAAACGAGATGTTATTGTTCTTTTCGCATGCGATCATGCCGAGCGCTACCGTCAGCGCTATGGCGGAAATTGTCATCAAATTTTTCCTTTTCATGGTTTTTACATTTTTATTCGTCGAATCGCTTTCCATATGTTATACACGCCACCCGGCAAATACCCTTACATTGCCGGATCAATTCCTGAAAAATTTCCATCTTTGCCTAACCCCTGCGACCGGAATGATAAATACACGGGTATACATAAGTGCTGTCCTGGCCATGATCATGTGGAGCCTGACCTTTATCTGGTTCAAGATCGTGAACGAAGTCCTGGGGCCCTTCACAATCGTATTCTTCAGGTTATTGATATCGGGCGTCATACTTTTTCTGACAGCCTGGCTTTCCGGACTTCTTCAAAGCATACGCAGGGGGGATTTTCTCAAATTTGTCGCGCTTTCCCTGGTTAACCCTGTCATCTATTTCATTGCGGAGAGTCTCGGCCTTACCAGGATACAGGCCTCGCTGGCGGCAGTGATCATTTCCACCATTCCCCTGTTCGTGCCTGTGGGGGCATTCTTTTTTTTCAGGGAACGTCTCTCCGGGCTGAATATTGCGGGGATGTTCATTTCCTTTGCAGGTGTGCTGATCGTTGTTCTGAAGCCCGATCTCTCGTTCAATTCGGCACCTGCAGGAGTTCTTCTGATGGCCGGGGCTGTCCTGGCAGCCGTGGGATACATACTGATGGTTAAAAAGCTGACCGAAAGATACAGCGCCTTCAGCATAACCACATATCAGAACATATTCGGGGCCGTGCTGTTCTTCCCGGTCTTCCTGTTTACCGAGATGGGGGATCTCTCGCTCGGTGACATGACTCCGGAAGCTGCCCTGAACCTGGGCTGCCTGACGGTTTTCGGGTCTTCCCTCGCATTCATTCTTTTCAATTACAGTGTGAAGTTCCTGGGCGCCGCGCGCACCCAGCTGTTTTTAAATATCATCCCCGTATTTACGGCAGTCTTTGCATTCCTTATGCTCGGTGAGCCGCTGGGCATACAGAAAATCATCGGGATCGCCATTGTGCTGTCGGGGCTGTTCCTCTCCCAGGTCAGGCTCACTTTTGGAAGAGCAGGCTAAAAATATATTGGAAGATTCCCCGTTATTAAAGCTGGCAAGGGATGATTCCATCCGTGCCGGAGCGATTCCATGATCCGCCTGAGAACCATACTGCTCGCAGCGTTGCTTCCCTGCATTCCCTTCCGGGTATGCGGTCAGCTGGGAGGCGGTTCCACATATTCTTTCCTGAACCTTACAAGCTCGGCGCGCGTTGCTTCGCTGGGCGGCAAGACCACAGGAGCATGGGACGATGACCTGAACCTTCCCTTCCATAACCCGGCCCTTCTGAACGATGCCATGTCGGGCCGCCTGGTGCTGAACTACGTGAATTATTTCTCGGATGTCAATTACGGGTACCTTTCCTATGCGGGGAGCCTGAATAAGGCGGGAACCGTTGCCGCCGGTATTCACTACATCAATTACGGAAGCTTTATCGCTGCCGATGAAAGCGGCAGGAAAACAGGAGAGTTCAGGGCTTCGGAGTATGCCCTGAACCTGATATGGTCGACAGGTATAGACAGTTTTTTCCGTATCGGGGTGAATGTCAAACCGGTATATTCCATGCTGGAATCGTACCGCTCATTCGGCATTGTAGCCGATGCAGGAATTACATATACCGGGAAGGAGCAGCTTTTTACAGCGGCGCTTGTGCTCAGGAATTTTGGCGGCCAGATCGTTGCATATCACGAACACGGCAGGGAACCCGTGCCTTTCGATGTCCTCCTGGGCATGTCCCATAAGCTACAACATGCCCCCTTCCGTTTTTTCATCGTGGCCCACGATCTGCAGAAACCCGACCTCAGCTATGAGACCCCGTCCGGGACAGGCAATGAAGTGTATATCTACAGCGGGGCTCCCCTGCCCGAAAACAGGATTGAAAGGTTCGGGGACAACCTGATGCGGCATATGATTTTCGGGATCGAGTTCATTCCCCTCGAACATTTCACGCTCCGGGGCGGTTACAATTACCAGCGCAGGAAGGAACTGAAGATAAGCACCACGCCTGCAATGGTGGGATTTTCATGGGGTTTCGGGATAAGGATATCCAGATTCGATCTTTCCTACGGCAGGGCCTCCTACCACCTGGCCGGTGCATCCAATCATTTTTCCGTTTCAATGGATATTTCCGCATTCTGAGGAAAGATCGTAAATTAACAGCTTCAAAGTGCGTTCCCGTCGTATGGAAAAGCCCCTTTCAGATTTGATCATAGCCATTGACGGCCATTCCTCCGGAGGGAAGGGCACATTTGCCAAGGCCATTGCCGGGAAGCTTGGCCTGACCTATGTCGACAGCGGGGCGATGTACAGGGCGGTGACCCTTTACGCCCTCGAGAACGGCCTTATCCGGGAGGAAAAAATACTGGAAGAGCAGCTGATCGAAAGGCTCGGGGATATAGAGATCCGGATACTGTACAACCCTGCACAGAAAACATATGAAACCTGGATGAACGGAAGGAATATCGAAAGGGAGATCAGGGGCGCGAAAGTCTCCCGGTTTGTCAGTCCCGTGAGCAGGATACGGGAGGTCAGGACCGCTCTTGTCGGGATGCAGAGGTCAATGGCCGGTGACGGGGGCGTGGTGATGGACGGAAGGGATATCGGTTCCGTTGTTTTTCCGGATGCCGACATCAAGATATTCCTTACCGCAGACCCGGATATAAGAGCCCGGAGAAGATATGACGAATTGACCGGCAAGGGGATGGATGCGGAATTTGAAAAGGTCAGGCAGAACATCATGGACCGCGACCACCAGGACTCGACCCGTGAAATCAGTCCCCTGGTAAAGCCCGTTGACGCGGTGGAACTCGACAACAGCAACATGACGGTGGAAGAGCAGATGGAATGGTTCAAAGCCCTGCTCCGCCGGAAAACAAGGAAAGACCGGCATGAAGATCACGGTTGACGAAGGGTCGGGATTCTGCAGCGGGGTCGTAAAAGCGATCAGGAAGGCCGAAAAGGTCCTTGAACGGGAAGGCGCGCTGTATTCCCTCGGGAATATCGTTCACAATGAAGCGGAGATCGGAAGGCTTTCCGGCTCGGGACTGAAAGCATTGTCATACGATGAATTCAACGGCCTGAAAAATGCAACCGTTCTGATAAGGGCCCACGGAGAACCTCCCCGGACCTTCGAGACGGCACGAAGGAACAATATACGCCTGATAGACGCAACCTGCCCCGTCGTCAGGAGACTTCAGGAAAAGATCAGGGAAAAGCATGCGGAAACCGGACCCTCCGGGGGTCAGGTACTGATCTTCGGGAAGAAGGATCATCCCGAGGTCAGGGCGCTGGTAGGGCAGACCGGCGGTGCGGCCAGGGTGGTCAGGTATCCCGCCGACCTGGAAGATGTGGACCCGGAAAAACCTCTTGCACTGTTTTCCCAGACCACGATGAACCAGCGGGAATTCGAAGCATTCCGCAAGCTTCTGGAGGAAAGGATCCGTGGCAGGGGCCTCGACCCGGAAGAAAGTCTGGAGGTCTTCAATACCATATGCACGCAGGTGTCCTGCAGGGAGGACCATCTCAGGAAGTTTGCCGGGCAGCATGACGCGGTGCTGTTCGTGAGCGACAGGAAAAGCTCGAACGGGCAGGCCTTGTTCAGGGTATGCAGGGAAACAAATGCCGACAGTCATTTTATCACGCATCCGGAAGACCTTGACGGCATTCCCCTCGAGGGGAAGCATTCGGTCGGCATCTCGGGCGCCACATCCACTCCCGGATGGCTGTTGATGGAGGTGGAGGAACGCCTTAGGAAGAAATTCCCGGATCCAGGACGCAAATGAAAACACATGAATTTTTAATGAAAAATTGTTTAATTTTAAATTCCTCTGAAAAACAAACAGGGTAAATGTATCTATCTGAAAATTAATATGATATGACAAAAATAAAAAAGATCGGGGTATTGACTTCGGGGGGGGACGCTCCCGGCATGAATGCGGCCATCCGCGCAGTTACAAGGACCGCCATATACCACCGCCTGAAGGTGGTCGGGATCCGTCACGGTTTCGAGGGAATGATCCACGGAAATTTCAAGGAATTGAAAGCATATTCGGTCAGCGATATCATCCAGAGGGGGGGCACCATACTGAAGACCGCAAGGAGCAAGGACTTCCTCAAGGTTGAAGGTAGGCAGCAGGCTTTCGAGAACCTGAAAAGGGAAGGCATAGATGCAGTTGTGGTGATCGGAGGCGACGGGACCCTGGCAGGGGCAAGGCAGTTTTCGGAGGAACACGATATCCCTTTCGTAGGGATCCCCGGAACCATAGACAACGATATTTACGGCACAGATTACACCATCGGGTACGATACGGCCCTGAACACGGTGGTTGAGGCCATCGACAAGATCCGCGATACGGCAAGTTCCCACAACCGCCTGTTTTTTATCGAGGTCATGGGGAAGGATGCAGGGTTTATCGCTTACCGCAGCGGCATAGCAACCGGTGCGGAAGCCATTCTTATTCCCGAGGTCAAGGGGCAGGAGGAGAACCTGAAAGACTTCCTCGAAAAGGGATACAAACGCAGGAAATCCAGCAATATCATCATCGTGGCCGAAGGCGAGATATCCGGGGGCGCATTTGCCCTTGCAAAAAAGGTAAAGAACGATTTCAAGGATTACGACGTGAGGGTTTCCGTTCTCGGGCATATGCAGCGCGGGGGCACCCCTTCCGCCTACGACAGGGTTACGGCCAGCCAGTTCGGATATGCCGCTGTGCAGGCCCTGCTCGACGACCAGCACAGCGTCATGATCGGGATGGAGAACGGGGAGATCGCCCACTGCACGTTCAACAAGGCCATTAAGCTGGAGAAGTACGTGGATACCAACAAGATGGAAATCGCCGATATCCTTTCCATCTGATTCGTTAAGCATGACAGAATACGCCGAGGTAATCCTGCCCGTTCCGGTGCAGACTGTATTCACCTACAGCGTACCGGCGGATCTTTCCGGCAGCATACGGCAGGGAATGCGCGTAATCGTGCCCTTCGGCAACAGGAAGTTCTATTCGGGGATCGTAAACAGGGTCATCACGGAAAAACCGGATATCAGAGGGATCCGGCCGATCGACTCGGCAATAGACCTCCAACCACTTGTCGGGGACGTTCAGCTCGAATTCTGGAAATGGATCGCCGGGTATTACATGTGCAGCATGGGGGAAGTATACAGGGCGGCCATTCCGACGGGCCTGAAACTCGAGAGTGAAACCCCCGTCAGCCCGAAGATCCTTGAGAAGCTCAGGGAGGGCGGCAGGCCGAAAAAGGAAACACAGACCCCGGGGGAAGAAAGGGATCTGCTTCCACCGAAAATGCTGACCGACATTCAATCCGGCGCTTTCGAGCAGATCCAAAAACTCCGCGATAAGCAACAGGTGGTCCTCCTGCAGGGAGTGACCTCGAGCGGGAAAACGGAGATCTACATTCACCTGATACATGAAGAGATCAGGAAGAACAGGCAGGTACTTTACCTGTTGCCTGAAATTGCGCTTACGGCCCAGATCGTCGAAAGACTGAGAAAAGTATTCGGCGGCAGTGTCGGGATCTACCATTCACGCTACGGGGAAAGGGAACGGGCCAAAACATTCCTGAGAACCAGGGACCCGGAAAAAGAATACAAGGTGATCCTGGGGACCCGCTCGGCCGTTTTCCTTCCTTTCAGGGACCTCGGCCTTGTGATCATAGACGAGGAACATGAAAACACCTATAAGCAGCCCGATCCCGCACCCCGTTACCATGCCAGGGATGCGGCGATCGTCCTTGCCGGCATGTACAGGGCTTCCGTGGTACTCGGTTCGGCCACCCCCTCGTTCGAGAGCTATTACAATGCGCGCAGCAGGAAATTCGGGCTGGTAGGCCTTCCCGAACGGTACAGGAAGATCAAGCCGCCGGAGATCCTCATCGCCGACCTGAAGGAGTCGTACAGGAAAAAAAGAATGGTTTCCCATTTCACCCCCGAGCTGTTTGGTCTGATGCAGCAATGCATGGAGGAAGGCCAGCAGGTCATCCTTTTCCAGAACCGGCGCGGGTTCTCTCCCTATATCGAATGCTTTACCTGCGGCTGGATACCCAAATGCACGCATTGCGACGTGAACCTCACCTACCACAAGCAGCAGAACAGGCTCGTATGCCATTACTGCGGTTACTCCGAAGGCGTTCCCCATGCCTGCCCCGAATGCGGGGAAACCTCACTGGTAACCCGGGGATTCGGGACCGAAAAGCTGGAAGAGGAGGTCGAAACACTTTTCCCCGGACACGCCGTTTCCCGCATGGACCTCGACACGACAAGGACCCGGAGGAAATACGAGAACATCATCCGTGATTTCACTTCGGGCGCGAGCAGGATACTTGTCGGTACGCAGATCGTCACCAAGGGCCTCGATTTTGACAACGTGGGGCTGGTAGGCGTACTGAACGCAGACAACCTCCTGCACTTCCCCGATTTCCGCTCGCACGAAAGAAGCTTCCAGCTCATGCTTCAGGTCGCAGGCAGGGCCGGAAGAAAGGACAGGCAGGGAAAAGTCGTGATACAGACCTCGAACCCCTCCCACCCGGTACTGCAGATGCTCGGCAAAAGCGATTATCATGCCATGTACATGGCCCAGATGCAGGAGCGCAAAGACTTTAGTTACCCTCCCTATTTCCGCCTTATAAAGATCACCCTCAGGCACAGGGACAGGGAGATCCTGAAGAAAGCCGCAACCAAGCTGTCAGAGAAGCTAAGAAAGATCCTCCCCGACCCCGTTCTGGGGCCCCAGTTCCCCCTCATATCAAGGGTCCGGAACAACTATCTCATGACCCTTTTCATAAAACTTTCGAGGAATTCCGACACCACCCGCTCCAGGCAGATGATCCGTGAAGAAACAGACACACTGAAAGCAGAAAAAAAATACGGCAGCCTCACCGTCACCCCCGACGTAGACCCCATGTAATTCTTAAATTCATTATCTTAGCACCCCGAAAACAAAAAACCCAAACCCCCTCACCACACTCACACCCACACCCACACACCCTCCGGGATGTAGCGCAGCCAGGTTAGCGCGCGTCGTTCGGGACGACGAAGTCGTGAGTTCGAATCTCACCATCCCGACAACAAAAAAGTCCGGCACGCAGTGCAGGCAGGGCTTTTGCAATCCGGACAGAACAAGCTTGCTTGATTATGTACGGATTGCAAAAGAACTGTGTGAGCAAAGCGAACCCGGACTTTTTTGTTGAATGCCTCCCCCCAGAGATCATGAACACAGTTCATAATCCACCATCCCGATAAAACGGGACATTCCGGTATATTGCCGGAGCGTCCTTTTCTTTTTTCCTCCATGCTGTTTTTCCTTTAATAAAAGTCAGATCAGAAATTCAAGGAAATTATCTTTATTGACCATTTGGAATTCACTTTCCGGATATGTTTCTTTCCAGAGTTTGGGCGCTTTAACTTTTTTACTTCCCCACTTAAATTCGAAAGCAAATAGCTTACCATCCATTTCTTCTATATGGTCAATTTCTTTCTTGTCATATGTTCGCCAGAAATAATTATTCGGATATAATTGTTTGTAATGCTGGATCTTCATTCTTTCAATAAACATAAAATTTTCCCAGAGCATTCCTGTATCATTTCTCATATCCAGAGGATTAAAATTGTTAATCACAGCATTTCTCACTCCATTGTCATAAAAATAATACCTGGCAGTCTTTGTCACTTCGCTGCGCAGGTTTTGTGAGAATCCGGTAACTTTCTTTAATATGAATGATTTTTCCAGCAAGTCAATATATCTTTCAATTGTTTGTCTGGCTACCTGGAGAGAAGATCCGACTTCGGACAGGGAAACTTCATGACCGATTTGAAATGCCAGCATTTTAAGCAGATCAGTAATCAATGCAGGATTCCTGATATTCTCAAGCTCGAATATATCTTTAAACAGATAGGAATTCCTTAAGGTTAAAAGGTATTCTTTTTTTTGCTCTGTACTTTTGGAAGTCACTATTTCCGGAAAACTGCCATAAATCATAAGTTCTTCCAGCATCTGGTGGACGTTCATACCGCCAAATTGCTCATACATTTCTGAAACTGAAATAGGAAATAAAACCCTGATCCTCTGTCGTCCGGTTAGTGGTTCTCCTGTATGTCTTGCAAGATCCAGTGATGAAGAACCTGTTATAATGATATTGCAGTTTGGAGCATTATCAACAAGTATTTTTAATCCAAGTCCTGCACCCGGTATCTTCTGTGCTTCATCAATGAATACAAGGTCATAATTCCCTAAAAGAGTAATAATTCTTCTGGTATTTTGTGAGGATATCAAATCCCTGAGCTCCATATCATCTCCACTTCCTACATATATTTTTCCGGAAAAAGTTGAGAGATGTTTTTTGATCAGCTCAGTTTTGCCAGATCTTCTGGGTCCATAGATGACCAATACTTTCCCTTCTTGTACGAGCTCGGGAAAAATCTTCTGATAATATCTTTCTATCCAATAGTCTATCATTTTTCTCTGGTTTGTACAAACAAAAATATATAAAGTTCTTGAATTTATTATAATATGAGAATAATTATTCTTGTATTAATCTAAATTAGGCAAGTTTTAATTACCTGGCAAACAACTTTATCTGACTTGTCTATTATTAATTCAAATGGTATTCCCAGCCTATATATATGGCAAAATTTACTTCATGACGCTATGTATAATTGGGGAATATGGTGCTTTATATTGGCCCATATATTTTCATCCTCGATTGCTATGTTACATTTCGTCTCGATTATTATTGAACAGCTGAATTACTGATATTTTTTTATCCAATCCGTGCGCAAAACCCCTTCACTTCAGGGATGGGATGTAAGCACGAATTTACTGATTTTCGATG
>CAYOPZ010000029.1:0-37359 GCA_964406005.1 uncultured Bacteroidaceae bacterium
AGGTAAAAGTGAATCAGCTGGGTCTCGAACCCAGGACCCCATCCTTAAAAGGGATGTGCTCTACCAACTGAGCTACTGATTCGACCGTTTAAATTCGGCTTGCAAATTTATAACCTATTCTCTGTTTTCCAAAAGAAATTCTTAAGATTTTGATCCGCGTCCACGGGCTTTGCAAGCCTGTCCGTACATGATGAAAATCCGGGTTGTTCATAATTCCGAAATGATTATTTTTGGGCATGCACTTGACGTTTGAAACGAAGATCAGGGTACGGTATGCCGAGGCGGACAGAATGGGTTATGTTTACTATGGCAATTATGCAACGTACTTTGAAGCCGCCCGTACGGAAATGCTCAGGTCGCTGGGATTCACCTACAGGGAATGGGAGGACAGCGGGCTGATACTCCCGGTCAGGGAAATGAACATCCGCTATCTTGCCCCGGCTTATTATGATGACCTGTTGACCGTGCATACGCTGATCAATGAACGTCCTGCCGCCCGCATCACTTTCCATCACGAAATCCTAAATGATAAAAAAGGAAAAGTGTGCACCGGACAGATCGTTCTGGTTTTTGTTGACAGAAAGACCATGCGTCCGACCCGTGCTCCGGAGGCATTCCTCAGGGCAATGGATAAGGCTTCCGGGACCGGATTGTAATGATTTTGCTTTCAGATCGTCATTTATCCGGACAGTATTTAATTATTTACTTAAAACAGGAAAAATGAAAAAGATTGGATTGCTTCTTTCAATCATGTTGTTGCCTGCCCTGGCAATTGCACAGAAAAGCCCCATTGACAAATTGTTTGACAAGTATTACGGAAAGGAAGGATTTACAACTGTTCTGGTGAACCGGGAAATGTTCGAGGTGGTTTCACATATGGAAAAGGAACAGGGAGAGGTGAATTTAAATATGGGAAATGAAAAAGGTAACCTTAATAAACTGTTGGGGAATGTCAACAGGGTCAGGGTGATCGCCCAGGAAGATGATAATGATCGGGCAGGGGATGTGAATTTCATGGAAGAACTGAAGGGCATGGATTTCGATGCCTACAAGGAACTGGTGGTCGTTAAGGAAGCAGACCAGGAAGTACGCGTTTTGGCCAAGGAAGAAGGCGGTAAGCTTGCGGAACTGCTTGTCCTTGTCGGAGGCGAAGACAATGTCATGGTTTGCATAGAGGGATCATTCACCATGGAAGACCTGGAATCTTTGTCCGAACTGGATGGGCTGGATACGCTCGGTGAAATCCTGGATTGAGACAGGGATGCATGCTGCCCCTGAAAACAAAAGTTGATACCTTTGGTATATCCATGATCAAACGGCTGCATGAACAAACGGGAATTCGAGGAAAGGGTAATTCCGGTAAGCAGCAGGATCTTCAGGTTTGCACGACGGATCCTGATGAATGCCCAGGATGCGGAGGATGTGACACAGGAAATATACCTGAAACTGTGGGATAACCGGGCTCAACTGGAAGCCATAAAGAGTATCGAGGCTTATACATTCAGGATGACCAGGAACCTGTGCCTTGATAAACTGAGACGGCTGAAACCGGAATATTATGATGACCGTGAGGAAAGTGCATACCGGTACAACAAGCCGGATACGGCCCCGGATCCGGGCGCAAACCTCGAAGGGAAGGATACCATGGAAAAAATCAATCACATCATCGGGCAACTGCCGGAACAGCAGCGTACCCTCCTGCAATTGAGAGACATCGAGGGACTTGAATACGAAGAGATCTCCGATATCACGGGAATGGAAATAAATGCCATCAGGGTGGGGATTTCCCGGGCCCGCAGCAAAGTCAGAGAAAGCATCCAAAAAGCACAGATCATATGAGAGAAATCAGGCATATAAAGAAACTGCTGGAAGAATATTACAGGGGAAATACCAGCACCCGGGATGAAGAAGAGATCATGGAATTCTTCCGGTCGGAACACATTCCGGATGAACTGGCATCGGATGCCGCATTGTTCGGATTTTTCAGGGAGGAGCGTTCCTTTCAGGGAAATGAAAAGCTTGAGAAAAGGATCGCCGAGGCGATCGTCTCACATGGGGCGGAACGGAGTTCTGTCTTTTCAAGATGGAAATATTACTGGATCAGCGGGGCAGCAGCAGCCATACTTATTCTTATGGCTGTATTCGCCGACCTGAAGTTGCGTAATAACAGCCCCTATGCCGTGAAAGAGGATACCTACGAGGATCCATACCTTGCTTACGCTGAGGCAAGGAGGGTTATCTATTTTGTTTCGGAAAAAATGAACGAAGGCACGGAATCATTAAAAAATCTGGAGAAGATAGATGCCGGTTATAAATATTCCCGGCCCGTGTTTTCATTCGTTCCGGGTGTACAAAAGCTGGAATATCTCAATACCATTGATGAAACCAAAAAATTATTATCAAAATAATCGACATTATGAGAAAAATAGTTTTTATCATCGGTTTTGCCGTATTGTCCGCTGCCGTCATGGCGCAGAACAGGGTTGTCGACCGGGTCTTTGACAAGTACGCGGGTAAGGAAGGAGTTACCACAGTATACATATCAAAGTATATGTTCAGCATGTTTTCACAACTGAACGATACAGGGGATGAAGATGAAGCCGAGGAAATGCAGAAAGTATTCAGCAAACTTGACGGGATAAAAATTCTTGCGGTCGAAGACAGGGATGCGATCGGAAAAGATATGAATTTCTATGATGAGATCATGAAAGATCTTGATCGCAGTAATTATGAAGAATTGATGACCGTCAAGAATTCCGAATCGGATGTGGTTTTTCTGGCCAGAGAGGAAGGGGGAAAGATCGTGGAATTGCTGCTTATTGCGGGAGGAGACTCCGATAATGTCCTGATCTCGATAACGGGAGAAATAGACCTTAGTACGATAGGCAAGATCGCTCAATCCATGGACATTGAAGGGATGGAAAATCTGGAGGATCTTGAGGAACGCGATGAGCAATAGAAGGGGAAACTGTTATATTATTTCAGCTCTCCGAAGTGCGTAATACAATTACGGTGATCTCGGGGGGTATGCCTATCCTGCCTGCATACCCTATGTATCCCAGACCGGGACTGACATGCAACTTCTGATTTCCCTGCCGGTACAATCCGACCCAGCGGGGATATCTGATTTGTATGGGACTCCACCTGAAACGGGTTGTCCTAATGCCGAACTGGAAGCCGTGGGTGTGCCCGGAAAGGGTCAGCTGAATATCTGTCTTTCCTGCAACTTCCTCGTCCCAGTGCGAAGGATCATGAGACAGGAGTATCCTGAATTTTATACTTTCCGTGCCTTCCCGTGCTCTCTCCAGATCCCCGTATTGTTCGAAGGGAGGAAGGCCCCAGTTTTCCACACCGAGGATTGCAATCTCTTCCTGCCCGAGTGTGACCGTCTCAGAATCATTTAACAGCAGACGGAATCCGGCCTGCTCGTATGTCATGATCAGCCGGGCCATGTTCTCCTGTCTGGATGCTTCATCAGGCCAGTCATAATACGCTCCGTAATCATGGTTCCCGAGGACAGCGAATTTTCCGTGGCCGGATTTCATCTCGCTGATCAGTTCAATCCAGCCTTCTGTTTCAACGGCCAGGTTGTTTACAAGGTCTCCTGTGAACAGTATGAGATCCGCTTCCTCCCGGTTGATCATCCCGACCGCTTTCCTGATCTTGTTATGGTGACCGTCGAAACTGCCCAGGTGCAGGTCAGAGATGTGTATGAGCCTGAAACCGTCGAAAGCAGCCGGCAGATCGGGGAACGGAATGTCCATTCTCCTTACTCTGAAATTGAACCGCCCGAACAGCATGCCTCCGAGGACGGCCAGGAAAGATATGCCGGCCAGGGGTAAAATGAACAGAGTGATTCCGTGCAGGAAAGTCCGGTTGTAGAAATCCGGAAAATTCCCGGGATCGCCGAAAGTCTGCATGATGATATAGACAAAGGATATGCTGATGTTTTCGATGATCACGAATATTACGTAGAGCAGCTTGGGAAAATATACGGCCAGGAACAATCCCGTAAAGGTGAAAAAACGGGGAGGAAGGCCGTGACTCCCTTCTGACTTGAACTTTCGAACAAACAAAAGCAGGCCCGAAATGAATCCACAGGGTATAATGCAGAAGGAAATGAGGGCCAGGGGTGTTTTCATTGCGGCAAAATCGAATACAAGACCCGAATAAGTGCATACATCCACCAGAAGGATGAATGTTATAAAACCGAAAAGAAAAATACGTTGTGCCCTGGATCCCATCTTTAAAATAAAAGCTGCCTGCAAACCGTTCGAAAGGAACAAAGATATAATTATGTCAAAAGACGCAAATGCAGGTTTGTATATGCCGGATAATAATTTTAGATTAGGATTGTCATTTCTGATTAAACCCGATAAGACATGAAAAGCACAGTATTTTTATGCGCTGCGATACTCTTCTCAGACGGCCTCTTCGCCCAGATCGACCTGGGAGCAAAGGCGGGATTGAATATCTCCAATTTCAAATCAAGCGAAATCCTTACACAGGAATACAGCATCAATCCGGCAGCAACCGGTAGCCTGGGATACCATGCCGGGGCTTTCCTGAGGGTATCGCTTTTCGGAGTGTTCGTCCAGCCCGAACTGATATTCACTTCCATTTCAAGCGAATTCACGGTTGAAAATATTTCCACTGCTACTGAACAACTGGCCAAGCAAACCATCGGAAGGGTGGATGTACCTGTACTGTTGGGTGCAAAACTCGGAAACCTGCGCATCGAACTGGGCCCGGTCGGAAGCGTAATCATATCTGATAAATCAGAATTGAAAAAAATCAGCGGCTACGAAGAAAAAATAAAATCCGCAACAGTGGGATATCAGCTGGGTGGTGGTTTCGATATATGGAGGTTTTCAATAGACTGCCGCTACGAGAGCAATCTTTCCAGGCTGGGGGACCATATTGATACCGGAAGCGGGCAGATAAAATTTGACAGCCGGGCAAAACAGTTGATTTTCAGCCTGGGCTTCATGTTCTGAAAGCATACTTCCCGCAAAAATACATTGATCAGTATGGACCGGCAATTTCTGGTGGATGTCATGCAGGGGCTTTCATCCAGTCCGAAATTTCTTTCTTCAAAATACCTGTACGATAAGAACGGGGATCGTCTGTTCAGGGAAATCATGGATATGGAAGAGTATTACCTGACCCGTAGTGAACTGGAAATATTTACTTCCAACAAGGAAGCCATTCTGGAACATTTTTCAGGCAGCTGTGAAAGTTTCCGGATGGTTGAGTTCGGTCCGGGAGACGCCCGGAAAACAAAAGTCCTGATAGAACACTTCCTCAAGAAGAACGTACTCTTTGAATACAATCCGATAGATATTTCAGGGAATGCGATCCGCATGTTGTCCGAAGATCTTGCGGGCACTTTTCCTGCCCTGCAAATGGCTCCGGTCAATCTGGAATATTTTGATGCCCTTGACCGGATCCGGAAAAAAGATGCCTGCAAAAAGGCGATCCTGTTCCTGGGGTCCAATATCGGAAATTTTTCCAGCGATCAGGCCCTTGATTTTTTCAGCACCCTGGCCGGTAAAATGTCAGGGGAAGACCAGTTACTGATCGGATTTGACCTCAAAAAGGATCCCGCTGTGATTCTTGCCGCATATAACGACAGAAAAGGCATTACCCGTGATTTCAACCTGAACCTTTTGCACAGGATAAACAGGGAGCTCGGATCGGATCTCAATCCGGATGATTTTTACCACTTCCCGGTATATGATCCCCTGGAAGGTGCTGCCAGGAGCTACCTTGTCAGCCGTTTGGCTCACCAGGTTACAATCGGTTCAATCCCTCTGAAAATACGATTCGAAAAGGGAGAACCTGTTTTCATGGAGGTATCATGGAAATACAGCATGGGGGACATAAACGGATTCGCGGAGAAATCTGGATTCCGTGTTGTCGAGAACTTTTTCGATAAAAAAAGATACTTTGTCAACTCTCTGTGGGAACTCGGTTAGCATTGGAAAAACATTTGACTTTCCCTTCAGGAAATTGTAAATTATGGCGTCACGAAAACGGAGGATTCTGTCATGCAAAAGTATTACATCTGTCCGGAATGCCGTTGCCATCTCAAGGTAGGGGAACAAATCATATTCACCGCAAGGAACACTAAGAATGAAAAGGGGCTGTTGCTCCTCCATCCTGAAATTGGTAATTATTCCAGTATCAAGCATCCTTCATTTCATTATACCAGAGGTGAGCCGCTGGATTTTTGTTGTCCTTTATGCGGTGTTTCGCTTCAGTCCAAGTTTGACAAAAACCTGGCCCATGTGATCATGATTGAAAAAAACAGGAAAGAATACGACATCTACTTTTCAAGGATAGCCGGAGAGAAAAGTACTTATAAGGTCAGGGGCAAAGAAGTTATGCAGGCAGGAGAGCATTCTCACAGATATACCTATTTCCAAATCCCCGAAAAGCTCAAAAAATATCTCGACACCTGAGCAGACCCTGATTTCAGACAAGGACCCTGGAAGCAGGCTGGCAGGAATTTTGTTAAAGCCTTGTTAAAAAGATTATAGGGTCTTAATATTCGTTTTATATTTGTTTTTACGAAAATGCAAATCGTATAATGAGGTTCGGAATCGTCACTTCAACAGGTTTAGTTATTATTTGGTTACTAAGTTCTTTTACTTATAAGCATCAGCCAAGGGTGCTTTCTTTCAATGATTTCGAACCTCATTTACATTATTCAAATGATACTCTCTATCTGGTAAATTTCTGGGCTACGTGGTGCACACCCTGTGTGGATGAACTTCCGGCTTTTGAAAAAATCGGGGAGGAATATCAGGATCAGAAAGTAAAAGTCCTGCTGGTAAGCCTCGATTACCCGGATCAGATTGAGACAAGACTGATACCATTCATTGAAAAGCACGATCTCAGGTCCGAAGTGCTTGTTCTGAATGATCCGGATGCAAATTCGTGGATAGACAAGGTATCCCCGGAATGGTCCGGTGCAATACCCGCAACATTGATATACAACAGCGACAGCAGGAATTTTCACGAAGGATCTTTTACATACGATGAATTAAAGGAAATTGTTGAACCAAAAATCAAATAAATCATGAAAAGAACATTTTTATTATTCGTTACGGCAATTATGGCAGCTTCCGTTTCCTTTGCTGCTGGTTATAAAGTAGGCGATAAAGCCAAAGATTTTAAACTTCTGAATCTGGATGGAAAGTACCAGACGCTTAGTGAATTGACCGGGGAGAAAGGAATGATACTGGTATTTACATGCAATACATGTCCGGTGGCACAGGCTTATCAGGACAGGATCATCGCGATCGACAAGAAATACAGGTCCAAAGGTTACCCGGTGGTCGCCGTCAATCCGAATGATACCGACATCAAACCCGGAGACAATCTTGAAAGTATGGTACAGAGAGCATCGGAAAAGGGCTTTACCTTCCCATATCTGAAAGATGTCACACAGGAGGCATACAGGGAATACGGTGCCACCGTTACTCCTCATGTATTTGTCCTGACCAGGGAAGCCGGAGATTTTGTTGTTTCCTATATCGGGGCCATTGACGACAACACCAACAACCCTTCGGCTGTCAAAACCCCGTATCTGGCAAACGCTCTCGATGCACTGCTTGCCGGAAACGAACCCAATCCAAGCTTTACAAAGGCCATTGGATGTTCCATCAAAGCTAAATAAAATACAAAGACATAAGGTTTAGGGGTACCGGGGTGTTCGCGAAAGCGGCACCCCGGTTTTTTTTATTTTTTTTCAGGGTCGGGAATAAATTTTAGTGCAGCAGAGTTGATACAGTACCTCAGGCCTGTAGGAGGGGGCCCGTCCTCAAAGACATGGCCCAGATGAGCGCCGCATCTTGCACAGATGACTTCGGTGCGGACCATCCCATGACTTGTATCACGGTGATATTCAATTGCATCATTTGATTCAGGTTCAAAAAAACTGGGCCATCCGCAACTTGAATCAAACTTTGCCACGGAAGTAAACAGCCGTGCGCCGCAAGCAACGCAATCATAACTTCCCTTTTCAAAGAAATCCCAGTATTGTCCTGTAAAGGGGGTTTCCGTACCCTTTTCCCTGACAATACGGTACTGGATTGGAGTTAATTGTTCCTTCCATTCCTGTTCGGTTTTAACGATCTTTTCCATGTTTCCATCCTTGCTTACCGGTTGATCCTGTCCCTGCGTACTGAAAGAGCAACCGCCCAGGATCGAAGCGGCGCAGGTCAATAATAAGAATCTGTTTATCATTTTTTATTCTTAGTAACGTCTGAGGCCGGGTAAATGTTTTACGAAGTTTTTAATACTGCTCATACAAATCGCGTTACAGTTCTGAGTATGACTGCTTCATAATGATTTATGCATGTTTGTCTTTCTGCCCACCCGGATTATTAACAAAATGTTAATATCCACTGTGAATACCATGTTGAGATAAACAATCTGAATTATTTGCCCGGCTGGTGATTTTCTCGTTAATTTGATTCTACCAAGTGAGAGATAAAAGGTTTCACTTCGGGGTTAAAAAGTTCATATCTATCTTGCTTCGGCAAGAAAAATGTGAACCGGATCCGGAAAAGAATAGTCCCGTGAGGAACTACCTCTGAAGGATCAACCCGGGAGAGACAGGCAAACGGAATCAATTCTCTCCGGAGAACATTCCGGTTGCTCCCACTTTTTAAAAGATGGGTTCGCAAGAGTCGATCTTTGACAAGTAGGCTGTCAGGCGGATACGGAAACGAAGCCATTCGTGAGAATGACCACCGGCCGCATCTGGATCCAACCTTGGAAACCTCCGGGTTTCCATAATCGAATCAACCTGACCAGAAGAGGTCTGGGGAAACGGACTTGTGAGAGTCCGGGAGAAACAGGCCCGGGTTTCATAAAGAGGCAAGCCTCGGCTCGCCAAACTGATGGGACAATCATAATAACTGTAGCTTGGCGTTGTTTGTCGACTACGGTTGCCAAATGGCGGAATGGGAGTTTTTTCTACTCGAAAAGATTCCCATTCGTTGTTTTTATACCCTCCTTATTCTTTACAGGGGTATATTCCCGTGTTTTCTGGGCGGCCCTGTCTCCGTTTTATTCTGTGTCATTTCGAGGGCCTGAATCAACTTGGGCCTGGTCTGGCGTGGCAGGATAATCTCATCTATATATCCAAGTTCCGCAGCCTTATAGGGATTGGCGAAAGTCTGCTTGTATTCTTCGATCAGCTTGCTCCTGGCTTCATCGGAATTCATTTTGTTCCGGTAGAGGATGTTTACAGCACCATCCGACCCCATTACCGCAATTTCCCCTGTAGGATAGGCCAGGTTAACATCTGCGCCTATATGCTTGGAGGACATTACGCAATACGCGCCTCCATAGGCTTTCCTGGTGATCACCGTGATCTTGGGAACAGTTGCTTCGGAAAACGCATACAATAACTTGGCACCGTGTTTGATTATACCACCGAACTCCTGCAATGTTCCCGGCAGAAATCCCGGAACATCTTCGAATGTGATGAGCGGGATGTTGAAGGCATCACAAAAACGCACAAACCGCGCTCCTTTGATGGAGGAGTTAATGTCCAGCACACCTGCTAGGTGGGCTGGCTGATTTGCTACGATCCCAACTGACTGCCCTCCCAGCCGGGCAAAGCCGACAACTATGTTTTTTGCATAGTGCGGCTGCACCTCAAGAAACACACCATCATCTACCACGGCACCGATCAGCTCGGTAATGTCATAGGGCTTGTTGGGATCGTCAGGAATCAGCGTCTGCAGCCTTTCCTCCTCCCGGAATATATCGTCCGTGCAGGCTTTCTGCGGAGGATCTTCCATATTATTTGACGGCAGGTAACTGATAAGCTCGCGGATCATCATCATGCACTGGTCATCGTTTTCGGCAGCAAAATGGGCCACACCGCTTTTGGTATTGTGGGTCATGGCACCGCCCAGTTCATTTTTTGTCACGTCCTCATGCGTGACGGCTTTGATGACATCTGGTCCTGTAACGAACATATAACTGGTCTTCTTAACCATAAAAATGAAATCGGTCAGGGCAGGAGAATAAACAGCACCACCGGCACAGGGTCCGAGTACTGCTGATATCTGTGGAATAACTCCCGAGGATTTTACGTTCAGATGAAAAATATCTGCATATCCGGACAGGCTCTGCACTCCTTCCTGGATGCGTGCTCCGCCGGAATCATTCAGCCCGATGACCGGAGCACCCATTTTCATGGCCAGCTCCATTACCTTTACAACCTTATCAGCATTTGCCCGGCTCAGCGTACCTCCGAAGACGGTGAAATCCTGTGCAAAAATGTACACCAGCCTTCCGTCAATCTTGCCATAGCCCGAAACCACACCGTCCCCGGGTATCAGATTTTTCTCCATATCAAAATCCTTTGCGCGGTGTATCACAAGTTTGTCAAACTCAACGAAGCTGCCGGAATCGAGAAGTACTTCAATACGCTCGCGTGCAGTTTTTTTGTTGCCCGCATGCTGTTTTTCTATCCTTTCACTGCCACCTCCTGCTTCGGCAGCCTTACTGCGCTTTTCAAAGTCTTTGAATTTCTTATCTAAGGATGAACTCATGGTCTGGATGTTGATGAAATCTTGAAAAGATGGTTAATACGGTTTATTCGATCGTTATAAGGGGTTCGTTCCCTTCAATGGTATCGCCTTCATTCACATGTACTTGCTTAATCACACCTTTTTTCCCGGCCTTGTATTCACTTTCCATTTTCATGGCCGAAACAATGATTACGGTCTGCCCTGCTTCTACTCTGTCCCCGCGTTTCACAGGAATCTTCACGATCTTTCCCGGCATAGGGGAGACGATGGTATTTTCTGCATCTTCCAGGGCATTTCCCCTTCGGCTTAAAAGGTATTTTGTCTCTGCATCGATGATCTCACAGTCGAATGATTTATCCTCCGTTTTGACAATATACTGTTTCGGATTGTTTTTTTCTGTGATCTCAATATTAAAGGATTTGCCTTCAAGCAATATGGAATATATGTTCTGCCCGACCTTGACGGCATCCAGATTATAGAGCTTATTGCCAACCTTAATCTGAAACCTGTTTTCATTTTTACTGACAAGTTCAACCGTGAAACAACGGTCGTCAAGCCGGATTTCTGTTAGCATACTATTAGGTTTCAGGTATTTACATTCTCATCACCCCTTTTTGCCTGCCAAAATGTTTCCAGGGAGAACTGCCCCCGTTGCTCTGGAAGGGTTTGATGGTCTTTGAATTTTCCAGTTTTTCATTGTAATCAATAAAGGCCGTGATGATTGCAAGGTCTTCGTACTGCGTATTGCCTTCCGCAGTTGAACCGAGCAGTTCATCAATATGATCATCAATAAAATGAGTATCGTATTGACCTTGTGAAAATGCCTTGTTTTCCATCACCTTCTCCAGGAATTTAATGGAAGTCCTCACACCTCCAATCCTGTATTCATAAAGAGCGCGTTTCATGCGCCGGATGGCGTCTTCCCGGTTTTCCGACCATACGATCAGCTTGGAAATCAACGGATCGTAGAACATGGGAATTTCAAAACCCTCATAGGCATAGCCGTCCGTTCTGATACCGGGGCCCGAAGGTTCTGTCATGTATTTGATAATACCCGGACTGGGCATGAAATTGTTGTCAGGATCCTCGGCATATATCCTGCATTCAATGGCATGACCGGATTGAGATATGTCTTTCTGCATAAATGCAAGCCTGTCTCCCGATGCAATATGTATCTGCTCCTTCACCAGGTCAATACCGGTTACAAATTCAGTGATGGGATGTTCAACCTGAAGCCGGGTATTCATTTCCAGGAAGTAATAGTTGCCTGCATTATCCGTCAGGAATTCAATTGTGCCTGCACCTTCATAATTTACTGATTTGGCAGCAGTTACGGCATCGTTTCCCATTTTTTCCCGCAACTGGGGTGTCATCAGGGGGGAAGGTGTTTCTTCAATCACCTTCTGATGCCGTCTCTGTACCGAACATTCCCTTTCACACAGGTGTACCACATTTCCGTGCTGATCTGCAAGTATCTGAAATTCTATATGATGCGGTGATTCAATATATTTCTCAACATATACTGAATCATCCCCGAAAGCGGAGAGCGCCTCTGATTTTGCCGCACGTATGGCATCCGGCAATGATTTTTCTTCCTTCACAAGCCGCATGCCTTTACCACCTCCGCCAGCCGAGGCTTTGATCATTACAGGAAACCCGATGTCAGCGACCGTCCTGACAACCGAGGCTTCATTCGAAATGGCTTTTTCGGTTCCCGGAACGACAGGTACTCCTGCTTTGATCATTGTCTCACGGGCTGTGATCTTGTCGCCCATCGTGGAAATGGAATGCGCCCGTGGACCTATAAAAATGATGTTTTCTTTTCTGCAGCGATCCGAGAATTCTGCATTTTCAGACAGAAATCCATAGCCGGGATGTATGGCATCCGCACCGGATATTTTTGCTGCTTCAATTATTTTATCGATTACAAGATAGCTTTCCACGGAAGGAGAAGGTCCTATGAAACAGGCTTCGTCAGCATACCTGACATGGAGAGAAGATCTATCAGCCTCAGAAAAAACAGCGACCGTCCTGATTCCCATCTCCCTGCACGACCTCATCACCCGGATAGCTATTTCGCCTCTGTTGGCGATAAGAACTTTCTTAATCATAAGAATAAGTTACAGTAACCAGACAAAGATTAAAAAAAAAAAATGAATTGCCGGCGATGAAAGTTGAATTTTAATTTCCCCGTCTTCTGGCAGGAAATTATAATAAACAGACATACAATAAGGTAGGTTAAAAGGAGACATTTTCCTTGATAAATTATTAATTTTAGGCGATGGCCCCTGCAAGAAAAATACATGCGGCTGTGCTTGCCTTCCTTGCCTGTACCGGCCTTTTCATTCAGCCTTCCGTATATAGCCAGGACACAGATCATCAAGGGATTACGGATTCCTTTTTTTTTGATACCGATTCGTTGCTGCACCTGACACTTATTGCGGATTTCGAAAGCTTGCGGGCAGACGTGGGACAGGATCCGGATTACCATCCCGGAATGCTCCGGTATGATGACAGGGATGGTAACAGTATTGACATCGAGGTCGATATCAGAGCCCGTGGAAATTTCAGAAAGATGCCACAGCATTGTAATTTTCCGCCTCTCAAATTAAAATTCTCAGAGGATGACACACCCGGTACCATCTTTGAGGAATTCGAGGATCTCAAAACCGTATCACACTGTCAGACAGGATGGGCGGAATTCGATCAATATGTGCTGCTGGAATATCTTATCTATAAAATATACAACCTTTTCACCGACCTGAGCTTCAGGGTCAGGCTTGCCATGATCCATTATCAGGATGTGAATAATCCGGCTGACAGTATGACCAGATATTCATTTTTCATCGAGAACGCGGAAGATATGGCGGCAAGAAACGGGGCAAGCCTGCTTGATCTTGGATCCATAGGGCAAAACCAGATGGCAAGAGATCAGCTTACCCTGCTGGCCGTCTTTAATTACATGGTCATCAATCAGGATTATTCCATACCCATCCTCCATAACATAGAACTTCTGTCACGTGATTATTTTGAACCGCCACTGCCCGTTCCTTACGATTTCGACTGGTCAGGCATAGTCAATATCCCGTATACGTACGACTATATCGATGACGATACACATCCTGAACCAGTCTACAAAGGACCATGCCGGAAACGCAGGGAATTCAAAAAGGTGTTCAGTCAAATGCGTGAAAAACGCGACGAGGTTTTTCGACTCGTCTCTGATTGTCCTTATCTTGATCGCTCTGTAAAAGCGCTAACCCTGACAGACCTCAGCAGGTTTTATCAAACCATTGATGACAGACGGTCGATACGGCTGGAATTCATGAAAAATTGCAAGAAATAATTATTATCAACAGAAACCCTTAATTTGACCAACCCTCATTTCTTGCATGCAATCGTATTTTGCCGTTAGGTAAAGCATGTATTTTTATATGCGAATGACTTTTGATCCACAATCATATCAACATATTCGCACCAAAAAAAATAACCATACAAGTTATTGGTAGTCTGTAAACTACGTCCATATCCCCCCCCTTTTCCCGAATCCTCGAAGTATCTGTTGTTTCATAGTTTTGCAAAAGGGTTTATATTTGCGCCTTCTTTTTGAGATTACACGGAAGTTTAATCTGAATAAAGATGAAAAAAATAAAGTTCATAGTTGTTCAGCTGGTGCTGATCACAGGATTGTTTTTCTGGGATATAGGGTCGATTTTCTCCGACAGGAAAAGCGTTCATCCTGTGCAATCCATCGAGTCCGACGCCATTTCCCGGCACATTGATAACCGGTTGTCCTCCTTCGCCGGAATTGAAGCAATGGACAAAACCATAGAAAACTTCATGCAACGCTATAAAATCAAGGGTGCCTCTGTTGCAGTTACCAAAGACGGCCGGCTTGTATATGCCAAAGGATTCGGATATGCCGATGAAGAAAAAGGGGAAAAGGTTGAACCGGGGCATATTTTCCGTATTGCCAGTGTCTCAAAACTGGTTACCGCAGTGGCCATAATGCATCTGGTGGAAGAAGGAAAGATTGATCTTGAAAGCAAGGTATTCGGCCCCAACGGCATTTTAAAGGATTCCGTATACCGGGGGTATAAAGACAAACGAATAGAAGATATAACGGTACATCATCTGCTTATACATAAGGCCGGCTGGTCCAGGTATTATGGAGATCCCATGTTCATGCCCCATGTGGTTGCCCGAAGAATGGGCGTTGAACTGCCCGTTCGGACCGAAGATGTAATCCGATTCACACTTACACGCAAATTGAATTATACACCGGGCACCCGGTATTCCTATTCAAATGTCGGATATGCCATTCTGGGCAAGGTGATCGAAGAGGTGACGGGTATGGAATACGAGGATTATGTGAGTTTTGCCATCCTGCTTCCCCTGGGCATACATGACATGCAGATCGGTAAAGGATATTACAGTGACAGGGCTGAAAACGAGGTGAAATACTATGAAGCAACAGGCAGCCGTGAGGTACTTGCATTCGACAGCAACGAATCTTATGCTCCCAGGGTGTACGGGGGCAATGATATCGAATTGCTGGGGGCAGCAGGAGGGTGGCTTGCATCGCCTGTGGAATTATTGAAACTTACAGCTGCCATTGACGGATTTAATACCAGTCCGGATCTGCTGATGTCTGAAACCATCAGGGCCATGACAGACAACAGCAGGAGCAAATATAACATGATCGGCTGGAAAGGTGCTGACGGAAAAGGTACCTGGTGGAGAACCGGCACATTGACCGGAACTTCCGCATTGCTGGTTCGCCAGAGCAATGGAATCAGCTGGATCATCGTAACCAACACGAGCACCTGGAAAAGGTCAAGGATCCACAGTGAGGCTTCAAAAACCATGTTTCGTGCAGTAGGCGGTGTGAAGAAATGGCCGGACTATGACCTGTTCGACTATCGGCAGAATTCACAAATCCCGTCCAGTTACCTTACCAGGGTCGATTAGGAGGTTTTTTACAGGAAGCATAACCACCCCTGATGGAACTTCTCCACTCAGAACAGGTTTCATTTCATTCGCGAATCAGGTGACCGGTGTCCGGATACTGGCAGAATCATGTCACTGATCCCCGCCACAGACAAAGAGATACTATCGGATTGCTGAACCTCCTTCCTGCAGCGCGCCATCCCGATATAGATGTCTGGCGGGCAAGTGCCGGAAAACCGGAATTCGGCAGTGATCAGGATTGCATGATTTAACAATTCAAACCAATTTAGACCTAATATAAATTATTATAAGTTTGTTATATTTGGAACTCATTTAAGACTGCATTGAAATGGCACGATTCGAACTTCTCATGCCCAAACTTGGCGAAAGCATTGAAGAAGCAACAATTACGAAATGGTTCGTTAAAGTGGGAGACAGGGTAGACGATGATGATGTTCTTCTTGAAATAGCAACCGATAAGGTCGATTCAGAAATCCCCAGCCCAGTGTCCGGTACTGTAGCCGAGTTACGCGCAGAAAAGGACCAGACCGTGGCCGTGGGAACTGTAATTGCTTTGATAGATACGGGTGAAGGTGATGAGAAGATGTCCGCACAGGCTGAACCCGGAGCTGAGACTGCAGAAACTGCTACAGTACGTGAAGGTGAACCTGCAGAAAGTGTGAAGGAAAAGAAGGCCAAAGAAGGTGCCGACGAGGAATCAGAAAAGGAAATCCCCGCTGCGGTAATGAATAAGGAGGGTGAGGCAGGCCGTTTCTATTCCCCCCTGGTACTGACCATCGCCAGACAGGAAGGCATTGCACAGGAAGTTCTGGACAGTATACCTGGCAGCGGAAGGCATGGCAGGGTACAGAAGAAAGACCTGTTGAATTATTTAAGCAGCCGGACATCACCTGAGTCCGTTCAGGAGGTACAGGCTCCCGTGACCCGGACCAGGGAAAAGACAGAAGCAGCTGCTTCCACTGGTGCCGGAGATGAAATCATTGAAATGGACAGGATGCGGAAACTGATCGCAGAGCATATGATCATGTCCAAACGGACCTCTGCCCATGTAACAAACATGCTTGAAGCGGACGTAACAAATATTGTACTGTGGAGAAATAAGGTTAAGGATGAATTCCTGAAACGTGAAGGAGAAAAAATTACATACCTGCCCATCTTTCTGGAAGCCACAATCCAGGCATTGAAGGATTTTCCGATGATAAATGCTTCCGTTGACGGGGAAAAGATCATTGTCAGAAAAAACCTGAACCTGGGGATCGCGGTTGCACTTCCCAGCGGCAATCTGATCGTACCGGTCATTAAAAATGCAGATGCCTTAAACCTGCTGGGACTGGTTAAAGCACTGAACAAAATGGCCGAAAACGCCCGCAACAATAAACTGAGTCCGGACGATATAACCGGTGGCACATTTACAGTCTCCAATTTCGGAACTTTCAGGAATATAATGGGTACGCCCATTATCAATCAGCCACAGGTAGCCATTCTTGCCGTAGGGACCGTGGAAAAGAAACCGGCTGTGATAGAGACACCGACAGGGGATGTGATCGGGATACGGCATAAAATGTTCCTGTCCCTGACCTATGACCACAGAATCATCGATGGCGCCTACGGCGGGGCTTTTTTGAAGAAACTCGGGGATTGCCTGGAATCCTTCGACAGCAACAGGACGATATAGTCAGCAGAAATAAGCAGGTTATGGAGAAGAACAGAAAATACCATATCAAAAGAACAGATAAGAAAACCCTCGAAAAATGGTTTCGTTTAATAACCCTCGGCAGGATACTTGACGACAGGGCCCCCAACTATCTGAAGCAGGCCATTGGATGGTCATACCATGCACCTTACGCCGGACATGACGGAATCCAGCTTGCCATAGGACAGACCTTCAACAGGGAAAAGGACCACCTTTTTCCTTACTACCGGGACATGCTGACTGCCTTATCAGCCGGCCTGAGTGCCGAAGAAATCATCTATAACGGGATTTCCAAAGACCTGGATGTAGCGGGCGGCGGGAGGCATATGTCGAACCATTTTGCAAAACCCCAGTGGAACATACACAGTGTATCCTCCAGCACGGGGAATCATTCCCTCCATGCAGTAGGTGTTGCCAGGGCCATAAAGAAATACGGGACACCCGGTATTTCCATTTGCTCCCAGGGCGAATCCTCTGTATCAGAAGGGTATGTCTATGAGGCCATTAACGGGGCCTCCCACGAAAAACTACCGGTCCTGTTCGTGATCCAGGACAACGGTTATGGCATTTCCGTGCCAAAGAAGGATCAGACCGCACGCAGGAAGGTGGCAGATAATTTTATCGGGTTCAGGAATCTCAGGATCATGCATTGCAACGGCAAGGATGTTTTCGATTCAATGAACACCCTGTATGAAGCAAGAAAGCACATTGAAACGCATGAGGAACCCGTGATCGTTCAGGCAAATTGTGTGAGGATTCATTCACACTCCAATTCTGACGCCCACGAATTGTACAGGGATGATTATGAGCTGAACTATGTCCGTGAATATGACCCTGCAGCCAAATACCGCCGGCTGCTGCTCCGTTACGGGCGCTTTACCGAAGATGAACTTGCGGTCATGGAAGAAGAAATGAAAGAAGTGGTGAAAAAAGCGCATAAGGCAGGAATGGCGGCACCTGACCCATCGCCTGAATCCATTCATGATTTTGTAATCCCCGAAGCCTATATCCCGGAAAAATATCCCGACGGCCTGCATAATTTTGAAGGGGAAAAGAAAAAACTGATCCAGGGGCTGAATGAAACACTCAAGGCCGAATTCCGTCATAACCCCGACACCTTCATATGGGGCCAGGACCTCGCTTACAAGGAGAAGGGCGGGGTATTCAACGTAACCAAAGGAATGCAGCAGGAATTCGGGAAGGACCGGGTATTCAATGCACCCATTGCGGAGGATTTTATCGTAGGAACCGCCGATGGCATGAGCAGGTATAATGACAAACTGAGAATTGTGGTGGAGGGTGCGGAATTTGCAGATTATTTCTGGCCGGCCATGGAAGCTTTCGTGGAAACCACGCACGAATACTGGCGAAGCAAGGGCCAGTATTCCCCCAATGTTACCATACGGCTTGCTTCAGGCGGTTATATCGGCGGCGGTCTTTATCACTCGCAGACCATAGAAGGGAGTATTACAACATTTCCGGGAGTGCGGGTTGTGTATCCTTCTTTCGCTGATGATGCAGCCGGACTCTTAAGGACTTGCATCAGGTCGAGGGGACTGAATTTCTTCATGGAACCCAAAGCCCTGTACAATTCACCCAAAGCCGCCACACCCATACCCGACGATTTCGAAGTGCCGTTCGGAAAAGCCAGGATCAGGAAGCAGGGCAGTGACATGACCATTATTACTTACGGCAACACCAGTCACATGTGCCTCGAAGCCGCCGGGCAGCTTGCCTCCGATGGACTGGCCGAAGCCGAAGTCATAGATCTTCGCTCACTCATACCGCTTGATGAGAAAACCATCCTTGAATCCGTAAAAAAAACAGGAAAGGTACTCGTTGTGCATGAAGACAAGGTTTTTTCAGGGTTCGGAGCAGAGCTGGCCGCAACCATTGCTGATGAAGCATTCGAATACCTTGACGGTCCTGTAAAACGGGTCGGGGCCACCTTTACGCCCATAGGCTTCAACCGTATACTTGAGGCTGCCATTCTCCCTGATACCGCAAAAATATTTGAAGCAGCGAAAGACCTGCTGGAATATTAAAAACAATCCGATGAGATGAAGAAAACCGCCATTGTTTACAGTTTCAACACAAAGAAGACTTCCAAGGCCGCCAGACAAATCCAGGAGGCTTTCGGGAAGAGCGCGGACATCCAGCTGGTGAATACCGAAGACGTTACTCCTGAAGAATTCCTTGCATTCGATAACCTGATCTGTGGTGCGGCAACCTGGTTCGACGGAGAGCTGCCCAATCACTGGGATGAATTCGTACCGGCAATCGAGGATATGGACCTCAGTGGCAAAACCATAGCATTGTTCGGGCTTGGAAACCAGAAGGACTATCCTGAAAACTTCATTGATGCCATAGGTATCCTGGCCGAGATATTTGAAGCACAGGGTGCCAGGCTTGTGGGATATACATCCACAGAAGGGTTTGATTACAGAACTTCCCGTGCGGAACGGGGAGAACAGTTCTGCGGTCTTGGCCTTGACTATGACACCCGGGGGTTCAAAAACAAGGAACGGATAAGGAACTGGGTGGAAAAATTAAAACTGGAGCTCAAGTAAACCGGATACCTGCCTTATACGGGAATTTATTTTTTTATGCTGTATAGCATAATTCATATTTATTTGCCACTTTTGCATAATTGATTTAAATCCAAAGGATAACCCAGGCATATGTTCAGGTGAACTGCCTGGTTTACTTTAAAAAAGCAGATCTAATAAGTTGATTATGAACAAGGAAAAAGTCTATGTTTTTGATACTACCCTGAGAGATGGTGAACAGGTTCCCGGGTGCCAGTTGAATACAATCGAGAAAATCGAGGTGGCAAAGGCACTTGAAGGTCTTGGAGTGGATATCATCGAAGCCGGTTTCCCGGTTTCCAGCCCTGGTGACTTTAATTCCGTTGTTGAAATTTCCAAGACTATCAAAGAGCCCGTGATCTGTGGACTTACGCGTGCCGTCAAGAAGGATATCGAAGTGGCTGCCCAGGCGCTGCAACATGCCCAGCGCCCAAGGATACATACCGGGATCGGCACATCTTACTATCATATAAACTACAAGCTGAATTCCACACAGGAGAAAATACTTGAAAGAGCGGTGGAAGCGGTCAGGTATGCAAAAACATTCGTTGAGGATGTGGAATTTTATGCCGAGGATGCAGGAAGGACCGATAACAAGTACCTGGCCAAAGTGATAGAAGCCGTGATCGATGCAGGTGCCACGGTTGTAAACATTCCGGATACAACGGGGTACACGCTTCCTGAAGAGTTCGGCAAAAAAATCAGTTTTCTGAAAGAGCATGTCGGGAATATAGACAAGGCCATCATCTCCACCCATTGCCACAATGATCTGGGAATGGCCACTGCCAATACGATAAGCGGTGTGATCAACGGGGCCAGGCAGGTTGAGGTGACCGTCAACGGCATCGGAGAAAGAGCGGGGAACACATCTCTCGAAGAAGTTGTCATGATACTTAAAAGCAGGAAACATCTCAATTTATACACAGATATCAAACCCAAACAGATATTCAGAACATCGAGGCTGGTATCGACATTGATGCGAATGCCCGTGCAACCCAACAAGGCCATTGTCGGCAGAAATGCCTTCGCTCATTCATCCGGGATACACCAGGACGGGGTTCTGAAAAGAAGGGAAAACTACGAAATCATTGATCCCAAACATGTAGGGATCAATGAATCCTCTATTGTGCTTACGGCAAGAAGCGGCAGGGCGGCACTCAAGCACAGGGTTGAAAAACTGGGATACAAGCTTACAACGGAAAAACTGGAGCATCTTTATCAGAAATTTCTTGAGATTGCCGATAAAAAGAAAGATATAAATGATGAGGATCTGAAAGTCCTGGTAGGGAAAGAACAGAGGGGTCCGAGAAACATCGAGCTGCATTCCCTGCAGGTCACATGCGGTATAAGCGCCATCCCTACGGCCACTGTCGCCATTCAGATGCTGGGAGAGTGCTTCCAGGAATCTGCAATCGGGAACGGTCCCATTGACGCAGCTTTTACGGCCGTAAAAAAGATCGTCAAAAAGAAGGTCAGGCTGGAGGAATTCCTGATCCAGGCCATTACCAGGGGAAGTGACGATCTCGGAAAGGTACATGTGCAGGTTGAGCACAAAGGGAATACATATTACGGTTTTTCTGCCAACACGGATATCGTAACCGCATCCGTGGAGGCTTATATAGATGCACTGGCACAAATTGTATAGATTTCCTTACTTACCGATCCTGATATCCTTTAATTAACTTAATTTTACAGGCAAGTACTGAACTAACTTTTTAACAGTATAATTTTTAATTAAAAAATGGCCAGAACACTGTTCGATAAAATCTGGGAGAAACACGTGGTGGACCGTATCCCCGATGGTCCCGACGTCCTTTACATCGACAGGCACTTCGTTCACGAAGTTACCAGTCCGCAGGCGTTTGCGGGACTTGAAAAAAGGAATCTGCCTGTTTTCCGGCCTGAAAAGGTATTCGCAACACCCGACCACAATGTTCCTACAATTAACCAGCATCTGTCAATCGGGGAAAAGCTCTCCCGTCTTCAGGTTGAAAAACTGACGGAAAACTGCAGGAAGCACAACATTCAATTGTTTCATCTGACTCATGAGAATCACGGTATTGTTCATATCATCGGTCCCGAACTGGGTGTAACCCAGCCCGGTCAGACCATCGTATGCGGTGACAGTCATACCGCTACGCACGGAGCTTTCGGAACCATCGCCTTCGGCATCGGGACCAGTGAGGTTGAAATGGTGCTGGCCAGCCAGTGTCTGCTCCAGTACAAGCCAAAAAAAATGAGGATCACAGTTGAGGGGAAACTGGGCCCGGGCGTAGTATCAAAAGATGTGATACTTTATATCATCTCGAAATTGAGTGCAGGTGGCGCCACAGGATATTTCGTGGAATATGCCGGATCCACATTCCGCAGCATGTCCATGGAGGCCCGCATGACGGTATGCAATATGAGCATCGAGATGGGAGCCAGGGGCGGGCTCATCGCTCCCGACAACACAACCATAGAATATGTCAGGGGCAGGAAGTATGCCCCGAAGGGTAAGGATCTTGACCGAAAAATCGATGAATGGAAAGAATTGTTTACAGACCCGGATGCGAAATTTGACAGGGAGTATCTGTTTAAGGCTTCTGACATACCTCCCATGGTGACCTACGGCACCAATCCCGGCATGGGCATACCTGTCGACGAATACATCCCTGAAAGGGAAGGCGAGGAAAAAGCGCTTGATTACATGGGGCTCAGGCAGGGAAACAGGCTTCTGGGAATGCCCGTGAACTATGTATTCATTGGAAGCTGCACGAATGCCAGGATAGAAGATTTCAGAGCGGTTGCCAGACTGGTCGAAGGAAAGCGTAAGGCCGGGCACATCAAGGCCTACCTTATTCCCGGATCGAACCAGGTAGAGCGACAGATAAGGGAGGAAGGTCTTGACAGGATCCTGTCCGAAGCCGGATTTACCATTCGCCAGCCGGGTTGTTCTGCCTGCCTGGGCATGAACGAGGACAAGGTGCCCAGGGGGGAATACTGTGTTTCCACTTCCAACCGGAACTTCGAAGGCCGGCAGGGTCCTGAATCCAGGACCATACTTGCCAGTCCTCTGACGGCTGCAGCCACTGCAATCGAAGGTAAAATAACCGATGTAAGAAAATTCATTTAAAACCAGATGGAAGCATTTGTAACCATAGAATCAAGGGCCGTTCCGATGGCCATGGAAAATGTGGATACGGATCAGATCGTACCGGCCCGTTTCCTGAAGGCCACCAGTCGTGAAGGATTCGGGGATAACCTGTTCAGGGACTGGCGCTTCGATGAAAATGATCAGCCCAAACCCGGATTCATCCTGAACAATCCTGACCATTCCGGCTCCATATTGATCGCAGGCAAAAATTTCGGTACGGGCTCCAGCCGGGAGCATGCCGCATGGGCACTGATCGATTACGGATTTAAAGTGGTCGTGTCCAGCTTTTTTGCCGATATTTTCAAGAACAATGCCCTGAACAACGGATTGTTACCCGTCCAGGTATCAGACGGATTCTTAAAAATCCTGCTTGCGAAGACCACGAAAAACCCCGGGGAGATCATCAGGGTAGATCTCGATAATCAGCAGATCAGCCTGATAAGTACGGGGGAGAAGGAAAAATTTGAAATCAACCCCTATAAAAAACAGTGTCTTCAAAACGGATATGATGATATAGATTACCTGGTCAGCATCCTGGATAAGGTTGCTGCATACGAAAAGAAACGATAAAAAACAGGAGAGATGATACTGGAAATAATGGATACCACTTTAAGGGACGGTGAGCAGACTTCCGGAGTGTCCTTTAATGCACATGAGAAGCTCAGCATAGCAAAGATATTGCTGGAAGAGGTAAAAGTGGACCGTATCGAGGTCGCCTCTGCCCGGGTCTCCGAAGGGGAACTGGAAGCGGTTGAAAAAATTGTTCAGTGGGCACGGCAGAACCAGATGCTTGACCGTATCGAGATCCTGGGCTTCATTGACAGCAATGCCTCGCTCGACTGGATACATTCGGCCGGTGGGCGCGTGGTAAACCTGCTTTCAAAGGGTTCCTACAAGCATGTTACATCCCAGCTCAAGAAAAAGCCCGAAGAACACCTGGCTGACCTGGAGGCATCCATCGAGTATGCCACTTCCAGGGATATCGTCTGCAATATATACCTGGAAGACTGGTCGAACGGAATGATACATTCCAGGGATTATGTCTTTTTCCTTATGGACACGCTGAAAGACAGGAACATCAAGCGGCTGATGCTGCCCGATACGCTGGGCATCCTGAATCACAGGCAAACCTACGAGTTTTGCAGTATCATGCTGGAACGTTATCCGGATCTGCATATTGATTTCCATGCCCACAATGATTACGACCTGTCCACAGCCAATGTATTCGAAGCCGTAAGGGCAGGAGTGCACGGAATTCATACGACGGTAAACGGAATGGGTGAACGTGCCGGAAACGTCGCCCTGTCATCCGTGCTGGGCATAATCAATGACCACCTCAAGGTAAAAACCAACATGGATGAGACCAGGCTGACCAAGATCAGCCGCCTTGTTGAATCCTATTCCGGGATAAGGGTTCCGGAAAACAAACCCCTGATCGGTGAAAATGTATATACCCAGACCTGCGGAGTACATGCCGACGGAGACAGCAAGGCGGAACTTTATTTCAACGACCTTGTGCCGGAACGTTTTGGCCGGCAGCGGAAATATGCACTCGGAAAGACATCCGGAAAAGCCAACATCAGGAAAAACCTCGAGGAACTGGGACTGGACCTCGACTCAGAATCCATGAAAAAAGTGACCGAAAGAATTATTGAACTCGGGGACAAGAAGCACACCGTAACCACAGAGGACCTGCCCTATATAATTTCTGACGTGCTGGGAGGCATGGATCTTCACCAGCCCATAAAAATCAAGAGCTTTTCCCTCACCCTCTCAAACGGGCTCCGGCCGATCGCCAATATCATTGTCGAGATCAACGGGAAAAGTTACGAGGAAAGCAGCATAGGCGACGGGCAATACGATGCGTTCATGAAAGCACTGTGGAAGGTTTATGCCAAACTGGACAAAGACCGACCCGTGCTTGTGGACTACATCGTCACGATTCCCCCTGGAGGAAAAACCGATGCACTGGTCGAAAATGTGATCACATGGAATTACCGTAACAGGGAATTCAAGACCAAAGGAGTCGATGTCGACCAGATTGAGGCCGCCATCAAAGCAACTGAAAAAATGCTGAATATCATCGAAAGGAACCATGGCATATAAGATCGTCGTTTTACCCGGAGACGGAATCGGCCCGGAAGTAATCGCCCAGGCACTGAAGCTGATCCCGGTGATCGAGGAAAATGAAAAGGTTGAATTTCAGCTTCACGAAGGTCTTATCGGTGCCTCTGCCATTGATCAGACAGGAAGCCCCCTGCCCGATGATACCCTGGAAAAGTGCAGGCGGTCGGATGCCATCCTCCTTGGTGCTGTAGGAGATCCCAGGTACGATCTTGACCCGAAAGCCAAAATCAGACCCGAACAGGGCCTGCTGAAGATCCGAAAAAGTCTCGGTTTGTTTGCAAACATCCGTCCGGTGAAGACCTATCCCGTGCTGGATCCCGTTTCCCCGCTCAAGAACCATCTTGTACAAAACGTTGATTTCGTAGTATACCGTGAACTTACAGGTGGCATTTACTTCGGTGATAAAGGCAGGAGGAAGGATGGAAGGGAAGCCTGGGACCAATGCAATTATTCTTCGGATGAGATTGCAAGGATCGCAAGAATGGCCTTCGATGCCTCCTTGAAAAGAAAGAGGAAACTGACCCTGGTGGATAAGGCAAATATACTTGAAACCTCCAGGCTGTGGAGAGAAACGATTCAGGGAATTGCCGTCGAATATCCGGACGTAACCCTCGAGTTCATGTTTGTAGACAATGCGGCGATGCAGATCATCCTGCAGCCCTCATCCTTCGATGTGATCGTCACGGAAAACATGTTCGGGGACATCATCACTGATGAAGCATCCGTGATCACAGGTTCCATCGGTATGCTGCCTTCCGCATCGGTGGGAGAGGGGACGGCCCTCTTTGAACCCATTCACGGTTCTGCTCCCGGAATCGCCGGGAAGGATATCGCCAATCCGTTGGCAACAATTCTTTCCCTTGCCATGATGATGGAATATATTGGCCTGGCGGTTTCAGCGGAAAACATCCGAAATATTGTCACAGATGCGGTAGACGGCGGAATGGTCACAGGGGATATCAATCCCGGAAATCCCAGACGGACCACCGAAGTAGGCGACTGGGTGAGGGACCGGCTCGCTTCCGTTCGTAAATAATCCTTATCTTTTAAAGATTTCTAACTTAAACTTTGTTCAGGGATACAACGGTTTGGACCGATAATTGTCTTATTCAATAAAACGCATTCAATTGAAGGGAACGCTTTCCGTTATCCTCAATATTCTGATCTTCTCTGTGTCCCTGGCTGCAGGGGGAGAAGATGAGACGGATCCCAGGTTCACCATAAACGGATACGTTACGGACCTTGGTTCCGGGGAAGGACTCATCGGGGCAACGGTAGTCATCGGGGAAACGGGAGATGGTACGGTGACCAATTTATACGGTTTTTATTCCATCAGTCTTCTCCCGGGATCCTACCGGCTGAAATATTCATATATAGGATATGAAAACCGGGAAATCACCGTCAATCTGACTGAGGATATCCGGATCGATGTTGAACTGCCGGAATCGGTTACAGAACTGGAGGAGGTCACCGTCTCCGCCGAGGGTCCCCGCATTCACATCACAAAACCGGAAATGGGAGTGAGTAAACTGCCAACCAAAACGATAAGAAGAATACCCACCCTGCTGGGTGAGGTGGATCCGATCAAAGCCATTCAGCTCCTGCCCGGGGTGCAGGCAGCGAGTGAAGGCGCATCCGGTTTCTCTGTCCGCGGCGGCAACCCTGACCAGAACCTGATCCTGCTGGACGAGGCGACCGTCTACAATGCTTCCCACCTGATGGGTTTCTTCTCGGTTTTCAACAACGATGCCGTCAAGGATGTGAAGCTCTATAAGGGAGATATTCCCGCCGCTTACGGCGGCCGTCTGTCCTCCCTGCTGGATATAAGGATGAAAGAGGGAAATACACGGAAGTTCTCTGCAGCAGGCGGCATAGGCAATGTTTCGAGCAGGCTCACCCTTGAAGGACCCATCGGCGGGGACAAAACATCCTTTCTGCTGGCAGGGCGCAGGACATACGCGGATCTTTTCCTGCCTTTTGCAAAGGAAAAGGACGTCAGGGACAGCGAGTTGTATTTCTATGATCTGAATGCAAAAGTGAATCACGTATTTAATGAAAACAACAGGCTGTTCCTGTCGGGATACCTCGGGCGTGATGTTTTCGCCAATCCCTTTGCACGCATGGCTTTCGGAAACCAGACCCTGACGTTTCGATGGAACCGTCTTTTCTCCGGCAGGCTGTTCAGCAATTTCACACTGATTCACAGCCGCTACCATTATGAAATGGGTACGCCCGAAGGAGATGCAAATTCCTTCCTGTGGCAGTCAAAAATGATGGATTACAGTGTAAAAGCAGACTTCAGCTACTATATCGCACCCGGGCATACGCTGAAGTTCGGGCTGGCAGGCATCTACCATGATTTCCTTCCGGGAACTGCCAGGGGAACCGGGGACCAGTCCCTGTTCACGGAATTCACCCTGCCATCCGAATATACCCTGGAAAGCGGGATCTATGCTTCGTCAGAATCCTCTTTCGGGGAAAGGTGGAATGTACGCTTCGGAATGCGGTACAGCAGCCTTTACAACATCGGCAAGGCTACTGTCTATCATTTCGATGAGCAGTATGAAGCGATGGATTCCACCGTATATGGCAGGGGTGACTTTTTCAACCATTACGGGGGACTGGAACCCCGGCTGGCCGTCTCATTCCTGCTGAATGAAGAAACTTCCCTCAAGGCCAGTTACTCAAGGACCAGGCAATACATCCAACTGGCACAGAATTCCACTGCCGGCACCCCGCTCGACATCTGGTTTCCTTCCAGTCCGAATGTGGCCCCCCAGCTTTCAGACCAGGTTTCAGTGGGGTTATTCCGGAATCTTTGGGGGGACCGGCTTGAGGCCTCCATTGAAGCATATTATAAGAAAATGAACAATGCCATCGATTTCAAGGATCATGCCATGCTGCTTTTAAACAGGTATATGGAGGGTGAGTTGAGGATCGGCGAGGCCTGGTCCCGCGGTTTGGAATTCCTGATACGCAAAGAACAGGGACGGCTCACCGGATGGATGGGCTATACATGGTCAAAAACAGAACGAAAAATCGCGGAGATCAACAACGGTAAGCCTTACGCAGCGCCATATGATAAACCGCATGATTTTTCAGTTGTGCTGAATTATGAGATATCGGATAGAATATGGGTGTCTGCCAACTGGGTATACAGCAGTGGTCTGCCGGTAACATTCCCAACAGGAAGGTTCGAATACATGGGCAATATAGCCCCTGTGTATTCAGACCGGAATGCTTACCGTATGCCAGCCTACCACCGGCTTGACACATCCGTATCCCTCCGGTCGAAAAACAAGGCCGGAAGGAAGTGGCATTACGAATGGAACCTTTCCCTGTACAATGCCTATGCAAGGAAAAATGCATGGGCCATCAATTTTGTGCAGGATAAGGAAAATCCGTCCGTAACCTATGCAGAAAAGACCTATCTTTTTTCAATCATTCCGGCCCTGACATTTAATTTTTATTTCTAGACGATGAACAACCTGCTTAAATTGTCACTCCTGTTTGTTCTCATGCTGAGCCTCTGGAACTGCACCGAAAGGATAGAGGTGGAACTGGATTCGACATATGCAAGACTGGTGGTCGAGGCCAGTGTGAATACGGATACTGCCGTCCAGTCGGTCAGGCTATCCACGACCAGTAATTATTTTTACAATCAGCCGGCGCCATCTGTAAGCGGTGCGGTCGTGGAGATCTCCGACGGACAGAATGCCTATGGATTTACGGAATCGGAAACCCGGCCCGGATTTTACTATTCTTCTCCTGATTTTTACGGCGTACCGGGACTCACCTATACACTGGAAATCCGTAATGTCGATATTGACGGGGACGGGACCACCGAGACATATACGGCCCATTCAAAAATGAATCCTGTTAATCCCATAGACTCCATAAGGCTTGAATACCTCAATTCCTTGTTCTCGGGATACCAGGTAAGGGTTTATGCATGGGATTCTCCGCAGAAGGACTTCTATTCGTTCAAGGTATACAGGAATGGCATCCTGCTCACCGATACGCTGACCGAACTGATTGTTCAGGATGATGAATTATTCAATGGCAACTATACATACGGAATTCCCGCACAGTTCCTAAGTGACGACAAACCGGACGAACATGTGTATTCGGGTGACACGGTCACATTTGAGATCAACGGGATCACGGAAGAGTATTACCATTACGTGCTCGAGGCACAGAGCCAGATATTTCCACAGACACCCCTTTTTAGCGGACCCGCGGCCAACATACGCAGCAATATAAGCAACGGTGCTCTCGGGTTCTTTGTTGCCTATTCGGTAAGCCGCTGCAGTACAATCGCCACGGAAGATATAATCGAAGGCGGCCGGTAATTTCGTGTAAAAAAAACGGCATTTCATCACGGTTTTCAAAATATTCACTTTTATTTATAAATTTACAGTAGTTGCCGATTGAAAATGGATTATGAGAAGGACATATTGATTGAGCAGGATCTCGTCGCCAAGATCAGCGAACAGAAGGGGGAGATCGAGCGGCAGCAGAAAGAACTTTCAGAAAGCCTGGAGTATGCCGGTTCCATACAATCCGCGCTGCTTCCCGATATGAGACAGTTTACAAGGGCATTCCAGGAGAGTTTTGTACTTTTCATGCCGAGGGATATCGTAAGCGGCGATTTTTACTGGTTTGCGAGGAAGGGGAATTTTATTGTCTTTACAGCGGCCGATTGCACCGGACATGGAGTTCCCGGGGCTTTTATGAGCATCCTCGGAATGTCCTTCCTGAACGAGATCGTCAGCAAGTGCATCCCGAAAGCGAATACCATCCTGAACCGCCTCCGGGAAAATGTGATGAAAGCCCTGCACCAGACCGGAGATGTCGGTGAACATAAAGATGGCATGGACATAGCTTTGTGCGTGATCGACCTTGATGAGAAGGAATTGCAGTTTGCCGGAGCTTTCAACCCACTGTACCTGGTCCGTAACGGTGAGCTGACAGAGACCAGGGGAGATAAAATGCCCATTGGCGTCAATGCAGTGGTTGAAAAATCATTTTCCAATCATGTTTTCAAGCTTCAGAAAGGCGATTTGATCTATATTTTCTCAGACGGATATGCAGACCAGTTCGGGGGGCCGAATGAAAAGAAATACCGTTACAGATCATTGAAGGAATCGCTGATCAGGATCCATGATAAACCGCTGGATATACAAAAAAAGGAACTCGAGCACAATTTTGCCAACTGGAAAGGTGGTCTGGACCAGGTTGACGATGTACTCCTTATCGGTATTAAAATCTGATCTTGCAGATGTGGTTCAAGCGATTCAGAATTAAAAACTACAGGTCAATCGTTGATACAGGATGGCAGGATCTTTCTTCGGACAATATAACGGGACTGATCGGTCAGAATGAATCGGGAAAAACTTCCATTCTCGAATCCCTTAACAGCTTTTACAACGGTATCATTACCGATGACATACTGCGCAGCGACCTGAGCCTGCCGGAAGTTTCCTGTTCTTTCAGCATTGGCAAGGCAGAGCTGAAAAATAACTATTCCGAGAAAAAATTTCCTGAAAAAATCCAGGAGATCGTCAGTTCTACAGGACAGATCACCTTAACAAGGTCCTGGAATACAGACAAATCAAGTTATATCAGTTTCGGTGATGACGAGGTCAGAAAATATTACTCTGAATTGGAGGATAAAGAGAAAAACTTCCATGACAAGACCATTGAAGAATTGCACAGGGTCATCAGGGATGCCGGGAAAGCGGAAGAAGATCTGGAAAAGTCCCTTATCGAAAAGGAAGAAACACAGAAAGAGCTTCAGGCCCTCACTCCCGTACTGAGCAGGGCAAAAAAAAACCAGGACAGGCATTCAAACAGGGAGACACAGAACCAGCTTCAGAAATTACTGCTTGAAAATGATCGCCTGACCAAGCGGCTTGAAAAAAGAAGCACAATTGCAGAGTCGCGTTCCGTCAAATCTTCCGAACTGAATGAAAAATCAAGGTATGCGCAGCTCTGTCTCGAAACACTTGACAGGCTCCAGGAAGTAAAACAGCAGTGGGAAAACGCATATAAGGAACTGATCCGCCTGCAGAACTATTTCGACAGCCTGCAAACCGAAAAGGAAATCAAGGGAATGAAGGGAAAACTCGATCTGGCCAATGCAAATTATCTGGAACAGTCCCTGAAGCTTGAAAAGGCTGAAAACAAAGCCCGGTTTTCACTGGCTGTAACTGCAAAGATCCTCAGGGGCACGGATCCGTCCGATGCGGAAGATTCCGTGGAAAAGGAGATCAATAAGCAAAAAATATATTACGGGGAAAGCGAACTGGCCGAAGAATCCTTCAAACACATACCTGTTTTTGAACTTTTTGAAGATTTCAGCAGCCTTCTGCCGAACCGGATCGACCTGGATGATATATTCTCCGAGAACAAAAACGTCGAAGGATTCAAGGCAGCAAAGAATTTCCTGATCGTATCGGGACTCAAGTCAACTTTCTTTGAAGAACGCAGCAGCAGAATACTGAAACAGAAGATCGAAAAACTGAACAATGAAATCACGCTGAGCTTCCAGGACTACTGGCGTCAGAGCCTGGGCAAGGACAATAAGATTAAAATACATTTTGAACTCGAGCACTATGATTACGGCCATCCTGAAAAAATGGGAAAACCCTATCTTGAATTCTGGATAAAGGACGAGCAGGAGAGACTTTACCCCAAGCAGCGGAGCAGGGGGGTAAGATGGTTTCTTTCCTTTTACCTTGAATTGAAGGCCAACGCTATAGAAAACAAGGAAAGATCCCGGGTGTTCCTCATCGACGAGCCGGGTCTGAGCCTCCATGCCCGCGCCCAGGAAGACGTACTTAAGGTATTCGAGGATATAAAGGAGGATATACAGATCCTGTATTCAACACATTCGCCTCACCTGATAAACCTCAACAAATTGTTCCGGCTCCTGGCGGTTCAGAGGGCAATAGAAGACGATATGAGAAGCGAAACGGTGATTTTCAACCCGAAATCACTAAATGAAGCATCAACAGACACGCTTTCACCCATCTATACCCTTATGGGGACCAAGCTGAGCGACCACCAGTTTGTGAAAAAGAAGAATAACGTAATCGTGGAAGATACACCCACATATTATTTTTTAAATACATTATTTGAACTGGTGGGATTTAAAAAGGAAGTCTATTTTCTGCCTGCCACGGATGTTCATAACGTACCGACACTGGCAAATCTGTTAATGGGCTGGAGACTTGACTTTATCGTACTGCTTGATGACGATGCCGAGGGCAACAAAATCCGGAAGGATTTGAGGAGTGACCTGTATAATAACAATGACGAACTGGCCTCGAAAAAGCTGATCCGCATGGACAGGTTCGCAAGTATTGAGGACCTCTTCTCGACCATTGACTTCAAGAACTTCATCCTTCACCAGAGGATCGGTATTACAGAGAGTAATTCCGAATACATCGCATTGAATAATCTTTCGAGGGCAAAACTGGCATCAAACTTCATCCTGCACGTAAACAACAATAAGGTCAGATTCGAGGATTTCGATGACGAGACACGGGAAAATATCCAGACGCTTGTAAACAAGCTCGATGCCATCCTGATCTGATCCGATGCCCGGTATCGTGGTGAGCTTGTTATTCGGGCTTTTCACACTTCAGAAAAGGGAAAAGTTCATGTATGTGATTACTTCCCGATACAAAACCTGGAGAAAATGTTCCCCAGGATCTCGTCTGTGGTGACCTCACCGGTAATCTCCCCGAGGTAGTGAAGGACCTGGCGGATGTCCTGGGCCAGCAAGTCGGAGGGCAGCCCGGATTCCATACCCTGCCTGATCCTGGCAATGGCCTGCCCTGCCAGGGAGAGCGCCTCGTAATGACGGGCATTCGTGATGACCACATCGCTTTCGGGAGAACCGTCTTTCCTGACCAGTTCAACGAGAAGGGCAGTCAGCTTGTCGATATTGTCCCCGTTTGAAGCGGATATGCATAGCACCCTGTCACCGGAATCGAGGTTTTTAAAATTGTCCGGGGCTTTCAATGCCTCAACCTGCCCGGCCGAAAGCAAATCTGTCTTGTTCATCAGGATTATCAGTTCTCCCTGGCTTCCGTCCAGGCGTTTTTTGATCTTTCCGGCAAGACGGTCAATTTCCCCGATATCCTGGTCCGCATCTATCACATAGAGGACAATGTATGCCTGGCTGATTTTTTCAAAAGCTTTTTCAATGCCTACGTTTTCAATGGCATCGGTGGCCTTCCTGAGTCCCGCAGTATCGATGAACCGGAATGTGAAACCCTCCATTGTCATCACATCTTCGATGACATCCCTGGTGGTCCCTGCGATTTCGGATACAATTGCCCTGTCATCATGCAGCAGGGCGTTCAACAGGGTCGATTTGCCCGCATTGGTCTTTCCGGTAATGGCAACCGGTACCCCGTTCCTGATCACATTACCAATCCTGAAAGAATCGGCAAGCCGGCCGATCAATCCCCCAATCCTGTCAACGAGTTCCGTGAGATCCTTCCGGTCTGCAAATTCCACATCTTCTTCACTGAAATCAAGCTCCAGTTCAATCAATGAAACGAAATTCAGCAATTCTTCCCTCAACCCTGCGAGTTCTGCCGAGAAACCGCCCTTCATCTGGTTCATGGCAACCCTGTGGGATGCCGCCGAACTGCTGGCGATCAGATCGGCCACTGCTTCCGCCTGGGAAAGATCCATTTTTCCGTTCAGAAAGGCCCTGAGCGTAAACTCTCCCGGTCCGGCAGGACGCGCGCCTGCACCTACCAGCAATTCCAGGATCTTCTGCTGGATATATACGGCACCGTGGCAGGAAATCTCTATCAGATCCTCTCCCGTATAGGACCGTGGAGCCTTGAAAAGGCTGATGATCACTTCGTCGATGACATCGTTCCCGTCCATGATATATGCATGATGGAGAGTGTGGGCAGGCAATTGTCCCATTGATTTTTCAGCCGATTTGAACCGGACGATCCCGGAGGCGATTTCACAGGCCTTCGTCCCCGAAAGGCGGATGACGGAGATGGCTCCGTTTCCTGCAGGAGTGGCAATTGCACAAATGGTCGAGTCGTCCGGCATGGGCAGGTATGTTAGTCAAAACGAAGTTAGTCAATTCTTCATGGTATTTACTTTATTTTGGATACATTTGACTTTCATTTTCATTTCAAATAATACGTGAACATGAGCGTACTTGTCAATAAAGACTCAAAAGTCATTGTACAGGGTTTTACAGGCAGTGAAGGAACCTTTCATGCCTCCCAGATGATCGAATACGGAACCCGGGTCATGGGAGGGGTGACACCCGGTAAAGGAGGGCAGAGCCACCTCGACCGCCCCGTATTCAACACGGTCGAAGAAGCCGTTAAACAGACCGGTGCAAATGTCTCCGTTATTTTCGTTCCTCCGGCCTTTGCCGCAGATGCCATCATGGAAGCAGCAGATGCAGGCATCAGCGTAATTGTAACCATTACGGAAGGAATACCTACGCAGGACATGGTCCGGGTGAAGGAATACTTAACCGGCAGGAATTGCAGGATGATAGGACCGAATTGCCCGGGTGTCATAACACCCGAAGAATGCAAGGTGGGAATCATGCCCGGATTCATCCATAAAAAAGGAACCGTAGGAATCGTGTCCAGGAGCGGGACCCTGACATATGAAGCTGTCGACCAGGTTACCAAGCTCGGTCTGGGACAATCGACATGCATAGGAATAGGGGGGGATCCCATCATAGGAACCACTACACTGGAAGCCATAAAACTTCTGATGGAGGATGAGGAAACCAGTGGCATCATCATGATAGGGGAGATCGGAGGCACTATGGAAGCCGATGCCGCCCTGTGGATAAAAGAGAACGGGGTCAAACCCGTTGTCGGATTCATTGCCGGACAGACGGCCCCCAAAGGCCGCAGGATGGGGCATGCCGGAGCCATCATAGGAGGGAAGGACGACACTGCCGCAGCCAAGATGAAGATCATGGGAGAGTGCGGGATCCATGTGGTCGAATCACCTGCCCGGATCGGACAGACAATAAAGGATGCACTTGGGAACTGAGAACATGACATTTAACATAATAATATGAAGTTACTTGAAGGAAAAACGGCCCTTGTAACCGGTGCGAACCGGGGAATCGGAAGGGCAATAGCGCTTAAAATGGGAGAGGAGGGCGCGAATATTGCCTTTACTGACCTTGCCATTGATGAGAATACGAAATCCCTGGAATCCGAACTTCAGGGCATGGGTGTCATGGCAAAAGGCTATGCCTCGGATGCCAGCAGTTTTACAGATACGGAAAAGGTTGTCAAGCAGATCACGGAAGATTTCGGAACCATAGACATACTCGTCAATAATGCCGGCATCACCAGGGACAACCTGCTGATGAGGATGACCGAAGAACAATGGGATTCAGTGATCAATGTAAACCTCAAATCGGTATTCAATTTCACCAGGCTTGTCCAGCCTGTCATGCTTAAAAAGAGAGCCGGCTCAATCATCAATATCAGTTCTGTTGTGGGTGTTGCCGGAAATGCAGGACAGGGGAATTATGCAGCGTCCAAGGCCGGTATCATTGGTTTTACCAAGTCCGTGGCCAGGGAATTGGGTTCCCGGAACATCAGGTGCAATGCCCTGGCTCCGGGGTTCATCATTACCGAAATGACAGATAAGCTGCCTGAAGAGGTGAAGGAAGGATGGATCAAAAATATCCCTCTCAGGAGGGGGGGTACCCCGGAAGATGTTGCCAATGCCTGTGTTTTCCTGGGATCTGAGCTTTCCTCCTATATCAGCGGACAGGTCATCAATGTCTGCGGCGCAATGCAAACCTGAAAAACCGAATCACATGCGCCCGGACACCGTTTTTACAGTAATTATTGCAATAGTTATATTCAATTACCTGTTATCCAGGATATTGGAATACATAAACTCCCGGAAATACGGGGATCCCGTACCCAAAGGCCTTGAAGATGTGTACGACAAAAAAGAATACAGGAGATCCATGGATTACAAGATGGCAAATTACAGGTTTGCCATCATAACAGGCACCTTCAGTTTTGCTGTCATTCTCGCGATGTTCTGCCTGAAAGGCTTTGCTTTTGCCGATGCCCTGGCAAGGCATGTCTCCTCCCATCCGGTACTTGTGGCATTATTGTTTTTCGGGGGCCTCATGTTCGCTTCGGACCTGATCAATACACCATTCTCCATATACGATACCTTCGTTATCGAGGAAAAGTTCGGATTCAACAAAACCACGCCAAAGACTTTTATCCTGGATAAGATCAAAAGCTGGATGCTGGGCGCCCTGATAGGAGGCGGTTTACTGTCTGCCATCATCTGGTTTTACCAGCTCACAGGCAGGTATTTCTGGATATATGCCTGGATCCTCATCAGCGCATTCACCATTTTCATGGCCATGTTTTATTCCACACTGATCGTACCGCTTTTCAATAAACAGACTCCCCTGGAGGAAGGGGAACTCAGGGATGCCATAACCTCGTTCAGCAAGAATGCCGGTTTCAAGCTTGACAATATATTTGTCATAGACGGATCGAAACGTTCCACAAAGGCAAATGCGTATTTCAGCGGGCTCGGCCCGAAAAAGAGAATCGTTCTGTTCGATACCCTTGTAAATGACCTCAGCACAGAGGAAATAGTAGCTGTCCTGGCACATGAAATCGGGCATTACAAAATGAAACATACCCTTACAGGAGTGATTCTTTCGGTGGTTCAGACGGGGGCGATACTATTTGTTCTATCCTTGTTCATCGACAGTCCCGTTTTATCCCGGGCGCTTGGCACGGACATTCCGAGTTTTCACATCGGACTGGTTGCTTTCGCGATCCTGTACAGTCCCCTTTCCCTGATACTCGGAACGGGCATCAATGCAATGAGCCGGAAAAATGAATTCCAGGCAGACCACTATGCCGGCCGGCAATACAAACCTGCGGCGTTGATCGGTGCCCTGAAAAAGCTGGCAAAAAAAAATCTGAGCAATCTTACACCGCACAGGGTCTACGTTTTCTTTCATTATTCCCACCCGCCCCTGCTGGAAAGGATCAATGAGCTGAATAAGCTGTCCGCTTCCTGAATTCCAAAAATTTGGTATTTTTGTCCCGTTCTTCAGCCTCCTTAGCTCAGCTGGTAGAGCGGCTCACTCGTAATGAGCAGGTCGCCGGTTCAAGTCCGGTGGGAGGCTCGCAACCGTTCCGCGGGAGTAGCTCAGCGGTAGAGCATCAGCTTCCCAAGCTGAGGGTCGCGGGTTCGATCCCCGTTTCCCGC
>CAYOPZ010000030.1:0-37238 GCA_964406005.1 uncultured Bacteroidaceae bacterium
GTGAGGGTACACTCTTTGACTCTGAGACCTACACGCTAACGGTAAATGCCGTCAATGATGCACCGGTACTCATCGAATTATCAAATAACAATATCGATGAGAATGTTGCAATAGGAACTGTTGTCGGAATATTTTCAACATCTGATCCCGATGTCAGTGACACTCACACATATGGATTTGTATCAGATGGAGGAGATAAAGATACTGGTAATGATTCATTTGATATAATTGATGATACTCTAAAAACCAGGGTGGAGATTGACTTTGAGGTTATAAACAGCTATTCAATACTTGTTCAATCCGATGACGGGAATGGGGGAACAATTAGTCAACAGTTTATAATAACTGTAAATGATTTGGATGAAACGTCTATAGGTAAAATTGAAAATAAAATTTCATTCGAGTTGTATCCGAATCCCGCTCAAGACGAACTTACAATTGATATCGTTAATCCGGAAAATAAGGAGTTGCTGTTAGAGATTAACAGCTATTCGGGAGCAGTTGTATATTCTGAAGTCATTGTACAAGGGAAAACAGTTAATATCTCCGAATTTTCTACCGGCCTTTATTTTGTGAGAATTAGTGGTGAGGAAATATACAGAGTTTGGAAAGTAATCATAGAGGAATAGAAACAAATAAAACAGTTGACATTTGATTATTTTAATTCACCGTCACTGTCGAGCTTGAGCAGCATACTGGTACGGCCGCCTCCGAGATTAACGGTGCCCGTAAGTGCATATCCTCCTTCGCTGGTATAGCATAGCCCCTTGCCAGCCTGGTAACCTTTGGATCCGTATTCCTGCCACTGCAGTACTTGCAGATCGGTCCCGATCCTTGCAAAATAGATATTGTAATCATTCTGCAGGGACCGCCAGCCGCATAAAGCCAGGACATTTCCTTCTGCCGGGATCATGTCCTCTCCGTAAGCCGACGCCTGGTCTTCCAGGTAAACAGAATCCCCTATTGACATGATTTCATTTTCACCACCGGAGAGCTCCAGGCGGGCGAGGAAAATCCGGGATTGGCCAGATAGGGGGTTATTTTCATTTCCGAGTATGAATATATCTCCGGATGAATGCTGAACGATCTCCCTTCCTTCCAGGTCATATTGTCCTTCCACCCTGAGTTCGGTGATCCCCTTGCCGTTGAGATTGGAATTCAGTATCAGCAAACGGGAAGATCCGGAACCACTTACCGGTGATGTGGTACCGACAAGTAATATCCGGTTATTATATTCGAGCAGGGAAGCCCCCATATCGTTAAATCCGAAGAAGCCGGCCTCCTGCATCCACAGGGAATCACCGTCGGCAGTTGTCTTGAACAGCAGGGCCTTGTTTTCTCCGGAGACATTTTCAACATGGCCCGTAAGGATCAGCCCTCCATCCTGGCTGCGGACAACCTTGCTGAATTCCATTTCCGGGTAGCCGCTGAAGGTACGCTGCCAGGAAAGCTGGCCTGTGCCGCCGATGCTGGAGAGATAGCCGTATTTTTTTCCCCCGGTTACAGAGTACCCTGCGATAATGAACCCATTTCCCGACTGGATGATACTATTGCCCTGCTCATCTCCGTCAGTCCCGTTTTCTAGGGGTGAGGTAGCGGCCTGCCTCCCGAATTCATCGGTCATGATGACCTGGATATCCCTGTTTCCGGCCTGGCCCGAAGGATCTGTGTAGTTCACCAGTATTTCGTATCCGCCGTCCAGCGTCTGGATCACCTCCATCCCTGAATTGTCGGGAATACCCAGAGGATAGTATTTCAGGAAACTGTCCGCCTGGATCTCTGAAATCGAATATTCATTACATGCAGTGAACAGGAAGGCAATGATCCCGATAAGAATAATAAATATGCGCCTGCCAATGAACATTTGATTTTTACCTACCTTATTTTTTTGATCCAGTAAATGCTTTTGACAATTCCCGCCCTGACCGTGGCCTGGCTCAATCTGAAATCGGAATCGACCCACCCGTTTGACCACAAATTGCCCTGATCAAAACGATTCGCGCCTGGTGCCATGACATTGTTCATCGGATGAAGATAATCCCCCTCAATGAACAGATAATATTTATTAAAATTCATTTTCAGACCCAGCCCTCCTCCCAGGTAATAATAAATATTCTGCCTGTATGCGAGATGGTCGCGCTTGATGTTCTCCGAGGTATTTAATATCTCGTTTGTTTCAGGATCAAGCCGTTCGATCCGGCTTTCAGTACCGGCAGAAAACAGGTGAGCCAATGCTCCCCCGGTTTTGATGTAGGGCTGCAATTGTTTCCCGTTAAGGAAAGTAAGCCTCAGGAACAAAGGGATACGTACCTCTGCATGGTGCTCTGCCTGCTCAATTCTGTAAATTCCGTTAACCGGTTTCCTGTGTTTAAGCTGAAAAGTATATTTGCGGATCGCCGGCTGGATTCCGATGGAAATCAGCGGGTTTATCGGGATTCCCAGGTGGATCCCTGCTGAGATCCCGGGACCTTTTCCTGAGTAAACAAACTGATCCTGAAACGGATTGTACGGTTCTGTTATATGACCCTGAGTGAATACCGGACCCGTAAAGACGCCAAGTTCAAGGATCTTTCTCACCCTGAAACTTTCATAAAGGAACCTGAAGTCGGCCAGGTCATTTACGGCCGGTCTGTATTCCGGATATTCTTTCAGCAAGGTCAGCATGATCTCTTCTGCCTCTTCCACATCATCATTCAGATATTGGGACAGCACGATGAGCCGGTACGCGTTCTGTTTGTTTTCAGGGGAGTAACTCTCGAGGCAGTCATTCAGTAAGGCCGGGATGTCTTCGAAAATCCCCGAGTTGAACAGGACTTCTGCATCATCGAGCCTTGACAGACAATCTTCCTCCTGTCCAGGGGCCAGTAAGGGAAGGCACAATAAACCGGTACAAAGAAGAACAGGCCTGAGAACTCCTTTCATCATTGATTGCAGGTTTCTTCATAAGGTACCTCGTCCCCGATGTAATTCCTCCATTCCAGCCTTGTCATATTCCTGCTGATATTGGGGCAGATGTAACCGGCCAGATCAGTCATCAGGGCGGACTGCCCGACGAGTGAATTTGTACCGTTGCTTCCGATGACCAGATGTCTGCCGTTATCGGTGAAAGCTACGGAATAAATGAAACCATCCATGTTGGCCGCTTCGATGGAGGGCTGGTTGAGATTTTGAAGGTCAAGTACATATACTCTTCCGTCGGTGCTCGCAGTGGCGATATATTTTCCGGACGGATCCATCTGGATCTCGATGATCCTTGCCTGGTGCAGCTTTCTGCGGAAGATCTGTTGAAAGCTGTCCATTGACCAGATCCTGACATTACCCCGCTGGTCCCCACAGATGAGCAGGTTATCCTGTTCACGGAAGAGTATGCTCAGTATCTGGTTCCCCGGATCGTTGAAGAGTTCCATGGGAACCTCATTCCCCGTGGTCTGGTAAAGCAGGAGTTTCCCGTCCCGGGTGCCCGCGGCGACCCATCTGTCGTCCGCTGAAATGGCAAGTGACAGTGCCGGATTCTTCAATGTACTGAAAGTCTGCATTTTCCCTGTTTGCAGGTCCCATTTCAGGATGAAATTGTCCGTACCGCTGCTCAGCATCTCCGTGTTATTGTTGAAAAAGGCAATCGCCCTGACCCTGTTCTGGTGTGCGTTCAGCAACTTTGGCTTAAGGTTTTGGGCTGCAAGGTCGAACAGTTGCATGCCTTCCCCTTCGGCGCCGCAAACCAGCCATTTTTCATCCTTGCTGACGGCAACGATACGGTTGATGGTATTGTTTCTTATGATTACTTCCGATTCGGGATTTTCTCCGTTGAGTGTCCAACGGATCAGGCGGCCGTCACTTCCTGCACTGAAAAGCCATTTGTTCTCCGGACAGAATATAAGGGACCTGACGGATGAGGTGTGCCCGGAGTAGACGACTTGGTAATTCACATCCATATCTTCAAGGGCAAGGCGGAGCCCCTGGAAGATCCCTGCCTGGTTTTCCGGTCCTTCGTATCGTTGATTAAACTGATACGCCTGGTATGCAATGAGCGCCTTCAGCTCGTTGTCATCTTTGATCTCCTCTGAGTTGACTGCAAGGGACTGGGCCAGTAAAACCATATTTGACCGGAATGTTTCCGCCTGTTCCTGCTCGATCCTGGCTTTTTCTTCCAGGGCGGCATCCGTGGACTGCCTTGCCGTAATCAGGTCGGTGCTTACCTCCTCGAGGTTCTGCTGAACCTCCTCGGTTTGCTGTACGGCCCTGTCGGCCGTAATCCTTGCTACATCCCTTTCATCGGAAGCCACCAGGAAATTGGCCTCCACTATGGCTTTCTGCTCTTCAAGCTCGTCGGCATATTGCAGCGCAAGGTTTTTCTGTTTTTCGGCTTCCATGGCATTTTCCTCAGCCCTTTCGCGCTGGATTTCTGCTTCATTCCTGGACCTGTCTGCCACACTTTTAAGGTGAAGGCTGTTTACCATAAAGCCTATGGCAATCACTGCTGCAATTGCAAGAACAATGGCAAACCACCAGGCTCTTCGGATTTCCCTTCTCCGAGCATGTTCTTTTTCCGCTTCCTCTTCATTATAGGATGCTTCGCTCACGGCAAGGAACCTTATGCTGCGGGCGTATGCGGGATGGTACTGCGAAGCCCATACCTCATTTGGCTGGAATTTGTCGCGCCATTTGATGGCGAATATGAGTTCCGGAGGGCGCCATGGCCCGGATTTGCCTGACTGGTATAATGCCGATGCTTCAACCAGTCTAAGATACAGCTGCTCTGCATCGGATTCTTCTTCGATCCAGCCTTTCAGCCTTTTCCAGTTTCGCATCACGGCTTCATGCGAGATATCCAGTACAGACTCGTGGGTCAGTTCGTCTGCGATATCGGGTGTGATAAAGGAATTTCCCTGGGCCCTGAAAAGATTGGCGACGCGCATTACCTCTGTTTTGTCTTTCTTACTGATCTTCAAGATGTTATTAACCGAGGTCGGTCTCCGGATGCCTTTGTTATCCGCACCGGATTCAGTAATGGTCTGGAACATCCGCTTGCAAGTCAGCTTTTCTTTTTCTGTAAGTTGTTCGTACAGTTCCTCTGCATGAAGCGAAATGGCGCCCTCGAGCCCCCCGATGGTTTTGTAATCATAAATGCTGATGGGCTGGTCAGATTTGCCTTTGCTTGTCCAGTAATTATAAAGTCTCATCATCAGGTGCTGGAGTACGGGCAACTGATCGGGTTTATCACCGATATGGTTGAGGATTTCCTGCAGAACTTCCGGGTTAATCCTGGCCTTTGTCTGTGACAACGGTTTGAGGATGGCTGAACGGTATGCATCGCGGGCCATCTGTGGGACCAGGTAATGGCTGAGATTGATGTAGTCGGTAAGGATCTGGTAATTCGAACAGCTTCCGACAAAATCAGAACGGATGCAGATGATCACGTAAACCGGGACCTTTTTCTGCTCAAGCGCATCTATCAGGAGATTGATCAACTGGAGGGATTCGTCGATGTCCGATTCTTTCCTGTCGATCCCTGCAGTAAAGCGGAACAGCTCTTCGAACTGGTCGATGACGATCAGTATATTTTCCTTTTTGTAATTCTCGATGTTTTTAACAATGGTGCTGATCTCAAGCCCTTTCTTTGTGAACAGTGCATAATTCAGGTTGATCTCCGACTCGATCTGTTCGGGGGTTTTTCCTTCTGAGGCAAAGCTTTCGGTAAGGCTGACAGACAGGCTTTCAAGGGGGGAATAACCCGGGTGCATGCTGGCGATCTTCCAACGGCTGCCGGCCTCATACAGATAACCGCCGTACAACTGGGGAACGATCCCGCAATTGACCAGGGAGGACTTACCGCTTCCCGAAGGGCCGATGACTGCAACAAACCTGTTTTTTGTCAGCAGTTCCAGGACTTTTTCGCTCTGGCCTTCACGTCCGTAGAACAAATGCTTTTCCCTCAGGTTAAATGGCCTTAATCCGGGGTAGGGATTCCGGGTCGCCGGGTCCACATCTCCTGCCGGCTGCTGGTTTATGGATAACGTCTTGCCCATTAATCAACCTATGATTTTCTTAAGATGCTGCTTGAAAAAATCCTGGCTCATCAGTTCAGGGATGCTTAAATATAAGAAATCCTGGTATTTCTCGATATGATATACGGGATCTTCATGATAGATTACGGCTTTGAAGCTGAACGGATTATTGTGCTGGTTCCTGCCGGTTTTGATGATTTCCTTTATAATGCTTTCATACCAGTAAACATTGTTCAACCCGTAATATACCAGTACGGCATCACAGCTGCGCAGGGTTTCGATGTGTGCCCTGATGAAATTCTCCTGCAGGTACAGGTCATGTGTCATAATGATATGCAGGGAATAGTTACGTAATTGAAAAGCAATCTCCAGGGCTTCCTGGTAGACGGATTTTTCATGTATCAGGTAGATAAATTTCTCTGCTGGGGGAGCTGTATTTGGTATGGAATACGGGATCCGGCGCTTCAGGGAGTTCAGGACAAAGTTCTTGAATTGTTCGAATGTGCCTGTGATAACTTCCGTATCCCAGTCGGAATAGCTGATCTGTTTTCTTATATGTTCTATGAATTTTTGCTGGGGGGTGTCCCTGATTTCAATCTGTCCGGGAAGCCAGATGATCCTGCTGTGTTTTTTCTGAATCCCTATACTTCGCCTGTTTTCACCGCTCATGAACCGGGTGATCAGCTCATGTTCCTGTTCCAGCCTTGTCTTCCCCTTACTTTCGGTTTTTTCCCCTGAAACGCCTCCGATCATTTGAATGATCAGGTCGGAATACTCCAGCAGGTCGATGGTCGTATCCCGGTCTGTTTCTTTCCGCTCGCTTCCTATGATTTCCGGGAGGACCTCCATGCCCATTTTATCGAGTTCATGGGTCAGGATTTGCCGCTGTCCTTCAAGATCAGGGCTTGTAAGGCCGATATAAACGATTGTCGGTTGCTTCCTGACCGTCCGTTTCTTTAATTTCACGTCTGCCCTGCTGGAAACCAGGTCGAGCACATGCAGGAGTATATCCCAGTATTCCTTCTGGGTTGAACTGATATAGCCTCCCTGGTTCACCGGGCTTAATCCGATCCGGGAATAGAATTTAACGATCTTTTCGATCCTGATCTGAAGTATCTCCTGATCAAGGTTGTGTTCCCTCAGGAATAAAAGGGTTGTTTTCTGGGCTTGCAGGTAGTCGGGGAGTCCCTTAAGATAGGCCAGCAGGTTGTTGAACTGGTCCCTGAGATTCTGGGTACGGCCGATTTCTTCGTGAATGATCACAAGAAAATAATCATAGTCTTTGAAAGCAGGTTCAGCAACATCTTCAGGAAATTCGACGAGATCGCTGCTGAGAGTGAATTCCCTGCCGGGACCGGGAAGCCTCATGGAGGCGGAAGAAATATTTTTCCTGAAATCGTCGATCCAGTAACTGAAATTTTCATTCAGGCTTTTGTAAAAGGTGTCATGAACAATCAATATTTTCTCGGCGCCTTCCATCTTCGGTATCTGATTCTGAGAATCTCAATGTAAAATCATTTCAAAAATACGAATTACTGGATAAATAATGCCGGGGTATGTCCCGGTATTGTAATTTTCATGAAAAACCCGTTAACTTTATGGAATATAACTCCGGGTCTATTTTGCATCACAGAAATTCAGGTTATGGGGATTAAAAAGCTCTATCTATTTATCGTTTTAAGCATTCTGCTTACGACACAGGCATGTGAAAAGCAATTGCAGAAACGGATCATATTCCAGATCACTGGCATCGTCCTCGACAGGGACGTGGTGGCACAGGGTCAGGCGGTAAATATTACCGCTACCTTTGAGATCACCGGCGGCACCACCAATCAGCGAAGTGTAGATGTGATATGGGAAAGCAGCGGGGGGATGTTTGAAGACCCGAACAGGCTGACAACCGTATGGACTGCTCCGGATGATTTTACAGGCGAAATGAAGATTACGCTAACAGCCAGTTTCATGGGACATACGGATGTGGCGGACATTGCCCTTAAAGTGGTGAAAACACCTGCATCAGGCTGGGGAAGCCTGTCTGGCTACCTGTTCACGGAGAGCCTCTCTCCCCTGAGCAATATACCTGTTGTGGCAAGCACAGGGGAAGCAGATACCACGGACGGTAGCGGTTATTTTTATATTGCAGACCTGCCCCAGGGGAGCAATGGGATCAGCTTTTCTAACATCGCCTACAAATGGGCCACCAGCCTTTCGCCACAGGTGACCATTGCGAGCGGCAGCCACAATCACCTGGGCAATGTGATCTTTTACGTTAATGATCCCGCTGAGATAAGCGAATATGAACAATTTCCCGGGCATCAGGCCATACTTCTTTTCTCTCATGAGAATCCGGACCTGGTCGACTTCCATGAACTGTACAGGGCGACGGATATCAATGGGAGCGGGGCCACCATGCTTACAACGATTGATCCGGAGCTGGAACAATTTAACGTTGAGGAAGCCGGCGACAATGCATTTTATGCGCTGAAATCCGTCCCCCTGAACGGTGAAACCAGTGATTTCTCTGCATGGACTTTTGTCGAATTCATCAACGTGATCGACCCGGATGCAAGCATATCATTCGTGGAATATGTTGATTTCTTCAATGCCACCCTGCACTGGCAACTCACGGGTTATGAGGATTATTACAAGGGATTCCGGGTGGTGCAGGATACCGGTTCGGGCTGGGACAACCTGTCACCCCTGTTGCCTGTCAGCACTACTGAATTCGATCTGCAAACCATGCCGGGAATGGAAGAGGAATACTACATCCTTGCCATTTCCACGGATGATCTTTACAATGAAACCCAGCCGGATGAACAAAAGGTCACCCTGCAGGTGCCCGGCATGGAGTACCCGGACAGTTTCCGGGGCGGCATTTACCAGGGATCAGACATACGTCTGCTCTGGGAACCCATTGCCGGAAATAATGACTGGTATGACGGTTATGTACTGGACAAGAAGATCATTACGGATACCTTTACTTATGACTGGGAAGAAATGGTCAGGCTGACCAGCAGCATCACGGGCTCGTATATTGACGAGGAGGTCGATACGGGTAACGTTTACAAGTATAGGATCAGCACCGTAGCATACCCGGATCTGCCGTGGGAAGATGCTTTCTACTCGGATGTTGACAGCATCAGTATAAGTACGGAATAGACCCGGCGTAAATATCTTTCAGTGATTTGAGAGATATTCCTTTTTGGGGATATCGGAGTACTTTTCGAACCACAGGATCCACATTAGGAATACCAGCCCGTATATAATATAATCGTACATATCATGAAGGTCCGTTACTAGTACGTAGCCACCGTGCTTCTGTATATGGATAAAGAGTAAAATGAAACGTACGATGTTTGAAATGTTCAGAAGAAGGATCCCGCCAAGGATATATATCCATTTTTCCAGCTTGTTTTCCCCTGTGAGATAAACGAGGGAGGCAAACAGCAGCATGGTTCTGAACCCCAGGCAGGGTTTTTCCATGGCAATGGATCCGTTTTCTCCGAAAAGCAGGTGTAATTCTGTACCGGCAGGTATATTAAGCATATTCAGTATCCATGCGGAGGAACGGAACAGGAAATTGATCCATGGGGTAAATCTGAACAGGCCATATACGAAGTTGGCCAGGAACGCATACAGAAAAATAACAAGGATGATGGACGGAAGCTTTTTTTCAATAAATTCCGGACGGATCTTTATTTTTGAGAATACCCGGAGGAGGCTGCTGCGTTCACGCCAGATCCAGGTAGTCAGCAAGGTCAGCAACAGCAATAAATGCGGCGTCCAACCCATTAATTCGGCAGAAAATTCGTCTTCAGATACGGTAAGGATACAGGATACCAGGGAGATGTCTATGATCGATCCTATGAAATTGGTCAGTATCAGCAATCCCGTATAAGCCAGCTTTCGTCTTACAGGGGCGGGGGTTACCCAAAACAGGAGAAACAGAAAGACAACCCATTTCTTTTTCAGTATGGTGGTTATGGTGTAAATCACCGCACCGTCGAGAAAAACCTGGTGATCCCTTATACTCAGCTCCGTACCCGCAAGCTTTAGCAATCCGCCGGTAATTCTTTCTACGAAAAGAAGGTAACGGTCGAGCCCTCTCCAATACAGGTCAGCCAGGCCGGAAAAGCCGGTGATTGCCATAATGGTTAAAAAGAAAGCAGCGATCAGCAACAGGATCAGTGTCAGGATCCTGTTTTTCCTGTATACATCTTTAAGACTGATTTTTTTTCCCATCGGGTGAAAATAAAAAAAACCTCCTTACTATGTAAATAAGGAGGTTTGGTTCGGTTAAGCCGGGGAGTTAGCTTGTTGCTTTTTTCCTGCGGGTTACATAGTATGCAACACCTGCAGCGCCCAGAATAGTAAGCAGTCCACCGTCAAGCGGAGCGCCGACAGGGGGGCGTTCGGATCTTTTGATTCTGTGATGTCTCTTGTGTTTTCTCCAGTTCCAGAATCCGGCCTGGGCATCCATTGTGAAAGAAGAGGCCAGGAATAACATTACGAAAGCAACAATGTATTTTTTCATGACTATCTAAATTATCCTGAAATCTTTTTAAAGATACGACAACAGCCAAACTTTATCATAATTTTTCGTCAATATTATTAAGCTGTTTATCAACGAAATCTGCTTGATAAAGGATTTTTCTGCCCTGAAACCGGTTGTTAGAGGCGTGGAATTTATCTACCGGAATCATTGGTCCTGTTTCCTGTCCTTTTCCTTTCTGAATTTCGACATGAAGTAGTCTACATAGCTCGAACTGTCTTTACCGTACTTTTCAACAATGTTGTCAGTGCTTACTTTAAATGTAGTATGCTCCCCGCGAAGCCTGGAAAAGTACACATCATATTCTTTTTGATTTTCATCAATCATGATTACCCTGGCAAGGTTTTTATTTACATCCGTGGCCGTTAAGTTAACCCCGCATACGGGGCAGAAGAAATCAAGACAATCCATTTCTTTGAATTCCAGCATATGATGACTGATGAATTCGTAATTGCCCAGCTCAGGATTCAACAGAAGCAATCCCTGTTTATCCTCTGTGCATGATTTCACACTGAATATCACATTGTTCCAGACCCGCAGATATGATCTGCATTTCGGACATACATAGTTTACATCTAATTTGGTCGCCATTTTTGGTGAGGTTTTGGTTACTGGTTCCCTGTAAATTTACGATTTGAAATTCCACTTGTCAATTGAAAAGTAGTCTTTCGGGTTTCGGTTCTGTAACCTCTGGGTCAAACGATTGTATTATTGTATTATATCAGTTAGAAAAACACGTATAAAATAAGGATATTTTGCACGGATATCATATTGTTCTTATCTTTGTACGTATAAATTGACAAAAATAAAGAAGTGCTATGAATACAAAACTTACCTTAACAATTGAGCAAAACGTCATTAAGAGGGCTAAGAAGTATGCAAGGCGGAAGGGACGCAGTTTATCAAATATCATTGAAAATTATTTAAAGGTTATAACAAAGGAAGAGAGCAGAGATGACATAGAAATAACTCCATTGGTGAAATCATTGAAAGGATCCTTCAAGGCACCAAAAGATTTCGACTATAAAAAGGAATTGTCAAAACGGTTATCCGAAAAATATTTATAGCATGGATAAAGTTCTCATTGATACCGATGTAATCCTTGATTTCTTTTTTGATAGAGAACCATTCTCTGAGAATGCAGCACAGATTTTTTCTTTTTGTGAGTCAAAGAGTATTAAAGGATTTGTCACACCTGTGATTTGTAGTAATGTTTATTATCTTCTGAAACAAACGGCTAAACATGAAAAGGTGATTGAGAAACTTAGTCAGTTAATGACAATAATGGATGTTCTGTCAATGGATAGGGATATTGTTCTTCAGGCCCTCGGTTCAGGATTTAAGGATTTTGAGGATGCGCTTCAAAATTTTACTGCAATTAAATCAGGATTTATTGATGTGATAATAACCCGGAATGTTAAAGATTATGTTAAGAGTGATATCGGAGTTTTTACACCTGAAAGCTATTTGAGAACAACAACGGCCGGGCGTTAATAAGCGTGTAAATATCATGATGTGAGGGATTACAACCCTCACTGCGTTCGGTTTGTGATCCCATTCCGGAATACAATCCATGCCATCGGACAATTTGGAGTATGGGATTACTCCTCGCTGTGCTCGTCGTGATCCCATTCCGGGGTACCCTGCAAACCAAAATACAACACTGCATGTTATTTTTTGTTCCGGCACCCCCTTACAGAAGCAAGCTTCTGACGGGGCACCGAAACAAAAAACCACACCTCACGGTGCGGTTGTATTTTGGTTTGCGGAGAAAGAGGGATTCGAACCCCCGGTCCGCGTGAACGGACAACGGTTTTCAAGACCGCCGCATTAGACCACTCTGCCATTTCTCCTATGTGGCAAAAATAAAATATAATTTTGAGAAAATCCGGCTGGGATGGAACCTGAAAAAGGAAGGACGAAATCACCGAAGCATAGATTTTACGGGGACGCCCGGGAGTATTGTATACAGAATCCCCGTTTTTTTCAACAATTCCGGGATTTTTTCGGGCTTAAACTTGATAAAGATGAGAAATAGTCTATATTTGTAGTAGAATAAAGAGTTTCACTAAGAATTACTAACCCCAAAAATTTTATTATTATGAACAAGGCACAACTTATCGATGCTATTGCCAGCGATGCTAGTTTAACAAAGGCTGATGCGAAAAGAGCTTTAGATGCATTCGTTTCGGCTACTACCAGTGCACTGAAAAAGGGTGACAGAGTTGCTTTGGTAGGTTTTGGATCGTTTTCCGTATCCAAAAGAAATGCCAGAACAGGCAGAAATCCTCAGACAGGCAAACCCATCACTATTGCCGCTAAAAAAGTTGTTAAGTTCAAAGCTGGCGCTGACTTATCAGGTGCTGTATAATAAAAAAAATATTTAAATGAATTATGAAGGAGCGCGATCGTGCTCCTTTTTTTTGTCCATAATAAGAATAAATTATATACCCCGGGACAGGATATTTGCTTCCGGACTTGTTCCCATACTGATTAATTTCATACATTTGATGAATAGGAAGTTAGGGGTGATAAAGATACTTTTATTTTTGACTAAACCCGGTTTGTATGAATTGCATTGTAATAGAGGACGATAAGATGTCAATGCGGATCATCGAAGAGTTTATTGCCAAAACTTCGGAATTGACGCATATCCACTCGTACTCACACGCGGTCGATGCAATTAATGCACTGGAAAAGGAAACGAATGTAGAACTGATATTCCTGGACATTGAATTGCCTGATATGACAGGTATGGAATTCATGGATTCACTGCAGGAGTTCAAACCTCAGATCATAATCATTTCCTCCAAGGACAAGTATGCAGCGGACGCTTTCAATTATGAGGTTACGGATTACCTGGTAAAACCCATTAAATATGTCCGGTTCTACAAAGCCATTGAACGCGCCAGGAAAAGGATACAGATGCGTGACGGACTGGACAAAATAGGAAAAGAGGAGATTTTTATCAAAAAGAATTCAACCCTGGTCAGATTAAGATACGATGAAATACTATGGGTTGAAGCCCTTGAAAATTATGTGATCTTCAACACCTTCAATGATAAATATACCATCCATTTCACAATGAAGGCCATTGAACAGAAGCTGCCTCCCGACAAGTTCACCCGGATCCACAGATCTTATATAATCAATACGGGAAGCATCGAGATCATCGAGGACAATTCCGTGCTTGTAAAGACCCAGGATGGCCCGAAGTCCATTCCCATCGGCAAATCCTATAAGGATAAACTGATGGGAGACATTAACCTTATGGTTAAATAATGCTCACCAACAGGCAGATCTTTCTCCGGCATATGGGACAGACCTCTGATGATTCATATATGCTGGAAATCGATAAGGCGGAAGGCATTTACATGTATGGACCGGGAGGGGAGAAATATACGGATCTGGTTTCCGGCGTATCGGTCAGCAATCTCGGGCACAACCATCCTGAAGTGCTCGGGGCGGTGAAGCAGCAACTCGACAGGTACATGCACCTGATGGTTTATGGAGAGATGATCCAGGAGCCACAGGTAAAGCTTGCACTCCGTTTGTCCGAAGTTTTGCCTCCTTCTCTTGATTGCACCTATTTTGTCAATTCCGGAAGTGAGGCCATTGAGGGTGCTTTGAAACTGGCAAAACGATACACCGGGCGGTTTAAGACCGTTGCATTCAGGAAGGCCTATCACGGAGGGACCGCAGGTGCTTTGGGCATCATGGGGGATGAAACCCTGAAGAATGCATACAGGCCGGTGGTACCGGGTACGGAACTGCTTGCATATAATTCCTTTGAAGATCTTGCACGGATCACCGGGGAGACAGCATGCGTTGTAATGGAACCCATACAGGGAGAGGCAGGGATCATACTGCCTGAAGACGGATTTCTCGAAGCGGTGAGGGCACGGTGCGATCGGACGGGTTCCCTGCTTGTCTTTGATGAAGTACAGACGGCTCTGGGCAGGACAGGTGCACTGTTTGCATTTGAGCATTCGGGGGTCATCCCCGATATCCTTGTACTCGCAAAGGGTTTTGGGGGCGGACTTCCACTGGGCGGTTTCATTTCCTCACGGAAGATCATGTCCGTTCTTAAAACAAATCCTGCACTCGGACACATCACCACCTTCGGGGGGCATCCGGTGTCCTGTGCAGCGGGACTGGCCACGCTGGATGTCCTGCTGAAAGAAGACCTGATCGCCGGTGTACCGGAAAAGGAAATGCTTTTTCGCCGGGAGCTCAATCATCCGGCCATCAGGGAGATCCGGGGAAAGGGACTTTACATGGGCGTTGAGCTGGGCTCGGCCGAAAGTGCACAAAGATTCATACGCATGGCCCTTGATGAGGGACTTGTGTCGGACGGATTCCTTTTCCATGCCCCGGCTTTTCGGATCTCGCCGCCCCTGATAATTACAGAAACAGAAATCAACGAAGTTTGCAAACGAATCAATACTGCATTAGACCGTTGTGTAAAATAGTGTTGTCAACTGTTGCCGGCCTGCTGTCGGCCGTATTACTGCATGCCCAGAGGGGACCGGGTGCGGCGGAGGTGGATTCCCTGAAGAATCTTTTTGAAGATCTCTATCAGCTGGAATCAGACCAGGCGAAAAAAAGCCTGAACAGGGATATCCTTGCATATTTCAGCCAGGTGCTTGAAGAACGTGAATCTTTTCGGTATTCCTTTGACAGCCTTGATATGATAGGGGTACTGACGGCCCCTGACAGGACATTCAGGATCTTTACATGGAATGTCCCCATGACGGATTTTACCCACGAATACTACGGATTGATCCAGCGCCCCGAAAAGAAGGAAAAGCGTTGCAGAATATACCGGCTTTCAAAAGGGGTCTCCCTGAATGAGCAAATACTCCACGATTCCTGTACGGCCGGTCAGTGGCCCGGTGCATTATACTACGAGATCCTGAAGAATACCAGCGGGGGTGAGGATTTTTATACATTGCTGGGATTTTATTTCAATGACAGGTTTTCCGATATGAAGGTCATTGAAGCGATGTATTTTGATGATTCGGGGGATGTTATTTTCGGAAAGCCCGTTTTCCATACCGGCCAGGGGACCCAGCACCGGGTTTTGTTCGAATACTCCGGAGAGGTGGTATTTAATCTTCGATACAACCCGGACCTGAAGATGATCGTTTTTGATCACCTGTCTCCCATAGAACCTGAACTTGCAGGTCACCCGAGATTTTATGCACCCGATTTTTCCTATGACGGGTACAGGTACGGGAAAGGTTTCTGGGAATACCTGCCTGACATTGACGTCAGGAACAGGTAAAACTGCATATGACGAATTGTCATAAATATGCACTTGGCATGCAGTTTGAAATATCCGGTGACAAAAAACCGGATAAAATCAGAGAATATGACCACGCAAACAGGGAAAATCGGGGTTACCACCGAGGACATTTTTCCGATCATCAAAAAGTTTCTTTATTCCGAGCATGAGATATTTTTAAGGGAACTCATCTCCAATGCGGTTGATGCCACACGGAAACTGCAGACGCTTGCTTCTGCCGGTGAGTACAAGAAGGAACTCCCGGAACAGAAGGTGCATGTGTCGCTGGATCCGAAAAAGAAAACCATCACGGTTTCCGATAAGGGTGTGGGGATGACGGGAGAGGAGATCAAGAAGTATATCAACCAGATTGCGTTTTCAAGCGCTGAAGAGTTTCTCGAAAAGTACAAGAATCAGAGCAATGCAATCATCGGTTATTTCGGACTCGGGTTCTATTCCTCGTTCATGGTATCGGACAAGGTCGAGATCCTTACCAGGTCTTACAGGAAAGGAGCCAAAGGGGTGAAATGGACCTGTGACGGAAGCCCGGAATACACCCTCGAAGAAACTGATAAGGACAGTGTCGGAACGGATGTCATACTGCATATCGACAAGGATTCGAAGGAATTCCTCGAGGAATCGAGGATAGAAGAAATGCTGAAAAGGTACTGCCGTTTCCTGCCTGTGGAGATTGCATTCGGAAAAGAGAAGGAATGGAAAGAAGACAAGTATGTGGAAACGGACCGGGACAGGATCATCAATGATACCAGTCCGCTTTGGACCCGTAAGCCGGTGGACCTCAAGGAGGAGGATTACAAGGCATTTTACCGGGACCTTTATCCCATGTCTGACGAGCCCCTGTTCAACATTCATCTGAACGTGGATTATCCTTTCAACCTTACGGGAGTGTTGTACTTTCCGAAGATCAAAAGCAATATCGAGGTGCAGAAGAACAAGATACAATTGTACAGCAACCAGGTATTTGTGACCGATTCTGTGGAAGGGATCGTCCCCGAATTCCTGACCCTCCTGCACGGTGTGCTTGACTCGCCCGACATTCCCCTGAATGTTTCCCGCAGCTATCTGCAGGGCGACCCGAATGTAAAAAAGATCTCGGGCCACATCACCAAGAAGGTGGCCGACAGGCTTGAGGAAATCTTCAAGAACAACCGGGAGGATTTTGAAAAGAAATGGGATGATCTCAAGCTCTTCATTGAATACGGGATGATGACGGAAGAAAAATTTTATGAACGGGCCACAAAATTTGCCTTGTTTAAAAACACGGATAAGAAATACTTCACCTTTGAGGAATATGAAAAGCTGATCGGGGCAAATCAGACAGACAAGAACAAAACCCTTGTCTATTTATATGCCACGGATGTCCAGGAACAGTTGAGCTTTATCGAAACCGCAAAAAACAAAGGGTATGACGTGCTGCTTATGGATGGTCATCTCGACACACATTACCTGAACCACCTGGAGACAAAACTCAAGGATTCACGCTTTGCGAGAGTGGATTCCGATATCATCGACAGGCTGATCCTGAAGGAAGATGTTGCGGCGACCCGCCTGACTTCCGATCAGCGGCAGGCGCTGAGTGCGGTGTTTGAAGGCCAGCTTCCTGAAAAGGAAAAATTCCATCTGGCTTTCGAAGCCATGGGAGAAACCGAGAATCCTGTTGTGATCACACAATCGGAATTTACGCGCAGAATGAAGGAAATGTCGGAGCTTGGAGGAGGCCCCGGTTTTTACGGCGAACTTCCGGATTCCTTCAATATGGTTATCAATGCCGAACATCCCCTGGTTATTAAGTTATTGGAGAACGCTGAAAAATCCACCGGTAAGAAGATACAGGATCTGAATGAAAAATTAAAACCGCTTCAGGAGGAGAAGGGGAAACTGGAGAAAGAAAAGGAAGGGAAGAAAGAGGAAGAAGTCAGCCAGGAACAAAAAGACAAACTCGAGGATACCGGCAAGAAGATCACCGGCCTTGAACAGCAGAAAAAAGATATCTGGACCAAATACGGAAGCAAAAACAAAATTGTCAGGCAAATGGTGGACCTGGCATTGCTTTCCAACAATATGTTAAGGGGGGAAGAGCTCGTAAGGTTTGTGAAGCGCAGTGTCAGCCTGTTAAAATAATCGCTTCATTTCCTTTTTCAGGAAGTCGAGGGCCTGGCTGTTGGGAGGGGATTTCAACTGAACCACCTGTTCGAATATCTTCTTGCCCAGGGTCATTGACGCGGCATCTTCTTTCACCTGGTCGGCTGCGGAATTTATCAGGCTGATCACATTGTTCTTCGCGGTTTTGATTAACTCCCAGGCTTCGGAGCTTATGTAAACCTGCTGTGCCATATTGTGTTCGAATTCCGATCTGATCGTGGAAAGCAATTCGTTCCGAAGCTGGGCGGCGGTCATGTTGGGCTTGCTGACTCTCATCACGAGAGATTCCGGCGATGTTCTTTCAAGGAAAAGTGCCATTCTTTCATAGGCCTGCATTCTTGCGGGAAGTATTTTTTCCCGGTTCATTTCGGATTCACGCATACTGATTCTCTGTTCTTCGTTCCTGAAAAATCCCTTTATCAGAACAAGCGTGGTAAGAAAAACGATGAATGCCGGGAGCGTATATTTTAAAATTTCCAGGACTTCGTTCATGTTGATAAAAATTTACAAGAATCTTTCCTGCAATATTAAATAAATTATGACTAAAACAGTATTTTTACGAACTGAAATTAAAACTTAGTTTTTTGTATTAATTTAATACTTATTGATTTATGGAACAGGTATCTGATCGTTTGTCAAAATTGTCTGCTTCCCAGACGATAGCCATGAACCAGAAGAGCAAGGATCTTCAGGCGCAGGGTATAGATGTCATCAACCTCAGTGTGGGCGAACCGGATTTCAATACGCCGGACCACATCAAGAAAGCGGCAAAGAAGGCCATTGACGACAATTATTCATTCTATCCCCCGGTTGCGGGATTCCCGGAACTCAGAAAAGCCATCGTTGAGAAGCTGAAGAAACAGAACGGCCTTGATTACACAGCCGATCAGATCTGCGTGTCGAGCGGAGCCAAGCACAGCATTGTGAATGTCCTGCTTTGCATCATCAATCCCGGCGATGAAGTGATCATACCTGCTCCGTACTGGGTGAGTTATGCAGAACAGGTAAAAATATCCGAAGGCACGAATGTGATCCTTGAGTCGAGCATCGAGAACGACTTTAAGGTCTCGGCTGATCAGATCAGGGCAGCCATCACTCCCAGGACAAGGGCCATACTGTTGTGTTCCCCTTCCAATCCGACAGGAAGTGTATATTCCAGGGATGAGCTTGAATCCATAGCCGGGGTGCTTGCAGAGCATGAAAGGATCATCATCATTTCAGACGAGATATATGAACATATAAATTATGTGGGCGGGCATGAAAGCATAGCACAGTTTGCCGGTGTTAAGGACCGTGTCGTCCTGGTAAACGGAGTATCCAAAGGATATGCCATGACGGGCTGGCGTCTCGGCTATATCGCAGCGCCCGTATGGATTGCCAAAGCGGTAACCAAATTACAGGGCCAGTTTACATCGGGGGCAACAGCGGTTGCCCAGATCGCTTCCATCACGGCACTTACCGGTGATCACGGCCCTACCAGGGAAATGAACAAGGCGTTTCATCGCCGCAGGGACCTGGTGCTCGGGCATCTTTCGGAGATAGAGGGTGTAAGGTGCCCGGTTCCCCAGGGTGCATTTTATGTGTTCCCCGATGTGAGTGCCTATTTCGGGAAGTCCCGGGACGGTACAAAAATTGAAAATTCACTTGACCTGTGTATGTACCTGCTCGAATCGGGTCACATCGCCACGGTACCCGGGGCCGCATTCGGCGCACCGGACTGCATCAGGATTTCATTTGCCAATTCGGACGAGAACCTGGTGGAGGCCATGAAACGTCTGAAGGAAGCATTGGCAAAGTTAAGCTAGAAAAAGGTGCCTGGTACGATCAATCATTGACGCTCCTGTCGATGTACTCCTGGTAATCCTTGACCCTGGGTTTGTAAACATCCGAGATCAACGGTGAGGAGATGATGAAATCTGCCGTAGAGCGGTTACATGCAGTCGGCACATTGTAGAGCACACTGATACGCAGCAGCGCTTTTACATCCACATCATGGGGTTGCGGCTGCATCGGGTCCCAAAGGAAAATCAGGATGTCTATCTCGCCGTTTGCAATCATTGCTCCGAGTTGCTGGTCGCCCCCCAGGGGTCCGGATTTCAGTTTCCTGATCTGCAGCGTTTTATCCGATGTCCCTTTCATGCCGGATTTCAGTGCTTCCTCGACCATGTGTCCCGTGGTTCCCGTACAGGTGATTTCGTGATGCCGGATGATCTCCCAGTTCCATTTCATCCATTCGATCAGGTCCTTTTTTCTGTTGTCATGGGCGACCATGGCGATCCTTTTTCGTTTTTCCATTGTCCTGTATGTTTTATTTTGTTCCGTTATATTTGCAGGCTGCTGTTGTTCGTTTTTCTGACAGGCCCCTGTAAAACCGCAGCCGGCAAATTTTGCTGCGCAAAACTTAATGCTGCTCTTTACAGGGTCCTGTCAGACATAAAACAAAAATAGCACAGAAAAAAACAAAAAGGATATTTATTTTAGGGGTTTGATAAATTACTTTCAGGGGATATGAAAAAAGCGATACTGATACTGTTCCTTGTTTTGATTGCCGGCGGGATTGCGGCCTGCTGGTTCCTATATGACCGGATACTGAGACCCAATGTGATCCTTGCCGGTGAGGCTTCCGTTGATTTTTACATACCCACAGGGTCAGGGTTTGAGGATGTGATAACGCTGCTTGCCGGGGAAGGGTTCCTCCGGGATACGGCGTCCTTCCGGTGGGTTGCAGAAAAGAAGAATTACCCCCGGCATGTACATCCCGGCCGTTATTTGATTTCGCAGGGCTTAAGCAATAACCAGCTTGTCGCCATGCTGAGATCGGCAAGACAGGATCCGGTGGAGGTAGTATTCAATAACATACGGACACCTCAAAAACTGGCGGCCGTCATATCTTCCCAGATAGAAGCGGATTCTGCGGAAATTATGTCGCTTTTTTCGGATGCCCGGCTTCTCGGGGCGCACGGGCTTTCAAAGGAAACGGTCATGGGAACATTCATACCGAATACCTATGAGATGTACTGGAATACCTCTGCGGAAGAGTTCCTGGAAAGAATGATCCGGGAATACCGGGCTTTCTGGAACGAGGAACGTCTTGCCCGGGCGGATGAGATCGGACTGAAACCCATGGAAGTTATGACGCTTGCAGCTATCGTCAACGAGGAAACATTGATGCCGGAAGAAAGTGCACGGATTGCAGGGGTATATATGAACCGGCTGAAGCGGGGGATCAGGCTGCATGCCGATCCCACGGTCAAATTTGCCGTTGGGGATATGAGCATCACCCGCGTACTGAACAAACATCTGGAAATTGATTCGCCCTATAATACATACAGGCACAGTGGACTGCCGCCGGGCCCGATCGTCATTCCCTCCATCTGGGCGGTTGATGCGGTGCTCAGGTACGAACATCATAATTACCTGTATTTCTGTGCAAAAGAGGATTTTTCAGGGTACCATAATTTTGCTGCCACCCTTGCCCAGCACAACAGGAACGCGAGACTGTACCAACAAGCCCTGGACGAAAGAAATATCATGAATTAAGCGGGATTTGTTAATTTCAATTGTTGTATGGAGAGGATTAAATTCGGAACGGATGGCTGGCGCGGGATCATTGCCAATCAGTTTACGGTTTCCAATGTCGCCAGGATATCACAGGCAGCTGCACTCTGGCTGCTGAACAAGCATGATTCACCTGAGGTGATCATAGGCTATGATACACGTTTCATGGGGAAAATGTTTGCAGAAGTTGCCGCCAAGGTTTTTGCCGCCAAAGGAGTGAGGGTACGGCTGTGCGATGATTATGTCACTGCGCCCATGGTCAGCCTGGCGGTAAAAGAATGGAAAGCCGGTCTTGGCGTAATGATCACGGCGGGACATAATCATTACAGCTATAACGGTTACAAACTGAAGGGCGGCTACGGCGGTCCGCTGCTGGATGAGGATCTCAAAGACATCGAAGTCCTCATTTCAATGGACAGCAGCCTTGACCTCGACCTGCTGAAATGGGAACAGTATATAAAGCAGGAACTTATCCGGTACGCGGATCTGGAGGCATTATATCTCGAGACCATTGAACGGCATTTTGATCTGGACGGACTGAGGGATTCCGGTATCGGGCTTGCTTTTGATGCCATGTACGGAAGCGGGCAGAAGATCATCCGCAAAATTTTCCCGGATGCCATGTTCCATCGTTGTTCGGAGGATCCAACATTTTCCGGAACCGCTCCGGAACCCCTCGAACGCAATATGCAGGAGACCATGAAAGCCATCCGGAAAAACCGGAAGATCGACCTGGGGCTGGCATTTGACGGGGATGGTGACAGGATTGCCCTGATCAGCAAAGGCGGAAAGTACATCGATCCGAATTATATAATCCTGTTCCTGATCCATTATCTGGCGCGATATAAAAAAAAGAAAGGCCTTGTGGTAGCCGGATACCCGTCTGCCTCGGTGATCGAAAAACTTTCCCGGCATTACGGACTGGAAGTCGTCAGGGTACCTGCCGGGTTCAAGGATATTTGCAGGCGAATGCTCGAAGAGGATGTTCTGGTCGGCGGAGAGGAATCAGGGGGAATATCCGCAGGGGGATACCTTCCTGAACGGGACGGGATATGGATTGGATTGTTGATTCTTAAGTTCCTGGCCGAAAGCGGTAAATCCCTGGACAGGATCATCGAGGAGGTCTGCAGGATCACCGGGCCCTTTGCATGCGGGAGAAGGGATATTCCGGTTTCCGGGGAGAAAAGATTGAAGATCATTGATCTTTACAGCGGAGGTGGATTCGATTCGTTCGGGGATCTCAGGATTGTAAGGCAGGAGTCAGGGGACGGGTTCAGGTTCTTTTTCAGCAAGGACGAGTGGGTGATGATCAGGCAGTCGGGCACTGAACCCGTGATAAGGTTGTACGCGGAAGCCCCGGCCCGGGAGCGGACGCTGCAGATACTCGATATTGTCCACAGGACACTGAACAGGGTCTGAAAACTTAATAAGCAGTTTGAATGAAGCATCGTATTCCGGAGATCTCGACCCGGGAACTGGCCGATCGTCTCGGGGACGGGAAAACCTCGGTAGTCGATGTCAGGCCGGTGGAAGCATACAACGGATGGAGCAATGACAATGAAAGCAGGAGCGGCCACATAACAGGCGCAAGAAGCCTGCCGTGGTTCTGGGCAGAATACATTGACTGGATAGAAATCGTAAGGGCAAAAGGTTTATTGCCCGACCGGATGCTGATCGCCTACGGGGAAGGACCTGAAGAAATCCTGCAGGTTGCGAACCGGTTTCGCAGGGCGGGATACAGGGATGTCAGGGTGTACCGTCATTTCACGGATGAATGGTCCCCTGACACGGACCTTCCGATGGAGCGGCTTCCGAAATTTCAGAAGCTGGTTTACCCGGCCTGGCTGAAAACCCTTTTATCGGGAGGCAGGCCTCCGCTTTACCACGGGAAGAGGTTTGTTGTATGTCATGTACATTACAGGAACCGGGAAGATTACCTGTCGGGGCACATCCCCGGTGCAGTGGAACTGGATACACTCGCCCTGGAATCTCCCCAAACCTGGAACAGGAGGCCGCCTGAAGAACTCAGGGCGGCATTGCAGGCAATGGGGATAACCCATGACACAACGGTGATCCTGTACGGCAGGTTTTCGTTCCCGGATAAGGCAGACCCCTTCCCGGGCAGCAGTGCCGGCCACCTGGGGGCCATACGGTGTGCGTTTATTATGATGTATGCCGGGGTAAAAGATGTGAGGGTTCTCAATGGAGGCATTGCATCGTGGGAAAATGCCGGCTGTGAGATAACGTCCGAACCGACCCTGCCATCCGCTGTTCCTGATTTTGGAGAAGCGATTCCAGGGCACCCTGAATTTGCCGTGGATATGCCGGAAGCCAGGAAGTTACTGCGGTCAAAACACGGGGAACTGGTGAGTATAAGAAGCTGGCCGGAATTTACAGGCGAGGAAAGCGGGTATAATTATATTGAAAAAAAAGGGAGGATACCCGGGGCGATTTTCGGGAATTGCGGAAGCGATGCATATCATATGGAGAATTACAGGAACCTTGATTATACTACAAGGGAGTTCGGGGAGATCGCCGAAGCCTGGAAGGATGCGGGCATTACACCGGATAAGCATATTGCATTCTACTGCGGGACGGGCTGGCGGGGAAGTGAAGCGTTCTTCAATGCCTACCTGATGGGGTGGCCCCGGATATCGGTATTCGACGGAGGCTGGTTCGAATGGAGCAACGACCCGGAAAATCCCATAGAAACAGGCGTGCCGGGACAGGCTAAATGACATTGACCTCTTTTTCAAGACGTATCCCGAACATTTTTTCAACATCATCTGTGATGCTGCCGGCCAGTTCCAGGATATCCCGGCCGCTTGCATTTCCGTGGTTCACAAGTACGAGAGCCTGTTTTTCCCAGGTTCCCGCATCGCCTTTCCTTTTCCCTTTCCAGCCGGTTTTTTCGATCAGCCATGCGGCGGGTATTTTCTTGCTGCCCGGCGGACCGGGATAGCAGGGCAGCCCGGGGTATTGCCTGCGCAAAGCCTCGTATTCTCCGGAAGGGACGACGGGATTCTTGAAAAAACTGCCGGCATTGCCCAGTTCTGCCGGGTCCGGCAATTTGGATCTCCGGATCTCAATGACGGCTTCCCTGACCGTCTCCACGTCCTGCCTGTTTTTTTTTGACATTATTTCCGCTACCCGGGGATAGCCGAGGTTCAGCCGGGGCTGTTTCGAAAGCCGGAAAACGACCGAGGTGATGATGCACTTGTCCTTCCAGCCATGCTTAAAGATGCTGTCGCGGTAGGCAAACTTGCAGGCTTCATTACCGAATACAAGTTTTTGCCCTGTGAGTGCATCCGTGGCAAGAACCTCGTGTATGCTCCGGCACACCTCCATTCCGTATGCGCCTATGTTCTGAATGGGGCTCGAACCCACGGACCCCGGGATAAGGGAAAGGTTCTCTATACCCCCGAAGCCCCAGCCGGTGGCCCAGCCCACGAATTCGTCCCAGTTCTCCCCTGCGCCCGCCCTGACAAGCACGCTCTCCCGGTCCTCCCTGATAATTTCCCTGCCCAGGATGGCAGGCCTGACTACCAGTCCACTGAAATCACCTGAAAATAAAATATTGCTGCCTTCCCCGATGATCAGGTTCCTGCCTTTTCTGAAGTCTGGTTCCCGGATGACGGAACGGATGTCCCTGACCGTCCTGCATTCGCAATACCGGTCTGCCGTTACATCGAGCTGAAATGTATTTAAATGTCTGAGTGAATGATGTTGAAGGATCTCCGGCATGGCTGGTGTCATACCTTTCAAAGTTAGGCTGTTTTTTTTAAATTGTGAAGGCATATGTTCACCGCAATGGGAGGAAGGAAAATATATCTGGCCGTCAGCACGGACCTTGTGATCGACCAGCGCGTTCACCGGACGGCAATGACCCTGACCGAGGCCGGGGCCGCTTCCGTGCTTGTTGGCAGGTTGCTTCCCGGAAGCCGGGAAATGGATGCCCGTCCCTATGATGTGAAACGTCTCCGCCTGGTGTTCCGTAAAGGTTTCATGTTCTATGCCTGCTTCAATTTCAGGCTGGCCTGGTTCCTGATGTTCCGGAAAATCCGCATGCTTGTTGCCAATGATCTGGATACCCTTCCGGCCTGTTATCTTGTCTCCAGGCTCAAGGGTGTCAGCCTGGTATATGACAGTCATGAATATTTCACCGAGGTCCCGGAGCTGTCGGGCAGGAGATTCGTTCGGAGCATCTGGAGGGGGATAGAAAGATGCCTGTTGCCGTCCGTTAAACACAGCTATACAGTCTGCCGCTCCATTGCAGATGCCTATAACGGGAAATACGGGATGTCCATGAAGGTCGTCAGGAATCTTCCGCCGGCCCGGAAGGAGGAGACCCGGTCCCGGGACCTCCCTGACAGCGGTCATGTCATCATTTACCAGGGGACGCTGAATGCAGGCAGGGGCCTGGATCTTATGATAAGGGCAATGCAATACCTGGAAGGATTTCGTTTCCGGATTTTCGGCGACGGTCCGGTCTTTTCCGAACTGGTCCGGTTGCGCGACCGTCTGGATGTGGGCGGACGGGTGGAATTCATGGGACGGATACCCTTTGGCGTTCTCGGGGAGCATACCCGGCGGGCTTCGCTCGGAATATCCCTTGAAGAGAACGCCGGGCTGAATTATTATTATGCCCTGCCCAACAAGCTGTTCGACTACATCCAGGCACAGATCCCGGTGCTGGTATCCGACCTGCCGGAAATGCGCAGTATTGTCGAGCAGTACGGGATAGGGGAGGTTCTTGCCGGCCGGGAACCCGAAATGCTGGCAGAACAGGTAAGACGGATGATGCATGACCGGGAGCAGCGGGTTCAATGGAAAAAGAACCTGGAGGATGCTGCCGGTGAATTATGCTGGGAAAAAGAGGAAGGAAAGCTGAAGGATGTCTATCGCGGGGCGGGGCTTATCCTTACGTGAGTGCCCGGTCATTCAAGGGATATCCACTTCCCTGGAGATCAGTTCATCGAAACTCTCCGGATCCGTAACGCCTTCCGTATTGAAAACAAGTACCCTCGAGGTGTTGTCGAGCCCGATTTCGGATTTTACATCCTCCAGGGATTCATCACATGAAAGTGCTGCCAGTCCGGCGAGACCCGCAGAGCCCGCTTCCCCTGAAAAGATCTGTTTATCCTTTTTAAAGGGATAATACATGTATTGCATGGCCTTGATGGCATAAGTGTCCGGGATGGAAAGGAAGAGGTCGACCCCGTCTTTCAGTATGTTCCAGGCAAGCAGGGAAGGTGTCCCGCAATTGAGGCCGGTCATGATGGTCTGCTGGGATTGCCTGGTTCTGACCAGCGATTTTTGCTTGCAGGACTCGAGTAAGGCATTTGATTCATTGGGCTCGACCACTACCAGTTTTGGCATTTTCCGCGGGTAACGGTTCCGGTAATAGGCCACTACGGACGACGCCCATGTCCCGACTCCGGACTGAAGGAAGACAAAATCGATACCGGGTTCCCTGGGGGAATGAAGACTGTCCTCGAGCTCGTTCATCATGGTTTTATAACCTGTCGTGATCAGGGTGGGGATCTCCGTATATCCTTCCCAGGAAGTGTCCTGTACAAGCATGTACCCTTTCTTTTCGGCATCTTCCCTGGCACGCTGCACGGTCATGTCGTAGTCGCCGTCGACAAGCACGACCTGTGCCCTGAATTTCCTGATGTTCCTGATCCTGGCATCGGCTGTATTTGCGGGCAGGTAGATGACCGCTTTCTGTTTGGCCTTTCTTGTCGCCCAGGCAACGGACCGTCCGTGATTCCCGTCCGATGCGGTACAAAAGGTGGCTTTTCCATTCAGTGTTTCGCTGACCTTGTATATGGCGAAACTTGCCCCGAGTGCCTTGAACGTATTCATCCTGAAACGCTTGGATTCGTCCTTTACATAGAGCTCTTTGATGCCGAGTCGTTTTGCAAGTCTGGGAAGCGAAACCAGCGGAGTCGGCTCGTATTTCCTCAATTTACGGTGATAGGCGATGGGATCCTCATTCCTGTAGACCTTGTTGAACTTCCGATCCAGGGTGAATCCGTTCCGGTTCGACGGATTCAGAAAGAAATGACAGGTATCGGGCATGGCGGTACGGTTGATATGTTAAAGATCCAATAATATCCTTTCAGGGTCAATTCCATTGAATAGCAGCTCAACGGGGTTTTCTATCCCTTCCCTGACCTTTACGAGGAAAGTGACCGAATCCCGGCCATCCACCAGGCGGTGATCATATGACAGGGCAATGTACATCATGGGGCGGATCACGATCTGTCCGCTTGAAACCACAGGTCTTTCCACAATATTATGCATGCCCAGTATGGCTGACTGCGGTGGATTGATAAGGGGCGTGGAGAGAAGGGAACCGAAAACTCCCCCGTTGGTTATGGTGAAAGTGCCTCCTGCCATATCTTCCAGACCCATTCTTGCTGCCCGGGCTTTGTCCGCGAGTTGCAGGATTGTTTTCTCAATCTCCGCCAGGCTCATGCTTTCCGCATTCCGTATGACAGGTACCATCAATCCCTTGTCCGTTTGAACGGCAATGCCCACGTCACAGAATTCGGGAGTAACGACCTCATCTCCTTCAATCCTGGAGTTCACTTTCGGAAAAACGAGGAGGGCTTCGGTAACCGCTTTTACAAAGAATGACATAAATCCGAGCTTGATCCCGTGTTTTTCCGTAAATGCCTGCTGGTATGTCTTTCTCAGCCGGATCACCTCGCTCATGTCCGCCTCGTTGAATGTGGTCAGCATGGCGGTTTCGTTTCTTACGGCCACCATCCGCTGAGCCAGCTTCCGCCGGAGATTGCTCATCCGCGCCCGGCTTTCGTTCCTGGATCTGTTTCCCGGGGAATCCGGAAGAACCGTTGTTCCGGTTCGATGGAGGGCACGCTGAACATCCTTCGTGGTAATCCTTTGACTCCCCCCGGCAATGTCCCCGGCCGACAGGTTATGATCTTCCATCATTTTCGCTGCCAGAGGGGAAATCTTTGCTTTCGGCCTGTTTTCCGAAGAAGGTTGCCCGTCCTTTCGTCCGGCTGTTTCCTTCCGGATTTCCTCCACGGGTTCCTTCTCCGGAGCCTTCCCCGCTTTTTTTACCGGAGGGGCTTTGGCGGACGTATCGATGGTGCAGGCGACGGTCCCGACCCTGATGCTTTCGGCTGTTCCGGAGAGGATTTTAATCCGTCCTGATTCTTCCGCGATGAGAGGGAGTGTGGCTTTGTCCGATTCGACTTCCGCGATTTCCTGGTCCTTCTCAACATAGTCTCCGTCTTCCACCAGCCAATCTGCAATTTCAACTTCTGAGACGGATTCACCGGGACTCGGTACTTTGATCTCAACAATCATCGGGAAGGGTTTTACAGGCGAAATGTAATAATTTGTGATGGATTTTCTTAATTCTTCCGGAAATATTGGTGTGCCTTCAGTATTTCCTGCCTTGACTTTCCGACAACGCATTGCAGGCCGCAATAGACATTATTCAGTTCGCAATCGCATTTCCTGAAAACCTTCTGAATGATCTCTTCCTGCCCTATGAGATGGATGCGGAACAGGCCGGTCGCAGGACTGCCGCTTGTCTGCCGTGTGACCGGTTCAATGTTGATGCCGGTCATTTCGTGCTGGATATGACGCCAGGCTCCCATATTCTCGGGTTCTTCCTGAACCCACAGGGAAAGCAGGTTGTTTTTATACTTCCTGTGTACCTTCCTGATCTCTTCTATGGGGAACGGGTGCAGTTGTTCCACACGGACAAGGGCCACATCGCGGGCATTGAATTCCTTTTTCCTGGCAAGCAGGTCATAATAAACCTTGCCCGAACAATAAACGACCCGCCTTACCTGGCTGACATCCACGTCCGGGTCGTCCAGAACCTCGAAGAAAGTATCGTTTTCGAGATCCTCCAGGGTGGAAATGCACTCCGGGTGCCGGAGCAGGCTTTTGGGAGTAAAAACGATGAGGGGGACACGGTAATTCGCATAAAGGTGCTTTCTGAATATATGGAACAGGTTGGCGGGAGTCGTACAGTTCACAATATGCATATTGTTGCGTGCGGCCATGGACAGGAACCTTTCGATACGGGCGCTTGAATGTTCCGGTCCCTGCCCTTCGAATCCGTGAGGCAGGAGCACGACAAGCCCGTTCATCAATCCCCACTTCTCTTCGGCCGAACTGATATACTGGTCGAAGATTACCTGCGCAACATTATGAAAATCCCCGAACTGCGCCTCCCATACCGTCAGTCCCTTCGGTACTGCAAGTGCATACCCGTATTCGAATCCCAGTACCCCGTATTCGGAAAGAGGGGAGTTATATATATGGAAGCTGGCTTTTGCTTCTTCGAGGTTCTGAAGAGGTATGAAAAGCTGGTCTGTATCGTCGATCACAAACCCGGCATGACGATGTGAGAATGTGCCCCTGACGGAATCCTGCCCGGATATGCGTACCGGGTATCCTTCCGTGAGAAGTGTACCGTATGCCAGCAGTTCGCCCATGGCCCAGTCGATCCGGTTGTCAAGGATGGCTTTCTTCCTTTCCTCTACCAGCTTTGTTGTTTTGCTGAAAAACTTCTTGTCTCCGGGCAGACGGTTCATCTGTTCTGCCACGGCAAGAAGCTTCTCCCTGGTTACCCCGGTATGTACATGCTTTCTGAAATCCGCCCGTGAAGCATATTTCAGCCCTTTCCAGTCTTCTTTCAGAAACTGCTGGATGTATACCTTTTTGAGCTTTTTGGATACCTGGAATTTTTCTTCGAGAATTTCCTCATAGTCCTTTTCGATCTGTACGATTTCATCCCGGGTATAGATCTTGTTCTCCGTCAGGTGCCGGCTGTATATGTCCCTGGGATTTGGATGCACGGCGATCGCCTTGTACAGCAGGGGCTGGGTAAAGCGGGGTTCATCCCCTTCGTTGTGGCCGTATTTCCGGTAGCAAAGGATATCTATGAATACATCGGTATGGAAATGCTGCCGGTATTCCATGGCCATACTCAGGGTGTGTACCAGCGCCTCCACGTCATCTCCGTTCACATGGAAGATGGGTGCCTTGGTGACCTTTCCGATGTCCGTACAGTAGGTGCTTGAACGGGCATCGAGGTAATTGGTGGTGAATCCGATCTGGTTATTGATCACAAGGTGAATTGTTCCGCCCGTTTTATAACCCTGCAGGTCGTACATCTGGATCACTTCATATACGACTCCCTGTGCGGCAATGGCTGCATCCCCATGGATGAGGATGGGGGCCAGGCAATTGAAGTCCCCTCCGTACTTATGGTCGATTTTTGCGCGTGCGAGCCCCTGGATAACAGGCGTAACCGCCTCCAGGTGGGAAGGATTCGGGGCCAGGCTCAGCCTGACTTCTTTCCCTGACACCGTCCTGACATCATTGACGTAGCCCAGGTGGTACTTGACATCCCCCAGGGTGATCCCTTCCTCGTATTCTTCCCCTTCGAATTCCCTGAATATATGCTCATAGGGCTTTTGCAATACGTTGGCAAGCACATTCAGCCTTCCCCGGTGCGACATCCCTATCATGTATTCCCGGATATTGAGCTCCGCCCCTTTTTCGATTACTGCGATGAGGGCGGGAATAAGGATCTCGGCACCTTCCAGTGAAAACCTCTTCTGGCCTACGAATTTCTTATGGATGAATTTCTCAAAACCGACTGCATTCTTGAGGTGTATAAAGATTTCCTTTTGTTCCTCCGGGGAAAAAACAGTGCTGTTCTTTGTGCTTTCCATCCGTTCGCTGAGCCATTTTATTTTCTCCGGGCTCCGGATGAACATGTATTCCGCACCGATGGATCCGCAATAGGTTTGCCTGCAGTGATCCACGATGCTGCTCAGGGTGGCGGGACCGATACCGATCTCTTTCCCGGCATGGAACACCGTGTCCAGGTCTTCCCCGGAGAGGCCGTAGTTTTCCAGGTCGAGGGTGGGAAAATATTTGCGGCGTATCCTGACCGGGTTGGTCTTGGTGAACAGGTGTCCCCTTTTCCGGTAGGCCTGGATCAGGTTGATTACCTTGAATTCCTTATCGAAGGTTTCCGAGCTGAGATCTTCCGCATAATTGTGCCGCGAGAACTCGAATCCCAGGAAGAACTGGCGCCAGCTTTCTTCGACCGAGCTGGGGTCTTTCAGGTATTCCCTGTAAACGGCTTCGACGGTTTCGATATCGATATTCCCGAGGAAAGAGAGTTCATCCTGTTTCATTGCCTGGCCCATCTTCAGTACACCAGTGCAAAAGTAGAAAAAGTTATGAGATTAACATTTTAAGGCTTAAATTAGGGTAGCGGAATCGATTATCGCAAAAAATGCGACCCGCAGGCCGCATTAAATGTTTTCACAACGGAATAATCCTTATTGTGAATTGCTTCAAATTGTAATATCAAATATACAAAAATTGATTAAAACCAACTGCTGTAATGAAAAAAGTACTTGGACTTGATCTTGGGACAACATCTATCGGATGGGCATATGTTCATGAAGCTGAAACCTCTGATGAGCGATCTTCTATAATAAAAATGGGCGTCAGGGTTGTGCCGATAACCACTGATGAAGAAAATGATTTTCAGAAAGGTAAGTCAATTTCAATCAATGCAGACAGAACCCTGAAAAGGGGTATGAGGAGAAATCTTCAGAGATATAAGCAACGCAGGGACAACTTGATTGATATTTTGAAACAAAATAAGATTATCACAGAATCCAGCATCCTAACTGAAGTGGGCAATAATACCACATTCGAGACATACAGATTGAGAGCAAAGGCTGCAACAGATAAAGTCGAAAAGGAAGAATTGGCCAGGGTGTTGTTAATGATGAACAAGAAGCGTGGATACAAAAGCAGCCGTAAAGCGAAAGATGAGGAGGAAGGAAGTCTGATTGATGGCATAGATGTGGCGAAACGGCTATATGAGGAGAAATTGACCCCGGGACAATATGTGTTTAATTTGCTGAAGGAAGACACTAAATACGTTCCGGATTTTTACAGGTCCGATCTTAAAAATGAGTTCGACATGGTTTGGGATTTTCAAAAACAGTTTTACCCTGAAATCCTGACCGCTGATTTTAAAAAGCAACTGAACGGAAAAGGAAAACGGGACACTTCGAAGATCTTCCTTGGGAAGTACCAGATTTATACTGCAGAAAATAAGGGCAAACGTGAGGAAGTTAAACTTCGGTCTTACCAATGGAGGAGTGAGGCTCTTGTTAAACAATTACCTGTTGAACAAATTGCGTATGTACTTACAGAGATCAATAATAACTTGAATAATTCGAGTAGTTATCTGGGTGAAATAAGTGACAGAAGTAAGGAGCTTTATTTTAATTCCGAAACTGTAGGACTAAACCTCTACAGGCAGTTGGTTGAGAATCCTCATGCAAAATTGAAAGACCAGGTATTTTACAGGCAGGATTACCTCGATGAGTTTGAAAAGATATGGATAAAACAAGCTGAATTTCATCCGGAATTAACGAGCGATTTAAAAGACGAAATCCGGGACGTGATAATCTTTTATCAGAGAAGACTGAAATCGCAAAAACATCTGATCAGTGAATGTGAATTTGAAAAACACCATAAAGCCATTCCCAAATCTTCTCCATTATTTCAGGAATTTAAAATTTGGCAGATTCTTAATAATCTTGAACTAAAACACCTTGAAACCCGTGAAAAGACATTACTTACTCAAGAACAGAAGCAACTTTTGTTTGATGAGCTAAGTGTAAGAGACTCTTTGAAAAAGGAAAAAGTCCTTAAACTTATTACAGGGAATCCTAAACTATATGAACTTAATTATAAAGATGTTGAGGGCAACAGGACAAATGACGCTCTTTTTGATGCGTACCGGGAAATACTTGACATGGAAGGCTACCCGATGGATTATTTAAAAATGCCGGCTGAAAAGATTTACAACGAAGTCAAGACTGTTTTTAAAGATCTTGGTATTAATACGGAGATTCTTGATTTTAATTCATCGCTTGAAGGTCAGGAATTATCCGAACAACCTGCATATCAATTGTGGCACTTATTGTATTCCTTTGAAGACGATAGCTCAAAATATGGGAATGAAAACCTTTTGAATAAACTTCAAGAAAAGTATGGATTCACAGAAAAGCAGGCCAGGATCATTGCGAATATATCATTTCAATCCGATTATGGCAGTCTGAGTGCAAAAGCCATTAGAAAGATCCTTCCTTATCTGAAGCAAGGAGAAACCTATGATAAGGCCTGTGTCAAAGTAGGTTACAATCATTCTTCCTCGAAAACAACAGAAGAACAGGCAACCAGGGTATTGAAAGACCGGTTAGAGGTATTGCCAAAAAATACTCTCCGGAATCCTGTTGTTGAAAAGATCCTGAACCAGATGATAAACCTGATCAATACAGTCATTGATGACAAAGAACTTGGTAAACCGGACGAAATTCGTATTGAACTGGCAAGGGAACTTAAAAAAAGTGCAAAAGAAAGAGAAGAAATGACCAGGTCAATTAATGAAGCAAAATTAAAGCATAAGGATTATGCAAAAATTCTTCAGGAAGAATTTGGGATTAAAAAGGTTACACGAAATGACATAATCAGGTATAAACTATACTGTGAACTTAAAACGAATGGATATAAAACGATCTATTCGGACACATATATTCCTCGAGAAAAGTTATTCTCAAAAGAATTTGATATTGAACATATCATTCCGCAGGCCAGACTTTTTGATGATTCATTTTCAAATAAAACCTTGTCTATCAGGAAAATAAATCTTGACAAAGGGAATGAAACAGCTTATGACTATCTGAAGAAGATGTTTAATGATGATGAGTTCAATCAATATTTATTGCGGATTGAAACCTTGTATAAAAGGGGTGAAATATCAAAAGCCAAGTATAATAAACTGTTAATGAGGGAGTCAGAAATACCTGAAGGATTCATAGAAAGAGATTTAAGGGACAGTCAATATATTGCAAAAAAGGCGAGGCAGATACTTGAGGAAGTAGTGAGGTTGGTGACAACAACAACAGGTAGCATTACCGACAGGTTAAGGCAGGACTGGCAATTGGTTGATGTGATGAAGGAACTTAATTTACCTAAATTCAGGGAGCTTGGATTAACAGAAAAAATCGAGGGTAAAAATGGTGAAATGGAGGAACAAATAAAGGAATGGTCGAAGCGGAATGATCATCGTCACCATGCTATGGATGCATTGACTGTTGCCTTTACGAAGCACAGCCATGTTCAGTACCTGAATAACCTGAATGCACGTAATGATAAGAGCAGTACCATTTATGGCATTGAGCAAAAAGAGTTGTACCGGGATGGAAATGGGAAACTAAAATTTCGACCGCCAATTCCGTTAGACGAATTCAGGAAAGATGTTAAAACACACCTTGAATCCTTATTGGTATCCTTTAAGGCAAAGAATAAGGTTATAACAAGAAATAATAATAAAACCAAGAAAAGGGGGAAAGATAATTTCAATCATCAGATATCACTAACACCGAGGGGACAATTGCATAAAGAAACTATCTATGGCAGGGTCAGGAAATATAAATGTGCTGAAGAGAAGGTAGGTACAAAGTTCAATTATGAAAAGATACAGATGGTGACTGTAAAAAGTTATCGTGAGGCTTTGATGAAGAGACTATTAGAAAATGAATCAAATCCAAAGAAAGCATTTGGAGGCAAAAACAGTCTTTCGAAAAACCCGGTGTATATTAATGATTTACATACCGTGCAGGTTCCTGAGAAAGTAAAATTAGTGTGGTTGGAGGAAATATATACTATCAGAAAGGATGTATCTCCTGATTTGAGAGTTGATAAAGTTATTGATAAAGGAATCCGGAAAATACTGCAAGACAGGCTGGAAAAATTCAGAAATGATCCAAAGAAAGCATTTATTAACCTTGAGTTGGATCCTGTTTGGTTAAATAAGGATAAAGGGATAGATATTAGAAGAGTAACGATTACCGGAGTTACAAATGTTGAACCTCTTCACGACAAAAAAGACCACTTTGGTAATCCGGTTCTTGATGAAAACGGTAATTATATACCGGTTGATTTTGTAAGCACGGGCAACAATCATCATGTTGCCATCTATCGGGATGAGAATGGTGATATGCGTGAAGAGGTTGTCTCATTTTTCGAGGCGGTTCATAGATTAAACAATGGAATACCTGTTGTTAATGTGAACCATCCATTGGGATGGGATTTTCTTTTTACTTTGAAACAGAATGAATATTTCGTGTTTCCTTCAGAAGATTTCAACCCGAGTGAGATTGATTTAATGGATGCAAACAATACAAAATATATAAGCCCATATCTCTTTAGGGTTCAGAAGATTGCAAGTAAAAATTATGTATTCAATCATCATTTGGAGACTAAAGCTGTAGATAATGAGCTACTAAAGAATAAAAAACTATCAGGAAGATCGTACTACCTCATTCAGAGTCCCTCTAAACTAGATGGAATCGTTAAGGTCAGGCTCGACCATCTTGGAAGGATCGTTTCTGTTGGAGAGTAATTATATCAATTTCATTTCATGCCAATAATGTCTTAATTGTAAAAATGGCTGAGTGATTAAACGCACATTATATTTCGGCAATCCATGCTATCTGCGAATGAGAATGGAGCAATTGGTTATTGAGTTCCCCGATGACAATATCACGAGTAAATCTGTACCCATTGAAGATATTGGTATTGTTGTACTTGACAATACACAGATAACCATTACACAAGGATTATTATCCGCATTATCTGAAAATAATTCTGTTATTATCAATTGTGATTCAAGGCATCTCCCTTTTTCGTTGATGTTACCAACCGCAGTTCATCACGTATATACTGAAAAACTTAGGTATCAATTAGAAGCATCACTTCCTTTGAAGAAGAATCTTTGGCAACAGACTGTAGTTGCAAAAATTATGAACCAAGCGTACCTTTTGGAGAAACTGGGATTTGATAGTAAAAGGCTTATGTATTTAGCTGGTATTGTAAAAAGTGATGATGTTGGTAACTGTGAAGGAAGAGCTGCATCTTATTATTGGAATGTACTTTTTAAAGATAGTAAGACTTTTAAAAGACATAGATTTGGAGAGCCTCCAAATAACCTTTTAAATTATGGCTACGCAATTTTACGGGCTGTAGTTGCACGATCATTGGTTTCTAGCGGATTGCTAACAGCTATGGGAATCCACCATAGAAATAAATACAATCCATATTGTCTTGCAGATGATATTATGGAACCCTACCGGCAATATGTAGAGGAGTTGGTGATACAAATTGCCTTAAAGCATGATGAAATAGATATATTAACACCGGAAATTAAAAGAACTTTACTTGAAATTCCGGCAATTGATGTACAAATCGATGGACAAAAAAGTCCTTTGATGGTTGGTATGCAACGTACGACTGCTTCATTAATGCACTGTTTTGAAGGATCTTCCCGTAAGTTGGTATATCCTATTATGAGAAAATGAGCGATAAGAATCGCTTAAATCAGTACAGAGTAGTGTGGGTATTTGTATTTTTTGATCTGCCAACCGACACAAAGAAAGATCGAAAAAATTATGCGCGTTTCAGAAAAAACCTGATTATGGATGGTTTTACTATGCTTCAATTTTCAATATATGTACGTCACTCAAGCAGCAGGGAAAATGCAGAAGTCCATATTCGTAGGGTAAAATCTTTTCTA
>CAYOPZ010000031.1:0-26032 GCA_964406005.1 uncultured Bacteroidaceae bacterium
ATTTCCTTTTGTCTTTATACCTTGATTTGTTGAGGAATAATGATGAGGGTTTCATCCGATGATGCTATTGTTGGATATCATTATTATTAAAACAGATCCAATATGTCTGGTTAAAATGAAATAATAAGGTGCCGTGCTGTTTCCGGCCGCATGACCGATAGGTACGTACCGTTCCATCCATGGACGGGATGTTTATTTCCCGGCCGGACGATGAATGAATGATATGCTCAGGATGAATGGAATATAATGTTTCATTATTGATAGGGTTTATTGTTGAATGAATTTTTATTTTCCGGAATAAATCTAATAATTTTTATTTATTATAAATAAACTTAATAGTAAAATTTTTAGTCCCCCGTATTCGCTTTCCGGAAGCTTGTGCACCGCATCGTTTTACTTTCAGGATGAAGACAAAAAACCGGATCATGAAGTACTGCCTTCCGGCCTGTCTGTCAGTTCGATCCTTGTCCTGGGGAGGCTGTATGGATAATTCTGCTGAAGGAAGTCAATAAGCTTTTCCCTGACATATACGCGCAGGTCCCATGCGGTGGAAGAATCGGCTGCGCTCATCAGGGCCCGTACCTCCATCGACCGGTCCGTGGCGCCGGTAACCTGCATGACCCTGGTTTGCCCGTCCCACAGCCCACTCTCCTCAAGGATCCGGTAATACGCTTTCCTCAGCTCGTCCACAGGGACCTGATAATCCGTATAGATAAAGACCGTACCCAGAATATCCGAGGAAACCCGCGTCCAGTTCTGAAAGGATTTCTCAATAAAATAGGTAGTGGGTACGATCAATCTCCTTTTATCCCATATCCTTACAACGACATAAGTAAGGGTGATCTCTTCGATCCGTCCCCACTCGTTTTCCACGATCACCACATCATCGATCCTAATGGGCTGGGTCAGGGCAATCTGAAAACCGGCCAGTACGGAACCCAGAAGCTTCTGGGCGGCAAAACCGATGATGATCCCGGCCACTCCCGCCGATGCAAAGAGGCTGATGCCGATCCGCTCTATGCTTTTAAAGGTCATCAGGGCGATGGCAATGGCAATCAGGATCACAATGAAGATGATGATCCTTTCCAGCATCCTGAACTGGGTATAAACCTTTCGTGCTTTCAGGTTATCCCTTTCAGAAATATCGTATCTGCGCAGAATGACTTCCCGTGCAAGGTTGACCGACCTGATCAGAAACCAGGTGACACAAAAAATCACGCCGATCGTAATAAAATGGCCAATGAAAGAAGAGGTCTCCCTGCCGGGCGTAAGCAGGCCCTGAAGAATGATGAAATCGATCAGCAGGAGAATAACCAGTACCGGGTACCTGAACTTCTGCCAGGCGGTCCCGATCAGATTATCCGGGGATGTTTTCCGTATTCCCCTCAGGACCCTGGAAAGAATGAAATACAACAGCAAACTTAACAGGACTACGCATAATGCGAGGATCAACCCGGACAGGGGCGTATTTCCCGAAAGCCTCCATTCACTCAGGATGTGATCCGTTAATTCAGCCATGGGTTAAAATTAAGAATATTATCGACCATGGAACAAATTCAGAGATAGAATCAGGATCATGGTATGTGTAATAATTATGTTTTTTTAACACAGCCTTAAGTTTTTTTAACTTAAAATATGAACACCTCCCCTGTTCTCCGATGTATTTTTGCTGCTGCAAACGATGAAACGGAAATTGAGACAGAGTTCATACATAACATCAATCCTGCTGGTTTTTCTGGTAACACTTGCCTGTGCGGGCAACCATTCTGTTCGTATGACGCGGAATGTTACAGATAAACAGGTCAGTACAATTATTAAACTCATACAGGAAAAATACAATCCTGAAGATCTGACTGAAAAAGGTCCCGGGGGAGAAGTAATGTCACAATCCCCGGTGTGCCTGCCCCATGTGAAGATAAGCTATGATAACAGGGATCTGCCGGAAACAGCCCGGTATAAATTCCTTTCAAACCCTTCACTCATCGATCTTCCTCCTCCCGGAACGCGTGGCTGAACGCCTCATCCCCGGCCATGGCCCGGAATGACCGGGAAGGGTCCGGAATAAGGCTTTGCATTAATCCATCCATTTCACATACCCGTTAAACTATATATATTCATGAGTATTCAACCATCATATCAAAAAAGAATATACAGATCGAAAATCTGTCAGATAAATAAATCGAGGAATCACCTGGGAATTGAAAGAATAGACCCCATCAGGGATTCTCAAAGGAACCGCATGGTCATTTTCCTGGAAAGCAGTTTGTTTCAGGACCGTGGGGTATATGCTCTCATACAGGGGAACAACCTGATCATCGAAGCTTCCCGTTCACTGGACTATACGAAACCGGTCAGAACACATCTGATCGAGGAAAAGACGTTCACTGACAGCGAGAACGATGGGCTTGAAATCGCTTTCTCGGAAATACAGCTGAGCCCCGGTTACAGGTATTCCATAATCTCATATCAAATCATCAATCCCGGTTTGCTGAAGGTGATTCTGGATTTCAGACCGGGAAAAAACAAAATGAATCATAATATTAATTAACCGATAAAGGAGGAATGTAAAATGAAAAAGTTTATGAAATTACTGGTCCCTTCCATACTGGGAAGCGGCCTTACAATTGCGGTCTTTATGCTGACCGGATTCAATCAAAAAACCGTTCCCGTTAATCTTTACAGCAATAATTCACTACCGGTCCATAAAACCGTTAATGCTGTCAGGGAAAACGGAGAACTGGTCCCGCTTGACTTTACAGGTGTTTCAAAAGAGGTCATGGATGCCGTTGTGCATATCAAATCCACACGGAAAGTTCAGGCAGGGAACGGATCCTATTTTAACGGGCGCAATCCGCTCGGTGAATTGTTCGGCGACGATTTCTTCAGGTTTTTTTACGGGAACCCGGAGTCACCAAACCCGCAGCGCTTTCAGTCCGAACCCTATGAACAGATAGGTACAGGGTCGGGTGTTATAATCAGCAGCAACGGTTATATCGTCACGAACAATCATGTCATCGACCAGGCTGACGATATAGAGGTCACCCTTCACAACAATGACAGTTACAAGGCAAAAGTGATCGGAACGGATCCATCAACCGACCTTGCCCTTCTTCAGATCAAGGAGAACGGGCTGACATCCTTACCCTTCGGCAACTCAGACCAGGTTGAGGTAGGCGAATGGGTAATGGCGGTCGGCAATCCGTTCAACCTGAATTCGACGGTGACCGCCGGTATTATCAGTGCCAAGGGCAGAAATATCAACATTATTGATGATAAATCGGCCATCGAGGCGTTCATCCAGACAGATGCCGCCATCAACCCCGGCAACAGCGGGGGCGCCCTGGTCGATCTGAACGGGGAGCTGATCGGTATCAATACTGCCATTGCAAGCCCGACCGGTGCTTATGCCGGGTACGGCTTCGCCATTCCGGCAAACATAGTAAGCAAAGTGGTGGAGGATTTCATGAAATACGGAATGGTCCAGCGCGCCTATCTGGGAATTATGATACGGGACATTGACAACAACCTCATGAAAGACGAAAACCTGAAAATCAGCGAAGGAGCTTTTGTGGACAGCATCACGGAGAAAAGCGCCGCCGGCCAGGCAGGGATCAGGACAGGAGACGTGGTGGTCGGAGTGGATGACGCTCCCGTCCTTCACTCCTCCGACCTTCTGGAACAGATCGGGAGGCACAGGCCGGGCGACGAGGTAAAGGTCACCGTCAACCGGAAAGGGAAGGAATTGTCGTTTGATGTCACGCTTGCAAACCAGAAAGGGGTTAAAAAGCTGCTTGCCGGCAATCAGCAGGACATCCTTGACATCCTGGGCGGATCTTTTGAAACCATTGATAAGGAAAAGGCAAATGAGCTGGGTATTGAAGGAGGAGTAATGGTCAAAGAACTGTATGGCGGTGTCCTGAAAAACCAGACTGACATCGCTGAAGGCTTTATCATTACCGGTATAAACAATGAAAAGGTCCTGAACGTGGATGATCTGAGAAAAGCTTTAAAACGCAATAAAGGCGGAGTTATGCTGGAAGGGATCTATGAAAATTATCCGGGAGAACTCTTCTACGCTTTCGGTTTGCCAGAATAAGTCTGTTAAAACACTATTCCCGGAGTTTGTTTCTTTTTTACAAACCCCTGCAATTCAATAAATTGCAGGGGTTTGTTTATGTTTCCCCCCGGACTTAATACAAATGAATGTGAGGGGAAAGCACAGTGTATCTTTATAAATTTTAACTTTGAATGCCCATTCAAACTGGAAAATGAAGCATCCTGTAATCGGTTTCTTTTCTGCATTAACCATCTTGATGTTCATAACCCCCGGGTGCAGGAATGATAAGCCCGGAATGAAAGGATCCCAGGGACAGGTCAATCAAGTCGACAGGTCCGGTATAAAACAGGGATTATGGAAAACCTATACAGACAGCGTACTGATTTCAGAGGGTTCATACACCGACGGGAAAGCTGACGGCACGTGGACCTACTGGTATGATAACGGACAGAAGAAAGAAGAAGGGTATTATGACATGGGCAGTAAAGAGAGCATGTGGGTTGAATGGTACAGGGACGGTACGGTGATGTGGAAAGGTGAATGGGAAAAAGGGGAAAGACAGGTCGGATACCCGGATGCCATTGCTGAAATAAAATTCATCGGACAGGATTTCCCGCCTGACAACATTCTGGAACATGACAGCACCTACCATCTGAGGATCAGGATACTGAACATTCCTGTCTACCATCTTTTCGTGGAAGTAGATAACGGGTCCATCACCAGGGAAGGAGATTCCGATCAATTTGTCCTTCATACCTCCTCAGAACAGAATCTGACGATGGTCATCGGTTATATGCCTGACCTGGAATTCAGGGATTTCCGTAACATCGCCAGGGAAATTAAATTCAAAATCAGGTAAGGTCCGATTGTGCAGAAAGTATCTCGCTGACAGATGAAATTATCCATTCAAAACCGGATCCGTCAAATCATCGGTTTAATAACTCCTGTTTTCGGAATTGTCGCATTCACCTCCCTCTTCCTGAAATACGGTTTTCATTTATCCGACCAGTGGCTGGTAAGACTGCTGATCCTCGACGAAATCATTGCAGGTTTCTTTGTCGCCACGCTACTGGTGAATTTCTTCATCAGCGACAGGAAGTGGCAATACATCAAACAATCCCCTTTCGAGTTTATTCTGTTGTTCCTGTTTGTCATCTCCATCATACTGGAAGAAATCATATCCATTGAAGAACCCCATTATTTATTAAAAAGGACCACCTCGCACAGCCTGATCAAATTATATTTCATCCTGATCCAGGTATACATCATCATCAACGGCATCATTTCCCTGGCAAGAACCAGGGAGAAATGGCTTTTCTTTTCCCTGAGCCCTGCAAGAATACTGATGATCTCCTATGTGATCGTCATCACTGCGGGGACCCTGATGCTGAAACTCCCGAATGCCACTTATTCAGGCATCGGCTGGACCGATGCCCTGTTCACATCCACATCGGCCGTGTGCATCACGGGACTGACCACACTGAATATATCCCGGGTATTCACCTTTGAGGGTCAGGTTCTGATATTGCTGCTGATCCAGCTCGGAGGCCTGGGGATCATTACCCTGACGTCATTCATTGCCCTGTTTATCCAGAGAGGATTCCGGCTCAGGGACCAGCTTATCGTACAGGAAATACTCGACAATGAAAACTTCAGTTCACTGACATCCATTCTGAAAGCCATTGTTGCCATAACATTCATTACAGAGCTGGCAGGTGCCATCGGGCTGTATTTTGCATGGAATGACATGGGAATGTCCGAATTCGAAAGGATCTTCAGCGCCGTTTTTCACTCCGTCAGCGCCTATTGCAATGCGGGGTTCAGCATTTTCCCGGAGGGATTTACAACACCTGAATATCACTTCAGCACCATATCCCTGGTTACGGTCATGCTTTTGATCGTACTTGGAGGGCTGGGGTTTTATACCTACTCGGACATCCTTCATGTCGGGGAAATCAAAATGGTCCGAAAAAAGGGCCTGACACTGCAATCCAGAATAATACTCATTACAACCCTGGTCCTGATCCTTCTGGGTGCATTTCTGGTCTGGATCATCCAGTACTCCGAATGGCAGGATCTTCCTCCGGGCAAACAGATGATCAATGCCTTCTTTCTGAGCATAACTTCCCGTACTGCCGGGTTTTCCACCGTCCCGATCGGGAGACTGGCAATTCCCACCCTGATGATGGTCATCCTGCTTATGTATATCGGAGGTGCACCGAATTCCACGTCCGGGGGCATCAAGCTGACTACGGCCGTAACGCTGCTGGCAAGCCTGAAAACCTATGTTACAGGGAAAAAAAGGGTGGAAATAGGATGGAACACCGTTCCGCCAAGAGCGGTCAGGAGGGCGTTAATTGTCTTCCTTGTTTCCATCCTGCTGATTTTTTTCATATTATTCGTGCTTACACTGACAGAGGATCACGCTTTTTTCGATATCCTGTTCGAAATCATTTCCGCCTTCGGAACAGTGGGCCTTTCCAGGGGGATTACCCCCGAGCTTTCGCAGTCCGGCAAAATTTTGATCGCTTTTGTGATGTTTGCCGGAAGAATAGGATTGTTTACATTTGCCGTTGCCATGAGCGAGGAAAGAGAAGATGACGGTTATAATTTCCCCGAAGTCAATTTAATGGTCGGATAATTATGGACAACAACAAAAGATTTGTATTGATCGGCCTGGGGGCCTTTGGCAGGGAGATTGCCAGAACCCTGTACGAACACGATGCGGATGTCATTGTAATGGACAGGGACCCGAGCGTTGTCAACCAGATGAAATCCGAAGGATTCAAATTCACGGTGCATATTGACAACCTCGATCCGTCCGCCCTGGCCAAATTTATCAAACCACAGGACATAGTGATCCTTTCCATGGGAGATGCCTTCGAATCGAACATACTGACCATCGCAATGTTGAAGGAGATCGGTGTGAAATCAATTTATTCCAGGGCCACCAAGGACATCCAGTATAAGGTCCTTGAAAAAATGGACATCACCGAAATCCTGTTCCCGGAAAAACAGGAGGGCAGAAGATTCGCCCTGAAACTGCTCAACTGGGATATTCATTTCATCGACGAATTTGCATCGGACATCTACCTGATCGAGATCCCCATTACCCGGAAATTAATCGGAAAGACCATCGTGGAACTGGAGATCAGATCAAAATACAATGTCAATATCATCGGGCTGAAAAGTATGATCAGGGAAAACGGAAAAGGGGAATCACAGAAAATGGATTATGTGGGGTTTGAAAATACGAGCCTGACAGAAAACCATTCACTCCTGGTAATGGGAAAGGAAAATGACCTGGAAGACCTTGTAAGGGATGCCGAATGAAACCCTGCAGCAAATGTCTTAGGCGGTTGATATTCTGGTTGATCCTTACTGCGATCAGCATCGGTGCGGGATTATTGCTGGACCTAAATGTTTTTAAAACAAACGGCTTCCCTCTTTATCTCCGGATAACGGGTTTTACGGGCGTTGTTCTAATTCATTTTCTCCTGAAAAGAACAGGCAAATTGCTCAGGCTGCTGGGTGAGTACGAACTGTGGGGATGGTCAACCAGATTAATCACAACAAGTGTCTACAGGTGCGTTCGTCACCCGCATCATTTAGGCGTCGGTCTGTTCATGACCTTCCTCGGTCTCCTGATAGGATACCCGGTCACATTTATCATCATTGCCGCCACTCAATGGCTATGGGTTTTTCTTTTTGTCATACTGGTTGAAGAAAAAGAATGCCTTGAAAAATTCGGGGATGAATATTCAGCTTACAAAAAGAATGTACCCATGTTTTTCGGTAACCCGGTATGTATTGTAAAAGAGACTCTTAAACCGATCAATCCGAAACAATATGAAACTTAAATTCCAGGTGTTTTTATTCACCATACTGCTGCTTGCCGGATGCGACCCGGGAACCCGGACTCAACATCGTGTGCGGGAGTACTCCGTGCAGTCGGTGCTCTGGCAGCAGCACGCAGCAGAATACCGTGCCCTGTCATACCAGGCTTTCAACCTGGCAAAATGGCAACTGGATAATATTCTGGAGAGCAGGAATGATACGGATAAACCTTTTGCGGTAGTAACAGACATAGACGAGACCGTACTTGACAACAGCCCTTATGACGGAAAACTGATTGAAACGGACGAAGAATATTCCAGGGCAGGATGGCTTGAATGGGGGAAAAAAGCCGCTGCTGCCCCGGTTCCCGGTTCCGTTGGGTTTTTTCAGTATGCCGAAAAACGGGGAGTGGAAGTTTTTTACATTTCCAACCGCTATGCCGAACAAAAGGATGAGACCATTTCCAACCTGAAAATGTCAGGATTTCCTTTTGCCGATGAAACACATGTTTTATTGAGAGAGGATGAGAGCGGTAAAGAAGCCAGGAGAAATGGCGTGGAAGAAACCCATGAGATCGTAATGCTGATCGGGGACAATTTATCGGATTTCTCGGAAGTATTTGATGATCAGCCGACTGCCGTTAGGAATCACCTCGCGGACAGCCTGGAATCAGAATTCGGAAAAAATTTCATTGTATTGCCGAATCCCATGTACGGCGACTGGGAAACCAACGGGATCCTGGAAGACAATGCTGGCTGGACCCCGGACCAGAAAGACTCCGTACGCCACAGCAAGATTATTACCTATTGATATTCCTCAAACTCCGGCGCCGGCATGTTTTATTTGCGTGATGTATTTCCGGCAATTAAGTAATCCACCGAATATTTTCCCCCGCCCAGAACAAGTATGGTTATATATACAAGAAGATACATCAAGGGCAGTTCCTTTCTTCCGAAAGGATCGGAACCATGCACAATGAAAAATATTACCAACATGTTAATGATCTGTGGAATTGTTGCCAACCTTGTACCCAGCCCGATGCCGATCAGTATCGAACATAATGCCTCGGCAAAAACCACGAGTATCAAGGAGGCTGCCGGTCCGATCCCTATGGGATTGGCAAATTGAATATCACCTCCGTCAATCAGGTCTATAAACTTCGGAATCCCGTGCCTGAGCATGAGAACTGCTATAAGGACGCGAAACACAAGAAGCCAGAGGTTTACAAGTTCCTGATTGAATCCGGTATTTAAATATTTTTTCATGATGTCAAGTATTATAATAATATTTCAAGATGGCAAGTATTGTAATAATAATTTTAAAGTGCTGTTAATGAGATGTTAAAGTTCCGGTAATAATTGCCCTGATTTGCATTCCTGATACTTATTGTGACGCAATGAAATAATACGTATTTTCGTAAATTGACCTGCCGTGCACAAATTACAACAAATACCAACAAACCATGAAAAATTCCATTGTTATAATCCTGGCTGTGATCTTTTCAACAACAGCTATCCAGGCCCAGATGTTTTCCGTAACGGTTGATACCCCGGAAAACGGCACGATTGAAATTGATCCGTCGATCCCGGCCGACGGAAAACTCCCGGAAGGGACAATTCTGAACGTTACTGCAACACCTGACGAAGGATTCGTGCTTGATGCCGGTTACTATTCCATGCCGGGCAGGTTCGGAACAATGTATTACGAGTCAATGGCCTCTCCCTTCAAGGTAACGGTCGACCAGGACAAACACATAGGGGCATCGTTCATTGAAGCTTCGGCGGTCGATCATATAACGGTCACTCAGAACATCGTCTATGCCAAGCCCGGTGTCAAACCCCTGAAGTACGACGTTTATTCACCCAAGGGAGCCGAGAACCTTCCGTGCATCATCATTATCCACGGCGGGGGATGGTCTGCCAATAACGAGGATATCATGCGCGGCCTTGCCCGTGAACTTACAAAGGGTGGAAAATTCGTTGTATTCAGCATTGATTACCGCTGGTCCCAGAAGCTCGACGGCGATGCGGAGAACAACACGATGGCCGACCTTATAGAAGACGTATACGGGGCGATCGCCCATATCATGGAACATGCCGCCGAATACGGTGGAGACCCTGACAGGATAGGCCTGACAGGAGACAGTGCCGGCGGCCATCTTTCCGCAGCTGCCTCCCTGATGGTCAATAAAATAGGCAGCGACGGATTTGGAAAAGAACCGGGTGTATTCGAATTCATGCCTTCATACCTTCCGGAGAACAAGACCCTTGAACAGGTCAGGGCTGAAATGGCGGCATCCATCAAAGCTGCCGCCCCAAGTTACGGTGTATTCACCGGCTCCAGGCTGAACAATTATTCAGATGATCCGGCTGCCGACAGCACCTGGACAGAGGCCATAGCTCCCATTAATTTCATACCGGAATCCGGAGAGAGGCAGGTTCCGCAATACCTGACCCGGGGTACAAATGACTTCCTTATCAGGGATGCCGATGTCAAGGTTTTTGTAGATGCCCTCGTGAAAGCGGGACAGTGGGCCGAGTATGTGCAGGTTGGCGGTGCAAGCCATGCTTTTTTTGACTGGAAACCGGATGAAAGGACAAAGGCGACTTTCTACAAATACGGGATTTACTATGCTGCCGGGATGAAAGCTTTCTTCAGTTCGGTTATGTATTAATGTAACCCTCCTAAAATAAATTCATCAGGGATGCGCCCGGGATTCCCCGGACACTTTAAAAGCTTGTGCATAAAGCACAATCCACATAATCAATGTACCAACTGAGATAAGAGAAAGTGCCTCCCATTTTGCCGTAATGTCCGGACCCCAAATTTCAATTATATTGAAACAGGACATCAATATCCCGGCAATGAAAAATATCCTGGAAATCAATTTGAGACGATTGAAACCAATCAGGAGCAGGGAGAGTGAAAGGAGGGTAAAAAGGTAAAGATTCCTGTTGGTATACATTGTCAGGGGCACCATGCTGAATAAAAGCGCCAGCTCATAAGTCTCCAGCGACATGCCGGGCTTCCTGCGCCATCTCAGAAGAATGAAAAGCAACCCGATGATTACAAGAATCACGGCCTGGAATATCAGTGTCCGGGCTGCGGTCCATTCAATCCACCTGAGAGGGGTGTAACGGGCCACAACTGAAAAAACAGTATGCGTTTCAGGAGTCAATATATCCTGGTCGTTCCCAAATTCGATAAGCAATTCATTTAGCCAGAGCCTGTTCTGTTCCAGCAGCATGCCCATAGACCCGTACCAAAACAGTGGAAGGAAAAATAAAATGATACAGGAACCTGTGAATACAATGACTTCGGTGTATTTCTTCCGGTAAATGAAATATCCCAGGATAACCAATCCAAAGGGTTTTATGAATATGCTCAATGCAAGTAAAATTCCTGCTATAAAGGGTTTCCCTTTTATTGAAGAAAAGCAACTGCCGAGCAGAAGCAGGAGAATGAAAATATTTACCTGTCCCAGGTGTATTTCCAGTTCAAGGAAAGCCCCCATACAGATCATGCTGATCAGGTAGAGCATGTTTCTTTCTCGTTCTCCGATCCAGTCCAGGGAATCCTCCCCCATCCTGAAGACCAGATAAAGTGCAAAACAAAATGATGCGGAAGATGCCATCCAGTAAATTACTTTTGCAACAGGGAGCGGAACCCAGCTCAGGGGTATGAAATATACAGCCGAAACCGGAGAATACTTGAACATGTAAAATCCGTCTTCGGCAATCCGGTAAAGGTTCTGCCCGCCGGCAATCCGTGCAGCTGTTCGGTAGTAGACCTGGAAATCATGCATCTCGAACCTTCCGTTCAGCATCTGGATGACCATATAAATCATCAGGAGGAGAAAAACTGAAATGAGAAAATAATGTTGCTTTAATCTCATAAATACCAGCGGTAAATTCCGGATTTCCGGTTCACTAAAGGTAAGGGATTGAAAATTATCATATTTTATAAATTTTGATTTTTCCCGGCTACCTTTTGGCTTTTTTCCGACTAAACAATAAAAACCGTTCATAATGGCGAAAAAGAAGTTTAAATCAACCGAATGGAATGAACTCCATTCGCTAATCGATTCAAAAGGACAGACTGATTTTGGATTGCCGGAAGCGAGGCACAATTCGGTAATTATTGGTACATTCAATATAAGAGAACTGGGTAAGGTTGCCAATCGGTCTGCATCAGCCTGGGAATTTTTAAGGAAAATCTGCAGCAGGTTTGACCTGCTGGCAATACAGGAGGTTGCAGACGATCTCGAGGGTATTAATCATCTTAAAAAACTTTTGGGAACAGAGTATGGCATGATTGTGTCCGATGTAACAGGAACATTTCCCGGGGACCAGGGAAATCCTGAGCGCCTGGGCTTCCTTTTCAAATGGAAAAGGATTGAAAGAACTGAGCTGGCTTCGGACATTACGTATGATAAATCAAAAGTGGTAACTACACTTTTTGAGAATCGAAGGAAATTTGCCGATGCCTGGGATGTACACCTTGTCGCATTGGGTGAACTGGAAGAAAAAATAAGAACAGCTATCGCAGCCGGGAAAAGAAAACCTTCCAAACCTCCGATAGTTTTGCCGGAATTTGTCACTTTTATCAGACAACCTCATTGTGCTTCTTTCAAGATTAAATCAAACACCGGCAAACCGGATATTGATTTTCTTGCTGTCAATGCTCACCTGTTGTATGGCACAAATGCACGTGAAAGAAGACAGGAGTTTGAAGCTTTGCTGGAGTGGCTTTGTATCAGGGCCAAACAGGCTCCAAAGCTTTATCATAAGAACTTTGTCTTATTGGGAGACTGCAACCTGGAGTTTGAACAAATGAGCATAAAAAGAAACGAGATTGATGATCAGCTGAAAAAGCTGAATACTGAAAAGCTGCGGAGCAGCAAGGCTGCAAAAGCGAATTTCCCGTTGTTAACCCCTCATCCCAAATGGGGAGAACTTCGTACGAATGCACGCCTGGAAGAAACATACGATCAGATAGGTCTTTTCATACACGATAACAGACTTCCGGTATCAGATAATAATTATACCGCAGGTCAGACGGGAGATGATAACTTCAATTATGGAGTTTTTAATTTCACGGAATTAATATCTGAAGCTTTATATAAGAAAAAATACAATAATTTGACCAAAACGCAGAAACAGTATATCATCAAGTGTTCACAATGGGAAATAAGTGATCATATGCCGGCATGGATTCGCTTACCCATACCATGAATGGAAGGAAGACTTTTAAAAAAAACCCTCATGGATCGCTTGGTGGAATGTCTCCAAAAGACTATGCCAGAAGGTATCAGGAGGGATTTTACGATAAACAAGTTTTACTCGGATTGTCTAAAAGTTCACTGTTTGAAAAAGGGTAAGTCTTCACTATCCTTTCTCTCAGGAAAAATTCCTGAATCTACCTCCCTGTAATGATTCATATCCATTCACTTTTAAATCTATTGATTGAAGCTGTATGTCAAACCAAGATTTAGATTCAAGGATTGCAGATTCGAAAATTTGCTGATAAACAAGCATTCTAAATATTGTGAGGAAAATAAACCCAGTTTTTGAGTGAGCTTTATCCCTTCGATGAGTCCTAAATCCCAGCCAATACCAAAATTGCTACCGGAACTTCTTTGTACTTCCCCCCAAAAATTTGGATTGGCATAATAGTCATAATTATGCAATGATAATACAGGACCAAAGGAAATCAGAAGGCCAAATCTGTTTAAATCTGTAACGGAATAATTTATATGTATCGGTACATTAAAAAAATTATCAGTATGCTCGTGATGATAATCCACAAAAGGATTTATTGTCAATATTTGGTCACCAAAAAGCATACTACCATTATAGTTTAGCTTACCAGTTGTTCTGAATGTCAAACCAATATCTGAAGAAAGTCTTTTGTTTAAATCCAGATTGAAACTCAATCCTATTCCATAGGGAATATAATCTTCGCCTATGAATACTGGATTTTGATGAACAAGAAACGATGTACCGTATGACAATTTTAGATCAGATAAATTCAGTCCATTTTGATTTTGTGAGTATCCCGGAACTCTGATTACCAATATCAGAAAACTGAGGATGAGTTTAGTTCTCATAATAATCTTTGTGACAATGAGATATTGTGTTGGTTCAATAATTCAGTATTTGGTACATGGGTTGGCTGTATGAATAGATTAGTTGGCCTGACTCAGCTATGTCCCTTGCATCAAGTTAATAAAACATGAATCAAATTCCAATTTCATCAACAATATCATCAACAGAAAAAACAAAGCCCCCGCAGATCATTGACCCGCGGGGACTTCCTGAGAGTGAGAGTGGTACCACCTGGAATCGAACCAGGGACACCAGGATTTTCAGTCCTGTGCTCTACCATCTGAGCTATGGTACCGGTCTTTGAAGGCGTGGCAAATTTATGTAAAAAACAGGAAAAATGCTACCGGGTCATTGCTCCTGATGAATCCATGCTTATTTTTGTATCCTGTCCCGCCTGAAATGGATTACCAGGAACATCGGCTGAGCAACGGGATCCGGCTGATCCACAGTCAGATCCCCGGTCTTGTGGCACATCTCGGATGGATCGTCAATACGGGTTCGAGGGATGAATCGGACGATGAACACGGCATGGCCCACCTTATAGAACACCTCGTTTTCAAGGGCACGCGTAAAAGGAAAGCCTACCATGTTATCAGCCGCCTCGAGAATGCCGGAGGGGAGATCAATGCCTATACCACAAAGGAAGAAACATGCGTATATGCGTCCTTTATGAAACAGGATTATGCGAGGGCGCTTGAATTGCTCGCGGACATCTGTTTTCATTCCACATTCCCGGAGAAGGAGGTCAGAAGGGAAAAGGAAGTCATCACGGATGAGATCAATTCATACCTTGATAATCCTGCAGAACTGATCTTTGACGACTTCGAGGAGCAGGTATACGGGGATCATCCGATCGGCAGGAATATCCTGGGTACGGCAGAAAGTCTGGACAGGATCGGCATCTCTGGTGTACGCGGTTTCTTCGACAGGAACTACAACACAAATGAGATGGTCATATGCTCCGTTGGGAACATCACCTTCAGGCGCCTGACAGGCCTGGTCGATAAGTATTTCGGCAGCATCGTGGAGAAAAAACGTACAGGAAGGAGGAAGCAGTTTGAAGGTTATATCCCTGCACAGGTTGTTTCCGAAAAAAATACATACCAGGGCCACTGCATCATCGGTAACCTGGCGTATGACCTCATGCACGACCGGCGCATAGGCCTGCACCTGCTGAATAACATCATAGGCGGGCCCGGCCTGAACACCCGGCTGAACATGACGCTCCGTGAAAAAAACGGCTATTCCTACCATACCGAATCCCAGTATTCCCCATATTCCGATACAGGTACCCTGAGCCTGTATTTCTCCTGCGAGAAAAGCAAGATCGAACGAAGCCGGCAAACCGTTTACCGGGAATTGAAAAAACTCCGGGAAAAGCTCCTGGGAAGCCTCCAACTGGAAAGGGCGAAAAGACAACTCACGGGCCAGATCGCCATCTCCTCCGAGAATCACGAAACACTGATGCTTTCGATGGCAAAAAGCTATCTCGTCTACAACAAGGTGGACGATCTCGAAACAATCGGGAAGAAAATAAAAAACCTCACCGCTGACGAGATCCGGGAGATCGCCAATGAGGTGCTGAATGAAAACAACCTTTCGAGCCTGACCTACATTTAAGAAAGCTGCGTCGCAGTCATGATCATTCGTATAATTTGAATCCGAATAAACCTTTCCCCGGCTGGATTGTTTAAAAATCAGGCTGAAGTACAAATTCCGTTTATGGCGCAATACTCTATCAGGGATCTTGAAAGGTTGTCGGGAATCAAGGCCCATACCATCCGGATATGGGAAAAAAGATACGGCCTGGTGGAACCTGGCCGGACTTCCACCAATATACGATTGTACAGCGACAATGATCTGAAGAAGTTACTGAATGTATCCGTTCTGAACCGCAACGGGTTCAAGATCTCCCTCATTGCATCTCTCGACGAGCAGGAGATCAGTGAAAAGATCCAGATGATCTCCCGGGAATCAAGCGATTATGACAGCCTGATAGAGAATCTCGTTATGTCCATGGTCGAAATGAATGAAGAAAAAATTTCAAATCTGTTGTCAAGGACATTCATGCAGCTGGGATTCGAGGATTGCATTTTCAAGATCATTTCCCCTTTCTTCGATAAAATCGGGATTCTCTGGCAAACCGGCGCCATCAATTGTGCCCAGGAACATTTTGCCTCCAATCTTATCAGGCAAAAGCTGATTTCAGGGATCGATTCCCTCATGCCTGCGACCAACCCGGAAGCGAAACATTTTCTTTTATTCCTGCCCGAAGGGGAATTGCATGAACTGGGATTGCTTTTTTACAGTTACCTGCTCCGGAAAAAAGGACACAAGATCACCTATCTCGGCCAGTGGGTTCCGGTGAAAGATATGCTGGCGGCCATCAGTGTACTTGACTTCGATCATTTGTTAACCTCTGTAGTTACTGTCTATTCCGGTAAGGAACTGATGCATTATCTTGAAGAGCTGTCCGGCTGCTTTCCCGGCAAAACCGTATTTGTCAGCGGCCATCAGGTGGAAACTCTCGAAAAAGGCCATCCCGGGAACATCACCCTCCTTTATAAAGCGGAAGATATTTTCCGGCACCTGCAATAGTTACCTGCCTCCATTTGTTAAAATTTTGTTTATTTTTTTCCGTTTCTCCTTCTACATTGTTATTGTGAATGAATTTAGAATGATGCATTGATTATTCTATTAATACACTGTATATAATTACTCTGAAAATCAACACTATTTAGAGACAGGGGTAAAAACCGTTGTCCTGGAAAAGAGGGATTTGTGTTTTTGTTTATTGCCTATATATATTTATTGAACATCCGGGCAATAGATAAATAACGAAAACAAGCTTCCATGACAGCAGTAGAATTCAACCATCAGCTTACCACACTCCGGGACGGCCTGGAGAGATTCGCCATAAGCCTGACTGCGAATATTGAGGATGCCAAGGACCTGGTCCAGGAGACTTACCTTAAAGCCATGCTGAACAGGGAAAAGTATGTGGATTACACGAATCTCAAAGCCTGGGTATATACCATTATGAAAAACTCCTTTATCAATAATTACAGGAAATCTGTCCGCCAGCAGACAACCTTTGACAATACCAGGGATCATTTTTACCTGAACAATTCGAAGGAAGCACCCACCGGGAACCCTGAATCGGATTTGTCTGCAAGCGAGATCCGGGAGCATATCGACAGGCTTGAAGATGAGTTCAGGGTCCCTTTCCAGATGCACCAGGATGGCTATAAATACAAGGAAATCGCCGAAGAAATGAATCTGAAGATAGGTACGGTCAAAAGCAGGATATTCTTCGGACGGAAAAAGCTGATGGAAAAGATCAGGAATTTCTGACCACCTGCCTCCTCTCCTGAAATTTATGTATTTTTGGAAAATTTCAGTTAATGTTGAAATATTACCACAAAAAGGCCGTTTGGCTGATCCTGTTCATCCTGTGGAGCCTTCTTCTGATATTCGTCACAGTTTATCCCGATTCAAGCAAGGTCATTATTCAGACCTCGTCAGGTTTCAGGTGGGATTATCTCGAACACTTCCTGGCCTATTTTATCTTCGGCACACTGTATATCCTCTGGAGGGGTGACGACGACTTCGGCATCAGGGGGACAGAACTGGCTTTCCTTTTATCGGTAACCTGTGCGTTTTCCATCCTTACCGAATATATCCAGGTACTGATCCCCGGCAGATCGTTCAATGTCATAGACATGCTTTACAACCTGTTCGGGGTGCTGGCAGGCATCCTGGCAATTTATTTCCTTTTCATGCGCGTGTACCTCAGGCGGAAATATGCCGGACATTAACCGTTCATTAACCGCACATTAACCCGAAGCGGCAGTTATCCGACGTATCTTGTGTCTGGAAATTCGCAGTTCTGAACTTACGGCAGAAAAAGTTCCTTCCATGCCGCTATGGAGATACTCGAACGCTATCACAAGACCTGACCGGTATTCGGCAGCACGCCCTTATTTACAATTCACTTACCTTATTGTGCAATTCAATACATCCCGCTTTCAGGGTCAGGATGAATTCCCGAATATTGATCCGGGAAACTCTTTAAAGCACGAAATCATGAGAAAGAATCTTTTAACCGGTTTTACTGGTTTTCTTCCTCATGCCCCAGGCAAGCATCACGGAAGCCGCCTCCGCCCGGTTTTCACCCCAGTTGCATCAATCATGGGATGGTACGGACGGAATGTATTACCAGTCATTATGCATTAAAAAATCTGTTTTCTTTATCAGGATTATGTAACATTTGACTATTTTTGTCGTCTTTTAGTATAACCAACCAAATAACAAACCTTCTTTGAGATCAATAATTCTTTTTCTCTCGGCCCTCGCTTTTGCAAATTGTTCTTTTGCACAGGAGAAAAAAAGCGTGGAAGCGCTTCAAATTGCCACCCCCCTCAAAATCGACGGATACCTTGACGAACCGGTATATGACGAGATCGCTCCGGCCAGGGATTTTGTTCAGTTGCAGCCGTATAACGGGCAGCCGTCCTTTCAGCCCACCGAGGCATATTTCTTTTATGACCAGAACGCCGTTTACGTAGGGGCAATGCTTTATGACAGCAGCCCGGACAGTATTTTCAACCTGTTTTCGCAGCGCGACCAGATCGGCATGTCCGATTATTTCGGGATCTATTTCGATCCCTATAATCAGGGGCAGCTTGCCTACGGGTTCTTCATTACCCCGGCAGGCGTGCAAACCGACATAAAGGCCATAAAAAGCGGAGGTGGGGATAATGAAGACGGGAGCTGGGATGCAGTCTGGGAAAGCAGTACCCGGGTCTCTGAAGACGGCTGGATCGTTGAAATAAGGATCCCCTACTCTGCCCTGCGCTTTTCGGAACAGGAAGAAAGTACATGGGGTTTGAACATGTTCAGGAATATCCGGAGATACAATTCCAACAACTCATGGAACTTTATCGACCGGAATGTAACGGGATTCATTCACCAGGAAGGTGAACTGACCGGTCTCAATAATATTAAACCCCCGGTACGCCTGTCAGTAAGCCCCTATGCCTCGACCTATCTCGAATCAAAGAGCGCCGAAAGGGACTTTGTCTATAAAGGCGGTATGGACCTGAAATACGGGATCAGCGAAAGTTTCACGCTCGACATGATGCTCATTCCCGATTTCGGCCAGATCCAGTCTGACGACCAGAGCCTGAACCTGACCCCCTACGAGCTGTATTTCTCGGAAAGAAGACAGTTTTTTACAGAGGGAACAGAGCTTTTCAACCGGGCGGGAATCTTTTACTCCCGGCGCATAGGCACAAGACCTAAGTTTCCGGAAAGGGCCCGGGAAGACCTGGCCGGGAACGAGATTATCGACTACAACCCCAGCGAAACCCAGCTTGTCAATGCAACCAAGGTTTCGGGCCGCACGGCAAAAGGACTGGGCATAGGGTTCCTGAACGCAATGACCCTGCCTGCAAAAGCAATAATAAAGGATACATTGACCGGAAATACCCGGGAGGTAAAGACACAACCCCTAACGAACTACAATGTTACGGTATTTGACAAATCACTGAAAAACAACTCCTACATAAGCCTTATCAATACCAATGTATCCATGGCCGGAGATCCGTTCTATGCAAATGTCACAGGTACCGAATTCCAGTTGAGGGACAAATCGAAAACATATGTTCTGAGCGGCGGCGGAGCGATAGCTACACGCAATGAAAACGGTAATGAAACCGGATATGGTGCCATTCTTTCACTGGCAAAGAACAGGGGAAAGCTGCAATTCGGCCTTGAACAGGACATTTTCAGCGATAAGCTGGATATAAACGACCTGGGTTACCTGCAGCGAAACAACCTGATCACTTCCTCAGCCTATGTGTCGTACCATGATGTGGAGCCTTCCGGGATCTTCCGGGAATGGCATACGAATGTGAACTGGAATTATAACCGCCTTTACAATCCGGGTGATTTTTTTAATGCCCAGATGAACTACAACGTGAACGCCGTTTTTATGAACAATTACAGTTTCTGGACCAATACCGGGATACAAACCTTTACGAAGGATTATTACGAAGCCCGCATGGACGGACGCTATTACCGTAAACCGGCCGGGTATTGGGGAAACCTCGGGATCAATTCCGACTCAAGGAAAAAACTCGGTTTTTATGTGCAGGCCGGAGGCTACAACCAGCCTTCGACCGACTGGTATAATTACTACGGCAACGGAGAAGCCGGCTTGCGTATCGGGCAAAGGCTGCAGTTCGCATTCAGCAGTTATTACAAGGATGAGATCAACAACAGGGGCTATGTGAACAAGACGAACAACAACGATACGATTTATTTTGCCAGGCGCGACATCAAAACGTTTGAAAACCAGTTCAGCGCTTCATTCGGCATAAGCAACAAAGCAAGCATAGGGTTCAGGATGAGACATTACTGTTCAGGGGTGCTGAATAAGACATTTTACCAGCTGCAGCAGGACGGCACCCTGGAAAAAGATCCTGCGTACGCCGGCAATCATGATAACAACTACAACGCCTTCAATATAGATATGATCTTCAGGTGGATATTCGCTCCCGGGTCAGAGCTTTCGGTCGCATGGAAGAACGCAATATATTCGAGCGGCGATACATTCAATCCTCATTATTTCGATAACCTCGGAGATACCTGGAAATCGGACCAAACGAACAGCCTGTCGCTGAAAGTCCTCTACTATATCGATTACAACAACCTGAGAAGAAAAAAATCAATCCCCTAACAAAACACAACCCGACAACTGGACATCTATGAGCATGCCGTTGCAACGCCCTCTTATCGTAATGCTGTCTCCTATGTTCAATTGATCCAGTTCGGTCTTTACTGATGCAGCATAGGAACTGTCCATCGAACAGCTGATCCCGAAAAGATCATCGAGCAGGAACAGGATGGTATTCCCCCTTGTACCGGTTTGGATACCGGCCAATGAACCTGTAATTTCCAGTACCTTGTCCACATATTTTTCCGTGGCCAGGGATTCGTCCGTTGAAAATTCCTCGAAGAGATCAGAAGCTTCAATCCGGAAATCAGCCCTGGCCCTTTCGAGGTTCTTATTCGGTTTCGAATACAGGTAAAAACCAATACCGGCAGTTATAACAATGATGCCGGAGATGACGAACAGCAATTTTCTTTTCATCGTTTTACCTCTCATAGGGCTCATACATCAGGTCGCAGCTGATCTCTATACTTTTCGCGATATTCTCCCTGACAATGCTGGGTATCTCTATGCCAAAATCTTCAACTTCGATAATAAACCTGGATTCGCCCTTTATCTTATTGTCTGCCTGAATTTCCAGGGTTCCTTCCGTTTCAACGGGATTGGTCCTATCCTTGATTGTGAGGTTTCCACTGACACTCACGGTATATGTACCAGGAACGGAAAGATCTATTTCCTCTATGTTCGTAATTCTGCCTTCAAACTGTGATTTCGGATATTTTCCGGTCTCCATGTAATTCTCATTGAAGTGTTCCTCCATCAGGGCTTTCCTGAATTCAAATGACCGGATCAGAACGGAAAACACCAATTCCCCGGTTTCGGTATCAAGTATGCTGGTCACCTGGTGGTTTTCTGCCTCGATATCTTCTACGGGAGTGTGGGAATAAAAACTGATGCTTCCGGTCTTCGTTATATACCTCTCCTGGCTCCAGCCTATCGATGCCGGAAGGAGCAATGCCGCCAATAAAACAAGTCTGAATTTCATGATAAATAATTTTTACAGGTTATAGTGAACTGTCAAATTTATGATCATCTAAGGGTAAACACCCTTGATATATTAAATCCAAAATAGAGATCCCCTTTCCTCCATGTTCCCGTGGTTTCAGTTATAAATCCTTTTTCAATCATGGGCTGGGAATTGGTCAGGACAAGCTGGAAAACATGACCGCCCGTTTCAATATCCACATCAAGGGAGAAAGAATTATAATACTGTTCCCGGGCCAAACTGAAAGCAGGACGATAAACATAGAAATATTCCGCATTAAAAGACGTTCGCCTGGTTATCTTGAACCGTCCGCCGATTCCGAGCGAAAACTGGTCATTCCTGTCCAGTTCCGATTGTACCAGGTTCTTGTGGACCATTGACGGGCTGATCTGCAGCGATAAACGTTCTGAAAGTTTCCTGGCAATAAGGAGGTGGAATGTATAGGTAAGCCTCGATGAAAAATAGTTTACCTGTTCAGGATTCTTCCATTTCAGTGAATTTATTGCCAATGTACTGTAAACGGACAGGGAAACGGGTATGTTCCTGCTGCCTGACGATTGTCTGAGAATACTGAATTTCGCAAAGCTGTCATAAGTCTTTTCGTAAGTTCCCCTGCCCACACCCAGCATAAACCAATCTGTAAAACCGTATTCCAGGCTGAAATGAATATTGGCATGGTCAAGACCCCAGAGTTCATATGCGCCGTCATTGATCTTTCCAAACCGGTGATGGATCCTGAAATCCAGCTGCCCTGCCTGCATTCTTTCGATGGAATGACCATTGACGATACGGGTCGACTTAAAGGTTGCTGTAGTGTAATTCACCATCTCTTCTGTTCCTGGTGTCTCTTCTTCAAGAAGATCCATAAGATCCTGGGCAGAAAGAAAATTTTGTGAAAGGGATAGGATAACCAGCATGAAAACACATGCCAGCTTTCTGCCCGTCGATACGGTCGCCTGGGATTTGATTGATTTCATTTTCATCGGGATATGAGTAAAATCAGTTTAATTTTCAGGTGCTCCCCCTTCAATCCATCTCTTTACCTTGAATATTTCCTCCGATGGGAGTTTTGCAGACCGGTAAGGCATTCTCTCGTACCTGGGATCCCAGGAAATGGTGCCGTATAAACTGCCCTTGTCCGCAAAACCCTTAACATCCGAATAATCCTCGATAAAAATGCCATTTCCTTTTAAGACGGCATTATCATTGCTATGGCATGCCCAGCAATAGGTCTGTAGCATAGGCAAGATATCCCCTGAAAATGTTACAGCTATGGTATCACCGAGGGTCCCCGGTTGCACATCCGGGTACAGGGCCTCTTCATTGTCATAATAGCATCCCGTCATCAACAAGATAATGGCACTGAAAAAAATAATATGGAACAAGGGTATCTTCATTTATCTAGTTATCCGGGCTGCCGTTTTTAATCCATTCATCTATCTGCTGGATCTCACAATCGCTCAACTTATAACCAACCGGCATCTGAAGTCCGAATAAATTCTTTATAACGCTTTCCAGTCTCCCGTCAAGTGAAACACCCAGAATGTCTTCATAATTCACCAGGGTCAGCACATTGTCAGGGTTACCCGGGAAATGGCAGCCCCGGCAATTGCTCTGTATAACGGGCAGGATATTGCCGGAAAATGTAACATTGTCAAGATTGCAGGGTACTTCTCCGCAATCTTCATTCAATCCCCCATTCTCGATCCAGGTTCGGATCTTGCTGATCTGCGAGGCTGTTAACGATGGACGCGGCGCCGGAGGCATGTGGTCGTCTTCACTGCCAGGGGCTGTAATCACCTTGTATATTTTTGTCTCCTGTGGATGGCCGGGTACAAACTCCCTGGCGATGACGCTGGAATAATCCGTTAGTACGAATCCCTCTTCCCGGGTTGTAGCATCATGACACCCCGTATTGGCACAACTTGTTACGAATATGGGTAAAATATCCCGCCCGAAACATACTCCTGCAATACCCGCAGGTTGATAATCGGGATCACAATAATTACCGATACCGTCACCATCCACATCTTCCTGGCCAGGATTGTAAAGACCCGGGCAATTGTCCGCAATGTCGATGATCCCGTCATTATCGTCATCATCGCAGAGGTCACCGGTACCGTCCATATCCGTATCGGCCTGATCAGGATTTGGTGTATCCACGCAATTATCGAGATAGTTCAAAATGCCATCCTGGTCATTATCTCCGGTATCCTGGCCGGTTACGGGACAGTCATTTTCAAGGGCACCCTGGAGGATCCAGAGCCGTATCTTCTGTCTTGTTTTTTCAGGAAGGGGATGATCAGGCGGCATAAGTTCCTCTCCATCCCCTATCAGAACCGTATAAGCTATGCTGGAGTATGGCTGGAATGGAACAACAGCCCGGGATATCCCGGTAAAATCGGTGAATACTTCACCACCGGCGGCGGAGTTTCTGTCGTGACAGTTGGAGGTTCCGCATGAGGCCTGGAAAACAGGCAAGATTTCCTGCTTAAAACAGACTTCATCCTGAATCATGAAGTCCCCCTGCTGATGCTGGCAATTCGACAGGATAAAAGACAAACCTATGAGGCAAACCAGGCTGTCAATTCGATGCTTCATTATGATACGCAGAATTATGAATTATCATTTTAACGTTGCAAAAGTATAAAATGTTATATATATGTATATAAAAAACTGTACAATCATCTGTACCAAAAACGATAATCAGATTCAATTTCAATGTATTTCTTAACTTTACCGAAGGCATACCCTTCAGATATCATATAACCTTAGGTTCATAACCACAAAACGGTAAACACATTAATACAGAAAAGTATGAAAAACACATTGATCGCAGCATGGCTGGTAATCTCAGGATTCACTCCTGGGGATTCGCATGCACAGGAAACCCGTTTTTTCATGCCTTCGGAAATCAGGCAGGCCTATGAAAAGGGGACAAGATCCTATGACGGCCGGCCGGGAACCAACTACTGGCAAAACACGGTCGATTACAGCATGAAAGTTACCGTAGATCCGCCGGAGAAACTGATCGCCGGGCATGAAGAAGCCGTCTATCACAATAACAGCCCCGATGAAATTCAGGCACTGGTGGTACGTCTTTACAGGGATGTGTTCAGAACGGGTAATACCAGGTTATTTACCGTCGACCCGAGGGACGTCGACAATGGCGTCGAACTGGAAGAGGTCGTCATTGACGGAGTAACCTATGACCTGACAGACCGTGAGATGGTTCAAAGAAGCGGGACAAATATCCGTTTCACGCTCAGGGAACCGTTGAAACCGGGTTCCGAACTGACTTTCCGGGCTTCCTGGCAACAAAAGATCCCTGCATATTCAAGGATCAGGACGGGTGCGTATGACAGCACTACGTTTTTCATTGCCTACTGGTATCCGCAGATTGCGGTCTATGACGACATTTTCGGCTGGGACGAACTGGATTACAATTTAAGAACGGAATTCTATAACAACCTCGGAAACTTTGATGTCGAGATCACCGTCCCGGACAAGTACATTGTCTGGGCCACCGGAACCCTGGAAAATCCCGCAGGAGTATTGCCTGAAGATATTTATGAAAAATACAGCCGGGCCGGGTCTTCCGGGGAGGCCGTTCACATTGTATCGGCCGATGACATCGAAAAGGGATTCAAAACAACAAACGATACATGGCATTATACGGCATCCGGAGTTTCCGATTTTGCCTTTGCCATGAGCGATCACTACGTGTGGGATGCGGCCGTACAACCGGTTGAAAACCGGCAGGTGTTCATCAGTTCCGCCTTTCCCATGGATACCACCGGGGATTATTCCGGTCATGTTGCATTGCAGCAGAAGTCAATGAAGCATTTTTCCGAAAATATCCCCGGCATTCCGTATCCCTACGAGGCATTCACGACATTCATCGTCAGGGGAGGCGGTGGCATGGAGTATCCCATGATGGCAAATAACGGGGGGCCGGGCCGTGAATTAACGATCCATGAAATGTTTCATACCTATTTCCCGATGTATGTCCGTGTCAATGAAGAAAGATGGGCCTGGATGGATGAAGGATGGGCGACATGGAACACGGAAATATTGTCGAACCGGTTCTTTGAGAACGATTACCAGTCCACCAGGATTTTTTCAGGTTTTCTCTCCAGGCTTCGCCCGATGGGAACCATCGTGGATCTGCCTCTGATCACATCCTCACAATACCTGACAAATTCAAACTACAGGAATGCCAGCTACAATTACCCCGCCGCCATATACGAGATCCTCCACCAGCACCTGGGCGACGAGCTGTTCCTGAAATGTTACCGGGAGTACATTAA
>CAYOPZ010000031.1:26132-35696 GCA_964406005.1 uncultured Bacteroidaceae bacterium
CCTGAAAACGTCGAAACCATATCCGTAAGCAGGATGCTGAATGATGCCGATCCCACGGACAACTTCTATCCTTCCGTCAGGTCGGCTTACAGGAATATGGTAATACCTGAAGGCCTGCCGGGCCTGTACGGGATCGAAAGGCCTTCCGTCAATATCCGGATTACCATAGAAGACGGTCTGATGTATCTCAAATGGGGAGATGCCGGAATATCCCAGCTCTTATACCCTGAAGGCGGGTCTGTCTTTTCTACGCTGAACGGCGGTATCGGTCTCAGGTTTATTCTGGATGATTCGGGACTCTGCACGGGTGTGGACATCGAATCGATGGGATCCGACCTCAATGGCAGCCATGCCCGGAAACTGGAATGAGAATCTGCTTCTGTTGCATCCGGAGTTCCAATCATATTTTGTTTGGAGAGTAAAAATATGTATATTTGCTATTCGCGATTCGCGAATTAATATATAGGATATGAAGAATCACAATGGAATGCGTCCCCAGGATATTATAGTACTGCTAAAAATAATTTCTTTTCAACATAACAATTGGAGAAATATTGATATTGCTATTGCACTTCAAATCAGTCCGTCCGAAGTATCGGAAGCATTAAACAGATGTAAAATTGCCAAACTTATTGATAGCAAAAAAAGAACTGTCCATCTGAATTCACTTAAGGAATTTCTTATTTATGGTTTAAAGTATGTTTTCCCTGTTGAACCGGGTTCGGTGGTCAAAGGAATTCCTACAGCACATTCAGCATACCCTATAAACAAACACATTGTATCTGGAGAGGATGTTTATGTCTGGCAATATGCAAAAGGAACTCAACGAGGGCAATCTATTGAACCACTTTATAAAACCATTCCAGCAATATCACTAAACGATCAATTACTATATGAACTACTTGTAATTGTTGATACAATAAGAGTTGGACGCGCGAGGGAAATAAAAATTGCAATTAATGAATTAGATAAACGATTTTGATATGCCAAGTGCGAATATTATTAAGGTGCAAACTATAGCTATTGGATTAAGTGAATTAAAAGAGAATATGGTGTTTGTTGGAGGAGCGATAGCAGAACTCTATGCAAGTGATCCAGCTGCTTCCGATATTCGACCTACTCAAGATGTGGATTGTGTAATTGAATTAAGCTCAAGAATCGAACATAATAGGTTAGAAGAAAATCTGCGAAGTAAAGGATTTGTAAACGATATAACGCCGGGAGCACCGATATGCAGATGGGTATTCAACGGTGTTAAAGTTGATGTTATGCCTACAGATTCTGAAATTCTTGGATTCAGTAACCGGTGGTATGCCGAGGGTATTGAGAACAAAATAGTCAAATCACTTCCTGATGGAACTGAAATATTTGTTTTCCCCTCTGAATATTATTTGGTATCAAAACTTGAAGCTCATAAAAATAGGGGTGGTAGCGATTTACGTCAAAGTCATGATTTTGAAGATATCATATATATTTTGGACAACTGTCCTACCCTGTTAAAAGACATTGGTGATTCAAATTATTCTGTTAAAACATATCTTAAAGAAGCATGCAAAATCCTTTTAAGAAATGATGATTTGTTAGAGGGTATAGAAAGTGCTTTGCCATATGGTTCTGATTCTGATAGTGTTGAAATAACAGAAAATCTTATTCAGAGTATTGCTGACATTGAAACTTAAATCTGCCGGGGCAATCAAACTTGTGCTTCCAGCAATAATATAAACTCTATGCAATATCGAACTGCCGGCAAGCTGCAAACATGCCATTTGCCTCTGTATATCGAAATACTTCTATCTTCTGCTCGACAGTAAAAGCTCTTTTTTACATAAGCTCGAAATTATTTTTTAGGTTGTACAATCTCTCAAATTGTTATAATTTATTCTGTCCAACTATTTAGGGAGCCAACACAAAAGGATCGGAAGGCTCACTTCTCAAGCATAACGGATAAACATACTGAATCTATTCTCATGAATGAATTTCTGCGTTAAAAAATAATTATTTGCAACGAAAAAGCATTTTTCTGCATTCATATTATTGAACAAGGAACAATGATCAGGTTATAACTTTAAATGAATGGAAAAGGACCTAATTGAAAAATTACGTCACCAAGATATTCATGCACAAGAACATTTTTACAAAAAATACGCAGACAGGATGTTCGGAATTTGTTTCCGCTATCTGGGCAATGAAAATGATGCGGAAGAAGCCTTAAATGACGGATTTAATAAAGTGTTCACTCAAATCAATAAATTCAACGAAGGTGGAATTTCAGGATTACTGGCATGGATGAGCAGGATAATTGTCAATGAATGTCTTCAGTATTTACGCAAACGGAAAAAACTCAAATACATAAATGAGCAGATAACGAAGGAGGACCAGTTGATTGAAATACCTGAATTTGAAATTGAAACCAAAGATTATTACCAGCTTATAAAGCAACTGGGAGATCCATACCGGACAGTATTTAATCTATTCGCTATCGAAGGCTACAACCATAAGGAAATATCAGAAATGCTTAATATTCCAGAAAATACATCACGATCCCACCTTATGAGAGCAAGAATGAACCTAAAAGAAAAAATCAAAAAATATAATACTCTATGAATCCAGAAGAACTCGATGGCAGAATCCGGGATGAAATAAATAATTTACAGCGCCCGCAGGAAAATATAAAATGGAATGTGAAAACCGGATGGGAGCGCTATAAACGGAAATATGTTTATAAGAAGAAGAGAAGAAATATTTGGTACACGTCAGCGGCAGCCGCGCTTTTTGTGGCTTTGATCCTGACCCTGATCAAACCTTTTCGTCCGAAAGACAAAGACCTTCTGACATTTGTCACAGACAGCATCCAAAAAAAAGAAATCCTTCTAAAGGATGGTAGTAAAATCTGGCTTAATACTAGCTCTTATACAAAAATTAATCTGAAAAAAAACGAGATCGAATTGGAAGGAGAAGCATATCTTGAATTATCGGGAGAGCATGAATATTCAATATCTTCTCCTCATTCCGAATATAATGCAAGTGCCTGTGCCTTTAACCTGAAAAGCAGGAAAAAAGAAGACGGGGCTATACTTACAGTATCTGCAGGCGAGGTTGCCATTTTCTGGGTAAGTGATATTACCGGAATCTTTGTTGTTGAAGCCGGGAATCAGGCAAAAATAGTTCCCAGGGTGGCAATCGTAAAAATTCCAATTTTCGATGTCAACTATCTGGCCTGGAAAACCAAGGAACTTCATTTTGACAATACACCTCTATATTATGTATTTGAAAAACTGGAAGAATTGAATGACATCCGGATCGACGTGACCGATAAGAGTATTAGGTATTGCAGGATCAGTACGGATTTCAAAACACTTTCGGCCGCAGAGGTATTACGGAAGATCAGTGAATATTTTGATTACAGGCTTGATTATAAGGAAAATACTTTCCTGATTGAAGGGAAGGGATGCAATATATAAATGTATAACCGGCGATCACTAAAAATGTAAAAAATGAAAAATTTAATGTTATTGTTTATGGCATTCTTATTCAGTCCGGGGCTTTTCGCGCAAACCCCGTGCGATTTGGAAGTTGATGACAGTTTGCTATTCAACATGGGTCCAGATAATAGGGATCCGGATCTTACTTTTATCCAGGCTATGCCGGGGACAAATACAGGGGATAAACTTCATAACAGCTCTTTTTCAATGACCCTGAATAAAGGCGTACTGTATCGATTTACAAGCACAAATTCAAAATTTTCCGAAGTGGATTATACCATAGGCCTTTACCATAAATCCGACGGGAACAGAGAATTGATCAAGCAACATAGACTCTCTCCTGGAACGATTAAAAATTTCGAATATGACTGCGAATTGTCAGGAGATTATTCTCTTAAGGTATCGCCCGATAAGGCGGGGAGGGGCTGTCAAATGACAATCCTTTCAAAGGTGAATAGGAAATAATAAACAGGTACCCGGAGTGCTGCCTGCTTGAGTGTGACAATTGAAAAGTATATTATAAGGATTTTAACCTGTCCGCAGGTATATTTCCCTCATAATCATTCCCTACTTTTTCCCAGAAACCCATCACCGCTGAGTTAGTTAATTCAATGCCATAGACAAACTTGGCATTTTTATATCCCCATTTATACGGTATAACCAGCCTTAAGGGGAATCCATGGGGGAATGGAATTGTAGAACCATTGATACCATATGCCATCATTGTTGACGGATTTAAAGCATCTTCCATTGTTATGGATTCCAAATATATATCGGTATATGAATTGAATGTAACATGACTGGCACTTGCCAACGGTTTCACCAATTCAAATAGTGAGGACAGGTGAAAACCGTTCCAGAGAATATCAGATACTGTCCATCCGTTAATACAATGTAAATCCGATATCTGATCTTTTCGAGGTAAATTCAGCATTTTTGCATAGGTGATTTCCATTGGATTTTCAACAAGTCCGTATACAACCAGTTTCCAGTTGTTTAATAAACTGATAAGATCCTGCGGGTCTGCAATATATACAGTCCAAAGGCTATCCATGGAAATATCCTTCAAGGGCAAATTGATGGCAGGATCATCAGATAATCCATTATCATCTTTTTCCTTATCAATCTTTATGTCATCTTCTTCTTTTGCACATGACAACAGTAAATTACTGCTGAGAGCTATAACAACAGATTTGCCCAACCAGTCCAACACCGATCTGCGAGTGACAGGCCTCTTTCCTAAATCTTTCATGATCCAATTATCCATTAGTGAATCCAGGACATCAATCGTACCCGGAGTGGGACTTGAACCCACGTTACCTAATTTATCTTAATTTCTTTCCTTAAAAGAAAAGATACAAAATTTAGCAAGATTACACAGATATATCATTCCCATTATTTATTCGTAACGGATAAGACGTCATCTTACGTATATAAATTGATAAACAATGGACATTGGTTATTAAACTAAATTAATATTTGGCCTGCTTATAACAGCCGGTATACGCAATAGCCGTTAGAAGAAAGCGGCATACATCTGGTTCCTTGTAGGCAATTGTATAACTTGACACTTACTTCAACCAAATCGGCAACTGGCGCATAACGGCGAAACGTTAGGGGACATACTCCGGAAACTCCACAAAATCGGTGTCAGAAATAATAAAATCCAAGATTCGTCGAATTACTTGAAAAAATGAATCTCCCCTTGGAATAGAACATTCACTGGAAACGCACCCCCATGATTACCACATCGTCGACCTGCTCGTGATTTCCCATCCAGTCGAGAATTTTTTTTTCCAGAATATTTTTTTGAATAAGCATTGATTCCGGCTGGACCTCCAGAATATATTTTTGCAGTGTCTTATACTTCAGCTTCTTTCCTTTCTCACCGCCAAACTGGTCGGCGTACCCGTCTGAAAAAAGGTAGACAGTGTCGCCCGGGAGTATTTGAAGCGGGTGGTTGGTAAATGCTATATCCTTCCCGTAGGAATACCCAATGGGTATCCTGTCAGCCTTGTATTCGGTGATTTCGCCATTTCTTGCCAGGTACATCGGATTGTAGGCTCCTGCATACTGTAGTTCGGAATTTTCCCGGTCAAACACACAGAGCCCCATATCTATCCCGTCCATTGTACCGCCCTGCGAATCAGTTTGTTTAAGGGCTTTTATGATCTCCTTCCTGAGGTCTTCCAGGATCCGGCCGGCTTCCAGGGTTTTGCGCTTATTGACAATCTCATCCAGAAACGCAATCCCCAGCATGCTCATGAAAGCTCCCGGCACCCCATGACCTGTACAATCGGCTGCTGTGAAAATGATTTTTTCATCCACTTTTGTGCACCAGAAGAAGTCTCCGCTCACAATATCCCTGGGAAGGAAAAGAACAAAATGTTCCGGCAAATATTCCTCCAACTCGGATTTTTGAGGTAAAAGGGCTGTCTGAATGCGACTGGCATAGTTGATGCTGTCGGTGATGGCCTTGTTTTTCATATGAATCTCGTCGAAGGCCTCCTTTAATTCCACATTACGCAGTTGGAATATCTCTTTTTCACGTTCTGATTTTTCAATTGCAAAAGCTATTTGCTGGTTCTTCAGGCGATTCCCGGATTCTGAACTGTGCACCTCTTCCCGGACTTTATGGAACACTTTAAAATGGGAAAGTGCATTGGCAGGCTCATTCAGAAATCCATATAATTCCGCCAGCGCATGATGGGCTTCAAACAACAGCGGTTTGGCCTGCAGGTCTTCTGCCATTGTAATGGTGTCCTGCAGGAACTTTAACGCTTCCCGATACTCCTTCAACCGAAGATGGGAACGTCCGAGTCCAAGAAAACATTGCAGGCGGCATCTTCTGTCAATATCCGTATGGTTACCCGGAAGATTTTTTTCATAATACTCGATGGCCATCCTGTAATCCCCCATTTCCTCGTAGGTACTGGCCATTCCCAGATAGGTCCAGGGAATGGCTGACAGATGTCCCTCCCTTTGACGTATTTCAAGGCTCTGCCGATAAAAATCCAGAGCTTTGTTGTACTCTTTATTCAGGGTGTAAACCCTGGCGATACGATTCAGCGAGGATGCCATGGCTTTGTCATCACCGGTTTCTGCACGGATATCCAGGCCCTCCCGGTAATGCTCAAGGGCCCTGTCATAATCATAAAGCCGGCTGTAAATGAGACCTATTACACTCAGCACCTCACCCTCAATTTCCCTGAAATCGTTCTCCCGGGCCAACTTTAGTGCATTCTGACAGTATTCCAGGCCGGTTGCATAGTCACCAAAACTCTCATAGATATTGCCCATTAGATTCAACGCGATGGGCAAGCCTTTTTCATTCTCGTGCTTTCGAAAGAAACGAAGTCCCTTGCTAAGGCATTCAAGTGCATCCTGATTTTCTGAATCAAGGAAATGCACATAAGCAAGGTTCAGCATCCCATACGCTTTGCCCCGGCTGTATTTTGCATGTTCGGCAGCCTGAATTGCCTTTTTGGCATATTTAGCCGCAAGCGCAGCATCTTCATATCGTATTGACCAGCTATACTCATTCAAAAGATCAGTTTTTTCAACCCGATCCTTGACATATTTGAGCTTTGCTTTTAAGTCCCGTTCTGAAGCAGACATAATTTTTATCGTGGAAAATGTTCGAAACCGAGACTGCTATTGAACCTCAGCCAAGTATTAGTAAATCGAAATTTATGAAATTTTCATTAGTTATTACAAGTAACACAAGTGTATTGCCCCCCACTGAGGCGATTTCATTAGAGTAAATCATTAATGTTTTTTTACGTAATCGATCCAAAGCAAAATAAAGTATAGGATATGACATCCAGATGGTTTAATTTTATTTATCCAAACCACTAAACCCTAATACGGCTAAATCTTTAGACTATGACAATCTGGTCTGCAGAAGTCAAAGATCTTGAGAAGCTATACAATTCCTTTAAGGGCCGTCACACCAAACTGGATAAGGAACTGGATCGTCTGATCAAAACCGATGATGAGAATATGGTTTTGGTTTATTCAAGAAGATGTCTTGAGGTAATTATTACCGATCTGTGCGAGTGTGAACTGAAAAGGCCCCGGGGGACAGAACCGCTCAAGAGGATTATTGACAAACTGAATAAAGAAGAAATAGTTCCGCATAACATTATTGTCTCCATGCAGAACTTAAACAGCCTCTCAACCTTTGGTGCCCATCCCAAGGATTTCGATCCCGTGCAAGTAAAAACTGTACTGCTCGATCTGACAACCACACTCAAGTGGCACCTGAAGTATTTTGAAACTCTGGCTACTACTGTAACAGAACCGGGTGGTCCGGAAGAAACACGAAAAGAGCCTGCCGGTGTTAAAAAAGGAACTGCCACCCCCAAAAAACGGATCCTGCTGGCTTCTGCTATTGTAATCGTCTGTGCTGTCATTGTTGTAGCATTGATCCTGACGGATGTGATCAAAGGAGGAAAGGGTATAAAAGCTGGGAATATAAAATCCCTTGTTGTTCTTCCGTTTGATAATATTACTGGAAACGACTCGATTGATCACATCCTTTTAGGAATGCATAACTCATTAATACAGAATATGCAGCGTGTCAGCGGGTGGTCTATAAAGTGTAAAACAACAGCCCAAGCAATTAGGGATGCTAAGATGACGACAAGTGATATTGCTTCCCAGCTGAATGTGGATGCCTTGATTGAACCAGTTTTAGAGTGTTACGGTGACTCAATCTGTATGAATTATTCATTTGTCAGGATCAGACCGGAGGAAGATTATCTATTTACAGGCAGGTTCTGTGAGGAAATGAGCCAGATCCTGAATCTTAATAATAAAATTACAAAACAGGTTGCGGATAATATTATGTTAGAATTAACTCCCGATGAAGAGCGATTGCTGGCTGAATCAATGGTAGTTGATCCCGAAGCATACGATGCATTCCAGAAGGGGAATTACTACTGGGAGCAGCTCCATCCGGATTCACTCCGGAAGGGAATGGAGTGTTATCAATTGGCCATTGAAAAAGATCCGGACTGGGCACCTCCCTATGCAGGCATGGCCGGTGCCTGGCATTTGCAGGGATTCGGTGGTTTGATCCCCTGGAATCAAGCCCTGCCAAAGGTTTATCAATACCTGAACAGAGCCCTTGAGCTGGATCCTAATTCTGCTTATGCACACTATGTGGCAGCTGGTGTTGCGGTTTGGGCAGAATGGGACTGGGAGAAGGGAGAAGAGGAATTTCTTAAATCCCTTGAATTGAATCCAAATGATGCACTTTGCCATCTATACTATGCCCATCTGTTGATGAGCCTTCGCAGATTTGAGGAAGCAGTACTGCAGGCTGACCTGGGAAAGGAACTGGATCCGTTGGAACCTCTTGCACTTACCTTACATGGGGTTGTTATGTGGGATGCAGGGGATTGCGAATCAGCAATTTCAGATCTCAAAAAAGCCCTTTCAGTGAATCCGGATTTCGGCTATGCCAGAAATACCCTGGAAGGTTACTATTTTGATTGTGGGCAGTATGAAGAATGGATTGCATGGTGGAGACAGGTTGTATGCTGGAATGAGGAAATACAGGATACCATTGAAGAAGTCCTTCATAAACAGGGACACATCGCTGCTATAGAAAAGCTGATCATGATCAATTATGCGTATGGGAAACCAGGTTGCCAGATGGATGATTTTACCAAAGTTTTCCGGTATTTACAGGTGAAAGATTATGATAAAGCGCTGGATTACCTTGAAAAGGTATTTGAAGCGTCAAGTTCGAGCCTGCCCTATATTGCAACCAATTCATTTAGATATGAAGAATTGAAAGTCTACCCAAGGTATATTGAACTCCTCAAGAAAATGAACCTTCCCCTTCCAGAAACTGATTGAGAATTATTCAAACGATAAGTATAATAATTACGACAGCTAACATAGGTATATTGGATGATAGAGAAGGGATTGAAAAAATCTTCATTAGAGAAAATAAAAGCCTCTTAATATCAAATGTTTAAGAGGCGTTTTCTGTACCCGGAGTGGGACTTGAACCCACACGGCCATCACTGGCCACTGGATTTTAAGTCCAGCGTGTCTACCAATTCCACCA
>CAYOPZ010000032.1:0-34763 GCA_964406005.1 uncultured Bacteroidaceae bacterium
AGAGCAGCATTAAGTTTTGCGCAGCAAAATTTGCCGGCTGCGGTTTCACAGGATCCGGTCATAATTGATTAATCTAAAATCCTGCAAAAAACATGCTTTATCAGGAATTAATTATTACATTCGCATAATATAATATTAAAAGATCCTTATCTATTTAATTAATGAAGCAAAAAATACCCAGTACAGGAATTCTTCTTATACTATTCAGTTTCTCTGCTATTTCCGGGCAATCCGGGCTAAAAAGCATGGAAAACAAATCGTTACGGCCGGAAAAACACATTGGCTTCAGTTCCGGCCGGCTCTCTTCGTCCGATGGTAATACGATCCGTTTCCCGGTTCCGGAGTTCAAATCAGCACCGGCGATGCCCGTGCAAAAAATGGACAGCATCGTGGACTACTATTACGACGGGGGCTGGATGATAGAATCTGTCGAATCATATAAATACAACCTGCAGGGAAGGATGATCTCAGAAAGAGATGCTTACTATGACGTGGAGCTGCAGAGGACAGTACCTGATAGCAGGATCGATTACGGCTATACCGCTGATGGCATGGTATCCTCCTTGCTGGAGTATGAATGGGAGGGGACTGCGGAAAACTGGGTCAGAACCTACGGGATAAATTATGAATACAATACAGACGGAAAAGAAATTTCCAGTACAGGAAGTGATTGGGATCCGGTAACCGGAATGTGGAATCCCGAATACCTTGACTCCTCCCGGTATGATATGCAGGGCATCCTTTTATACGAGAGTTCATACAGTTACGACACCATGCTTATGGACTGGACGCCCTATTACCGCACGGAATACAGTTACGATACGAACGGTTTCAATACCGGATATATATCATACGCCTGGAACACCGACTCCAGCAGCTGGGAAGAAGTCTACAAGACGGAACTCTGGCCGGACGAAAACGGTCAGGATACACTCGAATGGGATTATTACCGGGACGGCTCTCAATGGCTGGATGATTCAAGATCTTACACAAGCTACAACGCCAACGGAGATATTGTCCTTGAAGAAGACTATTACTTCGACGGAGAAGTCTGGACTGGCGATTTCAGGTATGAATACGTTTATGACGGTTCGAACAGGCTTGCCCAGGAGCTGGAATACTACTGGGATTTTTCGGGCGGGGACTGGACCCCCTCATACGACACTCAGTATGCCCGGGATGAGAACGGAAACATTACCGTGGAAACCTATTCTGAATACGATACAGCCAGCCAGGCCTTTGTCTTTACCGACAGGACCTGGTATGATTTTGACGATGCGGTCCTCTGGACGGATTTGGCCCTGCCAATCTGGTTTACCGAAGAAGATCAGCAGTATGATTTTATAAACAAGGTACTGTCTTCCACCGAGGCAGACTGGGACACGGTTTCAATGAGCTTCGATACGACCTATCAAAGCCTTGTATATTATTCCGATTTCCTGAACACCGTTACAAGCGATACCTCATGTACGGCCGATTTTTCATGGGAACAGGATAGCGAAAATCATTTGCTGGTAAATTTCACAGACCTGTCAGACTCTGCGATTGTCTCATGGTACTGGACTTTCGGAGACGGGGAAACCAGTACACTCCGGAATCCCGGTCATCTTTACGGCAAAGCGGGGACCTACGAGGTAATCCTTAACACCCTCGATGAAAGCGGTTTCTGCAATAATACCGTCGTGAAGCGTATCAAGGCAGGCGATCCCGGATGCAATGCGTCTTATACCTTTATGATAGATACCGCGAACCTGACGGTCACGTTCACAAATGCTTCCGAAGGTGTCTCTCCCGATTACTACTGGAAATTCGGGGACGGTACGATCTCCAGCGAGAAGGATCCGGTGCATCAGTACCAGCGCGCCGGGACATACGAAATTACACTGACCATGCAAAGCCAGTCCGGAACAACATGTAACGACCGTTACAGCGTTCCATTAACCGTAGGGATTGTCGATTGTGACGCCGATTTTGCCGTGTATGTCGATTCCAGCAGCAACACCGCTTACTTCAGGGCGAAACAGGTGGCTCCCGGCAACCTGTATAACTGGGTTTTCGGAGACGGTTCCGTGGCAAATACCCCGAGCCATGTTCAGACCTTCAGTGATCCTGGATATTATTCGGCCATGCTGACCGTATCAAATCAGGAAGCTGGATGTGTGGAATCGAATAAGCGGGACATACTTGTCGGAAGCAGGAGTCCCGGTGGAAAAGCTTCATTTATATACCTTGGCGGCGACGGAAGTACGGTCAGCTTTACGGATCAGTCACTCGGGGAAGGGCTCAGCTACCTCTGGAATTTCAACGACGGAAATACTTCCACAGACAAGGATCCTGTTCATACATACCTGGAACCCGGCTACTATACCGTATGCCTGACGGTCACAGCACCGGGCGGGAAGCAGGATACATACTGTGAAATGGTCTTCGCCGGAACGAACACGCAGGATGAATGCCTGGCACAATTCAGTTATACAGTGATCGACAGCATCCTTCAAATAGCCTGCCAGGACAGGTCTTTCGGTAATCCGGATTCCTGGAAATGGACCTATAACGAGAACGAATGGTCGTCCACGGTGCAGAATCCTGTTTACAATAGCGGGTCGGCGGGATACTACAAGGTTCGGCTTACCATGCGGAACTCTGCAAACGGATGCACCGATGACGCGTTCGGATTGATCAACCTTGCCTCCGATCCAGGACTGAAGGCAGGCATCGGTTATACCATTGACAGCAGCGATTTGAAGGCGGAAAGCTATCCGGTTGATTTCGTGGGGGTGTCTCTCGGGGATGCCGGAAAACTGAAATGGAGCTTCGGAGACGGGACCTATGATTCGACCACCGTCAATCCGACGCATGTCTACACCGAACCGGGCACCTATACGGTATGCCTTACCGTTACCAATACGACAACCGGAGAAGCGGACACAACCTGCGAAGAAGTAACGGTAGAGTCTGCCACATCAATTACGGATTATGTTACGGAAAATGTAATCCTGCGCGCATACCCCAATCCCTTCAGTGAATCCTGCCAGGTGATCATACACCTCAGGGAAAGGACTGACGCGAACCTGACGCTTTACGACCTCGGGGGGCGAAAGATGAAAGTATTGCTTGACAGGGAACTTCCTTCCGGTGAACATCGTCTGAGTCTGGACGGATCGGATCTGGGGGAGGGGCTTTATTACCTGATACTTAATACGAACCTGGGGACAGAAAGGCAGAGTCTCAGTATTATCAGATAGACCGGTTCAGGGCTTGTAGATCCTGTCAAGGAAACGGAATACGCCTGCCACTGCTTCCTCCTTCTCTTCTATAAACCCCATGTGTCCTGAGTTCTCCAGCACAAGGGTTTCTGTATCGGGGGCCAGCGCAAAATGCTGCTCGTATACGGGGAAGGGAATGTAATTGTCCTTCCTGCCGGCCACGATCATTACCGGCACCCGGGATCCTTTCAGCACATGCCTGCGGTCGGGCCTTGCTTTCATGCCCTCCAGGGCACATATTATGCCCCTGTCAGGTGTTTTCCCTGCAATTCCCAAGGCTCTCTTAACCTCCTGTTGCATCCTCTGCAGATTATCGTCGGCAAATGCATTCTGAACATTCACATTGATGAATTGCATTTTCCTGCCTGACCTGACAAGCGAGATTTCCCTGTCCCTTTTTGTTTTCTTATCTTCCGGATCGGCCAGCGAATGCGAATGAAACAGAATGTATCCCAGGGTAATCTCCGGAAATATTTCCTCGAATGCCAGGGTCGCATACCCTCCCATAGAATGCCCTATTACAACGGTCCGGCCGATGCCCAGATGGTCAAGCACATGTTTTACGGCATCGGCCATTACCGCCATGGTATCAATGGTGCTGAAAATCCCTGACTGCCCGTGTCCGGGCAGGTCTATCGCGATCACCCTGTAACGTGCAGCCAGATCAGTGGTGAATGATCCCCAGATTTCCAGCGATTCAAGATAACCATGAAGAAGAATAACCGGGTCACCCGATCCCGAGTCGGTGAACCGGATACTTGCATCCTGGTATGTAATGGTGTTGTTCATTGCCGTTTTTCCGGATCGGAATTCGGTTATGAAGATAAAAAATTTTCATCTAATACCTGACCTGCTATGCATTCATCAAGGTTTCAATTTCCCCGGGGTCCATCGGTATTTCATCCATCAGGTCGATGTTCCCGTCCCGCGTTATCAGTATATCGTTCTCAAGGCGGATTCCTGTTTTTTCTCCTGCAATATATATACCCGGCTCACATGTAAGGACCATGCCTTCCTCGAGGACCAGTTGCCTGTCGCCGCTGTCATGCACATCGAGCCCGAGAAAATGGGAAATCCCGTGCATAAAATATTTCATGAATAAGGGTGAATCCTTTTTTTGCCGGGCTGCTTCATCTTTTGAATACAGCCCCAGCCTGATATGTTCTTCCTCGCTCTTTTCGCAGACCTTTTCATGAATTGCCTGTATGGTGGTACCGGGCTTCATCAGGTTCCTGGCAAACCGGAACAGCCTGTGGCAGGCTTCATATATTTCCCTCTGACGCTTCGAAAACCTTCCGTTCACCGGTACGGTCCGTGAACAGTCTGCCGAATAATTGCCGTACTCTGCACCGAAGTCCATCAGCAGCATCTGTCCCTTTCCCAGGATATGGTCATTATCAATATAATGAAGAATGCAGGCATTCCCGCCTGAAGCAATGATCGGAGCATAGGCATGCCCGGATGCCCCCCGGCGCAGGAATTCATACGTAAGTTCAGCTTCCAGTTCATATTCCATGATACCATCTTTCACCACCTGCAGCACCCTCCTGAAACCTGCTGCAGTGATCCGGACTGCCTCCCTGATCATTTCAAGTTCTTCGGGTTCTTTCTTCAACCTCAATTTCTGAAGCAGGGGGGTCAGTCTCTGGTATCGATGTGCGGGATACTTTTCCTTCAGCCCCATAAGGTATCTTTCATCCCTCGACTGATATTCAGTTCTGAACTTTACCTGTTCATCCGTCCGGCAATAAATATTCCTGCTTTTCAGAATCGCTTCATGCGCCATGGCCTCAAAATCTTCAAGCCAGTAAACAGAACTGATTCCCGAAATTTTGCCAGCTTCCTCCAGGCTCAGCTTCTTCCCCTCCCAGGTTTCCATTTCAGGCACGGGCTTCCGGATAAAAAGCCGGGTTATTTTGTCCTTCTCTTTATGATCCGGGCAGAGTAACAGGACTGACATCTCCTGTTCTATTCCGGTCAGGTAAAAAAAATCCGGACTCTGCCTGTAAGGATAATACTGATCGCCGCTGCGAACCATCTGGTCGCTTGAATGGACGATAACCACCGAATTGTCTTCCAGCAACCGGGACAATTTTTCCCGGTTCCTGACAAAAAGATCACTTGGAATGGTTTGGTATCGCATTGTGCACCCGGTGTGACATGATTCCTTATTGTGTTGAGAAACATCTGCAGAATAAGAGAAAACCCGCAAGAATTATCCAAAGATATATAACTTTAAGAACTAATTTCATCAATTCCCCGTGCAGGGATTTTCCATATTACTGACATGCATACCGGCATCAAAATCCGCAAAACGTAAATCCTTACAAATGAGCAACATCTTTTTTTCCTCTATTGGCAAAAAACTGATTATGGCCCTGGCAGGCCTTTTCCTGGTGTTATTTTTGCCGGTTCATCTGGGCATAAACCTCACGGTTATCCTTTTCAAGGATCCCAGGATCTTTAATATTGCCGCACACTTTATGGCGACAAACCTGGTCATCAAAATAATCGAGGTTGTGCTTTTCGGCGGGCTCATCCTGCATATCCTTTACGGTCTCATTGTGCAGACACTGAACTGGTTAGCAAGACCCGTCCGTTACAAAGTAGCCAATTACGCCCAGACATCTTTCTTTTCGAAATTCGTGATCCATACGGCATTGGTCATCCTCACCTTTCTTGTGATTCACCTGGCCGACTTTTACTTCAAGGCAAAATTCGGACATGTGGAAGAGGTCATTTATAACGGGAAGCATTATCACGACCTGGGAACCCTTGTGATTGAAAAATTCAAGATCACAGGCTATGTGATTCTCTACATAGCCTCATTCCTGTTCCTCGGATTTCATCTGCTGCACGGTTTTCAATCCGCATTCCAGACCCTCGGCCTGAATCATAAAGTCTATACTCCGCTGATCAAAACCCTGGGGGTTGTGTATTCGCTGGTTGTTGTCGCCGGATTCACCACCATACCCCTGGTCATTTATTTTACCCGATAATCAAGAAAACAATCCAATATTATGACGAAACTGAAATCCAGAATACCTGAAGGACCCGTTGAAAAGAAGTGGTCTGATTTCAAATCCGGCCAGAACCTTGTGAATCCTGCCAATAAAAGAAAGCTGGATATCATTGTAGTGGGTACGGGTCTTGCCGGAGCATCGGCAGCCGCCAGCCTTGCCGAACTCGGGTTCAACGTGATCAATTTCTGCTACCAGGACAGCCCCCGGCGGGCACACAGCATCGCCGCACAGGGAGGCATCAACGCAGCCAAGAATTACCAGAATGACGGGGACAGCGTTTACCGCCTGTTCTACGATACGGTCAAGGGAGGCGATTACCGTTCCAGGGAAGCCAATGTTTACCGGCTTGCCGAAGTAAGCGGGAACATCATAGACCAGTGTGTAGCGCAGGGTGTCCCCTTTGCACGGGAATACGGCGGTATGATGGACAACCGCTCTTTCGGCGGGGCCCTGGTATCAAGGACATTTTATGCCCGGGGACAAACCGGGCAGCAACTTCTCCTGGGTGCCTATTCGGCGGTCAGCAGGCAGGTAAAGCTCGGAAAAATAAAACTGGTCCCCCGTGAAGAAATGGTTGACCTGGTCATCATCGATGGACGTGCAAGGGGAATAATCACCCGTGACCTGGTCAACGGTGAGATCAGGCGTCATGCAGCGCATGCAGTGGTCCTTGCCACCGGGGGTTACGGCAATACTTTCTTCCTTTCCACCATGGCCATGGGAGCCAATGTAAGCGCTGCATGGCAATCCTACAAGAAGGGTGCGTTTTTCAGCAATCCCTGTTTCGTCCAGATCCATCCCACATGCATCCCTGTGCACGGAGATTATCAATCAAAGCTGACGCTCATGAGTGAAAGTCTCAGGAATGACGGCCGGATCTGGGTCCCGAAAAAAAAGGAGGATGCCGAAAAAATCCGGAACAAAACACTCAGTCCTGTCGAAATTACAGAGGAGGACAGGGACTATTACCTGGAAAGGCGCTACCCGGCATTCGGGAACCTGGTCCCCAGGGATGTCGCTTCAAGGGCTGCCAAGGAACGGTGCGACGCGGGTTACGGGGTCGGAACGGGGCTTGCGGTATATCTTGATTTTGCAGACGCCATCCAGAGGCTGGGCAGGGATGCCATCGAGGCCAAGTACGGGAACCTGTTCCAGATGTATGAAAAGATCACCGATGAAAATCCCTATGAAACCCCCATGATGATCTATCCGGCCATCCATTATACCATGGGCGGACTGTGGGTGGATTATGAACTGATGACCAGCGTACCCGGACTATTTGCAATCGGGGAGTGCAATTTTTCAGACCATGGCGCCAACCGCCTGGGTGCATCCGCACTGATGCAGGGACTGGCGGACGGTTATTTCGTCCTTCCCTATACAATACAGAATTACCTGGCAGACCAGATCAATGTACCCCGCTTCAGTACGGAAACCGGAGAATTCCAGGAAGCCGAGAAGAATGTCAGGGACCGGTTCCACAGGCTGATGAACATCAAGGGCAAACGGTCTTCCGATTCCTTCCACAAAGAGCTCGGCAGGATCATGTGGGAATATGTGGGTATGGCCCGTAACAGGGAAGGACTGGAAAAGGCCATCGGACAGATCCGTGAACTGAGAAAAGAATTCTGGAAAGACCTGAAGATCCCCGGGGGGCAGGAAGAGATCAACCAGGAACTTGAGAAGGCAAACAGGGTGGCGGATTTCCTGGAGATCGGAGAACTGGTCGCCATAGACGCCCTGCACAGGGAAGAATCGTGCGGCGGGCATTTCCGGGAAGAGTATCAGACCGAAGAGGGCGAAGCGCTCAGGAACGATAAGGATTTTTCCTATGTGGCGGCCTGGGAATATGCAGGTGAAAACAAGGATCCCATCCTGAACAAGGAACCGCTTGTATTTGAAAATATAGAGGTAAAACAGAGAGACTATAAAAAATAAAGCAAATCGAACATGAACTTCAAGCTTAAAATCTGGAGGCAGAAAAATGCCCGGTCAAAAGGGAAATTTGTCATTTACCACATCAGCAATATTTCATCCGACAGTTCCTTCCTTGAAATGCTCGACCAGCTGAATGAGAGGCTCATGGCCGAAAACCAGGAACCCGTTGCATTTGACCATGATTGCAGGGAAGGCATCTGCGGCGCATGCGGACTGTACATCAACGGTCATCCCCACGGCCCGGACAAGGCCATTACCACCTGCCAGCTTCATATGCGGAAATTCAGGGACGGTGATACCATCGTGATCGAACCCTGGCGGGCAAAACCCTTTCCGGTGATCAAGGACCTGATCGTGGACAGGTCAGTATTTGACAAAATCATCCAGGCAGGAGGGTTTGTTTCGGTAAACACGGGTACCGCACCGGAAGCCAATGCCATACCGGTTGAAAAGGCAAATGCCGACCTTGCGTTCGAGGCGGCTGCATGCATAGGCTGCGGAGCCTGCGTTGCAGCCTGCAAAAATGCATCTGCCATGCTGTTCGTTGCGGCAAAGGTATCCCACCTGGCACTTCTGCCTCAGGGAAGGACCGAGGCTACAGAACGGGTTAAGAATATGGTGGCCGAGATGGACAGGCTCGGATTCGGTAACTGCACGAATACAGGCGCCTGTGAAGCGGAATGCCCCAAAGAGATAAAACTGACGAATATCGCAAGGCTCAACAGGGAGTACTTTACGGCGAAAATCAAATAAAAGGCCATTCCGGAAGGATCATGCCCTCATAATGGCTTCGACATCCCCGATGGATTTTGGTATGGGTCTGCCCAGTATTTTATATCCCCGGTTTGTTACCAGAACATTGTCCTCTATCCTTATGCCGCCAAAATCCTTATAAGTATCAACTTTGTCATAATTGATAAATTCCGTAAACTTCTTTTCCGACCTCCATTTATCTATCAGGGCGGGTATGAAATAGATGCCGGGCTCAACGGTCAGCACATATCCCTTTTGCAGGCGCTTCCCCATTCTCAGGTAGGCCGTCCCGAACTGTTCGCTTCGCCGTATCTCATCGTCGTAACCCACATTGTCTTCTCCCAGGCCTTCCATATCATGCACATCCAGCCCCATTTGATGCCCCAGCCCGTGCGGAAAAAACATGGCATGCGCACCGGCCCTTACCGCTTCATCCACATCTCCTTTCATGATCCCGAGATCCTTCAGCCCGGCAGCAATGATTCCGGCTGCCTCCAGGTGGATGTCCCTGTAGGCCAGGTCCGGCCTGATTTGTGAGATGGATGTGATTTCAGCCTTAAGGACGATCTCATAGATTTCCTTCTGCCTCCGGGAGAATACACCTCCGACCGGTACGGTGCGGGTGATGTCTCCCGCATAATGCAGATCGGTTTCGGCGCCTGCATCCGTAACCATCAATCTTCCTTTTTCAAGGAGGTTCCCATGGGAATGATTATGCAATACCTGTCCATCCACGCTGAGGATAACGGGAAAGGAAACACCGCTGCCAAGTCCCAGTGCGATCCCTTCTATCCTCCCTGCAATCTCTTTCTCGTAAATTCCCGGCTGCGCCATTTTCATCGCCGCGGTGTGCATTTCATAACATATATCAATCGCTTTCTCAATCTCTTCCACCTCAACATCTTCCTTCACAGACCTCAGAGATATTACACCCCTGATAAGCTCAGTGGACGCCCCCGTCCTGACCTGAGCATGCTGCATTCCCAGCAATCTTTCCAGTTCAAGCAGGCAGTCCTCCCGGTATGGCGGTAAATAATGGATCCTGCGCCCCTTCCTGACTGCAGCGCCTATATATTCTTCCAGCCTGTCATAGGGAAGGACTTTCTTTATCCCGGCCTTTTGGGCAATGGTCTTCATCGCTGGCTGGTAGCCCATCCAGATGATGTCATCCAGGTCCGGATCATCTGCGAAAAGGATATCGGCCTCCGATTCAAAATCGATTACACCGGCCATACCCGGCCGGTCCAGGCCAAAGAAATATAGAAAATTACTGTCCTGGCGGTAATGAAAGGGATTACCGGCATAATTCATCGGGCTTTCATTGTTGGCGGGAAAAACGGCAATCCCGTCCTGCAATGATTTCCGCAAACCATCCCTTCTGTTCATATATACTTTTGCAGCAAACATGGCATTGGATTAAAATGATTTTCAACCTAAAATAAAAGGAATTAACGGTTTATCAAATTCATGTGTAAACCATTCTGCGGAAGTATGAGAAGAGAATCATAATGAATTCAATCATTTTATCAACAAATATTTTGATAAAGAACCAAACCTGTATAAATGAAGATATTATAACTATCTGTTTATCTGAATATTACAATAATTATTCGAGATTGGTCAAAAATGTACGAATACCCTTGTGTAATGTTAATAATTTCATATATTCGCATAGAATGCAAAATTATTAACATCCCCTCAACAGCTTTTCAACAATATGCCCTATAGAAGATTACCCAATACAGACAATGCACGTCACAAGGCATTGCTGAAAGCCTATCAAAAAGGCAAAGAAACCCCTCCTTTCAAACTTGCTTTTTCTCAGAGCACCTACCAGAAAACCGTTTCATTTTTGCCGGGTTACGAGAAAACAATGCTGCAACAGAAGACCGCACTGGCAAAACAGATTGAAAAAAACAGGGAGTATCATCTCCTGATGAAAAAAGCGAAACTGTATATATCACATTTCATACAGGTAGTCAACATGGCCATCCAGAGGGGAGAACTGTCCGTGTCCATCCTTGAGAATTACAATCTTGGCAAGTATTCGAAAAAACTTCCCCCGTTGAATTCGGAAGAAGATATCATTTACTGGGGAAGGGAAATCATCGAGGGCGAAACCAAACGGATCCGAAAAGGTATGAGCCCCATAACCAACCCTACCATTGCCGTTGTAAAGGTTCGCTATGAGAAGTTGCTTGAAGCCTACAGGAACCAGAAAAATCTTCAGGCCACAAACAACAGGGCCTTACAGGCACTCGCGGACCTCCGTCCCACGGCCGACGATATCATCCTGCAAGTCTGGAATGAAGTGGAAGAATCCTTCAAGGACCTGCCCGATGAACTGAAAAGGGAAAAAGCCTCCGAATACGGACTTGTATACGTATTCAGAAAGAATGAACTGAACGATCCCAGCCTATTCAGTTCCAGGCAACTGGGCATCAGCTGAACCTTTACCGAGTTTCCGGATCAACAGCAGGATCACTGCAGATACAAGCGTGCTGAAAAGTACGTACTGCAAAGCGCCGTCACCCAGCCCGATATTTTCCGGTTCCTGTGGAAAATTACCCCTGTAATAGAAATAATACTGTACCACAGCCGCTCCGTTATTCAGAAAATGGGCGATCACAGGTGCCCATATGGAACCTGTCCAGATAAACAAATACCCGAACAGAGCACCCAGCACTATCCTGGGAATAAAACCCATAAACTGGTAATGCATCAGGCTGAATACAAAGGCTGTAGCCCATATGGCGACATGATTGTTCCTGAACCATTCTGCAAGAATCCTCTGAAGCACACCCCTGAAAAAAAACTCCTCGCCTATCGCCGGTACCAGTGCGATCATAAACAGGTTAAACAGGAATCCGCCGAACCTGTCCGTATCCAGAAAAGCCTTCATCAGATCCCACTGGCTCTGATCATTTCGATTGATCTTTTCCATAACACCGCTCCATCTCGCAGGCAGGGACAATTTTTCATTCAGCAGGGCCACATAATTAATGAAGGGGACAATGGCAAACATCAGCATAAGGATAAGCAGGAATATCCCTATGCCGGGCAACCCGGACAAGCCGAGGTAATCCCCCACCCTCCTTTCGATCAGAAATGCAGCCAGAATTGCCGGAATTAAAAAGAGCCCGGTAGAATACAGGACCTGCAGCATTTTCAGAAGCGGAATGTTGCCTTCGTAGGAATTGTTATCAATGATTGAGATTACTTCTCCTGCCGGAATATGATAAATGGCGATGGCAAGGAAGATCCCGAGACCGAAAAGAACCAGGTAGGAAGCAAGCATCAGGAACAGTAACAGGATGAGCTTTGTAAAGGGGTGAGCCGTATGAAAAAATCCATTTCCCATTCATCTGAATTCTATACTTTTACATGTTAAAAGTATAAATATTATTCTGTTTTGCTGAAGATCGGACAAGTTGAACTGGGAGATTATCCTCTCCTTCTGGCACCTATGGAGGACCTGACGGATCCGGCCTTCCGGTACATATGTAAAATGTACGGAGCGGATCTTGTGTATACTGAATTCATTTCTGCCGACGGTCTTATACGTAATGGTAAGAAGAGTGTCAGGAAACTTGAAATCCTTGATGATGAAAGGCCTGTCGGGATCCAGCTATACGGACATCTTGCCGAACCCATGGTCCATGCTGTAAAGCTGGCTGAAAGAGCCGCTCCGGAACTCATTGACCTCAATTTCGGTTGTCCTGTCAAAAAAATCTCACGCCGGGGTGCGGGGGCCGGAATGATGCGTGACGTCCAGGGTATGGTAAGCATGACCGAAGCCGTCGTAAAGGCAACAAAACTTCCGGTAACCGTAAAAACAAGGCTGGGCTGGGACGACCGGAACAGGAACATCGTTGATGTAGCCCTCCGGTTACAGGATGCGGGGATACAGGCTTTGACCATACATGGCAGGACGGGCACACAATTGTACAGGGGAAAGGCGGACTGGACCCTGATCGGGGAAGTAAAAAACCACCCGGGAATACACATACCTGTAATAGGGAACGGAGATATTACGGGTCCTGAAACTGCCAGGGAAAGGTTTGAAACATATGGAGTGGATGGTATAATGATCGGCCGTGCCACTGTCGGGAAACCCTGGATTTTCCGCGATATCAGGAATTACCTGGATACGGGAGAGATTCCCCCTCATCCCTCGCTGTCCGAAAAGCTTTCGCTTGCACGGCTGCATTTTGAAAAATCCCTGGAATGGAAAGGAGAGCCCAGAGGCATATACGAAATGAGAAGGCATTTCAGCAATTATTTCAAGGGACTTCCGGATTTCAGGGAGACCCGGCGGAAACTTCTGACCTCGGTGAACATTTCCGAAATCCTGGATATCCTCGAGTTTATCGGTGAAAAATACGCTGCCTAGGGAAACTCCTTTTTCCCGGGATAGTCAAGATTATAGTGTAATCCCCTGCTTTCTTTTCTTTCCATTGCCATCTTTATGATCAGGTAACCCGCATTGATCAGGTTGCGAAGCTCGCAAAGTTTTTTCGAAAGCGTTGATTTTTTATAAAGTTCTTCGGTTTCCCGGTATATGATTTCCAGCCTGTCCAGGGCCCGTTTCAGTCTCAGGTCCGTCCTCACGATCCCGACATAATTGCTCATGATCTGCTGCATCTCCTTATAATTCTGTGTAATCAGCACCATCTCTTCCGGGTGAGCCGTCCCTTCATAGTCCCAGTCAGGGATCTTCTCATTAAATGAAATGCGGTTCATTTCCCCGGCGGATGCTTTTGCAGCCCTGTCAGAGATTACGATCGCCTCCAGCAATGAATTTGACGCCAGGCGGTTCGCTCCATGCAACCCGGTGCTGGCGGTTTCTCCGGCTGCATAAAGATGGTTTATCCATGTTTTCCCGTTAAAATCCACTTTGACCCCCCCGCACATATAATGCGCGGCCGGAACCACAGGTATACGTTCTTTTACAATATCAATCCCGGTATCAAGGCATTTCTGATAAATATTCGGAAAATGAGACCTCAACTTATCTGCCTCCAGATGGGTCGCATCGAGATGAACATAATCGTCACCGCGGATTTTCATTTCACTGTCAATCGCGCGGGCTACTATATCCCTCGGAGCCAGGCTCTTTCTTTTATCATACTTTTGCATGAACTCCTTCCCTTCACCTGTTTTCAGGACTGCTCCAAACCCCCTGAGCGCTTCTGAAATAAGGAACGAAGGCCGTTCACCCGGATTAAACAGGGAAGTGGGATGAAACTGTACGAATTCCATATTCTCGATGATTCCCTTCGCACGGTATACCATGGCAATCCCGTCACCGGTGGCAATGGGCGGATTTGTAGTGGTATGATACAGGTTTCCGACTCCGCCGGTAGCGATCATGGTGGTTCTTGCCAGCAGCGTAATGACTTTATCCGTTTTAAGGTCCAGTATATAAGCGCCGAAGCATTCTATGTCATTGTAATACCTTTTTACAAGCTTGCCAAGGTGATGCTGTGTGATCAGGTCCACGGCAAAGTGATCCTCCAGTATTTCTATGTTTTTATGTTTCCTTGCCTGCCCGCTCAGTTTTTTCTGTATTTCAAAGCCGGTATTGTCCTTATGGTGCAATATCCTGTTTTCAGAATGCCCGCCTTCCCTGGCAAGGTCAAATTCCCCGTCGGATTTCCTGTCGAAGCTGGCCCCCCACCCGATCAGTTCCCCGATCTGCGCCGGCGCCTCCTCCACAACCATGCGCACCACCTGCTCATTGCACAGGCCATCGCCCGCGATAAGGGTATCTTTAATATGCTTCCCGTAGGTATCGGGTTCATAAGTTACTGCGGCGATCCCCCCCTGCGCATATGAAGTGTTGGTCTCCTCCAGGCTGGTTTTCGTAACTATGCAAACCTTACCGTATTCAGCTGTTTTTAATGCAAAACTCAATCCGGCCAGACCGGATCCTATGACAAGAAAATCTACCTTTTTTTTCATTTCCCTTTGTACATTGAATTCTCAAGAAATATTATTGAGGGTGTTATTCCGAGATTAATAAGATTGATCGGGCATCAACTTATGCAAAGATAATCACTTATATAATGCATTGTCCGGGATAAAAAGACAGATTAATGACATTGGAATAAAATCCTTACTTTTGTCCCGTTAACAAGCCAGCATACAGATACCAGGCCGATGTTCCAGGATGATCTCTTTAAAAAACTTATCGCCCATGCCAAGGAATACGGCTTTGTATTTCCATCCAGCGAAATTTACGACGGGCTCAGCGCTGTCTATGATTACGGGCAAAACGGTGTAGAACTGAAAAACAACATCAGGCGGTACTGGTGGGCCGCCATGGTCAACCTGAATGAAAACATAGTAGGGCTCGATTCCGCCATTTTTATGCATCCGGAAGTCTGGAAAGCTTCCGGTCACGTGGATGCATTCAGGGATCCCCTCATAGATAATAAGGACACAAAAAAACGATACAGGGCGGACCAGCTGATAGAGGATTACCTGGACAGGCTGCAGGCAAAAATCAATAAGGAAACAGATAAAGCCTCCAGAAAATTCGGAAGTGATTTCGACAGGGAGAAATTTCTCAGTACAAATCCCAGGGTACTGGCCAACCGGGAAAAGATCGGAAAGGTTCACAGCCGGTTTATCCGGGCCCTTGAAAAAGACGACCTGGAAGAATTAAGACAGCTCATTATTGATTGCGAAATAGCAGATCCTGAATCAGGGTCCAGGAACTGGACCGAAGTAAGGCAGTTCGACCTGATGTTCGACACAAAACTCGGGTCTGTCAGCGACGCCGCAAACAGGATATACCTGAGACCGGAAACCGCCCAGGGCATTTTTGTAAATTTCCTGAATGTACAGAAATCCGCCCGAATGAAGATCCCGTTCGGGATTGCCCAGACAGGCAAGGCCTTCAGGAATGAAATCGTAGCAAGGCAATTCATCATGCGAATGCGGGAATTCGAGCAAATGGAAATGCAGTTTTTTGTTCGCCCCGGAGAAGAGCTGGAATGGTTCGAGTTCTGGAAGGAAACACGGATGAAATGGCACCGGTCTCTGGGTCTGGGCAACGAAAATTACCGCTTCCATGATCATGACAAGCTGGCTCACTATGCCAATGCGGCCACAGACATTGAGTTCAGGTTCCCCATAGGATTCAAGGAAGTGGAAGGAATTCATTCACGAACCGATTTCGATCTTAAACAGCACCAGAAGTTTTCGGGCAGAAAAATGCAGTATTTTGACAACGATCTCAGTCAGAGTTACATTCCCTATGTCGTTGAAACCTCGATCGGTCTTGACCGTATGTTCCTTTCGGTGCTCTCGGGATCATACGAGGAGGAGAAAATTGAAAAGGAAGAAGCGGCCGATGATGAACGGGTTGTCCTGAGGCTCCCCGATTTCCTTGCCCCCGTCAAAGTGGCCGTTCTACCCCTTGTCAGAAAAGACGGCCTTCCGGAACTGGCGCGAAAAATCATGAATGAACTGAAACTGGATTTCAACTGTCAGTACGAGGAAAAGGATTCGATCGGCCGGAGGTACCGCAGGCAGGATGCCATCGGAACACCCTATTGCATAACCGTCGACCACCAGACCACGCAGGACAATACGGTCACCATTCGTTACCGTGACACTATGCAGCAGGAAAGGATCCCGGTAAAAAAGATAAGGGCAATTACCGAAAACAAACTCACAATGAGAAAAGCTCTGGAGGATATATAATGAGAAAGCGCCTGATTGAATTCGCCAGGACACATCTGGTAATCATCATTGCGTTCATTGCGCTCTCACTGGCTTATTTCAGTCCTATCCTGGAAGGGAAAGTGCTGAGCCAAAACGATATGAACCAGTCTGCAGGAATGGGTCAGGAACTCAGGCAGTATCATGAAGAAACCGGTGAATATGCACAATGGACGAATTCCATATTCGGCGGGATGCCGGCATTTCATGTGGGCCCCTATGGCAAGAAGACAACCATTTTCGGATATATAGGGGAAATACTGACCTTTGGCGTATCCTATTCAAATCCCTTTGCGGTTTTTTTTCTCTACCTTCTGGGATTCTACATATTCCTGATCAGCCTCGGGATAAAACCCTGGCAGGGCATGATCGGAGCGGTCGCTTTTGCATTCTCTTCCTACAACATCATTATTTTAACCGTAGGGCATGTTACAAAAGCTTATGCCATTGCTTATATGGCTCCGGCCCTGGGGGGAATGTTGCTTGTGTATAACAAAAAATACCTGCCTGGTACCATACTGTTCCTTATAAGCCTTGGCCTGGAAATACGCAGCAACCATCTTCAGATCACCTATTACCTCATGATGATGATGCTGGTCATTGTGCTCACCAGGTTTGTCTTCGCCATTCGCGAAAAACAACTGAAAAGCTTTTTAACGGCCAGCAGCATCCTGCTGGTTACCGGACTGCTGGCCATTCTTCCCAATGTATCCACGCTTTGGGTGAATTACGCTATCGCGGACCAGACAACCAGGGGTCCTTCAGAACTCACGGTCGACCAGGAAGACCAGACATCCGGTCTTGACAAGAGTTATGCACTGAGCTGGAGTTACGGTCGTACGGAAACATTGTCCCTCATGATCCCGAATATCAGGGGCGGAGGATCGGGCCCACTGGGAAACAATGAAAGAGCCATCGAAAAAGCGGATCCTGCATACAGGGAAGCGCTTAAAAATGTGAACCAGTACTGGGGATCGAAATCCGGCACTGCAGGTCCGGTCTATGCCGGTGCCATCCTTGTTTTCCTGTTTGTTCTTGGCCTCCTGCTTTTAAGGGGACCTTTTTTCTGGTGGATCCTCGTCACTACGCTGCTCTCGGTTTTCCTTGCCTGGGGAAGACATTTTCCGGGCCTTTCAAATTTCTTCCTCGATCATGTTCCCCTTTATAACAAATTCAGGACCGTAGAAATGATACTGGTTATTGCAAGCCTGAATATTCCCCTTATGGGCATGGTAATGCTTAAAAAGATCATCGATGAACCGGGATTCCTTGATAAAAACAGAAAGAAATTTCTGATCGCTTTCGGATTGACCGGCGGTTTGTCTTTGCTTTTCTTTTTATTCCCCGGAATTTTTAATTATCTGACATCGGATGAGCAGCAGAGTATCAACGCCCAGATTGCCGGTGCGACACCCCAGGTGGCGCAACAATACAGGGAATTTGTGACCGAGATCGAGAACGCGAGGCAAAACATCCTTAAATTCGATGCCGTCCGGAGTTTTTTCTTTATCTCATGCGCATTCCTGCTGATCTGGTTCTTCATCAGAAAGAAATTAAGCCTGAATTATTTCCTTATAGGCCTCGGAGCCCTGATCCTGATCGACCTGTGGGGCGTGGACAGAAGATACCTGAACAAAGACAACTTCCTGAATGAAAGGCAGAACCGGAACACCTTCTCCCCTTCAGCAGCTGACCAGGCGATACTCGCAGACAACGATCCGGATTTCAGGGTATTGAACCTGACACGCAGTCCCTTTCAGGACGCCATTACTTCCTATTATCACAAATCCATCGGAGGATATCACGGGGCAAAATTGAAGCGGTACGATGAATTGATCCAGTACCAATTGATGGGAAACATAAACAACATCGTGTCCCAACGGCGGGGACAATCTGCGGATACTGACCTGCAATCCGTGCTTTCCGGCCAGCAGATATTGAATATGCTGAATACAAAATATATAATATGGGATCCTTCACAGTTGCCGATTGTAAACAATCATGCTTTCGGACATGCCTGGTTTGTTTCTGATGTACAGATCGTTGCCAACGCAGACGAAGAAATTCTCAGCCTGGGCAATGTGGATCTCGAAACTACCGCGCTTGTGGATCAAAGGTATGCTTCCCTGCTGTCACCGGAAATACTACGGCTCGACAGTATCAGCGGAAGCATACAACTGACGGATTATGCACCCGGCAGCCTCCGCTATAAATCCTCCTCGAAGCAGGACCAGCTTGCAGTTTTCTCGGAAATTTATTATGAACCCGGATGGCAGGTTACCATTGACGGAAAACCTGCTGAACTGGTAAGGGCCAATTATGTATTACGTGCCCTGGACGTCCCCGAAGGGGATCATATCATCGAAATGAAATTCGAATTCCAGCCCTTTGTGAAGGGAGAAAAAATATCCCTCACCGGTTCCATTCTTGTTTTAATCCTGCTCCTGTCGGCCATTGCATATGGTATCCGGCAATCCGGGAAGCAGGAATCAGGAAAACAGGAATCCGCTTAAAAACGTTTGTGTTTCATAAAAAAGCGGGTAAGCCGGAAGCCGAAAAAAATGTGCCGTATAGCGGTCGGGAGAAAACCATAATACTTTGACATGATCCAAAAGCGCTCTTTTAGTCCTTTTTTTAAATTTCTGCTTGTCGTTCCACCCTCCATAAACCGGGACAAATACATATGGGTGTTCACAATGGTCTCTGAAGCTATCATGGAACGGACCGCCCAGTCAACATCCGATGCAAATGCATACCGGAGATCAAACTCAGGAGCAATTTCTTTTTTTACAATCAGGGACTGGTGACACACCAGCATACCCATTTTAAAACTTTTCCAGGTCATATGCTCCGGCGGGGTCAGTCTTCTGTCTCCTAATTCCTTGCCTTTCTGGTCAATAATAATCGTATTTCCATACAACATATCGGGAAAATCCCGTAAAAACCTAAGAATAGCGCTTCCCGTATCCGCACCATAAACCTCATCCCCACCGTTGATGAACCAGACATAATCGCCTGTGGCCAATCGCAGGCCCTTGTTCATCGCATGGTATAACCCTTCGTCAGGTTCACTGATCCATTTTGATATCTTGTCTTCATACTTTTTTATTATTTCCAGCGTACCGTCTTCTGACCCCCCGTCCACGATGATGTATTCGATGTTCTCACAGCTCTGCCGGATAACACTCAGAATGGTTTTCTCAATGTATGAAATCCCGTTTAAAACGACTGTAATAATGGATATTTCAGGATTCTTCCCGGTCATCTTTCAAGGTCACTGTTTATCAGATTTTTCTATAAAAATTTCCTGATACACTTTTCTGAATTTTTCCGCAACGGACGCTTCGGTAAAATTGTCCAGGACCTTTTGCCTTGCATTCAGTGTCAATGCTTCATAATCCTCATTCTCAAGTATCCATCTTATTCCCCCGGCCAGGTCGGATTCCGAGAGTTCCTCTGCCAGATACCCGTTCTGTTTATGATCAATCATATCGGGAATCCCTCCTGTCCGGAATCCAACTGCTGGTGTACCGCATGCCATGGACTCCATTACCGTTAACGGTAAATTATCCTGAATTGAAGGCACCACCATGACATGTGCCGCATTATACAATTCAATCATTTTCTGTACAGACCCGACAAATGAAAAACCATGGGTTTTAAATGGGATCAAATCAGAAACTTCCGTTGCCGATTTTCCGAAAAGCATGACCTCTGTAATTTGCTTGTCATCCACGTCTGCAAATAACAGATGCATGGCCTTCCTGAAACGGTCAAATCCTTTCAGGACATTACGGATGTTCGCAGCACCGAAAAGAATGTATTGTTTATCCGGGTTCAGGCCAAGATTAAGTCTTGCTTTCTTTTTATCGGCAGGCATAAACAGATCGTGATCTATCGGGTTAGGAATGACATGAATATCATAATCCCCGAGCAGGGAACTTGATTTTACGCACTCCTTCAGCCAGTTGCTCGGCGTTATAATTATAAAGTTCCTGTGCCTGAGAATCTTCCTTTTTTTCCCCCAGACACGGTGCGAAAGATCATCCGGATGCTTTCTTCTCAAATACGGACAGTTCCCGCATTCCGAACGGTAACGGGTGCAGTCCCTGGCATAATGACATCCCCCCGTAAAAGCCCACATGTCATGCAATGTCCAAACAACGGGTTTGTCGAGATCCAGTAATCTTCCCAGCCCTTTCAGAGAAACAAATCCCGCATTGACCCAATGAAGATGGATGATATCCGCTTCCCTGATAATTCTTTTCCGGAACAGAGCCTCACCCGTATTGGCAATGGAAAACAGGAACCTGACCCTCTTCGATTCCTCATAGAAAAGAAATATCATCCTTTCCAGTACGAACCTGTATAAATTCAGGATCCTCTTAAAAATAGTAGGGGTGCTGTGACTGGTCCACGACATATCCATTCCCCCGGATGCCTGGGCCAGCATAACCGCATCCACAGCATTTTTTCTAAGTGCCTGTACCAGCCTTAATGCGGCAACGGAAGCACCGCCCGTACTAATTGACTTACTGATATGCAAAACCTTCATAAGTCAGCGCTTTACCTTTATGAATGAAAATTCTTCCCCGTTTGGGGATACATGAAAAATAAAATACCCTGCTGTATTGAGCTTCCTGATCGCATTTTTCGTATCAGCAACCGAATGTCCTTCGAAACGATGATGAAACTCCATCAGGATCTGGTTGATCTCAACGGGAGATGAGATAATGTCATCTATAATAGAGTATTCCTCTCCTTCAATATCTGTTTTTAACAGATCGATCTTTGCAATTCCCAGATTATGTACGATTGTATCGAGTTTTTGAACTTGTAACCTCTGCCTGTCTTTATCCTGCCATTTGTCTCTAATGATCTTAAGGGACACATGATCAGGACCCCCTGCCGGTAGGAAATCCATATATCCGTCCATGTTTGAAAGGCCAAATTGATAAAAGCGTAATTGCTCAGGAAGTCTCATCTTTCCGATCCACTCAATGGATTCAGGGGTAGGGTCGAAAAGAAACACACTTGATCCAAACCTATCGATGAGCTCAAGATCGAAAGAAATATCCCTGCCAGCCCCGGCAGAAAAGACGATACTGTCCTCAGTAAGTTCTTCAGGACAGAATGTCCAGTTTGCATACCTGTTACCCAGGCAAATTGTTTTTCGCCGAACCTGCCGCAACTGATAAAAGTCTTTACCCGCCAGGACTTTCCTTAACCGTAATATTTTCAGCATCGATCCTGTCACCTGTGAAATCAATAGATAAATCCGGGAAAAACATCCGAGGTTCGAAGATACAATTCTCAATTCCCTTTTATACCCGAATTCATAACTATCCATCTAAAATTAGTATTTTAGAACGTAATAAGATGTTTAACGCGGTTAATTGTAATGTTTTATAAGTGGTCTCTATACAGACGTATCCTGAAGTATAGCAGCCCCGTCATTACGATTGCTGAAAAGAGAAAAATAGCAAAATACGGTAATACCTCACCTGCCCAACCCTGTATATTCATTATCGGAGCTCCAAGAACAGGCTCAACCATCCTATATCAATTAGTCACAAATATCTATGATTTACTGTATATTGATAACCTTGTGAATCTTGCCCGCCAGAATCCCTATTTTGGTTTCTGGCTAAGTAAAAAGCTGTTCCATTACAAACCCCATGAAAGCTATTCCTCCAATTTTGGTGATACTACCAGAGAGGGTCTGCATGCACCCTGTGAAGGCCTGTTCTGGTATAAATGGTTACCCAAGGACAGACATTATACGGAGCCTTCCGACCTCGACCACAAGCAAATGAAAGATTTCCGGCAAACAGTGAACGCGATTATCAACCGCTTCAATAAACCACTCATTATTAAAAACCTCTCTTTCAGCCTAAGACTTAAGCTGCTGAAAGAACTGTTCCCTGAAGCCAAATATATCATTATTCATCGCAGTCCATTGTTCACGTCACAATCGCTATGGATTGCAAAAAAAAAGAACCATGTACCTGATCGGCAGGTTTGGGGAATCCTTCCACGACAATTTCAACATCTCGAGAAATTGAATTCATATGAACAGATTGTAAAACAAATCTATCTGATCGAACAACAAATATATCATGACATCCGTATGTTCCCCGAAGACAATGTAATGCACATAAACTACGAAGATCTTATCCCGGATCCCGAGAAAGTCATAAACAGGATAGCCAGATTTATACGTCCTGATCTGAGCAGGAGAGCCCCGACCCAACTGCCGGAAATAAAAATCCGAAATAAGATAAATCTTCAGGAACATGAAATACAAAATCTGAAGCATTATATTAAGGAATTAGACTGGACAGAATTTAAAACAAATATCCATGGCGACGGATAATTATCATACGAGACTGCTGGAAAAGGATGAATACAAGAGATGGGATAAATTCGTAGACGAATCTGCTACCGGGACTATTTTTCACAAGACTGTCTGGCTGGACAATATCAGGAAATGGCAAAATCTGAAGTTTGACATTGCAGGTTGTTTTAATGACAAGGAGTTGATAGGGGGAATGGCGTTTTGCTGGAAAACCAAAATGCAACTTATCCCCATTATCCAACTGCCCGTTAAAACTCCCTATTTTGGAGTAGTCTGTTCAACCCGCAAAACTGAACATATTTCAAAACAGGAAAGTCATATTCATAATATTACACGTTCGGTTATTCAATTTCTGGAAAATAAATTCAAACATATTTATGCCATTTTCCCTCCTGCTTTTACTGATGTGCGACCATTCATGTGGAATCGTTTCCAGGCCGGGATACACTATACCTATAGACTCGACATGAATATTGAAATGGATATCCGGGCATCATTATACCCTTCTCTCAGAAGGCAGGTAACCAAGAGCCTGTTACTTGATTTTGAATTCCATCAGGACAATTCCACGGAAATGATGAAATCTGCCTGGAAATTAGAACAAAGTTCCTTCGAAAGACAAAATTTCAGATTTCATTACACAAAAAGTGATGATTTTATAGTATTTCTCCGGAATTTAATAACAGAAAATGCTGCTGACATCTATAGCATAATTCATCAGGGTAAAACCATTGCAGCCAATATTGTCATTAAAGACAATAAAAAGAAACTGGCATATTATTGGTTAGGCGGTGTGGATTATGAATATATGGAAACAGGTCTCTATCATGTTCTTGTAATAAAAACCATTGAAGAGCTGAAATCGTCCGATATAGATTTATTCGATTTTGGAGGTGCTGATACAGGCGGGATAGCAAAAAACAAAGCCAGATATAATTTCCCGCTGGTCCCGATGTATTCCGTTACAAAAACGACAGGTATAGCTAAATTTGGCTTTCTGCTGAAAAATCTATTCAAATGATTTCAAATGATAAAACCAAGGTAATTGACGGGGTAATATACAGGTAACCCACCGATTGGATCCATTCCCTGGAAAACAAAGTGCATTGGATAATTTACTGGTATCAAATTACATTTATCCAGGAGGGAATCAAGACCGGGGACAGAATCCTTGAAATTGGCCCGGGTACAGGATATATAACAAATTATGATTAAAAAGATACTGATATTGTCCTTATTGGTCAGATTTTTTCTATTTGTGCTTTTTTTAATTAACAGTCCCGATATTTTGGTTTTTGACGCTGAAGGGTATCACAAGCTGGCCATACAATACTTAGGAGAAGGGAATGCAGGACTATCTGATGCCATACGCACTCCGGGGTATCCGTTTTTTATTGGATTGATTTATCTGATAACTCCTCATCCCTATTTGGTCGTTTTTATCCAAATCTTTATTAACACAGGCTCGGTTTATCTGATTTATCTGATCGGCAAAGAGATTTTTAATGAAGAAACAGGACTCATAGCTTCTTTGATTTTTGCTTTTGAGCCGGATCATCTGTTTTTTACCTACTCTCTCCTGTCCGAAACATTATTTATTTTGGTGATGCTTTCCTGTATCTTATTATTATTTCGGTACATCAGATCGGGGAAGCACCTTGTTCCGCTGTCTCTTCTTATGGGCATCGGAATACTCATTAAGCCCGTTGTTTTATACTTACCTCTTGTTTTGTCTTTAACGCTTAAAAGGCGATTTGTATTTCTGATTATTGTGTATTCGATTGCAGGAACATGGTGTTTCAGAAATAAGATTAAATACGATCATTTTCAATTGACAACAATTACGGGACATAATCTATTGAACTATAACGCTGCCTTAACAAAGGCAAAAGTTGAGAATATGCCATACCAGCAAGCCAGAAACGAACTGAGAATTAAAGGTTCAGAAAATCCATTTGAATATTCCGAACTTCAAAAAAGAGCCGCCCTGAACTACCTGAGAAATCATAAAGCCGAATACCTGAAAACACATCTTGGGGGATCAGCAAAAATATTTCTTTCAATGAACTACAAGCATTTCATGAATAGATTTTTCAACACAAAAATACCTGATGATTCCTACGGGGAATTTTCTTTTAATATAAAGCGAATTGATAGCCTTCCATTACTTTTAGGAGGGACATATTATTTGGTCTTTCTATTGTGTTATCCGCTCTCATTGGCAGGGATTGTCCTTTCGTTAAAGAATAAAAGAATAATGATTCTTTTGTTGATAATGGCATATTTTATCTTTATAATCGGCCCAGTGGGTAATGCCAGGTATAAATTACCCATATCATCTATTTATATACTCTTTGCATCATGGACTTTAATCTCAATAAAAAAACTGGTCAAATTCAAAGAAAATCCTCTGCGTACTTAAAGACATGCAAATATTTCTTCATTTTAGAGAAATCGCTGCCGAAATCGCTAAAATTGAAGGAATCGTTAATCCAGACATCTCAAAACTTGCTGGAAAACTATCGACTTCGGGCTTTAATCTTAAAAAGACCAAATTGATTGCCGAGGTTCTATTGATTATACAAATCAAAAAACTTTTTGGGGAAGTCCAAGATGGTAAGACCAAAATGGCAATATTAAATCTGAATATATGGATGACAAAAGCATAGCCAGGAGAAACCCGGATAAGGAGAACATTGAATTATAATAATACCCTTGCCATCAGAGGAATTTTATTAAAATAGGGCCAAAGTTAATTTAATTCGTTGATCTAAGGTGAGATGTGAAGGATCTCAACCGATTCTTTTTATTGGGCCAGAGAACTTCTTCCTTTGTAAGGAAGGTTAAGTTACTGCTGGATTATTATTTTGCAAAATTATTATTTTTACTTTGGAATCCAAACCTGATTATTAGTAGGTTACACAAATATATCATTTCCAAATTAAATCAAAACGAATCATCATTTTTGGGAACTGGATTACAAGGATATAACTACTGGAAAACTGAATCGCATTCTTTTTACACCTGTCCGGCTCACGATGATCATTTGCGTTTGACCAAACTCCTGCATGGAAGGCTATATTGAATGGGTATGCTTAATGAGATTAAAAATACAGTTAAAAATACTCTCCTGTATTCCGTTGGGAATATATCCGGAAAACTTTCAGGCATTATCCTGCTTCCCCTGTACACCAAATTCTTTTCTCTCGAACAATTTGGTCTTCTTGCACTTTTAGAGGTCTCTTATCAGTTTATTCAGGCAATATCTGGATTTGGGATCAAGTCAGCCATAGCCAGATTTTATTGGGATACAGACACAAAAGGAAAGGAGAAATCCCTTTTTTACACTTCCTATATTTTTAACATTATAGTAAGTTTCATAACAATCATATTTTTCTTCTTGATTATCAAGAATTTCTCACATGTAATCTTTAAAGCAGAAATATCAAGGGAATTAACACTGATCTTTCTATCAAGTGCATTCCTCAGACTGTTGGTTGACACTCCAATGCTTCTTCTCAGGATTCAGCAAAAAGCTTTTCGCCAGACAACTGTTCAAATCATCGTTCTGGTAATTACAGTAGCGCTGACGGTATATTTTATCGGTACACTGAAAATGCAATTGGAAGGAATATTCCTGGCGCATTGTTTTGCCAATCTGATCGCCTTGTTTTTTCTATCCGGATATATAGTAAGTAATATTAAACTTGATTTCAGTTTTACTCTGCTAAAGGAACTAATAAGGTTTGGCTTGCCGCTATACCTGTCCAACCTGCTGACAATTGTACTGGTTTTAAGTGACAGGTTCATTCTGAATCTATTCGGAACACTGGAAAATGTAGGAAATTATTCCCTGGCATACAAGATCTCCAACATTATTCAAATTGTCTTTGTTACATCCTTTCTGAATGCCTATATCCATATTTTCTACAAGCAGATGTCACAGGAGAATATCAGACGGTTTTACTCCAAATCCATGACATATTTTTCTCTTGTTATCATATTTGTCAGTACAGGACTCATTCTTTTTGCGAAGGAGACCATTAAGGTCTTGTCTATGAATAATCCGGATTACTGGAACTCTTTCAGTTTGATACCAGTACTGGTCCTTGGTATCATATTCGGAGGGATCAGGCAGGTACTTGTGCTTCCCTTATCAAAATTAAAGAAAACAAGGATCATTTCTGGTGTTTCAATTACAGTCGCAGGAATTAATTTTATACTGAATATCCTACTAATACCTGCAATAGGAACGATCGGCGCAGCTGTCTCGACGGCAGTTGCTCAGATAGTCGCTGCATGCTGGTTGTATTATTTAGTATTGAAAAACGATGAGATCGAATACGAAATACCGAAAATCATAAAGTGCCTGATTATTGCTGCAGGACTATATACTGTTTCATTATTGATTAATGACTTTGCCCTCGTATGGAGACTGATGATAAAATCGGTTCTTCTGATATTGTTCTTCTATATTCTGTACCTGTGGAACTTCTTTGAAAAGATTGAGTTGAATAGTATGAAAGGATTCTGGAGAAAATGGTCGAATCTGAAAAATCTCAGGAAAAATATCTCTGAAATAAGGATCGAGTAAATACCTGTCAATGAAGGGGAAACTCAGTATCGAACAAATCAATTATGTAATAGAACATCTTGGGCATCATGTTGAGATTGAAAACGGAATGCTCCAGTTCCTTCGGTTTGGATCCAAACAGGACCTTGTTCCTCCATACATATTATTTACGCTTTCCGATGAAGAATTCGATCTGGACCGCACCCTCCGGATTTCTGATATACCTGTACTGTATCCCCTCCCGGGAAGGAACGATCATTTTTATTCCATTGTAAACAACAACTTAATTTTCCATCACGACCTCTTGAAATCAATTTTTCACCTATTATCCGGTTACGAAGAATACAAGCTGGGTACGCAAGATAACCTGGGACGCTTCCCTTACACAGATTCCCTGCAATTCAAACTAAACATTATTTCCAAACCGATTGTAAATTATTACTTCGAAATTATATTGACTGCCCTGGAAGAATTTTGCAAAATTCATAAAATAAAATTCAGGCGAAAAAAAATCTTCTCTCCTTTTGCATTTTCTCTCAGCCATGATATTGACCGGATAGATGCCTATCATTTTTTCGAAATTGCATTAAAAATCAAACAATTGATCGGACTGGAAAAATCACCTCATAGTAAGTGGCTTACAACGAAATTAACATTTCATTCGATGTATCATTTTGCGAACCCATTTTCGCATAAGAATCCCTTCTGGAATTTCAGGTTTCTCCGGGATCTTGAAAAAAAGTACGGAATCAGGAGTACTTTTTTCTTCCTTGAAAAGGAAGGGAAGCATATTAATTCGAGGTATAAATTTACTGAGAAAAGGATTCAGGGTCTAATCGCTGAACTCATAAAAGAACAGTGCGAAATAGGTTTACATGGCACGATCCAGTCATCTTCAGATCTGGAATCACTTCAAAGAACCCTGAGTCATTTACAGTCAGTGTCAGAGAAACCTGTAACAGGAATCCGCCATCATTACCTGAAATGCCGGATTCCGGAAACCTTTATTCTCCATGAGCAGGCGGGACTTGTATATGATACATCTTTAAGCTTTGCCGAGCATGAGGGGTTCCGGAATTCATATTGTCATCCTTTCAAGCTGTTCGACTTCGAAAAAAACCGAATCATCAATGTCTGGGAGTTGCCTTTACTTATAATGGATGGAACACTGTTCTACTACAGGAAACTCGGTTTTGATGATATGACAAATTCCATTAACGAAATTTTGGATGAAGCGGAAAAGTTCAATGGAGTCTTTTCTCTGTTATGGCACAACAGTCATTTTGATGAATATGAATTCCCCGGCATCACTATGTATTATAAAAATCTACTGGAGCATCTGATGCATAAAAACCCGGAAAGGCTTACGGGTTCTGAAATATGTAATAGAATGAAATAATATTTCACCCCATTTATATCTGATAATTTCCTATTCCCAACTCCTTTTCTAATTGACTGGTAAGCTCTTTATAGTTATACTTCTCTCGTATGTAGGCTTCTCCACCTGACCCGAGCCGGGTCCGTAGTTCGGGATTATGGATCATATCCAGTATTTTCCCGGCAAGATCATCCAAATCATTTTTACGGTATAAAAGGCCTCCTTTTTCAAGTCTTTCTTCATTAGTCGGATTGATTTCCATAATTACAGGCAATCGGCAAGCCTGAGCATCCAGAGAACTCAGTGTGTTTTCAAGGGGGAAGACCACAAAGTCTGCCATGGAATATATTTTGTATAACTCGTTGATTGGTACAGCAGGGAGGACTGTCAGATTTATTCTCTGGTTTTTGAAGATTCCTTCTTGAATTTTCGCCCTGTAAGAATCTGATATCCCCCCAACAAATACAATTTGAAGATTCAAGGAAATTTTTTGTTCTACCAGCTTAATCGCCTCAAGAATCAGATGAGGCTTCTTTTTCATGTTCATTTTCCCTGTGTACAACAGAACAATATCTTCTTTACGGAAACCATAATGATCCCGTAGATTTTTCCGTTCTGAAAGACTGAATTTGAATGTTGCCAAATCCGTTCCAATGGGAACATACAAAATATTTTGGGGACGAATGCCATACTCTGTTTTAAGGATATCACAATTCTCACGAGTCGTACCGATTGCTCTCATTCCATGTCTATTGATTCTCCTTCCGATTACATTCCTAATCACCCATTGGTAAATTCTGAATTTACCTCCCGGCAGAAATTGATTCCGCAGTGTATGTGTATCAAAACAGATTGTACATCCTTTAAATTTCCTCCTTCGAAGTACAATCCTTAAAGCAGAATAAGACTCAACACAATGTACAAAAAGTAAATCAGGTTTTAGTTTACGCAATGTTTTTATTAATCCGCAAAGCCAGATATTATTCTTCGTTTCTCTGGTTAAAATTGCGTTTAACCGGATAACAGATACCCCGTTTTTCTCTTCAAAATCCCGATCCATTATAGATAAGGCACTGGCATCTTCTTTTCCCCAGATATTCAACGAATCCGATGTAACAATGATAAACTGCGTATCGGGATTATGGTATTGGGCAAAAAAATTCAGCTGATAACCCATCAACGGGTGAAATCTATCCTCAATGTGTACTATTCTCACCTGTTCCTGTAATATTTAATAACGGTTCAACCAGCGGTACCTGCGGGCATTGTCTCCGAATTTGACTGCCAGTACTACTTCATGTGACCCGTAGCTGAACTTGCGTATACGGGAAAGGCTGTAATCAAAGGCATACCCAAAATACATTTGCTTGACCCTGACGCCACAGGTCAGGATGATGTCACCGTCGGTTCTTATCGATGCCCCGCCCCAGTAATTATCCCTGAAATACACTTTGGCCCCCACATCAGCCTGAAGAGCAAGCTTTTCTGTAAACTTTAACAAAAATGAGGGTTCTATGTGATAATCCTGGTTTAATTCGATCTTACATCCTCCCAGAAGGTAATAATGGCGTTCCATCTTGAATTCTTCCAGTGCCCGGTTCCCGAGCCTGAGATAGGATTGAAACAACTGGTTTACGGAAAGTCCGGCAAAATACTTCGGACTCATTATATAAAAACCGAGGTTCGCATCCGGTACATAGATTACATTTTTCAGGCTGCCGGCTATCGGATCGCCTTCATCCAGGAAAGTCAGCTCGTCCTCGTGTATCCGGAATTGAAATATGCCTGCGGAAATACCGAAGGAAAATTGTGTCTCTTTCACGAATATATGATAGGCATACGAACCCTGCAACCCTGTTCTTTCCACAGCCCCGTTACGGTCGTTATATATAAAACCGCCAAGTCCAACCCTGCCCTTGGTGCTGGGCTTCAAACTGCTCCGGTTAATATCAGTTCTTTTAATAATGTAGCTCCTTTTTAAAAGGCGGGTTTGTCCGCTGACCGAAAAATTCGCCGGTGCATCTTTGAATCCGAGCCACTGCTGGCGCGCTGTAAGACTGAATGAGGTATAGCCGTCACTTCCCGTAATGGCAGGATTGATCATGTATGAATTCATCACATACTGGCTGTAGAGGGGCATCTGCTGCGCATTTAAACCCAGCGGGAGGATCATGATCAATATGACTGCATACAGGATTCTTGTCATTTTATTATAGTTACTTGTCCTGTTATCGGTGGACTGCCGTTTTGCAGCCTGAGAATAAAATGATATGAATCCACCGGTAATTTCCTTCCCCGGTGTGTTCCGTCAAAGGGTTCATCCAGATAATTGGATGATTGATATATCTGTTCGCCCCAGCGATTATAGATTTCCATGATGGCGCCGGGATAATATTCCAGACCCTCTATCCACCACACATCATTGTATCCGTCTGCATTCGGTGTAAATGCGGTCGGTATCGTAAGGCAGCTCGCAGCATCAGAAATCAGAACCGCCGTATCCGATGTTTCGCAGAAATTGTCATCCTGTACCGTGACAATAATCATGCCCGGGCCCAGTCCTGTCTGTGCATCGCCGGACCCGCCATTCGACCACTCAATGCTATATGGTGTAGTGCCTCCCGACGGAGAGACCCACGCTGATCCGTCGAATGCGTCAGGACATGTAGGCAGAACATAATCCAGGCCTGCAACAAGGACATCCGGCTGAGGAACAGAAATGCTTGTATCATAAGTGCAACTGTTTGCATCCATTACGGTCACGGCATAATTTCCTGCATCAAGATTTATAAGTTCTGCCGTTGTTCCATTGTTTGACCATTCATAAATATAACCCGGTGTGCCTCCGGCCATGTGCAGATCGATTCCACCCGTAGCCGCTCCGTAACAGTCAACCTCTGTTACAAAAGTTTGGGAGCTTAACTTCTCAGGCTGGGTTACCACCACTTCAACAGTGTCCACACAACCGTTCGCATCCACCATTGTAACTCTGTGACGCCCGACAGGCCTGTTGTAAACAACGCTGTCCAGACTGAACTGGATCCAGCCGTTCTGGTAAACCTCCCATTTGAAATCATAGGGTCTTGTTCCTCCTGCCATGATGGCTCCCATTACCGCATTCGATTCACCATAGCAGGATATCATCTGCCCGTTGTATGTCAGTGTTGAAATGGAATCAATGACAACTTCCAGCACATCGGGTTCACCTATGGTTGTGTCTCTGGAAGCAGTACACATATTCAAATCCGTGACAATGACCGAATATATTCCCGGGCCCAGATTTTCCGCCAATGCAGTGGTATCCATGGCAGGAGTATCCCATAGATAGCTGTAGGGTCCCGATCCGCCTGTTATATCGGTGACACTTACTGAACCGTTATCCGCACCTGCACAGCTGGGACGTTCCGCCCCTATGGAACCGATAACAAGCGTATCGGGTTGTATGAGGGAATCGCTGAATGTTTGCTGACAACCGTTGGCATCGGTTACGAGAAGAGTATAATAATCCGCCTGTAAACCTGCCGGCGTTGAATCTGCGGAACTCCATCCTCCGTCTGCAGCCCGTGTCCATAAATACTGGTAGTCCAGATGGTCTGTTCCGCCTGTTACTGCAAGATCCTCTATAAATCCATCCGTTCCGTTGAAACAGGATATGTTTACTCCGGCACCGCCAAATCTGACATGCGGAGCCCATGATACGTCCAGTGCCCCGGGTTCATCCAGAGTCATGTCAAAACTGACCGCACACAACAATGAATCGGTTATGGTCAGCCTGTAATCACCGGCAAAGAGGTTTGAAATGGTATCAGCATTCCCTCCGACTGATTGTCCATTGTCAAGGTATTCCCACGAATAATCATAAGGCTGCAAACCCTTCGCGAGTCCGCCGGAGGCTGTCACCCGTATGCTGCCCGTCGAATCTCCGTTACATGCAATCTCATAGCCACTGTAATTACTCATCACTGTATTGTCAAGCTGGATCTCTGCCGGTTCAGTGAGGGTGAAGGCGGTATCAAGCGTACAGGTCCATGTAGCACTGCTGTCCCGTATGTGCAGATAATAGGTCCCTGCATAAAGACTATCCTGGTTCATAACGGACGGATCAGTAATGGCACCCGGAGGACCGGTCCAGGTATACTTGTGAGACCTGCCAAGCCGGTCTATGTCATTATCGAATATATCAATGGCCCCGTTATTGGTCCCGTAACAACTGATATTGAAATCACCGGCAAATGCCGTCATATATACAGAATCAATTTCAATGAGTGGCGGCTGGGCGAGATTCACCGTTACCGTATCTACACATCCAATGGTATCGATCACAGTGAGACGATAAGCCCCGGACGGCAAATCATAGATGTTCCGTGCTTCGATCGTATCTCCGGTGGGTATTTCCCAGAGGAATGTGTACAGCGAATCAGGTCCGTTCCCCAGCGCATTCCTCACCTCGATCCAGCCGGTCGAATCACCGTAGCAGGATATCTGATATGCGGACCCGTACCTTGAATTCTCATAAAATGTTGAATTGGGATTTGGATCCAGAAGGATGGTATCCCATTCGTACAGGCAGTAATTGGTATCCCATGCCGTGAGATAATAATTACCTTCAATCAGATTATAAATATCACTGGTATAAAAAGTCTGACTGAGAGGCGCATTCCAGACATAACTGAAGCCGGCAACACCGCCTACCGGACTGGTCAGTATTGCTGCCTGGCTACCACCTCTGCAAGGATTCTGTACAACGGTATCCACTATGGTAAAGAACCGTTCCGGCTGTGTCAGGACAATTGTATCCCTGATCGTGCACCCAACCGGATCCGTGACTTCAACAGGATATGTGCCGGCAAACAGATAATCCTGGTTCTGGCTTGCAGGATCAATACTGGCGGCCGGATCCCAGTTAAAACCGAACGGTCCGAGTCCCAGCTGATTCCCAAAACCACCCCAAACATCCAGATCAATAAAGCTGCTGTCCATGCCATAGCATCGCAGGTCATGTCCCCCTACGTACAAGCCCCTGGTTTCGCTGATCAGGGTGTCATTGAGTGTGGCTGCAACATAAATTCGAAGGGTGGTATCGATCCCGATATCACACTCAAAGATATCTGAAGCAACATTGATAAACCTGGGCTTAAAAGTATACGTAACCATCCGGACGTCGGTAAGATGCGAATTGACAAGTGTATCGGTAAATCCTGTCTGATCATTCACAAATGGTCCGCCTTCAGTCACACCGCTTATATCCGTATAGACTGCATCAATATCATATACTATGTCACCAATTATATCATGATTTAATGTAGTTACAGAGAATTCAACCGGGCTTTCATTACAGTATAATGTATCACCGGGGTATGGCAGTGCAATATCTATAACCGGTGTGGGGTTGATCCATATGATTGCCGTATCGATAATGCCATAACAATCTTTTTCAACATCATCATTGTCCCACAGATAAGGAGTTAAGATGAACATTACCTGCTGTTTGGTTACTGTGGTATTCGAAATACTGTCAACAATTGTTGTTCCTTTATCAAGATTATAATCCGGTACAGAATCCACATATACTCCGGGATCGGATGTTACAACCGTGAATTTGTACTTAACTGCATTGGTCGGAACCGTTGGGCTGGTAACCAGTATATTGGTAAACGTTTCGTTGCACAATGTATCTGTCCGAGGTGTAAGGATCACACGCGCCGTAGGCTCTACCCATACAAACGCCGTATCGTTGATGCCT